>PACT01000017.1 GCA_002700285.1 Crocinitomicaceae bacterium | reverse complement strand
TTCTCAAAGTCAAGGTCCTGATACTTATGACTGGAGAAAAGACGTTATTCATAGTTATGAGTTTTTGACTGCTGGAAGTAGAATAGACTTTAAATACTATGGCACCTATTGGACGACGGAAGGACAAATAGATTGGGAAGGTCAATCATTCAAGATTTATCAACTCGTTCCAGGTGGGTCTGATAATTCTACCGATGAATTAAGTCTTATAATAGAAGAAAGTACTCTCTCGTCACTAGAGGTTTATAAAAACAGCTCGGTTGATATTGCTAATTCAACAATAGAAAACTCTGAATCGTCGGGTATTACAATTAACGCCTCAAGTGCCAATATTGAACTCTCACATACTTACGTCCGTGGCCACCAAGAAGATGGAATAAACATAAACGTTGAAAGTGGAGCGCTAATTCTTAACAATACTGTTGTTGTTGAAAATGGTGATAACGGCTTAGAAACGAATGGATCAGATGTAAACCTTCACTATGTGACAATTGCAAATAACTCTGGTTTTGGTTTGGAAGCAACATCCAATGGCCCTTCGCTCATACATAACAGCATTATTTCCAATAATGAAGGTTATTATAGCGCTAACAATTTATTGTTGGAGTACAATTATGTTGGTAATTATCCTCAATTCCAAGAAGGCTCCTACCAACTTGAGCTTTACTCACCCGCTGTAGACTCAGCTATGCCTTGGCATACTGACCAGCATATGCCATATGGAATCGGTGGGTTAAGAGCCGACAAAGGTGCATATGGAGGACCAAACAATGCGGGATGGGGTGGAACATTGGCGCCAGATGGAGCGCCAGAGATTTCAAGTGTTACGGATAGCCCTCAAGATCAGGGAAGTGTCGTAGGATTGTCATTCGATGCAAGTGCATTTGACAATACCCTCATTCCTCAAAATGTCACTCACTATGCATTTTGGAGACACTACGATCCAACAGGAACATCGATATCTACTCTAGATGAAGGTTCTTGGGAACTTTTAGGAGACATGCCTTCACAAAGCTTCAACGGATATGCGTATCAAGCTTCTACGTTAGGAAACACCAATACCTTCGGAACGTTCAACAGCTGCTATACAATCGTTGCACATACGGATGAAGAAGAAACATACTGGTACTCTAATGTCATGTGTGGAGAGTCGGAAGACAACCTTGCTCCCAACGAGCCTGAGCTAGAAGGGATGGTGCTTGAAACAGGTGATATCCAAATCATGTGGACCTCTCCTTTTGAGGAAGATTACGCATATACAGAAATCACTTCGGATGCTGGATTTACGTCTGATATCTCTGGAGATACATTGTCAGTTGACGCTACAGTAGAACTCGGTGGGACATATACATACACCGCGATTCACTTCGACGTGAATGGAAATGCGTCTGACCCTTCTTCTCTAACTCTCGAGACTGCAGCGGGATCGGATGAAATCATTCTGCACGCAGGATGGAATCTGATTTCTACAGACCGCATCCCATCAGATGCAAACGTAGCCTCTGTATTTGGTGGACTCTCAGAAGGAAACCTTCAATACGTGACTGGGTTTAATTCTGGGGTACAGTTCTATGACCCGAACGGATTGGCGTTCTTAAACTCTCTTGGAGATTTGAACAACGGATATGGATATTGGGTGAAGGTCTTCGCCGATGATGTATTAAACGTTCAGGGAGTTCAATTGAGCGAAGGATACTTACCTCCTTTAAACGAAGGATGGAACCTCGTAGGACACACCTATGATTCAGGAGTCGCTCCGGAGGTTGTATTCGAGGATCTATATTCTAACGGAGATTTAATCTACGTCACTGGGTTTGACCAAGGCGTGCAGGTGTACGATCCCAACGGACTTCCTTTCTTAAATACATTGACAGAGATGCGCAATGGGTTTGGGTACTGGGTGAAGTCGGCAGTAGCGACAGAAGGAGGCGTACTCGCTCCCACTGTAGGAGACGATGTCACTTCAATCGCAAACCCTCGCTATGCTGTCCTCAATGGAACGTCGAACTTGGAAGCCTTTGCGGGAGAGTATGTCAATGTGATTAACGCTCGCGGAAATACAGTGTCCCGTTTAGAGATCCTTCCTGGAGGATACCTCATGACTGGGGCCGTCTACGAAGATGAACTTGGAATCTATGGCCTTCGCCCTGGCGATGCTTTGCGTTTCAGCTTCCACGGTTCTATTGTAGAGATGGAAGGCGAGTCGTTCAAAGGCGAAATGGAGCACGTAAAGCTCAACCTAGCGTTCACGGAACTAGAAGCTTCTCTAACTGTATTCCCAAACCCTATAACTACGACTTCTAACATCAGCTATACGCTACTAGAGAAAGGCGACGTATTGGTTGAGCTTTTAGATATCCAAGGCCGAGTGCTTGCAATCCTTGATCGTGGAGCCTGTACGGAAGGTATACAGATTATAGAATTTAACGCTGGCGACTTGGCTGCTGGAACTTACGCGATCCGCCTCACGGTAGATGGCGTAGAAGTTTCTAGTGAAAGAGTCGTGAAGACTAAATAAAAAACTGTTGTATGAAGACCTTTAAGTCCATACTATCGATGTTTGTGTTGGCTCTAACCCTACCGGGTTTAGGGTCAGCACAAATATCCTTTACTGTAGATACTCTTTCCTTTCAGCCTACTACTATAGACTCAACATCATCAGTAGAGCTTACAATAACGAATACGCTCGTCGTATCTCAAGATGTAACATTCTCAGGGATTACATTACCTTTTTCTATAGAAGACAACCCAATAACTGTCCCTGGAGAAGGTACCGCGACGACGACACTAAACTTCAATCCAGCTTCCGTAGCCTTCTTTGATATAGAACTAATTGCTACAGGCTCTGTTTTTGGAGTTGATACCATAGACTTATCTGCAGAAGGCACATTGCCCGAATCCGTGCTGCTACTAGACACTTTGGATTTCGGAACTCGATCTGTTAACAGTCTTGAATCATTAGGATTACCTATTGCATCAACAGGGCTCGGGACGTTATACATAGATTCCATAACATCTAACAATCCGGTAATATTTGCAGATGCTGGAATGACGATAGCTGCAGGTGATACTGCTTATTTACCTATTCAATTCTATTCAGAATTCAGTGGAATTTACGAAGTAGATATTGTGATATACACTACAGACCCTTTCAACCCAACTCTAGAAGTACACTGTTCTATAACAGCTATCTCAGCCGTCTCAGGTGAAGTCTGTGGAACTTGGTCTCTCATAAACTCCCCATACCAACTCATAGACAACATCGTCATACCCGAAGGGTGTACCCTGGACGTAGAAGCGGGTGTTTTAATTCAAGGCGGAGAATACGACATCGAAGTTCACGGAAGTTTTATCTCTAACGGAACATCTGAATCTCCCGTAACCATTTCTCTGGGCGAATTCATTTCGCACTCCCCTTCTGAAAACGTCGTCCTCAACTACACCGATTTAACCGAGGCGAATGAGTTTGAGTTTATTGATAGGGACTACAGAGATTTTAAAGAACTCAACCCACTTTCTAATGATGACCTTGCATATTGGCTTGATACTTTATCAAATGTACAAAGAGTAAATATTTTATATAATAATGAAAATTGGACTAATCATGTAGGTAAATACTCTGAGGATTTTAGTGATAATGTTGGGCAAGACTGGACAAGAGGAGGTCTAGTGAATTCCTGGGATCAAATCGGCACATATAGTGTCTATGGTCAAGGTAGCTCTAATTATAATCATACAACATACATATATTCTCCAACGTTCACAGCCGTCGGAGGTGAATCATTTGAAAGTGTTGGCTTCAGAACACAGATGGATTTTTACGCATATGATAGATGGATGAGATACTCTGTACGATATAATGGAGGAGGTTGGACGCAAATAGGTGAGGATGATTACAACACTGATAATCAATGGTATGACAATAGCTTTTCTCTTACACCCCCTGAAGGAACTGTAACAGCTCAATTTAGATTCGAATACTACTATAGATATTATTCTCATTGTAGAATTGATGATTTCATGATCACTACAAGCTCTTACCCTGGATTTGATGACCCATTATCAATACAAGAAATTTCAGCTAGTGATTATTACTTTACTAATATCTCTTGGACTGAGGAACTCAGTGTTTCGGCCGAAGCCAAATCTCTAAGCACCGGCGGAATCGAGCTATACAACTCAACTTTTACAGGAGATTTCCACTCCGTGAATGACTCAATAAATGTTGTGCTTGAAAACAGTCAGCTTCTAGGGAATGACGCTCGTCAAAAAGACAGCCACGGACTTGGGCTGTATGCTGACCACGTGAGTGTCACGATGACGAATTCTACGATCTCAGGGCATGACTTAGATGGGGTTTACATACTGACTGACGATATAATCTTAAATACTGAAAATTCAATCGTCGAGAACAATGGTACGCAGGGGTATCAGATAGAGGGAGATTTGGTGTGGAATTCTAGCAACGATATTATAACGGGAAATGGATCTGAGGGCATGGATCTTATTGGAAATCTAGAATGGGTTTCACAGAATGACATTGTCAGCTCGAATGGTGGTAAAGGCTTGGACATTGATGGAAACGTATCATGGAATAGTGATGTTGATGAAGTAAGTAACAACGGCGGTACNGGAATCGACATTNNNGGGNCNTTAACTCTAGANGCAGATTCNTCCGAATGGATNGGTAATNCNGGAAACGGAGTNNTTGCTACNGGNTCGAATTCTAGCGTCATTTTATANCAAANNCGCANCAANGANAACTCCAGTGACGGNTTCCGTCTNACAGGGAGTAATTGCCATCTCGAGGCGGATTATTCTTTCGTGAGAGACAATGGTGGGGATGCGATAGAGATGGGAAGTANTGGAACGTGTAGGNTAGANAATTGCTTGCTNGGNTATAATGGANGNGCGGGGATTAATACATNTGGAGCCGTAGATTTAAATTACTGTAACATCATTCACAATGGAGGATATGGGATCAATACNAGCCAGTTTTCTACTGTGGATAACAGTATCATTTGGTTTAATGGAGGGGTACCNCAAATGGTGACATCGAATGTATACGCCGTGAGCTNCACAAACGNGCAAGGAATCAATGCTTTGCAGACGTCGATAGATTTCGCGTGGGGAGATGGATGTATCGGGACCGATCCCGCTTTGGCAGACGATAACGGACATCTCGATCCGTACTCGCCCTGCGTAGATGGTGGTATGCCTTGGGAACAGGATGCTCATATACCTTATGGACTGGGGAGCTCGAGGGCGGATATGGGAATGTATGGAGGTCCCGCAAATGAATACTGGGGAGGACAAGCGCCTCCGAACGGATCGGTATCCATCACGGATATGTTCGATATACCGGGGGACCAAGGAGGATATGTAGGAATACATTTTTCTGCGTCTCCGTTCGATTTCGGGGGACTGGGATTTAATGTGACGCACTATTCAATTTGGAGAGATTTAGATTTGGGTAGCGACGTCGTTATTTCTGTCGGAGATNGAAACTGGGAGCAGATAGGCACCNTACCCGCCCAAGGATTTGCGCAATATGGATATACCGCGGAGACGTTAATCAATTCATATCCGGAAGAGCCAGCGTGCCTGTCAAATTTCATTGTAATCGCACATACCACGGACGANAANATNTACTGGGTGTCCGATGTGGTAGGNGCTTGTTCCGAAGACAACCTCGCCCCCAACCCACCTGAATTGATGGGGATGCCTGTAGAAGNNGANNNNGGAGNNNTGGTCGCACAGATATTTTGGGGTGAACCGGAAGAAGAAGACTATGCATATACTGTCATCACAAGTGTAAGTGGATTCGAAGCGACCGTAACAGGCGACACCCTCACATTAGACGAGACCGTACTTCCAGGGAATGTATATACCTACGAAGCGGTGCACTTTGATATCCACGGAAACGCTTCTTCTATAGCTACGGCTACAGTAGAGATTATAGGACAAGGAGACCTGATCCCACTCGTAGAAGGATGGAACCTCATCTCGACAGATCGGATTCCTGAGGATGCAGATATGGATGCTGTATTCGGCGGTTTATTGCCGGGGAATTTAGATTACGTCATAGGCTTCCAAGGCGGCGTCACGTATTACGATCCTGAAGGCCTTGCGTTTTTGAATACCCTAGGTTCGGTAGATCCTGGATTTGGGTATTGGGTAAAAGTGGGAGCCGCAGATACCCTCGTGGTAGAAGGATCACCGATGTCTGATACGTTTATGCCTGGACTGGATATGGGATGGAACCTCATCGGATACGCGCCTCAAGAGGAAGCGTCACCAGAAGCGTTCTTCGCAGAGATGATCGCAGAAGGAAACTTGCTTTATGTTACAGGATTCGATGAAGGTGTGCTGGTATATGATCCAAATGGATTGCCTTTCCTACAGACGCTTTTAGAGATGCAAAATGGATTTGGGTACTGGGTAAAAACCGTCAACGGAACCGACGGAGATATCTTGATGCCAGAACTGGAAAATTCCTCGAAAGGACTTTCCCCTGCTTTTGAAATCTTCTACGGAAGGTGTGATTTGGCAGAAGGAAGTGTGGTGGAGATTTTTGCAGCAGGAGAGGTCATAGGTGAAATGGAAGTCAATGCTGAAGGGTATTTGATGACTTCTGTAATCTACGGAGACGATCCACACACATCGCGAACGGAAGGAATACTCCCAGGAGCAGAGATAAGTTTTGTGTACCTCGGTGCCAAAGCAGATCAGAACGTCATTTTTGCTGGAGATATGAGTCGCAACGAATTGGCGTTAAGCTTTGAACTTTCAGAATTCCAAATCTATCCCAACCCCGTATCCGATGCCACAACGTGCGCTTTCTCGATTTATGAAGAAAGTCCCGTACGCGTCGTGATGACAGACGCCCTGGGAAGAGAAGTATTGGAAGTTTTTCAAGGAACGCTGCCAGAAGGAAATCACGAATACAAAGTGTCGACAATTCATCTGGAATCAGGTACGTTTGCAATAAGCCTTTTTGTAGATGGAAAAGAAGTTTCATCGAAGAAGGTGGTCAAAACTTCTAGATAGCGACATGAGAAATATTTTAGGACTGTGTCTTATACTGTGCTTAAGTGTAGGTTTGGCAAACGCCCAACCTTCTGAGTTCAATGTCTTCCCGACAAATGCNTCCGGAACGATGTACGGCCAAGCCACCATCAACGGAATTCCCGCTACGGGAGACGACTGGATAGCCGCCTTCGACATGGACGGAAATTGTGCGGGGGCAGCAGCTCTCGTGATGAACGAAAACATCGCATACCTNAATCTGCCCATCTACGGAGATGANGCNACGAGCCCNGAGATTGATGAAGGGATTTCGGGNGGAGANAGTTTTACACTNGTACTNTGGAGAGCTTCTACNGGTCAGATCCTGCCCTACCCCAATGCGACAGACACCGAGAGTTTTTCTGGATGGACGAACACAAACGGCGCACCCATTCCTGGCTTAGACGACGTAACTATGGTCTACGACTTCTTTGAAGAAAACCTGCCCTGCGACGCGTCGATTCTCACTCAAGGCCCGTTCTGTGCCGATGCGGAATCTATAGCGCTTGAAGCGGCGACCCCTGGGGGGAGTTGGTCTGGAACAGGTGTAATATCAGGCTCCTTCAACCCTTCCCTGCTCGACCCTGGAACCTATATTATCACTTACACCCTAGGCGAAATCGGTTCAAGTTGCTATGAGGTTTCTACCGCCGAATTTGTAATCTATCCTAGCGTAGGAGAATACGACATCGTTGTTTATGATGACATTGAGGAAGGTACCTCTCAAATTTGTATTGAATCCTCTGAGAACATTTCAGTTCAGTGGTTCAACATCGACTTAACGGATATGGGCGAAGACGAAGCGTGCCTAGAAAACTCCGACCCCTCCGGAACGTATTACGCAGTCATCACCAACGAGTATGGATGCTCAATCACGACTGAAAATATAGATTTCGTGAATGCTGTAGAGGAGGTTTTCAGCGAATTCAGTGCAGAGATTGAATTGACCTTGGAAAGGTCCGGTGTACTTCGCGCCAATTGCGACATCGATGAAGTCTTGGTCGTTGATATGATGGGACGCACGCTCTTAGATCTATCAGACGTCAACACCCTTTCAGTGGTTTTGAACATCCCCACGCAATCAGCACTCAGTGCATACATCGTCAAAGCAAAAACGAGCTGTGGAATTGCAGTAAAGAAGGTGGTGATCAACTAAGGTCGTTTCAGTCAATATTACTTCATGTTCCCGATCTTTACGCAACTTTAGTGCGCTTTAAATGCTTTTAATGACATTAAGTGACATTAAAGTCGTTTTAACGGAATTTTATCGCAAAAAGAACGTCTGGCGTCAACTTCACGCAAACCGTTCTGCAAACCGATCGGCGACGTAGTCGCCTATGGCGAGCGCAGCGGTCGCAGCTGGAGAGGGCGCGTTGAGGACATGGATGCTGCGGTCGGTGGTCTCGATGCGGAAATCGTCACCTGTATCGCCCTGCTGATTGAGAAGCATCGCACGAACGCCAGATCTCCCGGGACGGAGGTCGTCCATGGTGAGGGAAGGAACGAGATGTTGAAGGGTTTTCAGGAACAGACGTTTTGAAAACGCCCGGCGGTATTCGTTGATGCCGAAACTCACGTTGTTGAAGAACAGCTTCCAAGTTCCTGAATACCCGAGCGCATCGGCGGTGTCGCGCAGGTTGAAATCGGTTTTTCCATAGCCCTCGCGCTTGAAGGTGAAGACGGCGTTAGGGCCACACTCGATTTCGCCATTCGTCATNNNGGTGAAGTGNACGCCAAGGAAAGGGAANTCGGGATTNGGGACGGGATAGATGAGGTTNCGGATNTTATGCTTGGCGTGGTCGTTNAGTTCGTAGTAATCACCACGGAANCCGACGACTTTCTCACGAAGTTTGACNCCGTCTTTTTTTGCGAGACGGTCAGCTTGGAGGCCACCACACACGATCAGGTGTTTCGTCACATATTTGGCCTTGGAGGTCGTCACAAGCGTGCCCTCACCTTCAGGGGTGAAATCCAAGACTTCCTCAGAAAGGTGAACGGCGGAAAGCGGCTGGATGCNAAGNGCGACNTCAACCATTTTCTTTGTCGCAGAAACAAAATCTATGATGCCGGTACACGGCACCCAAAGCGCCGCCTCTCCCCTACATTCAGGTTCGATGTCGCGGAGCTGGTCGGAGTTGATCAGTTCGATACCTTCGATTTTATTCTCAAGGCCCAAGCCGTGGATTTTATTCAGAGACCCCATTTCCGACGCGTTTGCCGCAACGACCACCTTGCCACAGACATCGTGTGGGACGTGATGCTCTTTTGCAAAACGGACGAGCTCATGTCTGCCTTTGACACAGTTCTCAGCCTTCAGAGATCCCGGTTTGTAGTAAAGTCCAGAATGAATAACGCCAGAGTTGTGACCNGTTTGGTGTGCAGCAAGGGAAGGCATTTTATCAATNAGCANCATNACCTTATCAGGGAATCTTTTCTGCATCTTGTAAAACGTAGCCGCCCCTACAATACCGCCTCCAACCACAACAACATCGTAATTCTTCATCAGGATTTATTTCTAGCGCAAAGGTATACGCGAGTTAACACTATCTTGTCGCACATGTTAAAGATTTTCAAAAAAGAAGGGCCAGAAAAAGTAAAGTGGGGATGGNCGATGTACGATTGGGCAAACAATGTGTACTCACTCGTCATNACCACGGCNATTTTCCCAGTCTTTTATAACAGCGTGACCTCTGAAAAAGATGCGGAAGGAAAGATCATAGACGGGACGGACAACGTGATGTTTTNNGGGATGGAGTTCGTCAANACGCAGCTGTACAGCTATGTCCTGGCGACCAGTTTCGTTGTCATCATCATCATCAGCCCCCTGTTGAGCGGGCTCGCAGACTATGCCGGGAAAAAGAAACTGTTCATGCGGATTTTCTGCTATGTCGGGTCGGCGGGATGTGTGGGGCTATACTGGTTTGATGCCGATCATTTGGAATTAAGTATGGTACCGTTCTTCCTTGCGAGCCTGGGGTTTTGGGGGAGTGTGGGGTTTTACAATGCCTTCCTGCCTGAGATAGCGCCNAGAGAAGAACACGATAAGTTGAGTGCAAAAGGGTACGCCATGGGCTACTGGAGTTCGCTGATCATACTCGTGATCTGTGCGGGGATGATCATCGGAGTAGGCTCGCATACGACAACGTTTTGCTTCGTCCTTGTGGGCTTGTGGTGGTTTGGGTTTGCCCACATCACATTCAATGCCCTGCCAGAAAGTGAAATCAAAGATTTGCCGCCCGGAAATATTCTGGCGCAAGGATTTAAAGAGCTCGTCGGGGTGGCTCGCGAGCTGAAAGGGTATATCCATCTCAAAAGATTTCTGGTGGCGTTTTTTGTAATGAGCATGGCCATACAGACCATTATTATCATGGCTTCTTCGTTCGGGATTAAAGAGGTGGGACTTAATGAAGCCGAGCTTATCATTACCATATTCGTGGTGAACCTTCTCGCCATTCCAGGAGCGTTTGGTGTGAGTGCGGTGAGTCGAAGAATTGGAAACATCAAAGCACTGATGAGCTGTATCGCCGGATGGGCTGCGTTGTGTTTGTATGCCTATTTCTTCGCGACAACGAAAATGGGGTTCTATGTGGCAGCAGGAGCGATAGGGTTTCTGATGGGAGGCACACAAAGCTTAAACCGAGCGACCTACTCAAAGATTCTTCCTAAAACGAATGACCCCGCCTCATATTTCAGTTTCTACGAAGTCCTCGAAAAGGGAGGTCTGATTATCGGGATGTTCGGATGGGGGTATATCGAAGGCTACACAGGCTCGATGAGGGAGTCAATCCTCGCGATGATCATCCTCTTCTCTCTGGCCTTCATCGCGATGCTGATGGTNCCGAAAGNNTACAGAAATAAAGTCCACTACGCNGGTTAAGCGCAGTCAGATTCTTTAATTAACCTCGAACGTGACGCGTCGGTTTTGAGCACGACTGATGTCGGTGTCACGAGAGTTTGCAGGATCTTTTGCTCCGATATCCGAAACAGAGACTTGTGAAGCAGGAACGCCTGCAGCTTCAAGCATGCGACGTATTTGATCTCCGCGATTCTTGCCAATCATTTTGTAGCGTGCATTGATTTTCCCCTCACTTGCTTCATCATCGTCGCAATGGCCCACAATGTTTATTCTCATACTCGGGTTTGCCTTGAGGATGGCCGCGATATCGGCGACAGTCTGCTTTCCAGAACCTGTAGGTGTACGCTTTAGGAATGCATAGTAAATCGCACTTGCATTTATTTTTTCGACATCTGTCATGTCCTCGTCTTGAACGGAAGAAGACCCATACACCAAGTCCATGTCTCTCTCCTCAACTGCGGAACATACACATTGTGATTTGGCTTGAATCTCAACAATCTCGACGTTGTCAATGAAATAATAAGCATGGCTCAGTTGGGGTCCAGTCAGACCCATCGGACGTTTTACTTTTTCTATGGTCATCTCAGAACGACTTCCGAAACATCCGATAACGATGTATTCTTCCTGACCCGTTCCTACAAACGTTCCGCAAAACTTCTCCCATCCTTCGGTAAACTGAAAGACTTTGTTTGTCTTCTGCTTGACATCAGGTTGTAAAATCATATCTCCGAGATTCGGCTGCTCAATTTTTCTGTCACTGACAATGACGCCGATGTCATTGACCGCATATCTGCTTAGATCGGCCAAACTGATATCAAACGACACGCAGTACATCACATCTCGGTCTAACATCTGAGGCAATTTGACCTCCAAATAACTGCGCTGCAGGCGGGGATCTTTCGAATACGCTCTAAATCCAGCATAACACAGACCGCCAGCTGGCTCCTGTGTGCCATAATCATTGGTCGGGACCCCGATCTTATCACCCTTTGCGCCGTCTCCATATACATCTGCCGGAACCTCCGTCGCAGAAAACCAATCCGTGCTCACCTCTTCCATTTGGCCATAAGAACGCAACTTCTTAATATTCGTGTCCTCGAACCCACTGTTCGGAACCAAATTAAACGTCTGAGCGTAGGGACTCAAAGTCAAAGCTACCAAAGCAACAATTGTCGCTGCTGAACGGGAAATAGTCTTAAGTGTCATATGCATTTCTTAGTGTGTCTTAATCTTACAGGATTGCAAGTTAGCATAGATTATGCCAAACTCAGTACGGTCAATTTCCAATCACTTAATGGAGGATCTTAAAAATTGTTTCGCGTAGAATCATCCCTTCAGAGATTGTCGCATTCCCTTGGCCCTTCGATTTCCGATCTGCTTCACGGAGATAACTGAAGATTCGGGCGATTTTATTGACCTCATAAACCCTTGATGCTGCAGAATAATCTCGAACAGCATAAGGACTGCACCCCATGGATTTGGCTGCAGCTTGTTGCGATTTATCTTTCAACCCATGGTAGACAAAAAGCTTCGAGAAATAGGCTGAAAGTACCGGAATAACCATCGCCAAGGGATTGCTCTTCGGGTTTGCCTCGAAGTGATTGACGATGCGAGACGCCTTCCCCACGTCTTTGACACCCAGAGCGCGCTGCAATTCAAAAACGTTGTAGTCTTTGCTGATTCCGATGTGTTTCTCAATGACTTCAGAGGTGACCGCACTCCCTGCAGGCAAAGAAATTTTGAGTTTTGAAATTTCATTGACCACTTTTCTTAAATCGTTGCCCAGATATTCTGAGAGCAGCTGTGAGGCTTGACCATTGAGGGTTAATCCCTGATCCTGAACATAGGAAGTGATCCACTGAGACAGTTTGTAATCCCTGACTTTCTCGCTTAAAAACAGGATGCCATTTTTAGACAACGTTTTGACAGCCTTCGATCTGCCGTCAATCTTTTTATTCATATACGCAAAAACCAACACCGTACTCGACACCGGAGACTCTGCATACGCAGCCAACTTTTCAAGTTCATCTTTGCGCTTCCAGCACTTCAAATCTTGGGCTTCTTTCACAAGTACGAGTTGTCGTTCTGCCATCATGGGGAACCGTCTCGCAGAAGCCAGGATTTGATTGATGTCCGTATCCCGACCATACACCACAGTTTCATTAAAATCTTTCGACGCTTCATCAACGGTACACGCCAACAAAACCTTCGTGATCTCCTCAATAAAAAAGGATTCCTCTCCGTGAAGGACATAGATAGGCGCAAATTTACCCGACTGAATGTTACGTATAATTTGCCTGTGAGCCATAGGGCGAAGTTAAGACCTTCAATCTCTAACTTCGCACCATGTCTAGACAAGCTGATCTCCCCAAATTAAACCTCCCCCAACCGACGCTTGTCGCGCGAAAAGGAGAGAAACACGATGAGATCCTCTGCTTAATCAGGCGCAAATGGGTGGCCCTTGAGCCCGAAGAGTGGGTGCGTCAACACCTGATTTACCACCTCTCAGAAGATTTGGGATACCCCATGGGGCTCATGGCTGTAGAGCATACGCTCATCCTCAATGATTTGTCAAAACGTGCCGATTTGGTCTGCTTCAACCGTGACAGAAACCCCATCTTATTGGCCGAGTGCAAAGCGCCTTCCATCCCTTTAGGTCAAACCGCGCTTGACCAAGCTGCACGGTACAACCTTGTGCTTAAAGTCCCTACCCTGCTCCTCACAAATGGTCTCCAACACTATGTCGTTGCGACAGACCCTTCACAGCCCATAGAAGTCCTCAAGGCAATCCCGAAATATGAAAGTCATTAAAAAGTAGACTTTCTTCGTACTTTCGCCACTATACAATACAAAAGAATGAAGATTTCAGAAGTACTCGCCATTTCGGGCAAGCCCGGATTATTTAAAGTTCTTGCCTCATCGGCAAAGAACCTTGTCGTTGAAAGCATGTTAGACGGCAAGCGCACAAGCGTTCCCGGGTCTATCCGTGTAAGTAGTCTCAACGACATCACGATGTATACCCTTGAAGACGATGTTCCTTTAAAGGAGATTCTTCTAAAAATGCATAAGAAAAACAAGGGGGCGGCAGTGCTCTCTCACAATTCTTCGCCACAAGACATTAAGGATTTTGTAGACAGTATCATTTCAAATTTAGATCACGACCGTGTGTATTCTTCTGACCTTCGCAAACTGGTCCAGTGGTACAATATTTTAACCGATCAAAAAGCGCTGCCATTTGACCCTGAAGAGCCTAAAGATGGTGAAGACGGTGATAAAAAAGATGCAAAAAAAGACAGCACCACCAAGGCAAAGAAGAAGCCTGCAGCGAAGAAAAAGCACGTAGCGCATAAACCAGTCGCAAAGAAGAGACCTTCAGCAAAGGCTGCACCATCGAAAGCGGGTGGCAATAAGGCGACGAAAAAGGGCTAATCAACTTTATCTCATGAAAGCAATTACTGTAATAGGTGCTGGAACAATGGGGAATGGCATTGCCCATGTTTTTGCTCAAAAAGGACACCCCGTCACGCTTGTGGATATGTCGTCTGAAGCGCTCTCAAGAGCAACAGCGACCATTGACAAGAATCTAAGTCGTTTGGTGTCGAAAGAACGTCTCACTGAAGGTGAGAAAGCGGACACCCTGGCGCGTCTCGATACCTCGACTGACATGTCAGCTTCTGTCGTAAATGCCGATTTGGTTGTCGAAGCGGCGACAGAAAACTTGGACTTGAAGCTCAAGATTTTTCGAGATTTAGATGCACTTGCTCCACCACACTGTATCCTGGCGACAAATACATCGTCGATTTCAATTACGGAGATCGCATCTGCGACAAATCGTCCTGACAAAGTCATCGGGATGCACTTCATGAATCCTGTGCCGATCATGAAACTTGTTGAAATCATTCGTGGCTATGCGACATCAGACGACACATGTTCTGAAATCATGTCACTGAGTTCTGCACTGGGGAAATCTCCTGTGGAAGTCAATGACTACCCTGGATTTGTCGCAAACCGCATCCTCATGCCCATGATCAACGAAGCGATTATCACCCTTAACGAAGGTGTCGCAGGAGTCTCGGAAATCGACACCGTCATGAAGCTTGGCATGGCGCACCCCATGGGTCCCCTCCAGCTCGCTGACTTCATCGGACTCGACATCTGCCTGTCAATCATGCGCGTTCTTCATGACGGACTTGGTTCATCGAAGTACATGCCTTGTCCCCTGCTTGTAAACATGGTGATGGCAGGGAAGCTGGGCGCAAAATCCGGAGAAGGCTTTTACCTTCACACGCGAGGATCTAAAGAAATTACAGTCTCTCCTTTTTTTGCATAACGCACAAATAACACCGTTTTTCGTTCTGCTATAAAAGTTCACTACATTCGCATATGACTCGAAAGAAACTACACGACATTATCTTTGAAGCAGACACCTCTAAGGGCAAGCTGTTCGACGTAATCTTGTTGTGGGCAATCGTTTTAAGTGTAGGGGTGGTCATGCTCGAAAGCGTACCCGGCATAAAAGCAGAATATGGATCTTTACTGAGGTACATTGAGTACTTTTTCACCGGCCTCTTTACACTTGAGTACATCCTTCGAATTATCGCTGTAAAACGCAAAAGTGGGTACATCTTTTCGTTCTATGGGATCATCGACTTACTGGCCATATTACCTACTTTTCTAGAGTTATTCATCCCAGGTGCCACAAGTTTAATGGTGATTAGAGTGCTTCGATTACTGAGAGTGATTAGGGTCCTCAAATTGGTCAGTTTTATCCAAGAGGCCAGCGTTTTAAAAAATGCATTATGGGGCGCTCGCAATAAGATCCTTTTGTTTCTGGGAGCAGTCCTCGTATTGGTAACGCTTTTAGGCACCATGGTATACATCGTGGAGCATGGGGAAAATGGGTTCACAAGTATTCCCAGGAGCATCTACTGGGCCATCGTAACAGTCACAACTGTCGGGTATGGAGATATCGTTCCTGTCACCGTATTAGGTCAAACCCTTGCGTCGATTATCATGCTCATCGGTTATGCAATCATTGCTGTTCCCACTGGAATTATAGGGTCAGAACTTGTCGTTGCCAATAACCACACACCCAATACCAATACGCAGGTTTGTGACAATTGCAATGCTGACAAGCATGACGATAATGCGAAGTACTGCAATCAATGTGGTGAACTGTTGTAATTTGTTCCAAATAATTTGAACTATGAAAAATCCAACCAGACTTTTTGATTTCCCAAAATATCAGCTAGCGCATAATCCACTAGATGTGATGCTATCTATGCCCAACGATGGAAGTGGCAAGGCTTTGAGCTACTCCACGAAAGAATTCGTAGCGGAAGTGGACAGGGCCTCACGCGGTTTGATTGAATTGGGAATGAACGTTGGCGATAAGGTTGCGCTTATTTCACACAACAACAGGTGTGAGTGGAATGTCATGGACCACGCGATTATGCAAGCAGGGGGCATTGACGTGCCGATCTACCCCACCATGACAGAGGCAGATTACAAATACATTATCAATCACAGCGAAACAACATTCGTTTTTGTGTCTAATGCGGAGCTATTTGCGAAGGTACAGGCTGTAAAAGATGAATGCCCCTCTTTAAAGGGCATCTATACATTTGAGAACGTCGCGGGCGCTGACTCATGGAAAAAGATGTTAGAAGGAGGAGGCGAAAAAAACCAAGCCGATCTTGACGCACGAAGTGAAGCAGTCTTGCCAGAACATCTCGCAACCATCATTTACACCTCTGGAACAACTGGACTTCCAAAGGGCGTGATGCTCTCACACAACAACGTGGTGACAAATGCATTGATCGCCAAGGAGCGTGTTCCTTTAGAAGGTGTGGATGGCGAGATGAGGGTGCTCAGCTTTTTACCGGTGTGTCATATTTTTGAAAGAATGCTTCACTACCTCTATATCTATATGGGAGCAAGTATTTATTTCGGAGAATCTCTTGAAACAATCAAGAATGACCTGAATACGACTCAACCCATTATGTTTACTGCTGTACCTCGACTTCTTGAGAAGTTTTATGACGGCATTGTCGCAAAAGGTCGTGCAGCAGGTGGCGTCAAGACCGTCATATTCAATTGGGCTTTGGGTGTCGTGCTTGCATGGGACCCTGAAAAAGAAGGCCATGGCGTGTATGGTTTTAAGCTTAAAATGGCGCGCAAGCTCGTGTTCTCGAAAGTCAAAGAGGCGCTTGGTCTCACAGGAATTAAAGCCGTGGCTTCGGGCTCGGCGGCACTACAATCGCGTCTTGCAAGATTTTTTAACGGCGCTGGAATTCCCGTTCTCGAAGGGTATGGGCTTACAGAAACATCTCCCGTTGTTACCGTGAATACAATTAACGCACCTAATATGCTTCGAATAGGCACTGTAGGTAAAGTGGTAAACAACGTCGAAGTCAGCTTCGGACCAGACAAAGAGATTCTCGTAAAAGGTCCAAATGTGATGATGGGATACTATAAGGATGAAGAGAAAACATCAGAAGTCATTAAAGACGGATGGTTCCATACAGGGGACATTGGTGAACTTGATGGCGACGGTTTCTTGAGGATTACAGATCGTAAAAAAGAAATGTTTAAGACTTCAGGAGGAAAGTATGTCTCCCCTGCCCTACTTGAAAATGCACTCAAAGCATCTCTATTTATCGAACAAGTTATGGTCGTGGGTGAGTACAGAAAGCACCCCGCTGCTCTGATTTCTCCTGACACCGCCGCGATCAACGAATGGTGCAAACGTCACAATCACACCTACCCAGGAGATGACAAGATTGGTGACGATACACGAATTACGGACCGCATCATGGAAGAGGTCAACACGTTAATGGCGCCCTTCAGCCAATGGGAACGCGTCAAGGTTATTCGAGTTCTTCCAGAACCGTTTTCAATTGAAGGAGGAGAACTTACACCAACCCTTAAGCTGAAGCGCAAGCCGATAAAAACCAAATATGAGGCACTTATTGAGGGCATCTATGAATAAGGATTCCGCCCAGTGATCGATTGGTTGTCAAATATTGACGAATCGTTGTTCTTTGCGATCAACGGCGCATGTCCTTCGTGTGATACGTTGATGTGGTGGACAAGCCAACCCATAACTTGGACACCTCTGTATCTCGGCATCCTTTTTTTACTTTGGAAACATCTCCCTGAAAACTCATCGCGACTTTTGGCAGTTTTAGGAATCGTAATCTCAGTGGGTCTTGCTGATGTGATTTCAGCACGGGTGATCAAACCTACTGCAGAAAGAGTCAGACCTTCACACAGAGTAGATTTCGCTGTAGATGTGCATCTGTACGAAAGAAGTGATGGCACGATGTATCAAGGGGGCACCTTTGGTTTCGTTTCTTCGCATGCTGCAAACCACATGGCTGTTGCGATATTCGTAGGCAGCCTGATCTCAATGCTTTTAGGGAGTACAATGTGGTTGTGGATACTCATCGGTTGGGCCTTGCTCATCGGATATAGCCGCATTCACTTGGGCGTTCATTTCCCTGGAGATGTGCTCTTCGGATGGATGCTCGGCGCGGTACTCGGAGGTGTAGTCCTTAAAGCGATTCGTCCCAGACTTAACCTAGAGACCAAATAATGTCGATCAACTTTGTGACCCTGACAGCGATTTTTATAGGTGGAGGCGCGGGAAGTGTTGCCCGAGCGTTATTGGGCGCGGGCGTGAATAAACTTGCAAGCAGCGGAAATAATTTGGCACCTGCAATGGCACCCCTCGGGATTCTTGCTGCGAACGTGATCGCCACAGGACTCCTGGCTGCTTTAATCATGTATGGGGGCGCCAAATGGGACAGAGATTCTATTTGGATGCCGCTTTTGGCAGTGGGATTTTGTGGCGGATTTTCGACGTTTTCGACGTTTTCAATCGATACACTTCGCCTTTTTCAAGACGGAAACACCATGTGGGCGCTTGCAAATATCTTCGTCAGCGTCATAGCCTGTTTGGCAGTGGGATGGGTGGTCTTTAAGGTTTGGGCAAAATAAATAAAATAAAAATGGTGCGCATGAAACATATTTTTATCATTGGGGGAATGCTTTTTGTGGTTCTAAGTTGCAGCTTTGAAACGAAGATTGACATAGGGAGTGTGTCGGATGAAATGCCACGACTTATCGTCGGGATCACCGTAGACCAAATGCGTGCGGATTATCTCCACAGGTTTTCTCCACACTTTTCAGATGGCGGATTTGCCCGTCTTGTAGATGGCGGATTTACGATGTACGATCATCAGTACGGATACGCGCCGACCTATACTGGACCAGGCCATGCGTCTATTTTTACGGGAACGACGCCCTCGGTAAATGGCATCGTCGCAAACAATTGGTACGTGCGAGAGGACGGAGTGACTGTGTACTGCGCGTCGGATTCTACAGTGCGCGGCGTCGGCGTAAATGGGATTGATCAGGATGGAACCATCTATGGATCGGCTGGCAAGATGTCCCCCGCAAGGCTTGTCTCATCTACAATGGGAGATGAACTCAAACTCGCGACAGGCATGAATGCAAAAGTCATCGGAGTCAGCCTAAAAGACAGAGGAGCGATCCTCCCTGCAGGACATGCCGCTGATGGGGCATATTGGTTTTACGGAAAAGACCAAGGACATTTTATTTCAAGCACATACTATGGCGATGAATTGCCAGTTTGGGCCAAATCCTTTAATGAAAAAGGGGAAGCTGAAAGACTCACAAGCCTCGGATGGGACCTCTTGAGACCTTCTGATGTATACGCCAGTTGCACATCTGACAACAATCCCTACGAGGGTTCATTCACGGGTGAAATCAGACCCACATTCCCGTACCTCCTCGACGCCCTGAAAGAAGAAAATGGCGGATATGATGTCCTTAAGGGGACACCGGGAGGGAATACCATTCTCGTAGATTTTGCGCTCTCAGCAATCGAAGGTGAAGCGATGGGGCAAGATGATGTCTGTGACATGCTCACCATGAGTTTTTCTGCGACAGACTACATCGGACATCGATGCGGACCACACGCGATTGAAACGATGGACATGTATCTCCGATTGGATTTAGAACTGGAACGATTCTTCGACGCCTTGGATGACCAAGTGGGGGAAGGAAACTGGACCGTATTCTTAACTTCAGACCATGGAGGGGCGACCGTTCCTTCCTACGGACAATCCATCGGACTGCCTGTTGATTACTGGAGTCACGGGAACATGCAGATTAGAATCGAGGAGAATCTGGATCAGAAATATGGTGCCCGAAATTGGATTGACAATGTGAGCAACAACTCGATTTTTATTTCTGAAGCGGCATACAATTGGGCGGATGGAAACACGAATAGCCCACTCGACGGTGCGGGATTACAGAGGTACATCGGCAAATTGGCATTAGAAGAAGTGGGCATTATTCAAAGCATTGCAGAAGTTGATTTGGCCACGATAGCGGCAGTGGACCCGATCGCTGAACGCATTTATGCAGGACATATGCCCGGTGTAAGTGGCGATGTCCTTCTGGTGATGAAACCAGGATGGCTGACCTATGGTCGCACGGGAACGACACACGGGAGTCCATTTGCCTACGACACGCATGTCCCTTGTATTTTCTATGGGGCTGGAGTGAGATACGGTTCTACCTATGCACGGACACACATCCGAGATATTGCGCCGACCATGTGTGCTGTCGCCGGCATTCCATATCCGAACGGAACGACGGGGAAGCCCGTCTCTGAAATGTTTGAATAACTGCTGCTTAGAATAGCGAACCCTCGAACAACAGATTTCATTCTTTCCATTAAACACCTAAGCAAACGAAATGACTCCGAACGCACAAATGATCGACCTTAGAATTGCGCGCGTTAAAAATTCATCTGCACTTTCATTTGACGCCGTTTTTCCCGAGAGAGATGAATCATGGGAAGCGCAATTGCCGGTTTGGCGACCTGGAAGATATGAGCGCGCAAATTTTGCGCAGTATATCATTAGTATGGCAGGCGTTTCAGAAAATGGATCTGAGATCAAGCTCGAAAAGTCCGACCTTCATCGATGGATCATCCCCGCGGGCATTCATCGTTTGCGCTGGGTCTTTCACGCGGACATCCTGAATGCCGGTTCGACATTTGTGTCTGATGACCTTCAATATGTCAATCCCGTAAATTGCTTTATTTACGACAGATTAAACCATGACCTAGGATACAAAATCACGCTATCCGACATCCCTAAAAACTGGGACATTGCAACAGCGCTTCCGACTTTTAATGGATGCCTGATTGCAAATGACATGCAACATGCGATGGACAGTCCGTGGATGGCATCACCCAAGCTTTGGCATGAAACGTATCAGGTTGAGGACAGTGACAAGATGGTGAATTTCCATGTTTGGACCTATGGAGACGCTCCTCCGCAACAGAAAAAATTCATGGCGGATCACATCGCTTTTTCAAAAAACCAAATCTCAGCCTTCGGAACCTTCCCCACCTCAGATTATCACTTCCTATACCTCCTGCCCTCAGACACGGAGGTCAGACACGGAGTGGAACACGAAGACAGCACTGTCATTGCGTTAGGTCCTTCTGCAAAAATTCAAACCCAACATGGCTACAATGAACTGGTGGGGATTGCATCACATGAGTTGTATCACGCTTGGAATGTCAAGCGAATCAGACCCTCTGAATGGATGCCCTACAATTTTGAAGATGCTTGCCCAAGCCGATTGGGATATATTGCCGAGGGCGTCACGACCTACATGGGCGACCTTTTCTTGTTCGAATCAGGGTGCATTGACCTGAAGGGTTGGAGCACACGCATGGAGGTGCTCCTCAATAGACACCTCAACAACCCTGGAAGACATAATTTAAGTGTGGCAGAATCCAGCTACGATACGTGGCTCGATGGTTATCGCCTCGGTGTGAAAGGACGCAAAGGGTCGATTTACGTAGAAGGGGCGGTCCTTGCATTTATCTGCGATACCCGAATCATGAAAGTCACTGACGGGACATCTTCGCTGTCTACGGCGATGAAAATACTTTGGGAACGATTCGGGAAAGCGAGAAAAGGAATTGTGGCGGATGCGTATTGGGATGTCCTTGCAGAAGTGGCTGGAGAACGTCTTGACGACCTCAGAGAAAAGTATGCCGATGGGACTGAGGATACCTGGGATGACCTCGTTAAATGCATGAAGGCAAACGGACTTGCACTCACCAAATCTTTGGACGAAAAAGGGCACGTGAAAGCAACACTGCACCCCGCATAGTTTTTAAAGGCCCTATTTACTCTGCGCCACCCATGGCGAATTGCATGAGGTTTGCCCCCATCTGTAGCGCTAACAAACGCACTGATTCAGGGTCTCTATGCACCTGGTAGTCTTCCCATCCGTCCCCCAAATCACATTCTGTATCGTAGAAGCACAAGAGACGTCCTTCGAAGAAGATACCCAACCCTCGTGGAGGCAAATCATCGTGTTCATGAACCTTAGGCAAACCCTGATCGAAATCAAAGGTTTGGTGATACACTGGATGACTGAAAGGTACTTCCACCCAATCTAATTTAGGAAACACCTTCAAAAACTCCTTCCTTACAAACGCATCCATACCATAATTGTCGCTGATGTGTAGAAAGCCTCCCGCAAGTAGATAGTTTCTCAGATTTCGTGCTTCGGAAGAAGAGAAAACCACATTCCCATGTCCTGTCATATGAACGAACGGATAAAGAGATAAATCTGGTGAATTAACTTCAACATAGACCATTTCTTCGTCGATATTCATGCTTAATTCAGTGTTGCAAAACCGAATCAAGTTGGGCAAACTCGTGGGATTAGAGTACCAATCTCCTCCTCCTCTATACTGAAGGACGGCCACTTGATACGTTGCATCCTCCACACCCACTTGAGCATAAGTGTCAGTAATACTGACAACTAGAGTCATTATAAACGTGAAAATCACAAACACAGGGTGATAATTTTGTAAAGATTTAAGCTTTTCCATATGGCTCCAAGATACGACTCAGAACATCTGTTAAATCAATCCGATTTTTCAGTACCTTTACGTCCCTGTAAAAGAACCCTTTTTGACCATGGAAAATAAAAATGCCGTCCAGATTTTCACGTTGTTGCTTACCCTTGCAACACTCTACACACTGTCTTTCAACTGGGCATCTAAACGTTTCGAAGCCAAAGCTGCCTTACATGGCGCTTATGTTGCTGACAGCTTACAACAAGACACGCTTCTTGGCAGCTTGACATGGGAAGAAGCGACCAAGCTCGCGACACGTGAATATCTTCGTGACAGCATCAATTCAGTGGCTGACATTTTTGGCCACACGTACCGCGAGATTAAAGAGCAAGAACTCAATATGGGACTTGACCTTAAAGGAGGAATGAGTGTGACGCTAGAGGTAAGTATTCCCGATCTCATTATTTCTCTTTCTGATTATTCGGACAATGAAGGTTTCCGTTCTGCACTCTCTGCGGCACGAGAAGCACAAAACAGTTCATCAGATGGTTTTATGGTGCTTTTCGATGAGGCGTGGAGAGCTCAAACAGCAGATCAAAATGAAGACCAGTTGTGGCGCATCTTTCACAACATGGAGCAGAAAGATCTTTTTCCTGCAAAAAGTTCTGACGATGAAATTCTAGCCATTTTAGCAAGCGAAGCTGAAACTGCAATTGACAACACAGAGAACATTATTCGAAAGCGTATCGACCAACTCGGTGTGGCTCAGCCAAATGTTCAAAAACTACAAAACGGACGTATCCTCGTTGAACTTCCAGGTGTCGACGATCGTGAACGTGCTCGAAAACAACTTAAGTCTACTGCGAATCTAGAATTTTGGGAGACGTATTTCAATGATGAAGTCATCGGGAAATTATCTGAAGCAAATACTGCGATCGGTCAAGCTCTGAACCCTGAGCTCTTTGCTGAGGATGCTGCGCCTGATTCTACCTTAACAATAGAACAACGTCAAGCAAAAAATCCGCTCTTTGCCTCATTCCAAATGGAACTCTCACGTCGTTCAGCAATTGTGGGCTATGCCCAAGTAAGTGACACAAACCGTGTCAACGATTTACTCAACCGAGCTGAAGCAAAAGAAGCGATCGGTCCGAATCTTCGTCTTCTCTGGGATGCAAAACCGACGTCTAACATAGCGTCTCTCTACGCAATCAAGGACGAATCAGGAAAGGGACGTGCTGCCCTTTCTGGGAAGAGCATTGTTGATGCACGCGTATCGTATGACGAGATCGGCGACGTCGTTGTAAGTATGACAATGGATTCTGATGGAGCTGCTATATGGGGCACCATGACTGAAAAATGTGCCTCAGAAAACAACCGAGCTGTCGCTGTCGTTCTTGATAACCTCGTATTCAGTGCACCAAATGTTCAGTCAGCTATTACAAGTGGACGTTCACAAATTAGCTTTGGAACACAACAATCGGCTGAAGAGAAACTCATTGAGGCACAAGACCTTTCTGGCCTGTTAAAAGCCGGATCACTTCCTGCCCCTGCGCGTATTGTTGACGAGGTGAGCATTGGACCACAATTGGGAGAAGCGAACATCAAAGCTGGATTTTCATCCTTTCTGATCGCACTGCTTGTCGTCCTTGCCTATATGATCTTCTACTACAAAGGTGCAGGTGTTGTATCCAATGTAGCGCTTATTGCAAATCTGTTCTTCCTTATTGGTGCACTCGCATCGTTAGGCGCTGCGCTGACCCTTCCAGGTATCGCAGGTATCGTACTTACAATCGGTATGGCGGTTGACGCAAACGTTCTTATTTATGAGCGTATTCGAGAAGAGATGAGGCATGGAAAAGGGTTGGCAGTTGCTGTGAAAGATGGATATTCCAAAGCTTACAGCGCGATTATTGATGCCAATATCACAACGCTCTTAACTGCATTCGTTCTCTACAGTTTCGGTAGTGGTGCCATTCGCGGATTCGCAACGACTTTGATCATCGGAATCTTCACATCGTTATTCAGTGCGATTGTCATTACTCGCTTGATTATCTTCTCTCGTTTAGAAAAGAATAAGAGCATGACTTTTTCTTAAAAAATTACGGAGAATTGGTTTACAAACACAAATTTCGACTTCATCAGCAAGCGCCGTATTATGTACATCGTGAGTGGTTTGGTTATCCTTGGCGGCATCTACTCGTTAAGCACAAGAAGTCTGAACTATGGTGTAGAATTTACGGGAGGAACGACGTTTGACATTTCTTTTGCTGAGCCTGTAAGTACAGACAGCGTTAGAAATGCACTTGCTGTGGCATTTACAGAGAATGGAACGCCTGGAAATCCTTTGGTGCAAACAAAAGAAACCAATCAGAAACTTCGTGTCATGACGAACTTTATGATTGACTCTCAAAACACCACGGTAGATGAAGACATTCAAAATGCACTTTACTCAGGATTGGCCAGTTTGGGATTAGAGGTAGAAAGCGGTTATACCATAGACATGTACAACAAGGTTGACTCCACCATTTCGGATGATTTCCGTGACGGTGCGAAGAAAGCCACCATATTCTCTCTCCTCATTATTTTCCTATACATTGTTTTCCGTTTCAGAAAATGGCAGTATGGACTGGGAGCGCTCATTGCGACGACGCACGATGTGTTGATTGTACTATCAATCTTCAGTATATTCTGGGGAATCCTTCCATTTACAATGGAGATCGACCAAGCCTTCATTGCAGCTATTCTCACAGTCATTGGATACTCAATTAACGACACAGTCGTTGTCTTTGACCGTATTCGTGAATATGTGGGTCTATACAGTGGAAAACGTGATGACAAGACATTAATTAACGATGCTTTGAATAGCACACTTTCACGTACCATTAATACCTCGCTTTCGACATTCGTTGTTCTATTGACCATTTTCAGCTTGGGTGGTGACAATATCAAAGGATTTATTTTCGCTCTTATGATCGGTGTCGTCATCGGAACATATAGTTCAATCTTTATCGCGACGCCAAGCATTTTCGATTTAAGTAAAAAACTTAATTAATAAGTAATACATAAACCGCTGTAAATACAGCAAAATCATAGCTTACATCAACAGCCGTCTTGCAAAAGGCGGCTGTTTTTTGTTCCCTAAAATATCCATAATCGTTTGTTTTCAACGTCCATCAACACCATTAGTCGAAGCAAAACGTAACTTTAAGACGATAATTTCGTATTTTGTCGAAGATAAAATGACTTTCGACCCTTCAAACATTTTGACATGCCTTGTTTGTTCCCCACATCCTTCCCTACTTGCAAATCATTTGCCTCGGTAATCATCGGGGCTTTCTTGTTTTTTATCCCATTTCATTTCCTTGCTTCTGAAAGTCCTCTTTCAGCGATCGAAGAAGTTATGTCTTCGGGATGTACAGACATAAATGCCTGCAACTACGACGCTGAAGCTGTCGAAGACGATGGCTCATGTGATTACTTCAGCTGTATTACGTTTGGTTGTACGAACACATCGGCCTGCAATTATGACGCAAGCGTCGATTACGATGATGGGTCTTGTGACTTTATTTCTTGTGCTGGATGCATGAACATCAATGCATGTGATTTTGATCCTGCAGCTACAATCGCTGGAGTGTGTTCAGATTTTACGTCATGTGTAGGATGCATGGATGCCTCCGCAGATAACTATGATCCTTTAGCAACCATAGATAGTGGATACTGTTCTTACAATGGTTGTACAATCTCAGTAGCCTGTAATTATGATGCTTCCGCAAATTCGGATGATGGATCTTGTGAGTACACTTCGTGTGCTGGTTGTATTAATCCACTTGGATGTAATTATGACCCTACTGCTATTTTAACAGGAGACTGCACTTTTGCAGACACTGGATATGATTGCCTCGGAACCTGTTTAGAAGATACAGATGGAGATGGGATTTGTGATCCATTTGAAGTACTTGGATGTACTGATATAAATGCTCAAAATTACGATTCATCAGCCACTGATGATGATGGAACTTGTTTTATTGTCATTAATGGGTGTACTGATGTGACTGCATGTAACTACGATACCAATGCAAATACAGACGACGGATCATGTGAATTTATTTCTTGTTCGGGATGTTTGAATCCTACAGCATGTAATTATGACGTCAATGCTATTTACACAGCTGACTGTACATACCCAGATCCTGGATACAATTGTGATGGAACATGTGTGATTGATTCAGATTTAGATACCATTTGTGACCAATTCGAAATCGATGGCTGTACAAGTATTAACTCGTGTAACTACGATGCATCAGCCACTGACGATGATGGGACATGTGATTTCATCTCTTGTGCTGGATGTTTGAACCCTTTTGCTTGTAACTACGATGCGACAGCAACGATTGATGATGGCTCATGTGATTACGTGTCTTGCTTGAACTTCGGATGTATGGACATCGATGCATGTAACTACGATCCTATTGCTGACTACTCTGACGCATCTTGTGAGTACACATCGTGTGCTGGTTGTATGAATTCAACCGCTTGTGATTATGACCCTGAGGCGACAATCGGATCTGTTTGTAATGACTTCAGTTCTTGTTACGGATGCACGGACGCCAATGCTGATAACTATGATCCTTCAGCAACACAGGACAGTGGCAACTGTCTTTTTGGGGGATGTACAATAGCAATTGCTTGTAATTTCGACCCAAACGCAAATTCAGATGATGAATCTTGTGAGTACACATCGTGTGCTGGTTGTATTAATCCACTTGCTTGTAATTATGATCCTACTGCCATTTTAACAGGAGATTGCTCTTTTGCTGAGTCAGGATATGACTGTGACGGAATCTGTTTGTTAGATTCAGATGGGGATGGTATTTGTGATCCATTTGAAATACTTGGATGTACAGATAATACTGCTGAAAATTATGATCCATCAGCTACTGATGATGATGGAACTTGTTTCATTGTTGTTCTTGGATGTACTGATCTTACTGCATGTAATTTCGATGATGGTGCAAATACTGACGACGGTTCTTGTGAATTCACAACGTGTGCAGGATGTTTGAATGAAGAAGCTTGTAACTACGACTCCGAGGCTATCTTTCCTGCTGCCTGCACTTTCCCAGAGAACGAATACAATTGTGATGGTTCATGTATCGTTGATACAGATGGAGACGGCGTTTGTGACGCTTTTGAAGTTGATGGATGTAACGATTCAACTGCATGTAACTACGATGAACTCGCTACAGAGGATGATGGAACCTGTGAATACACATCTTGTGGAAACCCTGGATGTACTTTTCCATTCGCCTGCAACTACGATCCCACAGCCACTGTAAATGATGGCAGTTGTGAATTCTCCTCTTGTCTCGCTTTCGGTTGTACAAACCCTTCAGCTTGTAACTATGACGCTACGGCTGATTACTCAGATGGCTCATGTGAATACGCAACCTGTGCAGGATGTATGAATAGTGAAGCATGTGATTATGACCCTGATGCTATTATTCCTTCTACTTGTTCTGATTTCACATCTTGTGCTGGATGTACAGATCCTGATGCAGCAAATTATGATCCTACTGCCACAATTGATGACGCTACATGCCAAATACCTGGTTGTACACTTGCAGGAGCTTGCAATTATGATGCCTCAGCAAACTTCAATGATGGCAGCTGTGATTTCTTATCGTGTCTTCCACAGGGGTGTCTTAATGCAAATGCCTGTAACTACGACCCTGCAGCTATTGTTTCTGGGGAATGTACTTTTCCAGACACCGGATATGATTGTGATGGAAATTGTTTAGAAGACTCCGATCTCGATGGAATATGTGATCCATTTGAGATCCCTGGTTGTACTGACACAACTGCCTTTAATTTCGACGCTGATGCGACTGACGACAATGGCTCTTGTATTGCCATTGTAAATGGGTGTCTCGATCAATCTGGATGTAATTACAACCCGTCCGCAAATACAGAAGACGGAACATGTGAATTTACATCATGCATTGGATGTCTATCTTCTGCAGCATGTAACTATGACCCAACAGCAATTTACCCTGGCGATTGTATCTATCCTGACGAAGGATATGATTGCAATGGAGACTGCCTTTTTGACACCGATGAAGATGGCATATGTGATCCATTCGAAATTTATGGATGTACACAAGAAAACTCACTCAACTTTGATCCTATCGCGACAGAGAATGACGGTTCATGTATCATCATTGTTGAGGGTTGTACAGATAATACTGCTTGTAATTTTGACCCTGATGCCAACGTAGAAAATAATTCTTGTGACTATACTTCGTGTCTTGGGTGCATGAATATAACAGCATGTAATTTCGACCCAGTGGCGACTATCGCAGACGAATGTATCTTCCCTGAATTTGGCTACAATTGTTCTGGAACATGTTTAGGCGACGCAGACGGTGACGGTATATGTGACCCATTTGAGATCCCTGGATGTTCTGACACATCAGCATGTAACTTTAACTCTGAAGCAACTGACAATGACGGCTCGTGTATCTATCCTCTTGACGAATATGACTGCTTCGGAAACTGTATTTCAGATCAAGATAACGACGGGATTTGCGACGGTCTAGAATCTGCTCCGGACCTCATTATACCTTCTGACATTTCTATCGAATGTGATGTGACCTATGAAGGAAATCCAACTGCATCAGGTGGATGTAGCGAACCTGTAATAACTTACTCAGACATCACCCTCCCTGGCACTTGCCCAAATACTTTTACAATTGTTCGTGTTTACACAGCTTCAGACAATTGCGGAAACCAAACTTCAGAATCACAAGTTATTTCTGTTTCTGACACTACTCCTCCCGTTCTAAGCATCCCCGCAGACTACACCGCAGAGTGTTCTGACACTCATCCGATGGAGGACGCTTCTGCAATTGACAACTGTGGAGAGGTAACTATTGATGTTGTTGAGACAATAATCCCTGGCTTATGTGCTGGAGACTACACGACTACTCGCACGTTCACAGCGACAGACGATTGTGGAAACTCAACTTCAGCGACTCAGACGATTACGATTATCGATACGACTGTTCCTGAGCTTTCGATTCCAGCGGATTACACCGCTGAGTGTTCCGACGCGCATCCGATGGACGACGCCACAGCTATCGACAATTGTGGAACTGTTGTTTCTTTGGTTCTTTCTGAGATTATAACTCCTGGCATTTGTGCGGGAGATTACTCTATTGCTAGAACGTGGACTGCCACGGACGATTGTGGAAACGCTTCTTCAGCGACTCAGACGATTACCATTATCGATACGACTGCACCCGAGCTTACGATCCCAGCGGATTATACTGCTGAGTGCTCAAGCGCACATCCGATGGATGACGCCTCTGCCACAGATAACTGCGGAGAGGTAACGATTGATGTTGTAGAGACGACCATCCCTGGCCTATGTGCTGGTGATTACTCAATCACTCGCGCTTTTACTGCGACGGACGACTGCGGAAACACAACTTCTGCGACGCAGACGATTACAATTACTGATACGACGGCTCCTGAATTTACCAGCGTACCATCTGACTATACAGCATCATGTGATGATGACTTGTCATTGGTATTTGCATTAGATGATGTTTTTGCGACAGACAACTGTGGTCCTGTATTCATAACTTTAGAAGAAGTAACTGCTATAGGAAGTGTTCTAGGCTCATTTACACTTACCCGCACTTTCACCGCAACTGATGACTGTGGGAATGCGACTGACGCAATTCAAGTTATCACAGTAGAGGATACTGCAGCTCCCGAGCTTACGATCCCAGCCGATTACACCGCTGAGTGTTCAGATGCGCATCCAATGGACGACGCTTCTGCGACAGACAACTGTGGAGAGGTGATAATTGATGTTGTTGAGACAACAATCCCTGGTCTATGTGCTGGCGACTACACAATCACCCGTGTGTTTACTGCGACAGACAATGCAGAAAACGCAACTTCAGCGACGCAGACGATCACGATTATCGATACGACAGCTCCAGAGCTTACGATCCCAGCTGATTACACGGCTGAGTGTTCAGATGCGCATCCGATGGACGACGCTTCTGCGACAGACAACTGTGGAGAGGTGACGATTGATGTTGTTGAGACAACAATCC
>PACT01000016.1 GCA_002700285.1 Crocinitomicaceae bacterium | reverse complement strand
GGACTTCACATCAGCTATGGTGGAGATCCCATCTACTCCTTCGTCAACGATGAGGGTATCTTCATCGAGAATGCACTGATCACTGTGCCTGATTTGCTTGCCTACAATGGTGTAGTTCACGTGATCAATGAAGTGATAGACTTCAACTTCCCCAATCCAATTGGCACGTGTGGCACTTGGACCTTGAATATGTATGCCCCATCTGGTGAGGGCTGGAGTGGTATGATGCAGGTGTTCGTGGACAATGTGCTCATGGGAGAACCGACTGTACAGGACGGCTTTTCCAACAGTTATGCCTTCGCCGTGAACGAGGGATCGGTCGTCGACATGAACTACGTCTCAATGTTTGCCGGCTGGCCCGGAAATTTTGAGGTTGTGGACGCGGAAGGTACGGTTCTCTTTGACTCCGATTCTCCTGCTAACTCGAGTTTTCAGTTCGGATCTGCAGCCGGCGTCTATGGACTGAAGGCTTGCGAAGAGGTGGCGCCCGAGTGTAGCGAAATCAAGGTCACCCTTTACTCCGATTATGAAGGATGGGATTTGGCAAGTCTGAGGGTTTATGACGGTCCTGTTATTGCGGATATTATTGGGGGGTATTGGTTCAATGGAGAGGTCCTCATCGGCTACGTGGACATCCAAGATGGAGACGACATCAACTTCGAGGTCAATGGTGGCTATTACCCTCAATCTTACAGCTACAAGGTGGAAGATGAAGCGGGAAACCTCCTCGTCGACCAAGTGGAGCAGAATGTCCCCGCTGAGAACGTTTATGGTGTCGTCATCTGCTCTGAGTCGGGTATCGACGAGGAATCCGGACTGATGGAGGTTCGTTTCGTTCCGAACCCGGCTAAAGGATCCGTGATGCTCTCTGGCATCGCGGCAGATGTCAACTGGAAACTTACCGTCCGGACACTCCTTGGACAGGAGGTCCTGATTCAGTTCGGTCGGGGACAAAGTACGTTGGATTTGAGCCGCTTGACAGCGGGAACCTATCTCGGACAAATTCAGACTCAAGAAGGCGCCAGTCTAGTACTTCGCCTGGTTGTTAGGTAACCAATTACTCGATCGGCCGTAGAATTAACCCATCCAATTTGCATATGTGGCGGGTAACCTATTCTTTGGCGTTACCTGTTTTATTCGGTATACGCGCGAGGTGCGGTTGCTCAATTAACATCTGAAAACATGACTCAATGTATTAACTTGCGAGCAAGCCCTTCACTCTGTTTTAAAACACATTCAATGAAAAGAAAAACTTATTTATTTACATTTTTCTTCAGTTTAACACTATGTTTTTGTTTAATTTCTTGTTCAAAGCAATGTTCGGAAACCCCATGTAATGAGGGTGTACCCATGTCTTATATTCCAGTTTGCGGTTGTAATGATATTACTTATCCTAATTGGGAAAGTGCCGAATGTCATGGCATCACACATTACAGAACAGGAGAATGTGAGAATTGAGTAGGGGAGTTGCTGAATTTATCAACAGCATTAAGCCCTCTGATAAGAGATAGAAAAAAGTGTCTGAATTCGGCACAACAATGGGAACAATAAATGTTAGTAACCGTCTGGAAGGCCTGTGTTTACTGAGGTGTGTGTAGCCCCCTACGGGCTACCAAAAAAGACCTAAACGGGTCTTTTTTTATGCCCTGAAAGTACTGATTTTACTGGTGTTTCAGAGGATTTGGAGAGGTGAAAAGTGCGTAGCCCGATAAGGGCTACTTTTATTTTGTTAAAGTATTGATTTATAGTTGTTTGTTGAAATTACGATGAATGGCAAACTTTCAAAAACGACCTCCAAAACGACCTCCATTTTGATGTAGCCCGAATCAGATTCGAACCCCTGCTTTGTGGTTAGATTTTGATGTAAATTGTGAGTCTAAAATATTCTGAAGTGAAGAAAATATTGATACTTTGTGCTTTTATAGCAAGTCTTATTCCTGCCGTGGCCCAATGTGACGAAGGGGAAATCTTTGTTGAAATACAAATTATTCCAGATGACTGGCCGGAGGAAATCAGTTGGGAAATAACAGACGCTGATGGAATCCTTTATGCAAGTGGAGAATCTCAAGGCGATACACTCTGTTTGCCAGGTGATATCTGTGCAACCTTCACGATTTTCGATTCATATGGAGATGGCATTATTAATCAAGGAGGTTATTGGGTCTATGTAGACAACCAGATTGTAGCTGAAGGTGCTGATTATGATTTTGTTGAATCAGTGGTAATTGAATGTCCTCCAGGACAAAGCTGCATTACACCTCTTGATATCACAGAAGGAAGTCACACAGCACCCGAAGCCGACACTTGGTATTTGTTCACTCCTGAGCAGGATGGAATGTATCTGGTATCTACTTGTGATCTTGCGGATTGTGATACCCGAATCTGGATTTATAACTATTGTGAACCATCCAATTTTGATGATTCGAACGAGGGTACGATAAATTTTGATGACAATGACGGTGGTTGCGATGAGCTCGCTGTTATCAACGCTCTATTGTTTTCTGATATTTCCTATTTGATACGAATCGGCGATACCAATGGTGATTGCATTGGTTCGATAGATTGGTCTTTAATATTTAATGGCCAACCCTCCGGATGCACCGATCAAGCTGCTTGTAACTTTCAACCACTTGCCGTAATCGATGATGGTTCTTGTGTATATCCGGGGGACCCTGATTGTAATGGTCCTGACCTCACTGTAGACCAGGCCGAAATAGAATCTTCAATGTTCTTTGATATTAAAATAATGGAAGAGGGAGACTGCTATATCAGTGAAGGGTGCGTATCTGGATACGGCTCTCGTGATGTCCTGAAATTCGGCACATGGATTAAAAACATCGGTGACATCGATTATTACATAGGACCCGGTGCGGATGCTTATGAAGGTCAGTTCGAATATGATGAGTGCCACAACCATTGGCACTATGAGGGCTGGGCTGAGTATTTGTTATTTGAGGATGACTATAATCTGATTCCAATAGGTTTCAAAAATGGCTTCTGCGTGATGGATGTTTTGTGCCCCGATGGTGGAACGGCCCAGTTTGATTGTTCCAACATGGGAATAACACCCGGCTGTGGTGATCTGTATCATACAGGATTGGATTGCCAGTGGGTTGATCTCACGGATGTGCCAGATGGCTATTATACTCTGGTAGTTAGGGTCAATTGGGATCAAACGCCTGATGCACTGGGTAACGAAGAGATCACCTTTGACAACAATTGGGCTCAGGTCTGCATCAATATTACCCGGGATACTGATGGTGATGGCTTTTTGAACATTGAAGATGATGACATTGACGGAGATGGGATCCCCAATTCAGAAGACGACGATATTGATAACGATGGCCAGTTAAATGACTTCGATAACAATGAAAGAATCACCTTCGAAATAATTGAAGATTGCCCGATCTATGTGGATTGTATGGGTGAAGATTTCGGAACAGCTGTGGTGGATTGTAATGGTGATTGCAATGGTATTGCGCTGGTGGGAGATCTCAACGGCAACGGTGAGCAGGAGATTCAAGATGCCACCATTTATGTGTCCGAGATTCTTGGGGATGACATTGAAGTATCCGGTTGTACCGATCTGAATTCCGACGGACAAATCACAGTAACTGATGCCGCTATGATGGCTCAGTGCCAATACTACAATATAGCCCACGAACATCCTGATTCGAGTGGTTTTCACGATAAATGCGATTTACCCTCCCTTGAAATTGTCAATCCATATGACAGTGTCTGGTTCACTTTGGAAGATGTAAATTGGGATCAGAACTCCATTGATATTCATATCAGGAATCCCTACAGCCAAGTTGTGGGATACCAACTGGAATTTTCTGGAATTGAAATTATACAGGCCGTATCCCTGGTTGATTCTGAGGACTATCCAATAATCCCAAAGTTCGCTTTGGGAGGCAACGAGGTGATTGGATTGTCGTATGAAGATTCATCCATTTTCAAAAGTCCCGAGTATCATCCTCTTCTCAGGCTGTATTTTATATATCCGGAGTCAGAAGTGTGTTTGTCCAGCGTTATAGATGTTGTCAATGAGAACTACCACAACACAGTGAATTATATTGAAAATGGCTGTGTCTCTCAAGTGGGCATTGTTGAATCTTTGGGAGAACTTGGGACGTCAATAACCCCAAATCCATGGACGGAATCAACCACACTGCACTTTGAAAATCCGGGTCGAACTGAGCATAATTTGGCAATCTATAATCTGGCAGGAATGAAGCTTCGAGAATATTATCAACTCAGATCCTCGAGCCTAGAAATTCTCCGGGGAGACCTATCTGCGGGTTTTTACTTGTATAGATTGTTTGGTGAAAATAACAGCAAAGGTGCATTTGTGATTCGATAATATCAAGGAGAGAATTTAGCCCTTTGCTCTAAGAATCCTCTTCCACATCTATGATGATGGTGCAGTAGATAAGAAGTTTATTGTTGAGTGATATTTACGACCTCCAAAACGACCTCCACGGTGTTTATAACGTGTGAATTATCAATGAATTAAGGGTGTTCAGATATGGGGTGTGATTACCCTACGGGCTACCAAAGACATTCCCTGCATCCTAACAGATGTAGGGTTTTTTCATTCAAGACTTCCTGTATCCCACTAAACGTGGGCATAAAGTGTGAAAAACGTAGTTAGGTTTTTACATGTTTAGAAAAATGAGGGGACTACTTTCGGCACAACAATGGGAACAACAAATGTTAGTAACAGTCTGTAGTGCCTGTATTTACTGAGGGGTGTGTAGCCCCCTACGGGCTACTCTATGATTTTATAAAACCCTGTTATCATTGAGATANCGGGGTTTTGTTTTTTTACTGTGCCTANCCTTGTGCTTACATTTTGTTTNTANGTGGGTGATGATTGTGTAATAATATTCCGAGTTATTCCATTTATGAATGAGACGTGATAACGTTGTGTCATGCTTCAATTATATTGTCAGAAACGGAGTGGGGGAGTCTCTATATTTGTATTATGTATTTACAAAAATTTGCTAAGGCCATTACACTTGTTGGATTAGCAACAACAATGACGGGACTCACATTCAAGTTAAATCACTTAATTGGTGCCCCAATCATATTCAATATAGGTGTTGCAATATTGGTTATTGGTTTGCTATTGTGGGCGTTTGGTTTAATTCAAAAGAAATAGTTGAGCATGGAAGATATCAGTTCAAACCCGCTAAAGAAGAAGCGTCGTTTCGAATCTCTTGACATTTTAAAGGGACTCGTAATGGTCATTATGGTGCTTGACCATGTTCGCGATTTCTTCCATGCGGATGTTCACACCTTCGATCCCGCTGACCCCCTCCTCAGCAATATCCCCGTTTTTTTCACCCGATGGATCACACATTTTTGCGCACCAACATTTGTATTTCTTTCTGGTGCATCTATCGCTTTCGTAGCCTCGAGAAAAACAACCTCGGAGACACGTGCGTTTCTATTATCTAGGGGATTTTGGCTGATGTTTTGTGATGCGTTCATCGTCAGTTTTTTGTGGCTGTTTAATTTTGATTTCGACCTGTTCATTTTGGGAGTCATTTGGGTTATAGGTTTGGCGATGGTCTGCTCCGCTTTTGTGTTCAAGCTTAATTCTCGTATCCTGCTGGGATTAGCACTCGCAATTGTCGTTGGGCATCATTCATTGGACTTTTTGAATCATGACAATCCCAGCCTGCTTCATGCATTACTCCATCAGCTATGGAAATTTGAGTTTGGTTTTGGTGCAGTTTTTGTTGCATACCCCTTGCTTCCTTGGTTGGGGGTTATGTGGGGTGGAATTGTATTGGGAAGAAGCTGCCTGACCATGCCTGTGGATGAACGATTGAGGTGGATGAAGCGGTGGGGCATAACCCTGACTGTAGGGTTTGTGTTTGTACGACTTTGGAGTGGATATGGTAATTCAGATCCATGGGAGATTCACCCGACGCATTCCGGTACGCTCATCGATTTTTTTAACCCCTCAAAGTACCCACCCTCATTGGCGTATCTCGCAATGACCCTGGGCCCTTCGATGCTGATTTTGACCCAAATCGAAAATGTAAAAAATCAAATTTCTCAATGGCTAATGGTCTTTGGGAAGGTCCCATTCTTCTTTTACCTCATTCATCTTTTGGCGATTCATGTTTTCGCCATACCTATCGCAGCCTATCAAGGGTTTGGATGGGATGCCATGTTTTTGGATGAATTTGTGTCCTTAGATGACAGTCTTAATGGATACGGCTTTTCCTTGCTTGGAACCTATCTGATTTGGGCAATGTTGGTCGTGCTCCTTTACCGTCCCTCACGATGGTGGATGACCTACAAAAGAAATCATCCTGAAAAGATATGGTTGAGTTATCTCTAGCGCTTTGCTCTTAACCTTTTGATTTCAATGATGATGGTGAAGTATCAATGAATTGAGGCTCTTCAGATATAGGGGTTTGACCCCCCTACGGGCTACTCTCTGATTTTATATTACTGTCGAACCCACCGCAAGGTTCTTTTTTTCTCTCCATCAACAATTCGAATGATGTATACACCTTGACCAGTCGCATGGGGTTTATGAAACTTTGAAGCACCATTTTTAGCTGAATAAATGGACTGTCCATTGGGGTTAAAAATATCTATAGTGGCATCTTGCGAAATTCCCTCGAGATGGAAGTAATCCGATCCAGGGTTTGGATAGAGTGTGGTTTTGAATGTATTTCGATCGAGATTGTTAATGTCGGTCACATTGCATCCATCAACCCATGAGATTCCCTCCAGGTTCCAGTTGGGTTCAATGTTAAGGCACATGTGGTCCATCGCTGTTACTGCAACATCAATGATACGCGGTGTATTGCTATAGTCAAACGTAATTAAACTTTCCGGCTGATACCATGTAGCTTCTTGTATCGTTCCATCGAGTCCAAGACCTGCACTATTAATAACATCAGTCCCAGATCCTTCTGTTAATGACCAATGTCCGACTAGGAATTCCCAATCTGGATGTGATTCATTTAAAGGGCTACAGTGCCATGAATTAATGGTTTCATCGCTCAAAATAGTGTGCCAAAATCGGACCTCAGAAATGGCACCTGTATAACTGTAATTTCCTAAAATGTCGGACCCAAAAACCCAACCGCTTCCAACGTCTATATTACCTATAGAGGATATGTCTTCCTCGGCCACAAAAACACCATCTGTATAGAGTCGCATCATCCCATCCCGGTCAAAAGAGCACGACAATGTGTGCCATTGGTTATCGCCTACCCCAATTGATCCATTTGCATCAGCACGTTCATTGCCATCGCCTAGATTAACTTTCCAAGCTGGACCGTTGGGATATTCAAAGGAAAAAACAAAGCCGGGATTGAGCCCAGAATCCCAATCTTTATTACCAATAATTGCAACATCTGAAGTGGTTTCTGTGCGAATGCGTATTTCTATGGTAAAGTCTTGTTCAGAACCGAGTTCAAGGCTGGGATTTTCATCTATGGATACAGAATTTCCAGCTCCTTCAAAGCGTAATTCAGATGAACCAGGTGAGATACAGTTATATGGTGGAGGTAATACTTCAAGCGTATCTTTTACAATCAATTCTGTTTCAATACTTAGGCCACTTGCGATGAAGAAAATGGTTTCTTCTTCAATAGATGTTCCACCATGGTTTAGACCTATGCCTCCGTGATCAGTAGAAACCAATATTAACCAGTTTTCCTCAACGAAATTGGGCCTATTCGTTAGAGCATTCATCACTTCAGCGACGTATCCATCTGTATTTTCAATTGTGCTAATGTACTCAGGAACGTTAGGATTGAAACCGTACCCGTGTCCCGCACCGTCTACTTCGTCAAAATGCAGAAATATTGCATGTGGATTGTCGTTTTGTAAAATCTCTACTACGGCATCACTTACTTCAGCATCGCTGGTTGTATTCAAGGCCTCATCGACATCCGAACCCAAGATATAATCGTTGATGGGAGACCAGTGACAAACTGAGTAGGTGTTAAGGTTTGGATTGTCTGTTTCTAGTCGCTTCATATATGATGGGAAGTCATCAAAGTTGCTCCCAATGAAATTGTTTCCGGTAACTCCATGTGCATCCGACCATACACCGCATAGCATACTAGACCAACCAGGGCCACTGTATGTAATATCGTTGTGGAGTGCATCAGGGCTAAATAGACCATCTGAAATTAATGCATCAATGGCAGGAGTATCCGCTGATTCTAGACAATCTGGGCGCAAACCATCGATTCCAATGATGAGTACACGTGCATCCTCTGAGATTTCGCATATATTTCCAAACTCGCTAAGGAGCTGAAGTAAATCCTGAACACCGATATAACCATCTTCATTAATATCATTTTCGCATAATGATGAACACCCAAATTCACTTAATACAAGTAATAAATCCTGTACAGCAATAATCCCATCACCGTTCAGGTCTTCACTGCAGTATGAATCATTTAGCCCATCACCATATGAGTCATTGACAAAAGCTCCATCGCATGTGTACCCTTCTTCTGAGTATATATATGTTCCGTCGTCTTCAGAAATCGTAGGGTTGTACTTAAAAGCTGTGTTATCTGTTTGGTAAAACACATTAAAGCTCATTAAAGTTACAAATGCAGAAAATAAAATTCTCATGTCTGTGGTTTTCTATTCACAAGTTACATCAAGTTTGACTTCTTATAAAAAGATGTAAGGTTGAGTGTTAGAGGATAGACTAGTGTTACCGATATTTGAATGATGACACCTTCTGGTTTATTCTTAGTAGAAAAAGTTCTGGTACGTGTCTTTTTGTCGTTGATCCTAAATATTGCTGTAAACGAATCGTTTCACTCGCAGAAAGATGTTGAATCTAGTCGCTTTTTAAGAAGTTATTTGGAAAATGTGTTTAATGAGAGCAAGCATCCATCAGATCCAAAACTCATTAATTATCCTACCCTTGCGTTTTCACCTGAGACTAGTTTGGAAATTGGAGTGTCTAGCTTGTATGTGTATTCTGCAAAACATGATATTAACAACCGCTTGAGTGAGATAAAATCATTCGCTTTCTTTACGTTAGAGAATCAATATGGTTTATGGTTAGACCACGCCATTTACACCGATAACAACAAATGGTTTTTTTACGGTCGGTCTCGCTACCAGAGTTTCCCTTTATATTACTATGGTATTGGAAGTATGAGTTCCCCAGATGTAAAATCTGTCATCAACGGCGATTACATTTTGATCAAGGAACGTTTCCTGCGAGAAACTGTACCTTCTCTATACTTTGGTTTGGAGTTGGATTTTCAAAGGCTGAGTCAGGTTGAATATATTAATTCAACAGCGAATTTTACTGCGCCAGAAGTCGGTGGATTGGGGTCAAATAACCTAGGGTTAGGATTGGGTCTACTATACGACAATATCTACAATGCAATGAATCCAAGAGAGGGCATATATAGTGAGTTGGCCTTTCTGAGTTACAGTTCTTTATTCGGAAGTGATTTTGACTTTATTTCTTATATCACAGATAATCGGATATACATCCCTGTCAAGAAGAACACAGTTTTTGCTGCACAATTATATGGTCAGTTCACCACTGGAGATATCCCATTCAATATGTTGTCACTTATGGGCGGTGAAAGTCTCATGCGAGGCTATTATCTTGGCCGTTATCGTGACAAACACCTTGTTGCTGGACAAATGGAATATAGAATTCTACCTTTCAACTTTTCTAAGCGTTTTGGAGCAAGTGTATTCCTGTCTGTAGGTCAAGTCTTTGGAGACGATTATGACTTTGATTTGAAAAAGTTTCTTCCCACCGGAGGAGCTGGACTTCGCTTCCTGATATTTCCTGATAAGGATATTTATACCCGTCTCGATGTTGCATTTACTGAGGAAGGCACAGGCTTCTACTTTTATATAGGAGAGGCCTTTTAATCACAGTACAAATACTGTCTAAATCAGGCTGCTTTTATTTTGTTAAAGTGTCGGTTTATATTGTTGTTTGAAGGGTGATTGAAGATCTAACTTTTAAAAACGAGACTCAAAACAACACTCATTTTTGATGTAAATTGTGAGTCTAAAATTAAAGACATGTTTAGAAGAAATAATTTTTATATTCCCTTCATTTTAATGATGTTTACCTCCTGTACAATTACCAAACCTGGTAATGTTTATGTTAAGCAAAGACTAGGGAAACTTCAGGACAAGGCTAAAAGTGAAGGGGTTATTTGGGCAATACCTTCTATATCAAAAGTTCTCACATTTTCTACAAAAACAGAAAATATTCCAATGACTTTAAACCTTCCTTCCAAAGAAGGCCTTAATGTCAAGACTGAGGTTTCTGTTCTTTATAGAATAAATCCTGATGAAATTTTCAGCATTATTACAAATTTAGGCAGCAAAAGAAACTACGAAAAAATAGTGGCCAACACCTTCAGATCTTCTGCGGCAGATGTAACTGCAGAATACTATGCTAAAGATATGCATTCTGGAAAACGTTCAGAAATAGAAAAAGAAGTTCAGATATTGATGACAGAAATATTATCAAAGAGAGGTTTCATCATTGAAGCAGTATTGTTGAAAAGTATAGAATTGCCAGAGAATTTATATGCTGCAGTTCAAGAAAAGCTTAGAGCGGAACAAGACGCACAAAGGATGGAATTTGTCCTTCAAACAGCAAGACAAAAAGCTGAACAGAATAGAATTGAAGCTGAAGGTATAAGAGATGCCCAGATTATTATTCAAGAAGGAATGACTGAGAATAATATTGCATGGAGAAGTCTACAAGTATTGGAAAATTTAGCTTCATCCCCAAATGCGAAAATTATCATTACTGATGGGAAAGCTCCAGTTCTAATTAATGAATGAGACGTGAGAACATCGAGTTATTCTTCATTTGTATTGTCAGGAATAGAGTTGGGGAGTTTCAATCTTTGTAATATGAATCTACAAAAAATTGCCAAAGCTATTACACTTGTTGGATTAGCATCAACAATGACGGGACTCACATTTAAGTTGAATCACTTTATGGGTGCCCCAATGATTTTCAATATAGGTGCTGCAATATTGGTTATTGGTTTCGTCTTGTGGAGGCTTGGATTGATTCAAAAGAGAAAATTAAAATAACGTTTTGAATATGATATCAAAATCGTTCTATGGCTGTGAGCTGTTAATATTTGAATCTTTTTGTAGTAAAGAATATTCCAGGATGCTGTTCAACCAATTTTATAAAAAAACAACATGGGTGCAAAATGACATTATGATATTTGGTAAAAAACATAAAATACCTAGGCTCAATGATTGGTATGGTTCCGTAGATATGAAATATTCAAATATTCATTTCGAAGCAAAACCCATGACAAAAACATTAAATCAAATTCGTTCAAAAATTGAAAAAGAAACAAACACATTTTACAATTCTGTCCTAATGAATTTATACAGAAATGGAAATGATTCAATGGGCTGGCATTCAGATGATGAAAATATTTACAACCCAACCTCTCCAATTGCTTCATTAAGTTTAGGAGGTTCTAGATGGATGAAATTTAAAAAGAAAAATATTCATGGATTGGGTAAGAAAACCCTAAAACTAAAACTCAACTCAGGTGACTTACTCATTATGAAATATCCGACACAAGATAAACTTAGACACTCAATACCAAAGTCACTAACTGATAAGGAATCTAGAATTAATTTAACATTTAGAACAGTAATCAATCCGTAAAAATGCTTTTAAAATTAAGTGTTGAAAGACGCAAAAAAGAAAAACTAATACATGACATAGCGGGGGATAGTTTTACTTTTTTTGAACAACTACAAAATAAAGTTTTTGGCTCACCTAAGTATGACATCATCATAGCAGAACCAGATATTTTTAAGGGAAAATCACCTGGTAGAATATGTGCCAATTTTGAAATTAGAAAAAAAGGATTAGTGGCTTATTTCAGATTTAATCATGACGAATATGCAATAGCCACTAATTTTCATCAATTAACAATAGTGAAAGCTCAAAACTTGGTGATTCAATTTAATACTCATAGGATCTCATGTAAAATTACCAACACAAATAATCACTTGAAGTTTCTAAGAAACCTAATCAATCAAAAAGCAGAATTTTGTAAGACTTCAACAAATATTGAGATGAACTAAATAGTCTAATATCGTTTTTAGATGGACTATTTCTTACAATTAGCATTGTATTCTTCACACGTCCCAATTATTTCACATAATAATTTAAGATCACTACAATACTCTTCACCTAATTGTTTTTTAATAAATATGCTTTGTTGTAATGGAAGACCATTCGCAAAATTTGGGTTAGAATCTATAATAAAATTTAAATCTTTAAGGGAGAGTTTCAATAATTCTGTCCTGTTAATAAAGTGACCGCTAAGATTTATAGAATCTGTTTTATCTAATATAATTCCATAGCACTGAACCCTACACATAAGATCTGGGATGGAGTTAGAGATACTAATCTTCTGGTTTAGACATTCAATTAAACCTGTCCAATCTTCATTTACAGAAAAAGATGAACAGTCTTTGCAAGCATTTTGCCCAAAAGCACTAAACGAAGCAAATAAAGCTATAAGTAGTAATCTTGATTTCATACACGCAATCTAACACCATTATCATGTCTCATAATGTTAAGTGAATAATTAAAAATAAAGACCTTTCATATTCTTATAGATCTGTAAAAGGGAGTAGAAATAAGGCAAAGTGCCTTGAACCTCGTTTTGCCCAATATTTAGATATATGTATGATATCAATCAAAATAGATTAGACGATAAAACCTTCATGAGGCTTTAAATCATTTTTAATTTTTTCTAACAAACCTTCAGAAATGATAACAAAAGAAATTGCTATATTTTCATTTAATCTTTCATAACCTGTTGTAAATATTTCTATATTTTCCTTTTCTATATATTCCTTAAGATGCACAAGGTGATGCTTAGCAATATGATCAGCGTCTGGCCCTGAAAATTTCCAAATTAACTTTATCTTATTTTTCATAAAATTTTTAAATTATCTTGATTTTAAATAGCATAAAATGATTGATCATAACATATCATCAATAATACAATCTCGTCGTTCAATTTACCCAAGTGCTTTTAATGGGGAAATGATTGAAGAGGATGTTATTATTCAATTGCTGGAAAATGCAAACCATGCACCTTCACACAAAATGACTCAACCCTGGAGATTTAAAATATTCTGTAATGATTCAAAGAACAAACTACTTGATGAGATTGTAAAAAACAAAGAAGTCTCTGAGATCAAAAAAAAGAAACTAGAAATCAGCTTTAATAAATCAAGTCATATCATCTGTATATGCATGAAGAAGAATAAGGATTTATTGCCTGAATGGGAGGAAATAGCTGCGACTTCTATGGCCGTGCAAAACATATGGATCTCATGTGTAAATAGTAATATTGGAGGTTATTGGAGCACACCAAAATACATTAATAAACTTAGAACATTTCTTCAACTTAATCAAGATGAAATATGTTTAGGGTTCTTTTATTTAGGAGTGCATAACTTCAAAAATGAAAAAACGGTAAGAAGAGGTAATCTATATGAAAAAATTCAGTGGTTTAGATAAGTTCTAATTTTACTAAGCCCATAATGAGTTCTTGACCCTGGGTTGAGAGGGTGATTCTAAAACGAAACTCCTCTCAGGGAAGATGGCCCTTATGAATGCCACGCGCGGCCTATGTACCTCGCAGACACATGCAAAGGAAACATGTGAGAGGAAACAAGCCACAAATAAGAATTAAAAAAGTCTAGGAATCAGCTTAATCGTTCTTAAATGAACTTACTGCATCCAGGGTTTGAGCAACTGCTGAGCTCTTGATCTCTGAACACACAAACCAAGACTCAAAAGCTGAGGGAGGAAGATACACTCCATTGTTCAGCATGTGATGAAAAAATCTTTTGAAAGTATCGTTATCACCGACCATGGCAGATTGTAAATCAACAACAGGATTGTCACAAAAATGAACACTCATCATTGATCCCACTCGGTTGATGGTGTGAGCAATACTGTTCGATGATAAAACAGAGCGAATGCCTTCTTCTATTTCCGAAGACGTCTTTTCAAGATCAGAATATATCTTAGGATTATCTCGCAAATGCTTAACCATCGTAAATCCAGCTGCCATTGCCAAAGGGTTTCCTGAAAGTGTCCCAGCCTGATATACAGGGCCAGCAGGTGCCAGATAGTTCATGATTTCTTTCCGACCTGCAAAAGCACCCACCGGCAGACCCCCACCAATAATTTTTCCGAAACAGACAATGTCCGCAGTCACTCCATAGTATGCTTGAGCCCCCCCTGCAGAAACTCGAAATCCTGACATGACTTCATCAAAAATAAGCAGAACACCATATTCATTACAAAGCGTGCGAAGCGATTCCAAGAAGCCAGGTGCTGGAGCAATACACCCCATATTTCCAGCAACAGGCTCAATAATGAGGGTTGCGACATCATGTCCATGGTCTATTAGAATTTTGCGAACAGAATCGATGTTGTTAAACTGGGCAAGCAAGGTGTCTTTGGCTGTTCCCTTTGTTACTCCAGGACTATTAGGGGTTCCAAAAGTCACGGCGCCTGAGCCTGCAGAAATGAGGAAAGCATCTGAATGACCATGATAACAACCTTCAAACTTAATGATCTTCTCTCTTCCTGTTACGCCTCTGGCTAACCGCACCGCACTCATACATGCTTCAGTTCCAGAATTAACCATTCTAATCATCTCAATGCCAGGAACCATTGATGTAATCATATTGGCGATTTCAACTTCTATTTCAGACGGAGTGCCAAAGGATGTGCCTTTATTTGCAGTTTCTTTGATTGCCGAAATCACGGGGTCAAAAGCATGACCCAGTATTTGCGGGCCCCATGAATTGATATAATCAATGTAATGATTTCCATCAACATCATGTAAAATAGCTCCCTTCGCACTTTGCATAAACACAGGTGTGCCACCTACGGATTTAAAAGCTCTAACGGGCGAATTGACGCCACCCGGAATAGAAGAGTTGGCATCTTTGAACAACTGGGAAGATCGCTGATATCTCATCTTGAATAGGATTGTACTGTAAAGTTAGTGTGGGGGAGGTATAAGCCTTTAAAAAAAAGATGAAATGTCTGATGCATGCATTGGGTGACAAAAGAAATCGCCGACAAGGTCATGATGACTTTTTCTTTTTGATTTAAAATCAAGAAGGCTATTTTAAACCCGACGTTTTAACACGATTTGCTTTAAACATTCAACCCAAGTATCGTTGTCGTTTAAACTTTCTACCAGTTGTATTTTTTCCCCTCCACACTTTTCAAATAATTCTTGATATTCATCTCCTATTTCAATAATGGTTTCAAGACAATCTGCTACAAATGCCGGAGAGAAAACCAAAATCTTTTTCTTTCCTTCTTTGGCCAACTTTTCAATCACAACATCTGAAAATGGCTCAATCCATCCTCCACCCAGTCTCGATTGGAAGCAAACAGTAAAATCTGACGCTTGAAGTTGAAATCTTTGAGACAACTGGATGGCAGTCTCATAACAACTCGCTTTGTAACAAAATAAATTGGCGTCATTGATCCCATTTTCGCAATCATTATCCTTGCATATTCCATCTTTGTAAACCTTGTCTACATGTCTTTCTGGAAGTCCATGAAAACTAAACAATACATGATCATATTCCTTAAAATTGTATTTCTTTCCATTTTCTTCGCACGCTTTAAGGAACAAATCGTGATCAAAAAATTGAGAAACCAGACTGATTTCTGGAATAACCCACCACTTTTTGATGACATCCATCGCCAATTCGAGCACTGAACCATTTGTAGCAGATGCATATTGTGGAAAAAGAGGTAAGATGATAATCTGTTGGAAGTTTTTATTTTCCCAGCTTGATAAAATCTTTTTAAATGAAGGGTTTTTATAGCGCATTCCAAAATCCACATGATACTCATCGCCCAACGAAGATTGTAGTTTTTTACACACGCTTTCTGTGTGATAAATGATTGGTGATCCTTTTTCACTCCACAAATCTTGATAAATTTTCGCGGATTTTGGAGCTCGAAAAGGCACGATAATCAAATTGACCAGAAACAATCTTAAAATCCAAAAAATATCAATGACTCTTTTGTCATTCAAAAATTGGAAAAGGTAGCTTCGGACATCTCTTGTGCGAGGACTGTCAGGTGTTCCTAGATTCACCAATAACACGCCTATTTTTGCTTGCATATTTTTAAAATTGTGGATCAACTTGGATCCGAGCTTGATTCAACAAAAATTGTCCTTGAATGCCTTTATATATTGATGATTTGGGCATCCAACATTGATTGAAAAATCGAACACTAAATTGTAATACTATCATAAAAACTAACGCAGATTGGATTGAGATGTGATGTAACGTTTCGGTGTAATACCATATTTCTTTTTAAACGAGGTGATGAAATGACTTGCGGAACTGTATCCCAATGTTCCACCAACCTCATTGATGTTATATTTTCCAGAGTCTAAAAGTTTTCTTGAGTACTCCATCTTGTAATTGAACAGAAAAGTAAAGACGGAACTTCCAAAGACCTGCTTGAATCCTTGCTTCAGTTTTTTTAGATTCAGCCCCACTTCTTCAGACAATTCTACCAATGATGGTGGGTCAATCATACGGTTAACTAAAATGTCCTTCGCTTTCTTGACTTTAGATAGGTATTCGTCATCCATTAAAAAGGGGCAAGATTTATCTACTTCTGCACTTTGATTGAAATACACGCTAATCAATTCGTAGGCCTTGCCTTTCAAATAAAGTGGCTGAAGATGGTCCTGAAAATAAAATTTATTGATTTGATTTAAAACAAGTATCGTTTCTGGTGAGATTGGACTTTGATTGTAATATTTTTTATCCTTATGTTCTTCATTAAGAAACGGAATGTTTTTCGCCACTTCTGAGAAAAAACTATGAAAAAGTACGATTTTCACAAAAAGCGAGACGACTCTTCCTCCTGTTGGAATCTCTATATCCAGTGGTAAATTTTGGGTTGGGTTGTAAATCAGTAGACTTTGTTCCTGAAGAACATCGATGGTGTAATTCTTTTGATTGAAGTGCACTTTTACATTTTTCTCCAACACAAAATGAAACTGAATGTACTCTGCCGACAACTCTTGCAAAAGAAAGTTACAACGCTCATCTAACTGACTAATATTAAGCAAAATCAAACCCTCGTCGAGCATGAACAATTCAGAAGAACTTTCAGCGATATTTAATTTCAGTTCTTTCACTATTTAGACTCGTTATAAATACACCACCTATAAGGGTGGAATAGCCAGTAAAACATACAACAAAGATAAATTAAAACTCGCCAAAACCTATTGTGATATTAAAAGTCCTGTCAACGTTATTTCTTCACTTAAATTGGAAGTATTTTTGTATTATAAAAGGTAATAAAGCCTCAATGCGCAATAGCAAACATATCAATGACTTTATTGTCATTGGAATATCTTATAAAAAGACCGAGACTGAAACGCGAGGTCTTTACAGTTTGTCTAAAGACTCTCAAAAGAAAGTCATTCTCAAACTTCTTCAATTGGGAGGAGATAATATTCTTGTCATGTCTACCTGTAATAGAACTGAAATCTATTGTGAAGGTCTGAGTTCCTCAACACTCCAAGAGGTCTTGTCAGAAATATCAGGAGGTTCTTTAGAGATCCTCAATCAGATTGCTTTTGTCAAAGAAGGAGTTTCCGCAATCAAGCACATGTTTTCTGTTGGTTGTGCTTTAGACTCTCAGATTATAGGTGACTTTGAAATCATCGGTCAAGTAAAAAAAGCTTTTGCGCTTTCTCAAGAGACTGAAAGTTCCAATACACTTCTTCACAGATTGGTGAATTTTGTCATCAAAGCGAGCAAGCGAATTAAAAGCGAAACACATTTGAGTTCAGGAGCAACCTCTGTAGCATTCAGCGGAGTTCAATATATAAGAGATCATGTAGAGGAATTGGAGTCTAAAAAAATCATGCTCTTCGGTCTTGGGAAAATGGGTTCAAACACATGCGAAAATTTGGTCAAGCACTCCAAGCACAACTGCATTACACTCATTAACAGAAGCGAAGAAAAAGCCATTAATCTCAGCAAAAAATACAATGTAGTCAGTCGTGACATCACCTCCCTTCAGAATGAAATTGACGCGTGTGATATTATGTTTGTTGCTACGGGTGCGCAAGAGTATACAGTGACTCCACAAATGCTGCATCGAAAAAAACCGATTTTAATTCTCGATTTAAGCCTTCCTCGCAACGTAAACCCCAAGGCAGAATCTTTAGATAATGTCACAATCATCCATCTTGATGAATTAAGTCAGTTGGCCAACAAAGTTCTTGCCGACAGACTTACGCATCTCCCAATGGCTTTTGAAATCCTCAAAGAAGAATATGCTGAATTCAAGGAATGGCTAGATTCGAGAAAGATTGTTCCAGTTTTAAACGCACTCAATACAAAGATAAAAGGATACAGAGACAACGAGTTGAGTAAGATCCTGAAAGAAGTCGATGCCTCGCAACATTCTAACATTGTTGCAGTCACTGACAAGCTTGTGCTTAAGATAACAGGACAAATTGCCAATCACTTGCGCAACAACAGCACCACTCCAGAGACTGACATTGCAGCCATTCAAGACATCTTCAAGCTAGAAGGATTACAGCAAGACAATGATTAGAATTGGCACTCGAGACAGTGTTCTGGCCCTTTGGCAAGCCAACAAAGTGAAAGCGTTGTTAGAGGCTGAAGAACATGTGTGCTCAATTGTGAAAATCAAATCGAAAGGAGACCTGATTCTTGACAAGCCATTGTATGAGATTGGAATCACAGGTGTTTTTACAAAAACACTTGATTCAGCTCTTCTTCGAAATGAAATCGACATTGCCGTTCACAGCATGAAGGATGTGCCAACACTTTTACCCAAAGGTCTTGTTGAGTTTGCCGTTCTAGAACGTGAAAATCCATTTGATGTCCTGGTGAAAGGTCCTGGAGGAAGCAACGTTATTGCAACTGGAAGTCTTCGGCGAAAAGCACAATGGCTTCATCGCTATCCCAATCATGAAATTGTGGGAATTCGAGGCAACATCAATACCAGAATGAAGAAGCTTGCTTCAAGCGACTATGTGGGAGCTATTTTTGCCAAATCAGGTCTCATGAGAACCAATATTTTGCCCAAAACTGCTGAAGTTTTAGATTGGATGGTTCCCGCCCCGGCACAAGGAGCGCTTGTGATTGTTGGGAAATCAGATGACATGGCTTTGAACAAGATAGTCAACAAGCTCAATCACCATGACTCGCACCTTGCAGTGAGCATTGAGAGGGCCTTTCTAAAAACCCTTGAAGGGGGATGTTCTGCACCAATTGGCGCTTTGGCAATTGTACAAGGAAATAAAGTAAGATTTACGGGGATCGTCAATTCATTAGATGGCCATACCGAGCTGAAAATTGAAAAGACATCCGAAGATGCAAGAGTCGAATTGGGTGACCTATATGCCCAAGAACTTCTGATGTCTGGTGGGAAAGAGCTTATGAAGGAAATCAAATCAATGGCTGATGAAAAATAAGCCGAGAATTCTATCAACAAAAATCTTAAGTCAAGCATTAAGTGACAAGATTCATGACTCAGGTTTTGACTTGGTTCAAATTGATTTTATTGACATTGTCAAGATGAAAGCACAAAAGAAAATTGACAATCAAGCGGTGATGATCAGTAGCAAAAATGCCGCGAATTTTTTAGATTTAAATGGCCGTGACATCTTTTGTGTTGGTCAAAAAACCAAATTTGCGATTGAAGCAAATGACGTGCAAGTGTCAAAAGTGTTTTCAGACTCTCAAGAAATGGCCCTCTATGTCGCCTCAAAATATAAAACTGCAACCTTTATTTGTGGGATGAGGCGGATGAATCGTGTTCAAGAAGTTTTTCAAGAGATGGAGGTAGAACTTCAAATCATCGAAGCATACGACACCTTGCTTACACCCTCCGCGGTACCAGGATATTTATCTAAGGTTTTGTTTTTTAGCCCCAGTGGTGTTGAAAGTTTTTTTTTAGACAACTCGTTTGACGGAACAGCAATATGTATTGGTAATACAACACGTTCTGAAGTGTTGAAATACATTAAAGATGCTGATGTCTCCAATAGCACCACGATTGAATCAGTTGTTGAAAAAGCGTTAGAAACAAGGATATGATGAAAAATGATTTATTTATAAGAGCTCTGAAAGGAGAAAGCGTGGACCGACCTCCAGTCTGGATGATGAGACAAGCTGGAAGGTACTTGCCCGATTTCATGAAGCTCAAAGCCAAATATGATTTCTTTACACGTTGTAGGACTCCTGAATTGGCCACGGAAATAACAGTGATGCCCATTCATCAAATAGGTACCGATGCCGCGATACTTTTCTCTGACATACTTGTCGTTCCACAGGCGATGGGTTTGCCATTCGAGATGAAAGCAAACATCGGTCCTTGGTTGCAACAACCGATCAGTTCAGCGGCTGATGTCAACAAAATCAGAGTTCCCAACGTTGAAGAGGCATTGGATTATGTGATGGACGCCATTAAGATGACAAAGTCAGAACTTGACAACAAAGTGCCACTGATAGGTTTTGCGGGTTCACCTTGGACAATAATGTGCTACTCAGTTGAAGGCCAAGGGTCTAAGACATTCAATAAAGCAAAAAGTTTTTGTTTTTCTGAACCTGAGGCAGCGCATCAACTCTTACAGAAAATTACAGACACGACTATCATGTATTTGAAAGCAAAAGTTCGAAGTGGTGTTGATGCAGTCCAAATATTTGACAGCTGGGGCGGTGTGTTTTCACCAGCCGACTATCAAGTGTTCTCTTGGCCATATATCCAACAAATCATTGATGCATTGAAGGAAGAAGCGCCTGTTATAGTTTTTGGGAAGGGATGTTGGTTTGCACTAGACGACATGTCAACAAGTGGTGCAAGTGCTCTGGGGGTAGATTGGACGATTACGCCAGAAAACGCAAGAGCTTTTTCGAATAGAAACATAACATTGCAAGGGAATTTTGACCCCTCTAGACTCCTGTCTCCGATTCCTGAAATTGAAAGAGGTGTCAAGGACATGATCGACCGATTTGGGAAAGACAAATACATTGCAAATTTAGGTCACGGAATCTTGCCCAATATACCTGTAGAAAACGCTCAAGCCTTTGTAAATGCAGTGAAAAACTACAAATCATGAATGGATTAAAGCGTCCACGTAGACTTAGAGTGAACCAATCAATGCGGGATTTAGTCGCTGAAAACCGCTTGAGTTTAGATGATCTCATCACACCTCTATTTGTCATGGAAGGGGAAGGACAAGAACATGAAATACCGTCCATGCCTGGGTACTATAAGCAAAGCTTAGATCTTACAATTAAAGAAGTGAAAAAGCTCTATGGTATGGGACTTAAGTCCGTGCTTCTATTTGTACAGGTTCGAGAATCTTTAAAGGATAACAACGGTGAAGAAGCGATGAATTCGGAAGGTCTCATGCAACAAACTGTGAGAGCCATCAAGTCTGCTGTTCCGCAAATGGTGGTGATGACAGATGTAGCTTTAGACCCCTATTCCTCTTGGGGACATGACGGGATTGTTCAGGATGGTGAAGTGGTCAATGACCCTACTGTTGAAGTACTGGCTGAAGTCGCTTTAAGTCATGCACATGCAGGTGCTGACATCGTCGCTCCTAGTGATATGATGGATGGACGAATTGCTGCGATTCGAAAACGTCTTGACAGTGAGGGATTTCACAACACAGGAATTATGAGTTACAGCGTAAAGTATGCATCAAGTTTCTATGGCCCATTTCGTGACGCACTGGATTCTAAGCCCGGATTTGGCGACAAGAAAACATACCAAATGAATCCAGCCAATTCCATAGAAGGCGTCAAGGAGGCTTTGCTGGATATTGAGGAAGGGGCTGATATCGTAATGGTTAAACCTGGCTTGCCATATCTGGACATGGTTTTAAGGGTGAAAGAAAAGTCGGAGGTACCCGTCTCAGCTTACCATGTTAGTGGAGAATATGCCATGGTGAAGGCAGCCGCAGAAAAAGGTTGGATTGATGAAGATTCCGTCATTTTTGAAAGTCTACTGAGCTTTAAAAGAGCTGGGGCAGATTTAATTGCCACTTACTTTTCGAGAGATGCTGTTAGAATTCTAAAAAACACAGAACTTTGAAAAGTCTCTTACAGAAATACAATATTCCGGGTCCCAGGTACACAAGCTACCCTACTGTTCCTTACTGGAGTGAGGATGCGATCAACAAAACACAATGGCTCGACTCAGTCGCCAAATCGTTTTCTGAAAGCAACGCATCAGAAGGCATAAGCCTCTACATACACCTTCCATTTTGCGAGAGTATGTGCACATTTTGTGGTTGTCACAAGAGAATCACAAAAAGGCACAGCGTTGAATCACCGTACATCGATGCTGTGATTAAAGAGTGGGAATCGTATATCAAAGTATTTGGAGCAACTCCAAGGATTAAAGAAATCCATCTAGGTGGAGGAACACCCACATTTTTTAATCCTGAAAACCTCAAAAATCTCATAAACCAGATTATGAGCAAAGCTGAAAAAACTAAAAACTATGAATTCAGTTTCGAAGCGCATCCTCAAAATACTACAAAAGAGCATCTAAAAACACTTTATGATCTGGGGTTTAAAAGAAACAGTTTTGGGGTGCAGGATTATGACCCTCTGGTACAAAAAACCATCAACCGTGTTCAATCCTATGAACAAGTCAAGGAAGTAACTGAACTGAGTAGAGAAGTGGGGTACACCTCGGTAAGCCATGACTTGGTTTTTGGTCTTCCACATCAGACACTTGAAAGCGTCACTGATTCTATTGAAAAAACAGCGAGGTTAATGCCTGAACGCATCGCTTTTTATAGCTATGCACACGTTCCATGGATTAAGGGGTTGGGTCAAAGGGGATATAGCGAAGCGGATCTTCCGAAAGATGAACTGAAGCGATCTCTCTATGAATTCGGTAAAAAACGCTTCTTAGAGTTGGGGTACGAAGAGATAGGAATGGATCATTTTGCACTTCCTACAGATGGATTAACCCGTTCCATGCATGAAAAAACCCTACACAGAAATTTCATGGGATATACCTCTGGGAAAACAAAACTAATGATCGGACTCGGCATGTCTTCTATCAGCGATTCTTGGTACAGTTTTGCTCAAAATACAAAAACTGTGGAGGGATATGAGCGTCAAGCAATGGCTGGCGAGATCCCTATTTTTAGGGGCCATATATTGAGTGATGAGGACCTTGTTATACGACAACATATTCTAAATATCATGTGCCATTTTCGAACTGACTTTGCAGATCCTGCGATGCAGTTTCCAGAACTTCATGACACCTTGTTGCGACTTCGTGAAATGGAAGACGATGGGCTTATTGAAATTGGAAAAAATTACATTCAAGTATATGAAATAGGGCGTCCTTTCATCAGGAATGTCTGTATGGCGTTTGATTTACACCTGATCAGAAAAGCTCCAAACACAAGGGTGTTCTCAATGACTATTTAGAAGGTTTCTTCCGTTTTCTGTTGTAAATAAAGATAGCAACAATTAAAGACAGAGATAACGAAGTCATGCCTACACCGAATATTGTCCAATTTGTCAAGGCCTTAAACACGACAAGAAAAACAATTCCAAACAAAAATAGCGTCGCAACTTCGTTCCAAATTCTCAACTGAGTTGAATCCAAGCGATACTGATTTTTCTGCTGATCTTTAAATATTTTGTGACAGTAAATTTGGTACACATATAGAAGTACAACAAGGAAAAGCTTCAAATGCATCCATGGCTGATTCAGGTAACCAGGAAGTTTGATCAACAACCAGGGGCCTAAAATTCCAGTCAAAATAGCTGACGGCCAAGTAATGCCTAACCACAAACGACGACTCATTATTTTGAATTGTTCCGTCAGAACCCTTTTTTCGACATCGGTCTTGTCTTGCGCTTCTCTTTGGTAGATAAAAAGTCGTACAATATAGAACAGCCCTGCAAACCAAGTCACAATAAAGATAATATGAAGTGATTTCAACAAAAGGACTGACATGCAGCAAAGGTAGAAACTGCATAAGGCCCAAAATGCTTTTTATCAATGTAATTTTAACAATGTACCGTAAGCGCAATCTTATTATTCACGGTAACAAGAAGAGAACTGCATTTGTTATTCGCCGTATTTATTGCCTACAATTTTTCGAAGGGTGTAATACATAAGGGGTATCACTAAATTTCTATTTAACTTCAAGACCTAAACCCAAAATTATTAATGGGCTCACGTTTGACCTTTTATAGCAAAAATGGGCAACAAAATCTTTTATCATATCAAGATTTCGCAATACTTAAGTCAATAACAGTCCATTTTAATTTGTCCGTTGTTTTGATAATCTGAAATACAATGGCCCTGAGGCATAATTTGTTCGAGTACTTTTAACACCTCATTTTGCATGTTTATCGAGCCACAGACAAAAATGCACCCCCCACTATTGAGCGTATCTAAGAGCAATATGGATTCTGCTCTAAGTAAATCTTGTACGTATTGCTTATTTTCTCTTGAATAGGAAATGTAGGATCTATGAGCTAACGTTGGGAGATCCAATCCCATTGAGCTGTAGATATTAGCAGAGCTTCTGCTACGACATCCCCAGAACAAATGAGTGTCTGTTACATTGCTGTTGCTTAACATTCCAAGAAAAGGAGCGATGCCTGTTCCATTGGCAATAAATATCACCTTTTTAGATTTTTGGGAGAGATGAAAGTCGGAGTTCCTGAGAATGGATGCTTTAAATTGATCGTTCAACTTCAATTCCTCCATAAAACTAGAGCATTTTCCAAACTCATGCTTTTTAATGCTCAGCACAATATCTCCGGAAATTTGAGCAATGGAATACAATCTGTATTCCTCTTCATCTGACCATTGCACAGCTAATAAATCTCCGGAAAAAAATTCAATGGATTTATTCGGACGGACTTTTATCAAGAAGGTGTGATCATCATTCAGAACGGAACGTTCGATTACCTTAAAGTCTTCCAGATTTCTGGGTTGAATTTCTTCATGCATACCTTCGATATCAAGCTTGACTCCCAATCTGGCACTCCATAATTTTACCCATTCTAAAAAATCATTGACAGATTGTTTGTTGATTTTTACCAGTGGAGTGGTCGCTATAAAACGAGGTTTTTCTCTAAGTAATTCGTCAGTTTGAATAGCAAAAGCACAGTAATTGGGATAATCTGTAGAACCAAAACCCACAACGCTATATTTCATTGTTTTTGTTGGATCTACAGTCGGAATAAGCTCAGAAAATTTCCGTGCATTTGTGGGTGCTTCACCATTTCCATAGGTAGCGGCAAGCACGACCAAATTTTTGGCATTCTTATATCTCGAATAGGTATTTAATTCGGCCATATGCGTGGTTTTTCCAGCTTTAACCAATGCAGAAGATAAGGCTGCTCCAAATCTAAAAGTGGAACCTGTTTCTGATCCGATTAGGATAATAAATTCTGCAGCATGTTTTTCAGAAAGTTCAGGCTTTGGATAGGCTTGTCTACGCTTTCTAGCAATAAATATCATGGTCCCTGAATACAGAAAGAAAAGGATAGATATGCTAGTTAAAAAAAGAACCAACGACCAGGAAACACTTCCCTGTCCAGTGTGTAATTTGAATGATAAATCTGAAAGTAATTTAGCATTATGGTAGTGTACCTCACTCAGAATATCTCCTGTATATTGGTGAACTCTCAATTCTCGATTCTTAAGCTTCACGACAAAATAATCTATCGGATCAGGAGAAAACGGAAATTCTAGTAAAACAAGTTGTGACATCGAAATTTCCTTAAAAGAACCAAGTGTTCGGTATTCGTATGTTCCCAGATCTGGTGCTTGCATTTCAGTTTGAGAAACCGATGTTTCAGGCAACAAAGAAAACTTTTCAGCAGAAAGGAATACACCTGTCACGGCCAACAATAAGATTGGAGAGACCAGCCATTTACTCAGTGTTACATGATAGTATTCTTGAGTATTTTCTTTCTTAACAGGAGAAAATAAGTAACGTATTCCCCCCTGACGCCGTATCAGAAGAAGAAAGCCCGAGATGGTAATTAGGCAAAGAAGCAAGGAAAACACACCAACAATACATCTACCCACACTCTTCAAAAAAAGTGAACGGTGTAGGTTGGTTGTGAATTCATATACAACTGGCCGCTTTAATGGTTTTCCAAGGATGTCTCCAGACTGAATATCTACATAGATTTTAGTGCTGTTGCCAGTCTTATCAACAACAGAGGCTACCACAGATCCATTTCCATCTACTGCAAGTGAAAAAACCTCTTTATGATTAAGTTCTAAAACCTCAACGGCATGATGAAGGCTAACTTCGGCCAGGTTGTCAACAGCATAACCTTTGGCGTATTCAGTGATAGGCTCAAAAGCAAGAATCGCTCCCGTTATGGAAGCGATTATTAAAAACACCGATGATAATAGCGCCGAAACAAGGTGGCAGTATCTCCAAATAGAAAGGGTCATTTAATCTGACTTATTGCTTAATCATACGAATATATCGAATGAACCCACGACCTTCGGTTTGCTTGCTCAGGTTATCTTGTGTGAGTTCAAATTGAACGTCATCAGGATAGTATGCTTGGTCTTCCACAGATGTTTCAAAACGAAGGATATACCCAGCATCAATCTTTTCAGTGGGGATTTTCAGCAGGTTAACAGTGCGATTTCCACCGCTGACAGTAGGGCCCGAGATAGCATCAATGTTAGGGCGTCTGAGCCCGTAGAATTTCCACCACCTCGTTATTTCACTAAACCATTCAGCATCTTCCCCCTGAACATATAGTGTCTCTTGATATACTTCTTCTTCGTCGAGCAAGGATACTACAATATATGCTCCTTCTCCGGAGTAATTGGTCAATTGTATCATGCATTTGTACGTGGTTGTTTCCTGAGGCTCAGTAAAACTAAAAACCGCGAGTGACAAAGACATCACAGTAAGTTGTAAAATCCGTTTGATCTTCATTTTAGAAAGTCTATTGAAATATTTTTTTGGATCAATATTTCGTTTTCCTTGGCCAGATCATAAGCAGTCTCTTGAAAACTAGTGGTTGTTGTTTTATCCGCGCCCTTTTCAATAAGATATTTCAACACTTGGTCATCTTCGGCTTGCATTGCTGCAATATGTAAAGCTGTATAACCTTCATCATTTTTCACATTGAGGGAAACCTTCATAGCATGTAAAATATCGAGCAATTGTGTGTTGTTTTTTTGAACGGCCAAGTGATATAAGTTATTGCCTTTCCCGGAAGTGGATGAGAGGTTAAAACCTGAATCAATGAGCAATTCAAGCTTTTTATTAAATTGCTCTTGTTTCTTTACATCGAAGGACTCAATCAGATAATAACCTGAGCCGTTGTTGTCCTTGTCACAGAGTGAAACATCAGCTCCTTTTTGTATGAGAAATGAGACCACTTCTGGACTATTGTATTGGATGGCAGCCATGAACGCTGAAAGACCTTTCTTGTTCACCACATTAATGTCATCGGAATGTTCAACCATGAAAGATAGGTAAGCTAAGTTATTCCTGTGTGCTGCGTTAATGATCGGAGTAGAACCTTGTGCATCTTGCTGATCGACCTTGACTCCCTTGTTAACAAAATACCTCAACACTTCCGTATCTTCACTCTTGAAGGCTAATGAGTGTAGGGGATTTGTGCCAGACTCTGTAGACACATTGGGGTCAATTCCTTTTTTCTCTAGGAATTGAAACAGTTCCAAACTATTCGTGTGACCTCGTGTTCCTTGACTCGCAAAAATCATAGAATTCCCACCCTCACTATTTGTAAATTGGTATGGGACCTTCAGTGCAATGAGCATCTCTAACAAGTCGATATTGCCTCTACGAACTGCATAGTTGAAAATACCATTACCCCTGTCGTCTATGCTTTCAAGGCTGATGCCTTTGGAAACAAAATAATCGATCATGGTCCCGTCTTGCATAAATGGAGCAAGCAAGTGCATCGCGTTAGCACCATCATGGTTTTTTTCTCTTGTTACATCGGCACCATTAGATATACAAAAGTCATACAGTTTAGGATTTAATTGCCCTGTTACAGCAGCAAAATTCATTAAACTATACCCATGAGAATCAATGACATCGGTCTTGGCACCGTTGTCGATTAAATACTGCATTATTTCGAGATTGTCGCGATAAGCCGCCCAGAAAATATAGGTCCTTCCATCGTGCGTTAGCTTAGATGGCTCATTGCCATCTTGTTGCAAGAGAAAGATCACGGTTTCATTTTCAGTTTTTTCGATTAAAGCCCACGCAACAGCATCAAAACCATTTGAACTCAGCTCAGCAACATCGTGGCCAGCTGACATTTTTTCTTTGATCAAATCAATTGATGGATTTTCAGACCAGAAAGACCGCTCTAGAAAAATGTTTTCATTTCCGAAGCAACTTAATGTGGTGATTCCCAGAAGTATTACAGACAATATCTCGATCTTCATAATTTTATTACTTAATCACGAAGGATTCAATCACGTCATTGATTTGTTCTTTTTCTTTGCAATCATCAGAGAACAAATGTTTGTACAATGCCTTATTATCCACCTTGACTTTGAGGCTTAGATTGACGTTTCGGGCATAGATCTCATTCCATTTATCTCTCACTATATTCCATTTTTCATAGTTTGTTGTCCACCATTGGACAGCAGCTGAACAACGGCTATCATCTACTTTTTTGTAAATGTTGTATCCCTTCTCTTGTGCAATTAAAACATCTTCTTTGTTTGCTTCACGTATCACCTTGTCATTGTCTTGGTCATGCACCCAGCCAATATCTGTGATTTCTTGGCGATTTCCGCGAACAGTGACATTATAATCACTTCGTTGCGTATATTCTCTTCTTGGCAGAGGTGCATCCGTAGTGTTTTCCCAAAAACTTCTACCATCTACATGCACCCATGTGGCTGATCCTTCATAGCGAGGGCTATCGTCCACTTGATAAACTTTTTGAGTCCACTGTCCTTTTACATCGGTGCTGGACTTTTCTTGAAATATCCAGTTGTTGTCTCCATTGAACATATAGAAATTCTTGTATTCATAAAGCCAATCTTGTCTCCAATGCTTAATAACGTATGCATCAGCCGCATCTCCCATTTGGAGTATATGCTGAATTGAAATCTCATCCTTTTCATCAACTACGAGTTGTGCCCACTCTAATGCTGATGCTACTTTAGGTTCTGATGGAAGATAAAGAGAGTCGTCACTGTACTGAAATGTTTCTGTAAAATTAAAGGTCACCTCAAAACATCCGCACATATTTTTGATTGCTGTAGCATCTTGTTTTTGTTTGCTTTGGGCATTAATCGATAGAATTAATGTGGAAGTCGCAAGTAGTATAAGTGTTTTTTTCATAATAATCAGGTTTGAAGTTGGGTTATTTCATTCATTTAAGGCTGCAGGTAAACCCAAAATAGTGTCACATATAACAAGTGCAATATTATGCTTGTCAGCAAATAATTTCAATCCCTTATTCAAGGTAATTTGCAGATTTATATTTTACTGTTGTCTCAATTTGCTGACATCTTAATTATAAACATGAGGCTACAATAACTTATATAACAGAAACAATACAGTTAGACTTTTCTCAAGTGTTTCCAAATGCTAAAACGACTTTGCTCTAATTTTTGATAGGGGGAAGGGGTGTTAAAAAATATCCTTTTTTTGGGATTACTCAACAATAAACTTCTTCTCTATTGAACCGTCATCATAGATGTGAAGGAGGATTTGGTTAGTCGTGTGATTGATGTTTCTTCCTAATACGTCAAGGGTTTTAACTAAGGACTTTTTTATTTGAATTTCTTGGAGTGAATTTACGGGATTACATTCATAAATTGTTTTTAACGCATCAGAATAACGAGTGGCAACGATCTCTGCACCAATAGAATTATAGTGGACATTATCTGCGAGATATGCATCTTGCCATTCATAGCTCATATCAACAACAATAACGTTGCTCGTTGGCGTTGTTTGATTGGTAGCCACTAGTTCGATGTTATTATGAAATGTGTTTAGTGCTTGTATCAAATCAGTTGTCATCATACTGTTTAGACCTGGAGCAATTTGTTCAATTAGAATTAAAACTTGAGGATTGTTGGATTGGATTAATTCAATGATAGCATTAATATTTTCAATTGCATCAGGAACACTAATGCTGCCTTCATTTAAAGCGTCATTGCCTCCTATTCCAATAAGAACAATATCGACTATTCCAATATTAGATAATACAGAAGGCAATTCTAATAATACATCGTATGTCGTATATCCACCAATTCCTTGATGATTTGCATCAAAAATATTATTTTGATATGATGGATATGAAATTGGGTCGATTTCAGTTCCAACTAAATCAAAATCCCAATTACAATCAATTAAGTCTTTCCACAATTCATATCTATAGCTATCATAGGTATCACTTCCTTCAACCCTTGAATCACCAAGGCATAAAATTTTACTTCCCGCAGGGAAGGGTGTTTGACCCCAAAAATTATAGGACGTCAATAAAGCGATAAGTAGTAATTGAAATTTCATTGGCTAAAAGTAAGGCTCTTTCAGGTTTGTTGAAAAAGCGTGAAAAATAATCTCTAAAAAACAGCAAGTCAAATGTAAATATTGAATTTATTGAATAAATCCTATGCTGTGTATGGTAGGTAATCCATTATGCATATCACATTTTATCCAACCCAATTTTTCGTCTAATCTAAAACTCAAATAAAGGACCCCTGTAATTCCATACCAGGGACCAAAAGGGATTATTTCGGAGATGTTTTCATGGTACATTGGGAGAGAAAGATTGCTCCAATCGCCGAGATGATCAATCCTGTCTCCTTCCATGAATGGGTGAACAAAATCTTTGACTCCTGTCCCTCCTCCTCCATAATAATAATTGATAGAATTAAATAATATTTCATAGCCATTCATGGGGGATACTTGAAGATGATTAAAATATTCAGGTATTCCACTTTGTTGTATGCTTTCCAAACTATCATTATTATATGTTGTTGCAGAAAAGTTTAAATCAGGATTGCCATCAGCATCCAAGTCCAAAAAAAGCTCTGCAAATCCGTATAAAGATTCTTCATCCCAAACAAAACTCATTTCCAAAGGATTTTCAAGTTCTAAGATCACTCCACCATGCTCAATTGCGCCAGCATAAAATGGGTAAATACAACTTCCGTTTTCAATAGTTGCATTATTACTATAATTTACAGCCAATATATCTGTACAACCTTCTTGATTACAAGCAGATATTGACACACAAATAATAAGAGTTACAATAACAGGCAATTGAAGTCTCATGGTGTTGATATTAGACTCACAATTTACATGAGTTAGTGTCATGTCAATGATTATTTAACCATTTGTTCATATTGATCTCACATTCTCTCGTGATATCGTTCATATCATTGCAGTATGAAAATAGCTTTAATTGCACATGATGGTAAGAAGGCCGATATGGTTGATTTTGTTCTCAAAAGATTGCTATTTTTTTCTAGTTTAAAATTAGAATTAGTCGCTACAGGTACCACTGGCTCCATGTTGAAAAAAGCGGGTGTAAAAACTATAGCAACTGTAAATAGTGGACCGCTTGGAGGAGATGCTGAAATTGGAGCGATGGTGTCTCGTGGAGAAATTAATGGAGTGATATTTTTTCGAGATCCTCTAGATAAACATCCACATGATGTAGATATTGCGATGTTAATGAGACTGTGTGATGTTCATAATATACCTCTGGCTACAAATTATAATTCTGCATGTGCAGTAGTGGAATATTTAAGTTCTCAGACTAAATGATTGATTTTTTTTCTGTGGGTTTTCAGTACGTTGTGTTCAGGATTCGTCACTGAAAGAAGTGATGTTCAGGTATCACCCTAGCTATAGATGTGACGCTGATGGTTACAATTGAGATGGCGAGGTTTTCTTTTTCACTGTGCCGACCCTTGTGCTTATATTTTATTTTTCCGTGCCGTGTACACAACACTCTTCTCCCTGTAAAGAACAATGTCTAATGTTATAAATATGTAAAAAGACAATTGCTAATGCAGGAATATATTTTACGTGATGTGTTATAGAGACTAACATCAAACTTTCATTTAATATCGACAAGGTCAAGAAAACCCAACAAAACCAGAAGAGGTATTTTAGATTTATAGAATTGTGTTTTTTGTTTGTCTGAAGAATTGCAAAGAATGTGACAACTAAGAAAACATAATCCAATGATCTCCACCATAAAGGAGCTTGGCTACAACAGCTTTGCGAACAAATTTGAGCGATAAAGATTAAAGGTGTTATTGCACAATGAACCATACAAGTTATACTTGCTAGTACACCGATTTTATCTGATATGTTTTTTGTTAATTGCATAATGATTTAGTTTTACATTAATACTACTGCAACCCGGTTGCAATATTATGGCAAATATTTTTCGAATCAAACACATGTTTTATGGGGATAATCAGAAAGACTAAACATTTTCAAAAAGTTCTTGATATATTGTTAAAGCAGGAAAATGCTGTCAGCGCTAATTATTTAGTTACACATTTTAATGATGAAATAAATAAGTCCACTATTTATAGGATACTAGATAAAATGGAGGATGATCGTATCATTCATTCATTTGTTGGGGTAAATGGATTAAAGTGGTATGCTAAATGTGTAAAATGTACAGTCAAAGAGCATCATGACAATCACCCACATTTTCAATGTGAAAAATGTAATGAAGTGCAATGCATCAATCATACTAACAACGCAACTAAATTAATTGGCTCGCAATTTCTCGTTAAAAGTGTTTTATTGACCGGGATATGCAATCGATGCTTCTAGATAAACATTGTTTCCGCTTTGAAATGGCCATTTATCCTGACAACCTGTTTTCCAATTCTGTGTTTCTAATGGATACATACTTAGATTGTTTTTTCTTTCACGAATTCTTCTAAATACATTCTTATCAATTCCCTTGTTCTGCGGAATTCATCCATAATTTCTTCCTCTGTACCGTTGACTTTTGAAGGATCTGTAAAATTTACATGATGCCTTAATGATGGAGATGGAAAAATCGGACAGTTTTCATTGGCTTGGTCACAGACTGTAATGATATGCGAGAAATCAATGTCTTTATACTCATCAA
>PACT01000038.1 GCA_002700285.1 Crocinitomicaceae bacterium | reverse complement strand
TGAGGAAGCACCGGCTGCTGAAGAAGCACCGGCTGCTGAAGAAGCACCGGCTGCTGAAGAAGCACCTGCTGAGGAAGCACCTGCTGAGGAAGCACCTGCTGCTGAAGAGGAAAAGAAAGAAGGCGAATAATTCGCTTGACACAACAAAATTATTTCAAGGGCTACCATGAAGGTAGCCCTTGTTGATTCAAGTAAATTGCAAGAAATATTCAAATGCTTTAGTGGGTTATTTTACACGTCATGAATAAGAACGCAGGATTTATTTTAGGGAAAATCACAAAACCATTCAGATATTCTGGAGAGTTAATCTTATGGATGGATGTCGATGACACTAGACCCTACAGAGGAATTAAACTTATCTGGCTAGAGATAAGGAAGCAACTGGTCCCCTACTCGATATTAAAACTCAAGCCCCATAAGGACAGGTTTGTTGTTCAACTGGATGGCGTGAATTCAGAGGAGGCAGCAAGAGAACTTTGTGCGAAAGATATTTATTTGCCGATAGCACAACTTCCCGTGCTGAAAGGAAACGTCTTCTACTTTCACGAAGTACCAGGATGGACAGCGATTGATTTGGCAACGGGCATGGAATTGGGGACGATCAAGCGCGTGTTAGATCACGGGCCGTATCCGATGCTTGAAGTCGAGCAAGAGGGTGTCGATTTAATCTTACCCCTTCCTGAAAACTTTAAGATCGAGGTAGACAGAGAGAAAGAGACCCTCAAAGTTGAAGTTCCAGAGGGTTTGGTTGACGTATTTAAGAATCCCGGAACAAGAGATGATGAAGAGCAAGCAGACGACATATGGTCTCTTGAAGAATAATTTGAAATCGCAAATCAGATTATCCACAATGTAATAATATTTGTCGGATTAAGGCTTGAAACACCTTTAAATACAGAAGTAAAAAGGTTATCACTATGGCCAGTGTGAAAAAGTGACATGGGTAGGCGAGAAAAAACACTGGAATTCAAGAGTAACTTTAGTAAGTCAATAGAATACAAAATTACCCTTCATGGCCGCAGTAACGCAAGCTCCGACATCCGCACCGATTCAGAATGAGTCAGTCAAGAAGAAGTCCAAGGTGAAAACAAAGATTTATGTTTTAGATACCTGCGTATTGCTTTATGACCACAGCGCGATCATCAATTTTGAGGACAACAGAATTGCCATTCCTATTACCGTACTGGAAGAACTTGACAATTTTAAAGTCGGAAATGAGACCAAACATTATGAAGCGCGCGAGTCGATTAGAATCATTGACCGATTAAGCAAAGATTTCACACTCAGAGAATGGATTCCGCTAGAAAACGGAAGAGGTGGTGAGATGAAAATCATCCTGGGTGACTCCTCAAGCACGAGTGAATCAGACAAGGTTTTTGGCAAGAAGACAAACGATCACAGAATTTTAGATGCCGCACTGAATTTACAATTGATTGAGAAAAATGCAACGGTTGTTCTCGTTTCAAAAGACATCAATCTGAGACTTAAAGCAAAAGCCCTTAATCTGCCCGCAGAAGATTATTTGACCGGGAAAGTCAAGGATATGAAGTTTGCGTACTCTGGAAAAACCACAATAGACGACCTCGAAGCAAGTGTGATTCGGAAAATGTATGTTTCTGGTTCCACAAAAAAACTTTCAGCTTTGGGAGACGCCAGAGCAAACAATCACTTCTACATTATGAAGAACTGCTCGTCCAGTGCCCTTGGGTACTTTAACGAGTCAAAAAAAATAATTGAACGCGTCGACAAGGGATATGCATACGGCGTAAAACCCAGAAATGCTGAGCAAGCTTTTGCACTTCATGCGATTCAAAACCCTGACATTAACCTTGTGACAATTTGTGGAGATGCAGGGACAGGAAAGACCTTGCTTGCATTGGCAGGTGCACTTGAGCAGCGAAATCAGTTTGACCAAATCATCCTGGCACGACCGATTGTCGCGCTTTCAAACAAAGACCTCGGGTTTTTACCTGGCGATGCCGAAGAGAAGGTCAATCCCTACATGCAACCTCTTTGGGACAATCTCAACTACATTAAAAATCAGTTTGGCGTCAATGAGCGTAAATATCGCACCATCGAGGAAATGCGAGAACAAGGGAAAATTCAGATTTGCCCTTTGGCTTATATTCGTGGACGCTCACTATCAAATGTGGTGTTTATCGTAGATGAAGCCCAAAACTTAACACCGCACGAAGTCAAGACCATCATCACACGCGCGGGAGAGAACACGAAGATTATTTTAACGGGTGACGTCAGACAGATTGACACGCCATACTTGGACGAACAGTCAAATGGTCTCACATATGTGATTGACCGCCTGAAGGGCAAAGATCTGTATTGTCATATTACACTAGAAAAAGGAGAGCGTTCCGATTTGGCAAACCTGGCAAACGACTACCTCTAAAGCCGAACTGCTCTTAATGACTTCGTTCCGCCATTGTAATTGACATGGATGATGTAGGTCCCTTTTGCAATTGGAAGTTGTAGCGTTTTCTTTCCTGTAACACCCTCTAGCGAACCGATTTTGATCAAGTTTCCTCTCGCGTCAAACACTTCGTAACCAGCCTTTGCATCAGGCATCCCAGTCCATGATATGATGGTCGCACCGTCACTGGTAGGGTTAGGTCCAAGTGCCACCGCGACATCTTCGAAAGAAACATCCGAAACGGACGTATTTCCGGCTAAATAATCCGTGGCAGAAGCTACCAAAACAGCCGCAGAACCGTGTTCTTCGAATAAAACTTGGAAGTCCGCCACTGGTTGCTCGCTGTTGTAATCAAACATTGACTCGACCCATCTCGGAGGCATACTTTGGTAGTACACATTGACCGTAACGACAGCACTTGACTGATACGGGATCCCCTCGGTCACATCCAGAGGCAATTCATATGAAATCACATCAGACCCCGAGCCGTATTCTCCTTCTGAATAGTTAAAATTTGGGTCAAAAAGCGCCTCACCTTCAACCCGAGTTGTATCATACGCGGGGTGATTCATGCTGAAGCCATATGGCACGAGACGGTTGTCTTTCAATGTCACAGCAGCCTGTTCAAGAACATTTGTGGGCGTAGAAAATACATTTGCTGAAACAAGTTCATAGATTTGGACCTGCGATTCATCTGAAATAACATCATGGTGACGTTCATAATCAGTCAGACCCAATTCATCTGAACCTAAGATGTAAGCCCCAGATTGATCCCGTTTTCCACTGTGAAAGAGCGTGTCTCCCTCAAAATCCACGATAAGTTCGACAAAAACTCTTCGCGCGGGGTACCCAGAAGGAAATTTGTGTCCTGCCAGATTGATAAGTTCAACTTTAACGCGGTGCTGCTCTATGTCGTTCGAAAATCCAGATTCGATAATATCTAAAGAAATTGATTTACCCAGAAGCATATCTAAAGTCCTAGAAAGCGTGCTGTCAAATTGAGCGGCGGTGGCCGTTAAGCCTAAATCCTCAACATTGTCTCGCATGATCTCGAGCATCGCTGTATTCGCTCCTACAAGCGTATGAAGACCAAAAGGTGACCGGGGCTCAAGGAAAGCATATCCAGAAGAGATAATGACGGGGTCCTCCAATCTCGGCATGTGACAAGATTGACACGTGGCTTCTGAACCTTCACTTCCTTGTGGCAAGTCAACACCTTCCCCAGAAAACGCAGAATTCACCCACTCGTGGTATGTCGCTTGCTCTACATACACGTCTCCTGTATAATTGCCTTCTAGATCTACACTTTTTGTAATCAGAGTGTGACAGTCGGCACATACAGCAGATTCGACCATATGTTGTCCGTACAAGGGCATATAGCCTGTGTAGGTTTCCATAGGAAGGGTGTACAACAGAGGCTCATCTTTACCTGCACCATAAGGACCATAGATGACCGCTGAATCAAAGTACAATTGACCACTGAAAGCAAAGCCTGAACTGTCTCTTGAAAGTTGGTGACACGCTACACAACTCACGCCATCTAAGGCCAAAGAGTCTGACAACAACATCTCCATGGAGTAATGCGCAATTCCATCGTGTTTTGCCGCAAAATGTCCCAAGGGAGCATGGCAAGAAGTGCATTTATCTTCAATTTCTACTTGATGTCCTGGGTTGACTGCGACCTCATGGGCAACTTTTGCACGCCAAAAAGGATCTTTGGCCGAATTCGCCATAAGCGAACTGCGCCACATGTCCGTGGGATTTATATCCCACGCATTTGGCATCGGAATGGCTGGAGATACCTGACCGGGAATCGACGCCAAAAAATTGGGGTCACTGGAATGACATCCCGCACATTTTCCGCTTCCTGTAAAAAGAGAATTCAATGTATCAGGCAGCCCTCCATATGATGATGCAAAGGCTGAGCTGTGGTATGGATTCGATTCTGTATGCAAATAGTCAGGGCGAATTGCAAAAGCTGCGATACACAATGACAACAATAAAAAAACAATCCACTTATGCATATACAAATTTAGCGAATTCTCACCCCTTTTATGACATCCTTCTTGAGATGAGCATTCAACATTTTAACAACCTTTTCCTTTTCGTGATTAAATTCTTCTTTTAAAGGACCACTGTCAAGACTTACGAGCAATGTCCCATCACTATGAAGCATCAGTTGACGTGTTTTTTTATTCACCACTTCTCCAAACACTTCTTTCCAGGCAAGTACCACCTCCACCTCATCGAGTTTAGAGTGCATGCTGTTAATCCGCAAAACCTTATCTATCACTTCCTTAAGTGTTTCAGTTTTGTTTTTTCGTTTTGACGGAATCCTCATTGTGGCAAGGTATTAACTTCTCCGTCACTTACTTCAAAAACACGAACATCCGCTCCAATAGATTTAAACATATCTGGAATACGCCCCAGATGCGTGTCGGTGATGAAGATCTGGCCTAAAGACCCATCCGTCACTCTTTGCATCAAAGCTTGTACACGTTTTTCATCAATTTTATCAAAAATATCATCTAACAAGAGAATGGGCTTCACTCCTGTGGCTTTCTCTAGAAACGTAAGTTGAGCGAGACGCAGGGCCACAAGAAACGTTTTTTGCTGGCCTTGACTTCCAAATTTCTTCAGAGGGTAGTCTCCAATCTTAAAGGCCAAATCATCCTTATGTGTACCGCATGTTGTTCTCCGCAACCTCCTGTCATCTTCTCTCGTGGCTTTTAAGAGTTCGATGAACGAAGATTCATCTCCTTCTACTTTCGTTAAATACGAAAGACTTACAGATTCACTCCCTCCACTTATTTCTTTATACACTTCATCAAATACGGGGATAAACTTTTCAATGAAGCTTTTCCTTGCCTCAGAAATGGCAATCGCATTGGGGGTCAATCGCATATCCCAGGGCTCTATCATAGAAACATCCCACACTCTGTTTTCTGCAAAGTATTTGAATAAATTATTCCTTTGTAGCAGTGCTTTGTTATAATCAATCAGCTTTTCCAAGTAAGATCTGTCATACTGAGAGATCACTCCATCTAACCATTTACGTCTCACATCTCCCCCACCTTGAATGATTTCTGCATCATCAGGTGCAATAATCACCGCAGGAAACCTTCCGATGTGTTCTAGAAGCCTTGGATAGGTCTTTTCATTCCTTTTAAACACTTTTTTTTGCCCCTTTTTTACCCCACAACTCACAATTTCCTCCTCTCCAAGCCGACTAAAGACACCTTTTACTAACATAAAGGCTTCTCCGTGTGTGATATTTTGNCCATCGATGGGATTGAAATAACTTTTGCAAAAACATAGGTAATGCAAGGCATCCAGAATGTTTGTCTTGCCAGAACCGTTGTCCCCTAGAAGACAATTCACGTGTTTACCAAACTCCAAATCACCACTTATGTGGTTTTTAAAATGAATCAGGTGAAGAGAGTTTAATTGCATAGTGCGAATTTCTTATTTTTGCACTCTCAATCCTATTAGAAAGGAATCAAAATAACCATGGCTAAGAAAAACGCAAAAGACGAGACAATCATCAACGTTGATGAAGTGTACACAAAAACAGAACAGTTTGTCGATAAAAACCGCAAACAACTCACGCTTGTTCTAGGGGGTGCTGCTGTAATCATACTCGCATTTATGGGATACCGCATGTTGGTGCAACTTCCCGCTGAAAATGCTGCAGAAGAAGCTATTTTCCAAGCAGAACATTATTTCGCATTGGACTCTTTGGATTTGGCACAGTATGGAGATGGATTCTCGGCTGGCCTTGAGGAGATCATGCAAGATTACGCAGGAACAAATGCCGCAAGTCGCGCCGCTTACCAAGTCGGCGTTTTAAATCGTGATGCTGGATTGTTCGAAGAGGCGATTCAAGCTTTTGACAAGGTTGCCCTTAATGACGATGTATTTGGCCCGATGTCTCTTGCTGGAATGGGAGATTGTTATTCTGATCTTGAAGATTATACGCACGCTGCTGAGTATTTCTCAAAAGCTGCTGATGCTGCTGATGCGGGACTCGCAGGAAAGGTTTTGGCGCCGAGCTATCATTACAAGCAAGCAATCACTTTGATTGAGCTTGGAAGAACTGATGAAGCCAAGGACGTACTTTCTCATATTGCCAGTGAGCATCCAAACAGCCGCCTGTATCCTACAGCCGTGGCATTGGGTGAGTCGCTATAACATATCGCGAGAACACACAATTTAAAATTATCCCCATGGCTACGGCCGGAAATAATTTAAGCTCATACGATCCGAAGGATCTTCCCAACGGTGCCCGCTTTAACGTGGGCATCGTTGTTTCTGAATGGAATTCTGTTTACACGAATGGCATGCTTGAGGGTGCGCTCGAGGTGTTAAACGCTTGTGGCGTCCCGGAGGCTTCCATAAAAATCGCATATGTCCCTGGGAGTTTCGAACTGCCATTGGCCTCTCAAATACTTTTAGAACATGTGGACGGAGTGATCGCAATAGGAAGCGTCATCCGAGGAGAGACAGCACATTTCGATTACGTGTGTGACGCAGTGGCGCAAGGCATAAAAGATGTCAACTTAAAAACAGGAAAACCCGTAGCATTCTGTGTCTTAACAGACAATAATTCTGAACAAGCCGCAGCAAGATCTGGCGGCGAGCATGGCAACAAGGGCATTGAAGCTGCTGTTGTAGTTATGAAAATGATTGCGTTGCGATCTCATCTATCCGGCTCAAGTACATCGTGACTATGAAAGCTTCATCATTGTTACGTCACTCCACATAATGTGCGTTCGCGCTTTATGAAAATCGAATACATTCGCAAAATGAAGTCCAATACGTTTACATACCCTGCTGTCGCTTCAGCGATTTTACTCCTCACTCTTTCTGTGGTCACAAACACTTACTGTTGTCAGTATCCGGGTTGGCAACAAAAGGTGGATTACGAAATGGATGTTACAGTGAATACCTCTCTTCACCAGTATTCAGGAGAGATGAATGTGAGATATTACAACAACAGTCCTGACAAATTGGACAAGGTGTTTTGGTATGCGTTCTTTAATGCATTTCAACCGGGAAGCATGATGGATGTTCGCAGTAGAAACATCTCTGATCCAGACTCAAGAGTAGGTGACCGTATCCTACATCTCCCTGAAGATGAATGGGGTTGGATTAAAGATGTGGAATTAACCATGAACGGCGAACCATGTACGGTCACGATTGAAGAGACCATTATCGTCACGAAACTCCCCGCTTCAATTTTACCTGGAGCGCATGCAGATTTCAAGATGACTTGGAACGCACAAGTCCCAAGGCAAATACGCCGATCAGGATGGATGAATAAAGAAGACATTGAATACAGCATGACGCAATGGTATCCAAAACTTTGTGAATACGATCANGAAGGTTGGCATTCACATCCATACATAGGTCGTGAGTTTCACGGAATCTGGGGTGACTATGAGGTCTCAATACATCTTCCCGCCGGATATGTCGTTGCAGGTACAGGACAAATGACTGGCAGCATTGAATCGTCTATAGAATCTGGAGACTGGCATTTCTCTGCCGCAAACGTCATTGATTTTGCATGGGTGGCAGACACAGATTTCGTCACAGAGTCTGTCGCGGTAGACAACAAACTCACGATGAATTTCCTTCATACGCCGAATGATGCGTATGACAAACCTTGGACAGAATTGCCTCGTTTTGCAGTTGAAGCGATGCGGTTTTTCAATGATTTTGTGGGAAGATACCCCTACCCTCAATACACCGTAGCACAAGGCGGAGATGGCGGCATGGAATACCCAATGATCACACTGGTCCGTGGGAATCGATCTTTGCCTAGCCTCGTGGGCGTGACTGTTCATGAAATGGCCCACTCGTGGTTTCAAGCTGTCGTAGCAACAAACGAAGCGCTGTATGAATGGATGGACGAAGGGTTTACGTCATGGATAGAATCAGAATGTATGGCTGTAATTTCACCAGAAGAGATGACCACACCTCGTGCAGGTGGCGCACACGCTTCTGCCTATTACAGTTATACCCAACATGCACTGAGTGGAAAGGAAGAAGCACTGAGCACACACGCAGATCATTACACCACAAATCGAGCGTATGGTGTTGCTGCATACTCGAAAGGGGAAGTCCTAATGGAGCAACTTGGCGCAATTATCGGAAGTGAAGTTCGAAACGCAGCAGTCAAAGAATATTACAACACATGGTCTTTTAAGCATCCAGGGCCTTTGGACTTCAAAAGAGTGATGGAAAAGGCTTCAGGAATTGAACTTGATTGGTATTTTGATTACTTCGTCAATACAACCCATACCATTGACTACAGTATTCAAGAAGTGAACACATCAAAAGATGTCACTCTTATCACACTTGAAAGGGTCGGCGTCATGCCAATGCCTCAGGATTTAACAGTGACGTTTAAAGATGGAACGACAATGGAATACCATATCCCTCTGGTCATCATGAGAGGCAACAGGCCGCTCGCTGAAAATGAAGTCTTAAGTCCAGACTGGCCATGGACAAACCCGCTGTACATGATAGAAATCCAGACCCAAGGCAAACGCATATCGAAAATCGAAATCGATGCCAACCTGCTCCAAGCAGATGTAGACAGAACAAATAATTTTGTTATTTTTAAAGGGAGAGGTACAGGAAAAACAAATTTTATCCGGGAATAAGAACATTGAATGCTTAGATCAAAAGTCAACATCACCGGAAATAAATTACAAGACGATTTAATCTTGAGTCTTATATCATTTGTTACGTTGGTTTTACTTGGACACATCCAATTAGACCTCGTAGAGGGATTACCTATTACCCTACAATCCTTGCTTGTCGTTCTGTTCCCATTGATGTTTGGTATGCGTGTAGGTCTGATCTTCGTCTCTGCATACCTGCTCGCAGGAGGTTTTGGCGCACCTATATTTGCAGGCAATGAATCTGGATGGGGTCATTTCCTGGGCGCAACTGGAGGNTTCCTTCTCGCGTTTCCTATTGCGGCACTCATCAGTGGAGTGGCNGGCGAAATGGCGTCGAAAATCCCATCCCTGAACAGACTTACATTTATGACGGGTGCGATTATCCTCTTTGTATCTCAAGTCATCATTCTACTTCTGGGGATTGGATGGATGGATGCCCTCAGTCATACGTCCTTTGAGTTCACCTCAAAAATCACCTCTCTTATGCCTCGACTACTTGTTAAGACAGCCCTTGGAACCATTGTGTTTGTCTTAATTGGAAGAATCTTGAACAACCTAAACACAAAACGATGAAACTCACTTTTATCTCAACATGTATTCTAATGACAGGGCTTTTGGTTATATCTGGATGCAACACTCAATCAGGAAATTCACTGGAAGATAGATCCAACGTACGTTCACAAACCATTTTAAACATGAATCGAGCCACTGATCATCACAGTTACAGCAAACCTGAAGAAGCCGTAATCACACATCTGCAATGGGATGCTCACGTTGATTTCGAGACGAGAACGATCCATGCGACAGCGAACTATTCAATAAAGACCTTTGAAGATGCAAAGCGAATCCTGTTTGACATCCGCGAATTGGACATTCTAAGTGTTCGTGTCGATGGCATTGAGACTTCATTCGACATTGGAGACGAACAAGCGTTTATAGGCTCTCCCTTGAGCATCCCCCTTTCACCCGAATCAAAAAGCGTAAGCATTTCCTACAACACTCAGCCTGGAGCAGATGCATTCCTGTGGGTTGAGGGCAGCGAAAACAGCAACCCCTTTTTATTTACCCAAAGCCAAGCAATCCTTGCACGAACATGGATTCCTTGTCAGGACAGTCCTGGGGTTCGTTTTACCTACAGTGCCAAAGTTGAGGTGCCGAAAGACCTTATGGCACTTATGAGTGCCGTCAACCCAACAGAGAAGTCAGCTGACGGAGTCTACACATTTGTCATGGATCAACCTATCCCCTCATATTTACTCGCGCTTGCTGTAGGAGATGTTGAGTTTCGAAGTGTGGGAGCGCATACAGGCGTATATGCAACACCCGACCTTATTGACGCGGCAGAATATGAATTTGGCGAAATGGAAGACCTTCTTGTTGCAGCTGAGGCGCTTTACGGCAAATATGCCTGGGAACGATATGATTTGTTAGTACTCCCAGCTGCATTTCCATTTGGAGGGATGGAAAACCCCCGCCTTACTTTTGCGACTCCAACAATTATTGCAGGTGACAGAAGTCTTGTAAGTCTTGTTGCTCATGAGCTTGCGCACAGCTGGAGTGGCAATCTGGTGACGAATTCTACATGGGATGACTTTTGGCTCAACGAAGGGTTTACTGTTTATTTCGAACAACGCATTATGGAGNCTGTATATGGAAGAGATATTAGCGAGATGCTCGCGACATTAAGTTACCGTGGGCTCGTGGATGAGGTGAGTGAAATCATGGACCTGAATCCAGACGACACCCACTTGCGTTTGCACTTAAAAGGGCGAAATCCAGACGATGGAATGACTGCAATTGCATATGACAAAGGCTATTTGTTTCTTCGGATGATCGAAGAAAATGTGGGACGCGAGACATTCGATGATTTCTTATCCACCTATTTCAGCAAACATGCGTTCACAGTGATGGATACAGATAATTTCATTGATTACATTGAGCGTGAGCTCCTTTCTGATGAAGAAACACGCAAAGCAGTGAATCTAACTGCTTGGATAGATGGTGCTGGTCTACCCGATAATTGTCCAAAAGTATACAGCGCGAGAATTGAGAAGGTCGACAATGCTTTAGCCAAATGGGCTGAAGGTGGTCTGAACACATCAGACATTCCTTGGAGTGAATGGCTTTATCAGGAACGTTACCGTTTTCTAAAAAGCATTCCCGCATCCGTCACTGTTGCAAGACTAGACGAATTAAATGTAACATTTAACATTAGTGGAACTGGAAACAATGAGGTCTTGTTCGCTTGGCTAGAGCAATCGATTCTGAAACAACATACTGATTCATACCCACGCTTAGAGACTTTCTTAATCAACGTCGGTAGAAGAAAGTTTCTGACCCCATTATATAGAGCAATGTTAGTAACGGATCAAACTCAAATGGCAAAAGATATCTACGCGAAAGCCCGTCCAAATTACCACAGTGTTTCTACAGGAACTATGGACGAATTGTTGGCAGATTCTTAGGCAAAGACTAGCGGATCAGCATCACATAGCCGAACACCTCTTTTCTCCAGCTTTCTTCACTAATGCTATGGACTTCTACGCGATAAGAATAGGTGCCATTGCGAGAGAAGTATTCTCCATCTGACCCTACTTTTCCATTCCACGGCTCGTTTAAATCAGTCGTCTCAAATACGACCTCACCCCAACGATTAAAGATTTGCATTTCAAATCTCTCAGGATCAATATCCGAACCCTGAATAAAGAAGGCATCGTTTGTACCATCGTTGTTAGGTGTGAATGACGTAGGAATAAAGAGATTGAATAAATCTCTGATCTCCACTTCACGCGTCACTTGGTTCTTGCATCCAAAGATGTCTTCAACCTCTAATTTTACAGCATAAAACCCTCCTACATCATAAGGAAAGGTAAATACGGGATCTTCTATAATTGCAAAACCAAGCGGATTGTAAGCGTTAAACGTCCACAGCCAATCAATCACGTTGTCGCTTTGAAAACCATCAAAGGAAATCGTCGTATTGGGAACTGTTATTGGTTGAGGATTCGCATAAAAACCGACAGTGGGAAGCGGATAAACATTGATATAAGCCTCCTTTGTCGCTGAATATTCACAACCACCTGCAAACGAATTAACCGTAAGAGACACATCATAAAATCCTGGGTTATTGTAAATGTGATCGGTATTCATTTCAGCAGCAACGCCACCGTCTCCAAATTCCCATACAGTGGTCGTAATGAGTGCAGGGTCTATCAAGTTTGTAAAGGCAAAAGCACCTGTACCGCAAGCCTTTGTCGTATCTGCAACAAACTCGACATTAATCGGAGACTCAATGGTCACCAACATACACGCTTCAGCGGGTGGTGTCTCACAGTCGTCATTGACAATCACACAATATATACCTGTAGACGGAGGAACATTCTCTACAATACTTTCATTAATCCCGCCCAATTGATTTCCTTCCCACAACCAGGTATAATTGTATCCTGCTCCACTTCCACCAAAAGAAGCTGAGGCGTCTAATGTCGCTTCTTCACCACTACAGATATAATCTGAACCTTGTAAATCTGGCGAAATCTCGCCCAGGACATTGACATTGATTAATTCATCTGTTGAGGGACAACCATTCATATCTGTTGCAAAGACGGTGTAAATCGTACTCGAAAGAGGACTGGCAACAAAAGTACCGTCAGCGGTTGATGTCGTATCTCCAGTAAGTGAGTTCACCCAATTGTAAGTCCAACTCTCAGTGGGGTCTTGGTCAGAGGATGCTTCAAGAACAACAGCGGCAGACAAACATATGACTTGGTCTGCACTTGTTTCAATTTCCATAGGCACAGGGTCGAGCATCTCAAACTCATATGAATACAGACATCCTGTGTCATCAAACAAATCAACGCTGTACATTCCTGGCGTCAAATCTTGAAGCACGTAATCACTGCCATCAAATTGCACCGATTCCTGAAGTATTCCTCCTTCAAAAAACTCAATTGTAAAAGGTCCATCACTTAGNGATTCGTTGATTGATACAATTAAAACACCATCATCAGCCAAACAAGAAGGCTGTTGATCAGTTACATCATACTCGAATCCAGGCAAAACCATCACAACATCTGTCGCGGCACAATTGTCAAAACCGATCGGCTCAACTGACAACGTATAGGCTGTGGGTTGTCCATCGAACTCTAAAACCGTGGGTTGAGGCACAAGAGGGTTGTCTAAATACTCGGTCGGACTCCATGACCAATCAAATCCACATGCGTCCTGACCTCCACAACTGACACACCAACCCAACTCTTCAAAATTGGCAAATCCATCTTGACAATTCACACTGCCATCACTTGTGAGAACAAAAGAAATACAGCCATCCGGATTCGTTGCTGTAAATGTTGCACCTGGGATATTCGTATTAAAAGTTTGAATCAAATTACCTGTGCCGTTAGGGCCATCAAACACATTGATGAAATCACAACAGGTCTCCATGGTTCCCGAAGAAAAACTCAACGTCATCATGGTTCCATCTCCAATGACATCAGGACAATAGTTGAATACTGTATTTTCATTGTTTCCATAACAATAATCATAGGACCCTCCTGCACCCCCACAAGCAGAAGGACCGCTTCCAGTAAACAAGCCTAACAACTGAACGGGATTTTGGCAGAAAATGACATCCTCTCCTGCTGTAATGTTTGTTTGAGGGCCTTCAATCACAGTAATATTAACCGTCGTATCCCATGTACATCCGAAGTTATTTGTCACTTCATAGGTGAAGTCAAAATCACCTGGATTGGGGAATTCCAAATCGACATAATTGCCATCTTCTGAAATCAACACAACCCCTTCATCAAAAGCATTGACATCCCAAAAACTAGAATCAGCCTCTGCACCAATGATAGGTGTGAACGTTGTCACACCGGGAACAATGTTTGGGTTAAAATCCATGCCCCAACCAAATAAGGTCCCATTATCTGCAGCCCACTGATCAATGACATTAAAAGTCCAAATACCGTTTAAAGGACATCCCACAAAGTCACATAAATCTTCGCAAGGCAGATAGGTGCCAGCTGGCATTGGGTCTGCAACATCCGGATTTCCAGCGTCATCTAAAACCCACTCGGCATCCATGCTCCATGAATAATCCCAACCTTCAACATCGGCAAGACCTAAATTGTTCCCTCCAAGATCATTCGGTGTACACCCCGTAGGGTCAGGACCACCACTGGCACCATTGTCCATAAGGATGACCTCTGTGCCATCGGGACAAGTAATCCAAAAGCTTAAATCTCCAATAAACGTATGCTCGATATTTGCCGTAATCAGTTCAATATCTTCACAATTTTCTAAAACCTGACCTTGCTCAAAAAAGTCNATAAAGAGTTCTGATGTAAAAGCCACTCCAGTGGCATCCGGAAGGTCAGCCAATTCTGAAACGCCTACTGGGGGAAGCGCAGTCCAGGTGATAGACTGAACAGGGTCGCCATTTAAAAATCCGGGAGAACCCGCACAAATAGGCGTCGTATAGTCCGTGTTAAATATCGGCAACGTACTGACCAATACTTGATGAGGCTGAAGGTTTGTACTGTTACAACCATTCTCGTCGATCACTGTAAGCGTCACGATGTACTCTCCAGGTTCAGGATAAGAGTGTGACACGATCAGACCATCACTGACAGCGGTCGTTTCAACGATTCCATCCCCCCAATTCCAAACCAATGAATCTAGCGCAAAGCCATCCGTTCCGAAAGCTGATTCTGCAGAAAAGGTCACAACATCATTAGGGCAAAGGCCTATACTTATTGACCCTTCTTGGTTCGATGGGAAAGGATCTGGAGACACCAACTCTAACCCTGAGACAGGGTAAGAGCAAGGAGTCACACAGCTTATTGTAGCTGCCCAACCAATGTCACCACCATTCGCGTTGTTGTTACACACAAATTGAAATGTCACACACCCTGTCGGATTGTCTATTGAAGCCGTAATACTAACCCCTACAAAGCTATTCCCAGTACCTACTCCGACTAAATTAGATCCAGTACTGTCTCCATCGTATGCATAAAGCGCATCGTTGTTATTTGGATTCGCATTTGTTTGCAAATCGAAACCCAGGAAATTAATTTGAACAGCATCTCCAGGAACATCTGGACAGAATGTGATGGTGTTATTCGTACAAGAATAGGGGTCTTGTGCGTCTAAGGTACCACTGTTGTCATCCGTAAAAATGGCATCCGTACCACACTCATAAACGATGACATCTCCAGACCCCATGGTATAAATGGTTTGGGCACAAACATCGTTGAATGCAAGAAATGAAATGCAAGCGGCAAATAAAAAACGACAAATACTAAAATTACTCATGTTTATCAGTCTTAACCCTCAAAAATAAAGCATTATGGCAGTTATTTCAATGCGCTATGGAGCGTATTTGATGCGCAACCATAAGTGGCTTCATAAAGGTGCAAGATAAGGATTCAGCGGCAGTTCTAAGCAGACTACCTTTCTACTCTAACAACATCATTATAAAGACGTTGAACCCCACTGTGATCTACGCATATCACGGTCCAATAAAAGAGTGATCCATTATCTGCTAATTCTCCTTTAAGATCCAAACCATTCCATGGCGCATTGTAATCCGTCGTCGCATACACTTCTTTTCCTGACACGTCAGAAATCACCATCTCCCATGAGTCAACCAAAGCATGTAATCCGAATGGCATAAAATGATCATACCTTCCATCTCCATCAGGACTAAATCTAGCAGGAGCTTTAAGGTCTGTCCTGTTTCCGAGCTCTATTTTTCCAGAAGCATCGTCTTGGCATCCAAATTGATTTGATGCAAATAGGTTTAGATTATAGCTGCCAGGTACATTAAATTCTGCTGCTCCTCCCTCAACGACATCACCATCGACCAACCAAGTTGACGCATTTGCATCTTCTGTTTTATCCGTGAGCTGAACCTCCAGATGACCGTTTGTAACGATCCTAGGAAGGGTCCAGTAAAGTTTTGCCTCAGGCTGAGGATGAACTTCAATCAGATTTTCAATCGTCCTTGTTACAATGGCTCCATCATCTGGAGACCTTACAGATAGAGTTACATCATAGACACCTTTTTCATCATAAATATGGGACGGAAATGGCTCGTTTGAAAAACTACCATCACCGAAATCCCACAACAGGATCATCTTCTCATCCAATCCCATTAAAGAGAAATCAACCTCAACACCTACACACGCTTGTTTCGTAGAGACCGCAAAGGCCAATTCCATTGGGTTTGCATGCGCGTTCTCATCAGGCAGAACCATGTCGGGTTTGACAAATGCCACATCGGCTTTAACCTCTACAGCATCTGTTTTGACTGTAACCTCAAGCGACGTGTCGTCGCGTCTTTCAATGTTATGTGACGTCTGATCGTGAGACAATTCATCATCCATGTCTAGAACAATGTCTTCACTTATGACCTCTTCTGACTCTATATAAACTGTTGATTTTCCCAAATCAGTCGCCTCCTCTATCACCACCACTGGTTCAGCCGAAACATTTTGCGGCACATCGTCTGAGAAAACAAAATGTTGCGCAACCCACATGGTCACTGCTCCAGCAACAACAGCTGCCGCAATAGAAAGCTGAGAGACGACCTTTGATCCGGCCAAATCAATTCCGATGGCACCAACTGCAGCAGCAGCCGCAATACGCTCCTTCATTCGCCCCCAATCAGGACGTACATCAGGCTCGTGATTGTCGAGAAGCTCTCGTATTTTATGATCAAATTTCTCGTCAGACATGGTCTGTCTTATTCTTTATATTCAACAAAATCTTCCGAAGGTTCTTTCTCGCTTTTGCGAGGTTAGACTTCGAAGTCCCAACGCTGATGCCCAGATGATCAGAGATCTCTTTATGCCCCATGTTGTCAAAAACGTACAAGTTAAAAACAGTTCTATACATGGGTGATAAGTCTGCCATCGCATCCATCACATCATTTACAGTAAAAGTCTCTACATCCTCCTCCTCAATAGGAAACACCACTTCATCTGCTATTTCCTCAAACGATTCCTCAAGTCCAAGAACCAATCCAGCAGCTTTGCGACTGCGAATAGCATCTATCGCGGTATTTACCATGATTCGGCGCATCCAGCCTTCGAAAGAACCCTTAAAGGTGTACCCATCAATATTCGAAAATATCTTAAGAAACCCCTCCTGAACAACATCTTGTACAGCGTCCTTATCCGAAACATATCGCAAGCACACACCAAACATCAAACGGTAATACCGGTTGAATATCCAACTCCGCGATTTCTCGCGAGAAAGTCGGCATCCTTCAATGTGAACAAGCAATTCTTTGTTTTGCATGATGTTCGCCGATTTAATGACGTAACCTTTTATCTATGGTTGCCTATGTGATTTTCGACGCTTGCGCAATTTCGTTGATTTTGTCTATTAACACAAACGTACCTTTGTCGCATGCGAATAGTTGTCGGATTATCTGGTGGAGTAGATTCAAGTGTGGCTGCATTGACTTTGGTTGAACAGGGGCATGATGTGATTGGGCTTTTCATGCGCAACTGGCATGATGAGTCCGTCACCATCAGTGACGAGTGTCCATGGATCGATGACTCAAACGATGCAATGTTGGTCGCAGAACATCTGGGAATTCCCTTTCAAGTCATTGATTTCAGTAAGGAATATCACGAGAGAATCGTTGATTACATGTTTCACGAATATGAACAGGGACGGACACCCAACCCTGATGTCCTATGTAACAGAGAAATCAAGTTTGACCTCTTCCTCGATGCCGCAAAGAAATTAGGTGCTGAAGCAATTGCTACTGGCCACTACTGTCGCAAAAGCACCCATATTCTTCCAGACGGCACGCCTGAATATCGTTTAATTGCCGGCGCTGATCCAAATAAAGATCAAAGCTATTTTCTTTGTCAGCTAACCCAGGAGCAACTGAAATACGCCATGTTCCCCATCGGTGAGATGCTTAAGCCTAACTTACGGGAAACCGCGAGAAAGGCTGGCCTACCAAATGCAGACAAGAAAGACAGTCAGGGATTGTGCTTTATAGGAAAGGTTAGATTGCCCGATTTTCTGCAACAAAAATTAAAGGTCAAGACGGGAGATATTATTGAAATACCAAGCAATCATTTAACGTTCCAAACGCGTGAGAATGACGAATTATCAGAAAGGGCAAAAGCGTTTGTTTTAAGTCCTGAAATGGGTGAAAAAGTGGGGACGCATCAAGGCGCGCATTTTTTTACAGTAGGCCAAAGAAAAGGACTCCAAGTGGGCGGCAAAGTTGAGCCCTTGTTCGTGATTGGAACAGATGTGGAAACAAACATCGTATACGTAGGTCAGAGTGATCAACACCCTGGACTAATGCGCCGTGCGCTAAAGATCGATTCAAAAAACATTCATTGGTTGCTGCCTTCACACACCCTTATGCCTGGACAAACATCAACATATTCTCTTCGTTTTCGCTACCGCCAGCCACTACAAAAGGGCAAGATCGTCATGACTGAAGAAGGATTGTACCTCGACTTCGAAGCACCGCAAAAAGGAATCGCAGCTGGACAATTTGCGGTTTGGTATGAGGAAGACCGACTCGTCGGATCAGGACCGATTGAGGTCTAGGCTTAAAGATCTAGATTTTCTGAAATGCGATAGGCCGTTCTAGAAGGATCTGTTCTTGACACCATTTCGGAAATAAATCCTGCCATAAACAACTGTAAGCCTAGGATCATCCCCGTGAGAGCGACATAAAACGCTGAAATTTCCGTGATGTTCTTCGCATCGATACCGTTCGACATCGCATAGACTTTATAGCCCGCAATTGCCGAAAAAAGCAACACGCTCACAGCAAAAGTCAGCATGCCTAACAAACCAAAAAGATGCATGGGTTTGCGTCCAAACCGCTGAACAAACGCAATCGTTAATAAGTCAAGCATCCCATTTGTAAACCGTTCGAGTCCAAATTTTGTGGTGCCATATTTTCGTGCTTGATGAACCACAACATGCTCGCCGATCTGATCGAAACCAGCGGCTTTTGCAAGCAGTGGAATATAACGGTGCATTTCTCCCTGTACTTCGATTGCCTTTACAACTTCCAAACGATAGCACTTCAATCCACAATTAAAATCGTGGAGATAAATGCCACTAACACGACGTGTCATCCAATTGTACAGTTTGGTCGGAATCGTTTTTGACAGGGGGTCCTTGCGTTTCTTTTTCCATCCACTTACCAGATCTAGATTTTCATCTAGAAGTTTTTTCTCCATCTCTAGTAGCTCGTCAGGACTGTCTTGAAGGTCCGCGTCCATCGTGAACACAACTTTCCCAGAAGCCGCTTCGAACCCTTTCTGAAGTCCCGCACTTTTCCCATAATTACGTGCAAACCTGATGGCTTTGACCTTGTTTGAATACGTCGCGTACAATTCAGAAATGACCGACCAAGAGTCATCCCTTGAGCCATCATCCACAAAAATCACTTCATAGTCACGTTTTGACAGAACTTGATCTATCCAAGCCATAAGCTCTGGAAGACTTTCTTGCTCATTATAGAGCGGTACGACGACACTTATTTCCATGGTTAGAATTAATTAAAATTCGGTTTTTGAGGGTCGATTCTATACTGGGTAGCCGAAACAATAAGCGCTATTATGGCTCCGAACATGCTGGAAAACACGACACCTTTAACAGAGCCGACAAGCGTATATCCATTGCGTATTTCCTTTTGAGTTTCGATCATCGTTTCTTGAAGTAAATCTCCTTCCAGTCCAAATGAAATCATCATCTCCTCAACTTTTTCAAGACTTAAATCAACAACGACATCCACAAGCTTTGGGTTGATAACATTGAATAAAACAAAATTAAACAATGAAGAGGCACAAAGAATACAAAGCAAAGACAGCATGATGTGTTGAAAAACGCGCCAATATGAAATAAAACCACCCTCATCACGCCGAATTGCTCTGCCCACAATGATCATTGTCGTGATAATAAGTACCGATTGAGCCAGACCAAGTTGCCATCCAATCAGCAATTCTACACTTAAAATATAAGCTACTAAGCTGAGAATAACTGAAATAAGAGCAGCCATTCCCCCATGTTGCCAAACTAGTTGATTTATTCTCATGCCGGAAAGATACTACCTTATCTTTGCACTTGGGGCAAGTCTCTTACGACCAGCTCCCGCTGAACCCCCCAGGGCCGGAAGGCAGCAAGGGTATGCGGTTGAGCGGTGCGATAAGAATCGCTTGCCCCTTTATTATGCCTCGATTTTGAATCAGAAATCAGACAACGAATAATGACAAACCGAAAAATCACAAAGATCTTAATTGCAAACAGAGGCGAGATTGCTTTGAGAATTATTCGCACTGCTCAAGAAATGGGAATCTCTACTGTGGCTGTTTATTCAGAGACAGATGTTGTTGCACCCCACGTTTTGGCCGCTGATGAAGCCGTCTGTTTGGGTCCGGGACCTTCATCACAGAGCTACCTTCTGCCCAACAAAGTCTTACAAGCAGCAATTGACACTGGGGCAAATGGAATCCACCCTGGATACGGCTTTCTATCTGAGAACGCCGAATTTGCTGAAAGCGTCGAGAAGGCAGGCATTGCTTTTATAGGCCCTGGCACAATGGCAATTAGAACGATGGGTGACAAGCTTCAAGCAAAAGAAGCTGTTAAAGTAAGAAACATCCCCTTAGTACCTGGAACAGATGGCGCCATTTTAGATTCAAAAGAAGCTTTAAAGGAAGCACATAGAATCGGAATGCCATTGATTATTAAGGCCAGCGCAGGCGGAGGAGGAAAGGGAATGAGGTCTGTTTTTAAAGTCGAAGACGTTGAAGAAGAGCTTACAAGGGCCATTTCTGAGGCGGAAAGATCTTTCGGAAACGGCGCCGTATTTATGGAGCGACTTGTGCTGCAACCCAGACATATTGAAGTCCAGGTATTGGCTGATATGCACGGCAATTGTGTTCACCTGTTTGAACGCGAATGTAGCATTCAACGCAGGCATCAAAAAGTCGTTGAAGAAGCACCATCATCTCTACTCGATGACAATTTGAGAAAAGAGATGGGACAATGCGCCATCGAAGTTGCACGCGCTTGCGATTATGTAGGCGCAGGAACTGTTGAATTCCTCGTCGATGCAAATAAAGACTTCTTCTTCCTTGAAATGAATACCCGACTTCAAGTAGAACATCCTGTCACAGAATTCATCACCGGAATTGATTTGGTCAGAGAACAAATCAGGGTCGCAGAAGGCAAAGCACTTTCCTTTACACAGAATGACTTAAGGATATCGGGACATTCTATAGAATTAAGAGTGTATGCAGAAGACGCCTCAGAGGGATTTCTTCCTGGCACGGGCATCCTCAGCAAGTACATCCCTCCTGTCGGACCAGGAATCAGAGTTGACGATGGTGTCATCCAAGGTGGAGAAGTGAGCATCCATTACGACCCCATGCTGGCAAAATTGATCGTGCATGCTACTACTCGTGAAGATTGCATTGAGAAAATGCTTCATGCAATTGACAATTACGAGATTCGCGGCGTGAAAACGACACTCGACTTCGGCCGTTTTGCAATCGACCACGAAGCGTTTCGTTCAGGAAACTTCGACACTGGGTTTGTCAAAGATCATTTTACCGCAGAAAAGCTCATTCGAGAACTTCCAGTAGAAGATGAGATATTTGCATCATTGGTCGCTGAGCTCAGTCAAAGAGTGAATGACGAAAAAAACAAAGTTCAACAAGAAAATGCTATTTTAACCATTCGATCCCCTTGGAGAAACCGAGAAGAGAGATAATGAGCACAGCGTAAAGTATCTTTACACATCCATGTCAAAAAGACAATTTATCATATATGATTTAGAGGCGACTTGTTGGAGAAGCCCCAAACCTAGACAGGTTGAAATCATTGAAATCGGAGCCGTCAGAGTCAATGATGATTTGGAAATCGTAGATGAATTTTGTGAATTCATACTTCCCGTGATACATCCCAAAATTGATAAATTCTGCACAAAACTGACCAGCATTACCCAAGAAGACGTTGAGTACGCAGATCATTTTGATGTGGTCATTAAACGGTTTGAAGATTGGATGGATTGCGCTTCGGCAAGAACTGCACTTTTCAGCTGGGGCGAATTTGACCACAGGCAGTTTGTCGTAGACGCAAGACTTCACAATCTTAAACTAGACTGGTTGAAGTATTGGGCGTGCCTTCAAAGACATTACAGCAAATACAAGGGTGCAAAGAATCAAATCGGACTTAAGAACGCAATGATTCATGAAGGACTTGAATTTAATGGAACCCAGCACAGAGCAATTGCCGATGCCCGAAACATGGCTGAACTTTTTATTAAGGTTGCAAAACCTATGAATATCGTTTAATGCAAAAGGGGCGTGCCACCTTCATTGAAATCACTTTCTTTCTGAGGAATGCGCTTCTTTTATTTGCAATCCTCACAGCCGTCTCACTGATATTATTTCCTCAATTTGCGGATGTACTTGTCAGAATGGGAATCCCTTTGCTAACTCTTATAATGTTTCTTACAGGAACCCTTCCTTGCTTAAAAACCGGAAAGGCATTTTGGTGGCCCATACTCGCATTCATAAACGCTTTGTTTCTGACTTCACTTCTGCAATATTATATGCAACTTGATCCTTATGAATATCCACATTTGGCGCTCTTCTGTGCATCTCTGTACACGGGCATCGCATACGCTGTTATCCAACCAAAGGGAACACTCATTATTTTAGGTATCGCAACAATATGTGCTGGATCGGTTTACGTAGATATCTCAAAAGAAGTGATCTCGAGAACAAATGGGAATGACACACTTTATCTCGTTAAAGGAGATACGGTAAAAATGGCGTCTTACTTTATTTGCTACCCTAGCGCTGACGAAGCACAAGGTGCAGAAATTATCTTTCTTGAAAGAATACCCATACGTTATGAAAAGGGCACAATTGTCACGTTTGATGAGATGTTTTTTAAAGCGGAGGAAACACATTATACGTCTGAAGCCTTTTTTTCTGACGTCGAATACGCTTGGCGCAGAATACCCTTCCCGAATAAATCACAAAAAGAGATTGCATTAGAATGGAAAAGCGGGGTTGCTGGGGAGGATATCACAGCTTCACTTCAACACAATCTTTGGTCAACGATAAAAACAGAAATCACAGCAGAATCTAAGGCGAAGAATCGCACAAATATCATTGCGCTTCGCGTCACGCGGTACAAGCTTAAATTGATGATTTGGTTTGGTGTTTTTCTCGTAGCTTTCGGGATTATTCAACGCATTACGAAACGCAATAATTATGTCTAAACCCTTACGCTTGAGTATCGCCGGCACAGGTAAAGTGGCGCAAACACTCGGGCTGGCATGGCAAAAAGGGGGAGTCGAAATCGTTGAGGTTTGGGGACGGTCTCAAGACCGAGCTCAGGAATTAGGCCGCAAACTTAATGCTGTCGTTGTCAATGACCTTGGAACATTGTCAACAGATATTGATGCCGTAGCAGTTTTGGTCAGCGATGATGCCATCCGTGAAGTTGCACAGTCATTGCCAAACAATGTCAAAAGATTTCACGCTTCTGGTGCAACGGATAGGGATGTTTTGGGCGGAGAAAACGGTGTGGTTTGGCCCATCAAAAGTTTCAGTACAAAACCACATGAGGAAGACCTCACAGAAGTTCCATTTGCTGTCGAAGCTGGCTCAAAGGAATTTCAATCGATGCTTCACAGGTTGGTGAGAGAAAGTGGAGGAAAACCCTTTAACGCACCTTCACAAACACGCGCAAAAATACATTTGGCGGCAGTGTTTACCCATAATTTCTCAAATCACTGCCTTGCGTTGTCTCAGCAAATTCTAGATGAAGAAGGACTTCCAAAAGACTTGATGAGACCCTTGGCAGAAGGATTGATCGAGGGGGCCAAATCGGGGGATTCATTTTCGCTACAGACTGGAGTCGCCCTCAGAAAAGATCTTGGAAGCCAAAAGAAACATCTGGAACTACTCAAAGAATTTTCAAACAATAAAAAACTTACTGAATTTTACAAATTTGTAAGCAAGCATATAGCTGACAGCCATGAATTATAAAACAAAACTCGCTGAAATAGAGATTTTCGTGTTTGATTACGACGGTGTATTTACTGACGGTGTCGTTCTGTTATTTCCTGACGGGTCTCAAGTCAGACAAGCATCGACGCGTGATGGGTATGCGGTCCAATGGGCCGTGAAACAAGGCTTAAAGATTGCGGTATTAACAGGAGGACATGAGGTGGCCGTAGGCGACAGAATGAGAAAGCTCGGCGTCACGGAAGTACATCTTGGGTGTGCGGATAAGCTAGAATCATTGAAATCATTGTGTCTTAAACTAGACATCCCTCTGAGCAAAGTGGCTTACATGGGGGACGATATCCCTGATTTACCAGCGATGCGTGAAGTCGGTTTGGCAGTCGCCCCTGACGATGCCGTTGAAGAAATCAGGAATGTCGCACATTACATCAGCCCAAAAAATGGTGGGCAAGGCTGCGTGAGAGATTTACTTGAACAAACCATGAGATTAAAAGGAATTTGGGCTTCTAAGCATGCTCACAAATGGTGACAAAACACGTTCCGACTTTCGGTTTACTTAACTAACTTCGCGCCGCAATGGATAAGAATACAATTTTAGGGTTTTTACTGATGTTCGGGCTCTTAATGGGCTACAATTGGTATACAGCACCTTCTCAGGAAGAAATCGCAGAAATGGAGCGTTTGGAAGCTGAGGCTGAAGAAGACCGTGAAAACGAGAAAGATTCTGAGAACTTACAGACTGAAGAGACACAAGCGAACTTTCTTGAAGAAGAGAAAAAAGCACAACGTTTATCTCTTCTTGAAAATATGGGGCCTGACTCTTCTGGCGCAGTAATTATTCCCGACGACATCAGAAAACAATACGGACCGATGGCATTGGCTGTCTTTGGCGAGGATCAAGAACACACGCTAACATCCTCCGTTTTAGAAATCACGTTGAAATCACGTGGTGGACTCCCCTACTCTGCAACATTAATAGACGGAAACGTCAGAAACGTGAGTTACAGTGCAGGTGACCCTATCCAATTGTGGGACCCTACAAACAGCGCCATGGACCTGCAATTTGATGTGCCTGGAACGGGCCGTATCAAACTTAGCGATCTGTCCTTCCTTTTAACCTCAGAGACGGACAGTACGATGTACCTGAAAGCTGTGACAGAATCAGGAGGTGCGATTGAGATTGTTCATACGCTTGTAGGCTATGCGCTTGATACACGAATTACATTTAGAGACCTTGGGCGTGAAATCTTACCTAAACAACATTTGGTTTGGTCTGCAAAGGGATTAAGAAATGAAAAGGGTCTTGAGTGGGAAAGGCAACATACCTCCATATTCTTTAAGGAAAAGGACAGAGGTCGTGATTACTTAAGTGAAGGAAGATCGGACGAAGAGACGATAGAATACAATCTAGAATGGATGGCATTCAAACAAGATTTCTTCTCAGTGTTGGTGTCAAAATTTAAGTGGGAAGAATATTTATTGGGTATTTTCTTTTTTCAAAGGATATGAAAATACATTTTATCTCGAAAGGTTTTTTTGGAACCCACAAACCAGTTCTAAAAATCAAATCATATCAAATTGTTTTGTTTCTGGAAAAATCACCTTCCAAAAATGAAAACATAATAATACTCACTGGTGTGGAATTAAACACTGCGCCCAAAATCGCGACAGTTATTTCTGTACTAGTACTACAAGGCCTGAGCCCATGCCTTGGGGGCCATACTTTAATT
>PACT01000015.1 GCA_002700285.1 Crocinitomicaceae bacterium | reverse complement strand
GAAAAAAAGTGGGAAAATTGTGTCAATGAAAAAACTTCTTAAACTTCTTAAAGAATATACTTATGGGTTAAGTAAATTTTCTAAAGCCGTTTTAACCTTTTGGGTTTTATTCAGGTGAATCAAGAAGCGCCTGCGATGACAAGCAAGCTAAAACGTCTCGGGGGTGTAAATGACATTAATTTGGTCATAGACAAGTATCACATTGAGGATGTCATTGTGGCTGTTGAGCCCTCTGACAGAGAAAAGACGGTTAAATTACTTACCATTCTTGAAGGTCGCAACCTCTCAGTGAAAGTTGTTCCTGGTCTTTACGATATTATCAGCGGCAATGTGCGTTCAGGTGCTGTATACGGAACACCACTCATTCATGTCGACAGATTCGTGATGTCACATTGGCAAATGGTTCTGAAGCGTATCATTGATATCGTTTCTTCATGCATCGCATTGGTGCTGATCTCTCCTTTGTTCATATTGTTGTCCATTTTTGTCAAGACGTCCTCATCAGGTCCAGTCTTTTATCTTCAAGAGCGTATTGGCAGGTTTGGTGTCCCCTTCAAAATAATTAAATTCCGCACCATGGTCGTGAACGCTGAATCTGGGACTCCCCAGTTGAGCTCCGGTTCTGACCCTCGTATCACTTCAGCAGGGAAGTGGATGCGTAAGATGCGTTTTGATGAATTGCCTCAATTTCTGAATGTTTTAAAAGGGGAGATGTCGCTTGTGGGTCCACGTCCTGAACGTCAGTATTTTATTGATAAAATAAAAGAAAAAGCACCTCATTTCGCCCATCTCCAAAAGGTGAGGCCAGGGATTACTTCATGGGGCCAAGTCAAGTTTGGGTATGCTGAAAATGTATCCCAAATGCTTCAGCGTCTTCGCTACGATATCATGTACATTGAGAACATGTCTCTCGCCTTGGATTTTAAGATTTTGATCTATACTGTACGTACAGTATTGCGCGGTCAGGGAAAGTAGAATATTGCCGATTTAATAAGGTTCGTTTTTTTACATAATATTCCCGAACTTAGAGTTATGTTAAGTTTGATCTCTAACCAAACTCGTAACCACCTGATTTACGCATACTTTTTGCTGTTAGGGCTAGTCTTTGCGTCGTTTAACGCACATTCGCAATCAAATGACTCACGACTTGTAGGCTCAAAGGAAGGAACATTAATCGTGAATTATTGGAGTTCAGCACCGGATCCTGAAGTGGAGCAGCTAAGATCAGTCATGGTTGAAGCCTTAGAAATGTACCTTAATGGCGCTGTTCATATTCAAGATGGAGAAGTGAATTGGCATTCAAATCTAAGAACGATTAAGAAGGATATGGAGCGGCTTGTGAAGGATTTAATGGTGTTAAGAAAGTTCAAAGAAAAAGTCCCCTTTGAGGGATTCTCAGATGAAATTCATGCCTTACTTAATGATGTGAATGAATTGGATGAGCGTGATGTTGCAAGAATGCGCGGTGCTTCCAATATTCCTTATGAAGACAGGTTTTATTTCCTTATACAGTCACGTTTGCAGGAAGTGGTCCTTCAAGCGGGTTTGGAACTGGGTTGGTATGTCAACAAAGGGCTTCTCGCACTCGTAGGCCAAACCTTTGAGCCGGTTCCCACTCAGTCTCTAGAAGATTGGCAAAATTTTGATCCCAATGCCCCTTTGAATCCTCTCGAAGTCGATTTTTCTATAGAAACCATGAATCTTATTGAGGATGATGACAACAGTAGTTTGCCTCCCACCACTTCGCCAACCTCCACAGAATCAGATCTTATGCAGAGAATCATCGTTTTGCTGGAGGACCATAACCGTCGACTCGAAGTTGTGGAGCAAAATCAATCAACTTCAAATGTTCCTGTAAATACCATTGATATCGCAAGAAATGGACTAAACAATGGTGACCGATCTTCACCCTCGTCAGATCCTGCGCTTAAGGCTTTAAACATTCCCGACAACTTTGATGTTAGATTTTATACGGGCAGTTCGAATCTGACCTTAAATGCCCAACTTCAGATTAATGAATTGGTAGGTCTTATGGTGAGATATCCCCAGTTGCGTCTGATGTGTACGGGACATGCTGATATGTCTGGAGACCGGGTGTTAAACCTTAACCTTTCTAGAGCTCGGGCAACGACCGTGAGAAACTATATCTTAGACAGTGGTGTGAATTCAGAGCGGGTTGTCATGAATTTTTTCGGAGAAGAAAGAGCAGAAACACGAGGGGCGAAGGATAGAAGGGTAATCGTGACGTTCTTTGTAGCACCATGAAGATAATTTGTATAGGACGTAATTACCTCGACCACGCCAAAGAGCTAGGCAACGCTGTTCCCTCTGAACCTATGTTTTTCCTCAAGCCAGACAGTTCCGTTTTGCACAAACGCCATGCTTTCTATATTCCCGATTGGACGGATGAGGTTCATTACGAAGTGGAGTTGGTTGTAAAGATTCTTAAACTGGGCAAGGCAATTCAAACTAAATATGCGTCTCGCTATTATGCTGAGGTAGGGCTCGGGATTGACTTCACTGCGCGAGATGTTCAACGCAAACTTAAAGCGGCGGGGAGGCCTTGGGAAAAAGCCAAATCGTTTGATGGTTCTGCGGTTGTCTCAGAACAATTTATGTCATTGGATCGTTTGGGTAAAAGTATTCAGAACCTAGATTTTGATTTGAGCATCAACGGAACGAAAGTGCAAATGGGCTCAACCTCGGATATGATTTTCAAAGTCGATGATCTTATATCGTATGTCTCCCAGTTTATGACACTTAAAACAGGGGATCTGATATTTACAGGGACTCCATCTGGGGTAGGGCCCGTCAAATCAGGTGATAAAATCACAGGAACTTTAGAAGGTTTTCAAATGCTAAACGTTAATGTTAAATGATCCAACTTGTTTTTGTTCTGAATAATCTGTAGTACACTTGTGTGAATTGTATAAACATATTTGATTGATGCATTTGATTTTGGTAGGATTTATGGGCAGTGGGAAATCTACACTTGGCAAACGTCTCTCAGAGCAGATGTCCAGACCATTTATAGATATGGATTCGCGCATAGAGGACAATTTGGGGTGTTCAATAAGTGAGTATGTCGCTGAGTTTGGCATAGAGGCCTTTCGCATTGAAGAATCAGAACTCTTAAGAACAATTGTTGAAGAACCTGAATCAGTCATCGCTACAGGTGGAGGAACGCCTTGTGCGGATGGCGCGATGGCTTGGATGAGAAGACACGGTGTAGTCGTTCATCTTTCAGTGCCAGTGCCGGAACTTGCAAATCGATTGAAAAACAACCTTGCGACGCGACCGCTTCTCGCAAACGTGAAGCCTGAAGATCTAGAACGTGTGATCGGACGTCACCTCCTGGTAAGGGCCAGTTGTTATGGCACTGCAGATGTCAAGTGGGACGAGATAGAATACACGGATGAAGAACTGGCAAACAGATTGAGTTCTATCGGATGGCGTTTGCGAGAAGCGCTCTAGATTTCCTTTCTGAGGTTAAAGTTCGAGAAAAACAGCATCAGATTTCGCTTTCACTTTACTCAATTTGACGGAGATATGTTCATTCAGGTGCGTTGAGAGGGAGAGCCCGCAATAGTCAGCTCTTACTGGGAACGACCGATGTATTCTATCCACTAGTACAGTTGTATACACGCCTTTTGGACCTGAGTCTAGAATGTGTTTTACAGCATAAATTAATGTTTTTCCAGAATTTAAAACATCGTCCACGATGACCACAACTTTTGATTGAATGTCCGCTTCAGAAGCATTGCAGACAATTTCTTTAGAAAGTGGATTTTCTTTGTCGAGCTTGATGTTTTTAATGTGGATTTCCAGATCCCCGATTTTGGAAAGAATGGAGTGAAGTCGTATCGCCACTTCTTGACCTTGGCCTTCGACTCCCATCAATATAATCTCTGACTCTGAGTGGTGAGCTTCGAGCAGTTGTCTGGCCATACGTTGGAACTTTCGTTCTATTTGGTCTGAATCAAGAATCTTGTTATTCTTCATAATCTCTTTATTTCATATCAATGATGGGGATAAATCCCGGGATGCGTTCAAACAATGCCACAGATTCTACGTGAGCCGTATGGGGGAATTGATCGACAAGCTTAAATTGAACAAGTTTATATCCGTTTTCTGCCAAGGTAGCCATATCTCGGGCTTGTGTCGCGGGATTGCATGAGACGTAAACCATTCTGTCGGCTTGCAGCCTGATGACCTTCCTGAGTGTTTTTGGAGAAATTCCCGCTCGCGGTGGATCCATCACCAGTGTTCTTATGCACCCTTTGTATTCCGGATATTCCAGTAGGAATTTACCCACATCGGCTGCAAAGAAGGTGGTGTTTTTGGAGCCATTGCGTTCAGCAGATATCCGCGCATCTTCAATGGCAGTTTCGACGATATCTACGCCGATGATTTGGCCATCATGGTGTTGTGCGAGCAATTGTGAAATGGTGCCTGTTCCACAAAACAAATCAAGGACCACATCGTCTTTTCCTCCCATCCCTTTTTCTATGGCCATGGAGATGACTTCACTGTAGAGTCTCTCCGCGCTAAGTGGGTTTGTTTGAAAAAAGCTACTTAAACTGATGTCAAATTGAAGTCCATGTAGAACCTCCGTAATGCGGTCTTGTCCGAAGATCAATGCGCTGCTACCTTCTCTGGCTTCCACCCTTTCTCCGATGTCATCGTTGATGGTGTGCAGAATTCCTGCCACTCGATCTCCCCAAAGGCCCAGAATAAATTCCGTGAATTCCGACGCAATAAATTTTCCTTCTCCTCCAGAAGTCGTCACCAAATTGATGAGAATCTCATTGCTTGCTTCACTGCGTCTGATCACAAAAAACCGAAAGAAACCCTTTCTTTGTGGGGGGTGCCAAGCTGGAAGCCCCGTTTTTTCACACCACTCACGGACTTTATAAATGTCATCCTCAATTTGTTTGTCAAACAATCCGGAATCTCGATCTAAATTTTCAACAGCCCACCACGTCCCACGGTGCTTAAATCCCAAACCGAAATCGTCCATTTTCTCTCCGCTATCCAAATCGTGACGAATTTCGGAAAAGCTATATTCCATTTTGTTTCTGTAATGCCACACGCTTGGTGAGCCTACTATCCCTTGATAAATCTCTTTTGCATTTGATATCCCCCCGATTCTTTCAAATAAATTTATCGCGGTTTCCTCCTTGTATTTGTGCTGAATTTCTATTGGAAATGAGGCGTATGGTGCCCCTGGTATTGTCTGGTATGGCGTCTGAATCTCATCAAGTGAAGGTGTTATAATGTCTTTTAAACGGCATTCTGCATATCTGTTTTTACATTTAATGACCTGAGCACTAACGTGTTGTCCTGGGAACGTGTTTTGTACAAAAACTGTGAAATCTCCGCGCTCAGTTTTAATTTTCGCTATTCCCTTTCCTCCGAAAGCTGAATCAGTGATTGTGACTTGTATAACTTCACCTTTTCGATACATTTTTTGTTTTCCCATATCGTGGCAAAGGTAAAGCCCGTTTTGCACCTCTGTACACCTAAATTGCAGGTACATTTGTAAGATGATCACAAGAACTACACTTTTCTCTCTTTGCCTCGTGTTCTTTTCGGTGTATTCTGCTGTGCTGTCCGCCCAAACAACTCTTGAGGTTTCACTCATGACGTTTAATATTAGGTATGACAACCCCGCTGATCCATTGCTTTGGGACACACGGAAAGAAGAGGTCACAAAAGCCATTGCATTCTTTGATATTGTAGGGCTTCAGGAGGCTTTGCCCAATCAGCTCGAAGACCTTAAATCAAAAATGCCTTGGATGAGCGTTTATTCTGAAACGCGTTTCGGAAATGGGGAAGGAGAGGCGTGTCCTATTATGTGGCAGACGAAGCATTTTGATCTTTTGCATACAGAAACCAGATGGCTCTCTGAATCGTGGTCGGATACGGCTTCAATAGGTTGGGATGCGACCATGCCTCGCATCGCATCAATTGTTTCTCTTCATCACAAAGAATCAGGTCAAATCATTCGTGTGATAAATTCACATTGGTCTCACGTGGGGGAGGAAGCGCGACAAGCGTCAGCAGCTTTAATCCGAAGTTGGGCCATGAAGGGTGGGGCAGATGTTGTCATCGTACTCGGAGATTTTAACGCGGAACCTCAATCCGAAGAAATCTCGTTTTTACTCTCCACGAATCTGAAAGATTCTTACGATGTTGCAAAAACGAGATGCAGAAAAAGCTTCGGCACGTATACCGGATTCGACCCCGTGGGCTTTGCTGGTCCCAGGATAGATTATATCCTGGTTGACGGTGCAGAAGTATCATGGGTGTGTGCAGATGAATATATCAAGCATGGGTTTTATATTTCCGACCACTTGCCAGTTCATGCATTTGTTTCATTAAAAAGTCAATAGTCCCTTTCAATGTCACGCTTCCAAATNCTNNTACTTAACGGACCCAATCTGAATCTACTCGGTACCCGAGAACCGGAGGTTTATGGGNATTCTACCCTCGACGACTTGGTGTCTGATCTCCGAATGCGCTTCCCTGACATTGAGATTGCAGATGTTCAATCAAACGATGAAGGGGCCCTCATTGATGCCATTCAAGATTTCGGCTCAAGATTTAATGGCATCGTTTTCAATCCTGGTGGTTATGCGCATACCTCTGTCGCAATTCGNGATGCGGTATCCTCGATTTCCGCACCCGTGATAGAAGTACATATCTCCAACATCCACGCCAGGGAAGAATTTCGAAACATTTCGATCGTAGGGGGCGCATGTAAGGCCGTTATTTCCGGATTGGGTGTAAGTGGGTATGCCGTCGCCATAGCGCATCTTAAATCACTTAGCTAAATTCCGCCGTCCAGGCATTATGAAATAGCCCCCACTAAGCGCTACGCTTTATATCCGTCAATAATCTTGTTTAAGACCTGAGAGAGTTGTTTAGCGTCTTGTGACGGAAGTTGCTTGCCCAAGACTTGGGTTTTTCCGTTGTAGGTGAAATAAACGGTATCTCCACCAATAATCCAGAAGCTGTTGTCAAGCTGCTGCATAAAGGAGGTTGCTTCTCTTTTATAAAAGTTCAGTCCAGAGATTTTCTNCANGTCATACAATTGGTCGCGTCCACGGGTGCCGAANGCATTTTTAATGATGACCCGATTCTTGTCAATCCGAATGATTTCCTTACCGATTCTTCTCCAAGCGACCACTTTTGCGATGCGGACCCAGAAAAAAGTCCAAAACACCAAGCATCCCANGTAAAACAAGCGTTCATCTCCTTCAAATGTAGCNGCGCCATACATCAACAAGACGCCCAACCCGGTCCATCCACCCAGCCACGTTTCGAGCGACATGCGTTGCGTATCCGTAATTGTGGTGTCGATCACAATCGTCGTCGCATCGCCGTGATCTGCAATAGAGATTCTTTTCCCAATCGAACGTGTTTTCTTCTTAGAAGCCATCACTCGATTATTCTCTTATATAAAGCCAAATATTTGGGCAAGACCAAATCAATTCTGAATTCCTCTGCACGCGCCAAAGCTGATTTTTTAAATGTCGCCAAGACCTCAGGATTTCTTAAAATTTTCAAACCATCCTTTCCCATGCCCTCTATGTCGCCCACATCTCTCATCGTCCCTGATACACCATGTCGGTTTACCTCAGGCAAGCCACCTGTATTCGAAGAGATGACAGGTACCCCAGCCGCCATGGCTTCAAGGGCCACCAGTCCGAAACTCTCAGTTTCGGAGGGGAGTAGGAATAGATCGCTGACNAGCAGNGGCTCNATTGGNTTTTTNACCTTTCCTAAAACAGTGACTTTCTCCTCAATACCAAGCTCTTTACAGAGTTGTTCCGCAGCATTGCGTTCAGGTCCATCTCCCACCAACAAAAGACGTACATCTAATTCCTTGGAAATAAATGAAAAGATCTTAATGACATCAAGGATGCGTTTGACGGGTCTGAAATTTGAGATATGTGTGATGATGGGTTGACCTTCTGGGGCCACTTGTTTTCTGAATTCTTNGTTGGGGNATATTTGGTAATGAGAAGGGCAGTAGAAGTTGGGGATNACCTCNATNTCTCTGTTNACCCCAAACAACTTAAAGGTGTCATTTTTCAAATCATTCGACACAGCGGTGACTGCATCACTTGAGTTNATGGCGTAAGAAATGACAGGCTCAAATGANGGGTCTCNTCCNAGNANCGTNATGTCAGTGCCGTGNAGCGTNGTGATGATTGGCATTTTAAGCCCTTCTTCAGCCAAGATTTTTTTTGCTGTGATTGCCGCACTGGCATGAGGAATGGCATAATGAACATGAAGTAAATCGAGCGCGTGATCGCGCGCGACTTCGACCATCTTGCTGGCAAGAACGAGTTCGTAAGGAGGGTAGTCGAATAAAGGATAATCTGACACGCGAACTTCGTGGTAGAAAATATTTGGCTTAAAGTTCCCTAAACGTACAGGCGTATTGTAGGTGATGAAATGTACTTCATGTCCTTTTTTAGCAAGCGCTTTCCCCAATTCAGTAGCGACGACACCGCTACCTCCAAACGTGGGATAGCACACCATTCCTATTTTCATCGTGATACGGCGTTTAAATGTTCCATAACGACCCTTTGGATTTCTGTTCTGACATCCATGGTGATGAGCTTTCTATTCTCTGCGTGTGGGTATGTCCTGTTGCTTAAAAACACAAAAACCAAGTCGTATTTAGGATCGACCCAAATCAGTGTTCCTGTAAACCCAGAATGTCCAAAGCTTGACGCACTTGACAGATTGCACGTGGGGCCTTGATCAAGTTCAAGTGCAGGCTTATCAAACGCAATCCCCCTTCTGTTTTTGGTGTCAGGATAGGCCCTGGAGGTCCATTTCTCGACCGTCTTTTCTTCAGACCTGAAAAAGTCATTCCCCATCAAAGTGCCACCATTGAGAAGCATTTGTCCCAAACGTGTTAAATCATGCGCGTCACTAAATAGCCCAGCATGACCACTCACACCGCCAAGCAATGCCGCGCCGGGGTCGTGAACATACCCATGCACGGTCCGTTTTCTGAAAATCGTATCGATTTCTGTGGGCGCAATCTCACCAAGATCTATTCCTGCTCTTTCTAGAGGCTTGAACCCCATGCTGGAGAGTCCCATCGGCTCATAGAACCATGTGTGAGAAAGAGAATCTATTGCATCATCACACCGATATTTTTCNTTCATTCTTTTATGAATGAGGTAATAGCCCAAATCGCTGTATCTATAGTGGCCTGCTTCACGAATCTCTTTGTTTCTGATACGCAGATACATGGTGTCTACATATTGACTACATATGTACAGTCCAGGATTTACGCACATGTTTTCATCACAAAGTGGCGTGTCACTCAACAGGTCTAGAGAATCACTCAATGTCTCAATATGAAAAGGAATCCAAGGATACAGTCCTGCCTGATGTGATAGGATATCTTGATAGGTTCGGGTGCCCAATTCAAGGGTGTCTAATTCCTCAAGCGCATGAGAAAGTGGTTCCTGAAGGTCAAACCNCCCCGCTTCATTTCCCGCCATTAAACATAACGAAGTGGCAGCAATTTTTGTGATGGACGCGAGGTCATAGATCGTGCCTTCTTCAACTTGGGTCCGTCCATCTGTTGTTCCATACACCCCATCGTGCATGACACGTCCCTTGTGAGCGACGACCACTCTGCAACCTGGCATTGCCGATTCCCTGATAGCCTCACTGACGATGGAGTCAATTTGATAAGCAGGACCCCAATTCCCGTTACACGCCCATTGATCCCAACCCAATCTTGTGCCACCGGCACATGGAAGCCCCAAACCATCTCCTTCTCGATACACGGACCCTGGGGGAGTGACGGGGAGCAATCCATTCGCTGATGCAACTCCCGCCAGAACATCCGCAGCGGTCTCTTGTGTTCTATAATCATCCTGGTATGCCATCACTAACCCGTCCGCATTGTCACTTATCTCTGCCCAGTCTTCGTTGAGGCAATAGGGATTTGCGAATACGTTGACAACCCATTTGGTTTGGTTTGTAGTGTCTTGTTTGGTCAGACGGATCTTCTGAGAACATTCTTTTACAGCTGTTGGAGAGATGCCGTAATTCTGAGATTGTCGGTTGTTTGATTCTAAGAAATTTACAATGACAAGGTCAGCCTTAAGACACGCGTATATGACATCGTTCCGGCCCCAACCTGATGCGTCTTTTCCAATGCTAAATGAAGAAACCTGGTATGATTTGCCCAGAGTTATTTTGAGATGGTCTGTGTAGGGCTTTGCCGAGGCTGCTTTGTCAGAGATGTTGATGATGGTGATTTTGCCTTCAGGGGCAAGCCAAGGAAGTGTATTGCTTCGGTTTGCCAGGAGTGTCATGGACTTCTCTAAGATTTCCCTGTGAACTTGTTCAGCATTGTGGGGCTCCCATGGTGTTCCTTTCGACGGGATTTGTGCACTTGCATTAGTCCAAACCTTGGCAAGCAATACCCTTTTGCATTTTTCTGTAACTATTACTGAGTCTAGTGTTCCTTCATTGATCGCATTTGAAATCTCCTGAATGACTTGGACAGGATCTCCCGGAAAAAGCAAAATGTCGTTGCCTGCGAGTAGGGCATCCCTCGCACGCGGCCTGTCTCCCGCAAAATCAACGAATCCCTTCATGGACAATGCATCTGTAAAGGCAAGTCCCTCAAACCCCATTTTCTGCCTAAGCAGAGTGTCGACAATCGTAGGGGATAGGGTAGAGGGTTGCGATTCTGTACTGTCTAAAGCAGGAACATCGAGATGTGCAATCATCATTGCGCCGACACCTCCGTCAATTAATACTCTGAATGGTGCAAGTTCTACAGAATCTAATCTGTGTTTGTCTCCAGAGATTGTCGGGAGTGTTTTATGTGAGTCTGAATCGCTGTCGCCATGTCCAGGAAAGTGCTTCGCAGTCGCCAGGACATTTACATCCTGCAATCCCATCGCATACGCTAAGCCCAGATCTCCTACCAATGCTACGTTTTCTCCAAAACTTCGGCTGCCAATCACGGGATTGATCGCGTTGGAATTCACATCTACGACGGGCGCAAAATTCACATGAATGCCAGTTTTTTTTAAGGAGCCCCCTACGATCTGACCAAATCTCCGGACGAGTTCAGGGTTTCGTGTTGCTGCAAGGGTTAGGGATCGAGGGAAACTTCTTGTTGAATCCAACCGCATACCTAATCCCCACTCAGCGTCAGAAGCCACCATGAGGGGCACGTTTGATGCTTTCTGAAGACGTTCCAGTCTCATTCTTTGAAATTCTGGCCCCCCTTGCATACAGATCACACCCCCAATTCCTAGGTCTCTTGCCCATTGTTCTGCCTCGGACCATCCATTTGTATCAGGTCGCGCGTAAATCGGAACCATAAGAAGTTGTGCAATTTGTTCTTCCATACTCAGACTCGCAAGAACACTGTCAACCCAAACAGAATCTGCTGATAAAAAGTCAGGTGTCAGTTTGGGCGTTTCTTCCACATAAGATGTGGATTGCGCACAACTAATTAATGCTGTTGAAAAAGCGAGTAGCGTAAGAAGTTTTTGGAAAATCTGATATGACATCCTTACTGTTCCATTCTCTTTTTTGCCAGATTAAGCATAAACTGATACTGCTCCTCCATTGTCAGGTTGCTGTTGTCAATGACGACTGCATCATCTGCTTGTTTTAGAGGTGCTACAGCCCTTTCTGAATCTATTCGATCTCTCTCTAGTACGTTTTCTAAAACCTCATCAAAGGTGACCTCTTTGCCATTTTCCTGTAACTCTCTCAGTCGTCTCCATGCTCTAACTTCGGGGTCCGCGGTCATGAAGAATTTAAGTTCTGCATTGGGAAGAACAACAGTTCCAATATCTCTGCCGTCCATCACCACACTGTCTCCTTCAGCCAATCTTCTTTGCAAAGCCACAAGTTTGTTTCTTACAGCGGGTATTTTCGCCACAAGACTCACGTTTTTGGCCACTTCCATGGTTCGGATTTCCTTTTCAATGTTCGTTCCCCCGAGGTGCATTTCTGAACTTTCAGTACTGGGGTTAAATCTAAATGTGAGAAAAAGACGATCTAAAGCTTGCTCCAGGCCGCTTTCATCAACACAGCCATTCATGACGTATCGTTCCTTCATGGCAAATAAAGTGACCCCCCGATACATCGCTCCAGTATCTATATAAAAATAATTCAGCTCCTTAGCAAGCGCCTTGGCCATAGTGCTTTTGCCTGCAGATGAGTGTCCATCTATTGCTATGGTGATTCGTTGCTTTGCCATGTGACGAAGATAGTGATGTGCATCCAATCTACTTCACCTAAGAGCGAGGAAGTATTAACGCTATTGATAAATGAGTAGAAGAACCTGCAAAGTGATATGTGTTTCGTGCAATTCCAATGTCAAAATCACCGAGTTTCATAGTCACTCCTATAGAAAGTCCATTCGTTCCTCTTCTCCCTGCGGCAACCATTTCAACTCGCCTTCTGTAATCATATCCAATTTGAGCGCCAAGACCACTTCCCAAACTTATTTCAACTCCGGCTCTCAAATGTCGGCCAAGTTGATCGCCGAATTTCCATGTCGTATTTGGGATTGTTTCTCCTGTCAATGGGTCAGTATCGTCATCATAAGTGCCTTCGGGCGCGAGTGCCCATTGCTCTAAGTGTTCAGCTTGTACATACAGTTTGAATGGCGCATTTTTAAACCCTTTTGTCAAGCCAAGTTGAATGTTGTAGGGCATCCATCCGACGGGTTGACTCCCGGTTCCTGCAAACTGTCTCCCAATGCCAGAAATCAAGATCCCAGCAGCGAATAATTGGTCAGGCCAAACCCTCATTATGCCAGCATCAAATCCCAATACTCCGGCATTTTCTCTGTCTAGATTTCTAAATCCTCCCCATCCGGTTATCCCAGCAGTCCAAACAGAATCGAGTTTCCATGTCACTCCGGATTGCAAAAAATAGTCGCCTCCAGAAAACTCACCGGTCGGCCATCCCGATGAATCATATCCCCCAAATTTCCCGAAAGAAGAAAAGCGAGCACCCACATGAAGGGTGTGCTTGCCTCTGTTTCTAATCACACCGTGAATTGAACCCATTTGTATTCCTGCGAAATAATTCAGGTATGATACATTCACAACGCCTAATGATGTGCTGTCAACAAATGCCGGATTGTATGCTGCAGCCCCTCCGTTGGGATTCATATTTGCAGCAAGTTTGCCACTTAATCCAGCGCTTCGTGCGTCAATCGATATGTCCAAGGGCATGGAGCCCCAGACATTTCCTTGTCCATTACTGATATTAATAATAAGTGTAGATAAAGNTAATAAAAATATTGATTTACAATTCATTAGTCATCTGATGTGTTAAAATCTATGGGGGATTCTACGGTTGTAGATAAGAGCGCACGCATGACCACTTGATTCATTTTGGTAGCGTATGTAAACTTCATGCCTCTCAAGTATCTTGAATCGATATCCTCAATATCCTGTCTGTTTCTTTCACACAAAATGATCTCTTTTATTCCAGCACGTTTGGCTGCGAGAATCTTTTCTTTAATCCCACCCACAGGGAGCACTTGTCCACGCAAAGTGATTTCACCACTCATTGCCAGGTATTTTCTGACCTTCCTTTGAGTGAATGCTGAAGCCAAAGCGGTCAGCATTGTAATTCCAGCACTCGGACCATCTTTTTTGATTGCCCCTTGTGGGACGTGTACGTGGACATTCCATTTCTCAAAACGATCAGGCTTGAGGCCAAATTCCACCGAGTGAGCCTTCAGGTATTCAAGTGCAATGATTGCGCTTTCTTTCATCACCTCCCCTAAGTTTCCAGTCAAGGTTAGTTTTCCCTTCCCAGGTGTAAGTGATGTTTCTATAAACAAGATGTCCCCTCCTGTGGGTGTCCAGGCTAAGCCTGTCACGACTCCTGCAACATCGTTGTTTTGATACTTGTCCTTTTCTCTGGGGCGTCCTAGAATATTGACAAGATCTGTGGGTTTAATTTCTGCTTGATATGGCTCTTCCATCGCAATTTCTTTCGCTCTGTTTCTAACGATTTTTGCGACTCTCTTATCGAGCCCTCTGACACCTGATTCGTTGGTGTATAATTCGACAACCTTCTCGATTGTAGAAATAGGGATTTGAATTTTCGTTTTTGTAAGTCCTGTATCCTTGATGACTTTTGGCAACAAGTGACGCTTTGCAATTTGAACTTTTTCCTGAATGGTGTAGCCAGAAACCTCAATGATTTCCATTCTGTCCCTTAATGCAGGATGTATTGTAGAAAGGTCATTGCACGTCGCAATAAACATGACTCTACTTAAATCGTAATCGATATCTAAGTAATTGTCATGAAAAGTGCTGTTTTGTTCAGGATCGAGGACCTCGAGCATGGCTGAAGACGGATCTCCATGACTGTCCTTGGCAAGTTTGTCAATCTCATCAAGTACAAACAGTGGATTAGATGTTCCAGCTTTTTTAAGATTTTGTAGAATGCGCCCTGGCATCGCACCTATATACGTTTTTCGATGTCCACGAATTTCCGCTTCGTCTCTCAACCCCCCCAAGCTCATTCTGACATACTTGCGCCCCAATGCTTCTGCAACACTTTTGCCTAAAGATGTCTTTCCAACTCCTGGAGGTCCATACAAACAAATGATAGGCGCTTTTAAATCACCTTTTATTTTAAGTACAGCAAGATGTTCAACGATACGTTCTTTGACTTCTTGAAGACCGTAATGATCGCTGTCGAGAACTTTGATCGCATTTTTTAAATCAAAATTGTCTTTCGATCGTTCATCCCAAGGCAGATCGAGGAGGAGCTCGATGTAATTTGATTGCATACTGTATTCGGCTGCTTGGGGATTCATCCTTTCAAGCTTTTGAATTTCCTTATCAAAAAGAGAGGACGCCTCCTCCGGCCATTTTTTCTTCTTTGCCCTGGCTTTTCTTTCTTCGATTTCTTCCTTTAATGGGTTTGCTCCTAATTCCTCTTGAATCTTCTTCATTTGTTGATTCAAGAAATATTCTTTTTGCTGTTGGTCTAAATCGTCACGTACTTTGCTTTGTATGTCATTTTTGAGTTCAAGTATTTGCTTCTCTTTGTTGAGCATTTGTAGCACTTTATTTGCCCTTTCTTCAAGCCCTGAAATTTCTAAAAGTTCTTGTTTTGCTTTGACCGAAGCATTCATATTGGAGCCTATAAAATTCACAAGGAAACTCAGTCGCTCAATGTTTTTAATCGCCCCAGCTGCTTCAGAAGGAATGGTGGGACTCATGTCAATAATTTCGATCGCAAGCTCTTTTAAACTTTCGATAAGCGCTTGAGTTGATTTGTTGTTTGGCAAGTCTTCACGACCACCAAACGCTGTGACACTCGCTTTAAGATAGGGGGTTTCTTGAATTATTTTATCCCATGAAAACCGTCTCTGACCTTGCAGAATTACAGTATTCGTCCCATCGGGCATGCGCAGCATTTTAATGATTCTAGCGACTGTGCCCACTCTATTCAAATCCTCACCTGAAGGGTCTTCTGTTTTGCCGTCTTTCTGTGACACAACCCCGATGGTGGTTTTGTTTTTATTTGCCTCCTTGATTAAATTGATAGATCGGTCTCTTCCTACGGTAATTGGGATGACGACTCCGGGAAAGAGGACAGTATTGCGCAGAGATAACAAAGGGATGTTGTCTGGAACATCTTGCTTATGCATTGCTTTTTCATCCTCTTCAGTGATGAGAGGTATAAATTCACTTTCTTGTGATTCAGCAAAAAATTGGAAAGGGGAGTCGAAATCTATCATGTAGGTTGTATGGACTCTATGTAACGCAAGGTGCGTGCCATTGAGTATTTCTGACAGCGTGTCAGGTATTTTTGTCATTTTTTTTCTGAAGGTCAGTAATCTATTTTCTTTCGTCTTCGGTTAATGAAAAAAGTGTCGCTATTTCAGATTCTTTTTTTGGGGTAAGTTCTATTCCTCTTCTTGAAAGAACCTTACGCGCTGTAGTGATCGCTTGCTCAAGCCGATGTTCAGTAAGTCCTTCAGATCCTCCCCAAGAAAAGGATGGAATATGCTTGGGCGGTGTGTTGGCGCCGAAGATGTTACAAAATGCACCTACAACTGTGGCGGTGTCAAAAGCTGTATGAATTGCTGTTTTGCTATGGTCTCCCATTAATAAGCCACAAAATGTCTTGCCACTGTTGATGTGTTTTTTTATTTCAGCGTGATACATTTTTATTTCTCCATAGGTGTTTTTTAGATTGCTGGCTGATGTTTCTGCACCAAGATTGCACCAAGATCCGATCACACTGTTTCCTAAGAATCCACCATGTGCTTTGTTAGCGTAATCGTGTATCACGACGTTGCTTAATTCTCCTCCCACTTTACAGTGCTTTCCAATAGAAGTAGGTCCGTATACGTTACTGCCCATTCTCAATTGGCTCTGCTCTCCCAAGACAAATGGCCCCCTGATATTTGAGCCCTCCATGACTTCTGCGTTGGCTCCCAAAATAACTTCACCTTCTTCCGTATTAATGTTGCAACTTCTAAGGATGGCCCCTGGCGCCAAATGAATTTTCTCAAGTTCTCCATGAACAATAACCCCTAAGCGCGCCCATGCATCCCGTTCTTCTTCCGACAGTGTCCTTGCACTCCAGGTGAGCTTCATGTTTTTTAAATCTTCGGCGATTCCTGTACCGCACATCGAAAAATAATCTGTGGCAGATTGTGTAAAAAGAAGCTCTGAATGGACGTCTATTTCAGGCTGAATGTGTCTTGTTTGTTCTCCTTTCCTGCTTGCATATATATCTTCTCCACTCCCCCAAATATCGCCTGGTTCCATGCCCCTTATGATTCGTGCAGCCTCTTTCGTGGGCATGAGGCGTGAATTTATTTCAAAATCAGCATCCATTCCAACCAGGAGGTCTCTCCATTGTACTGCGACGGACCTGCCTCCAAAGTGAAGTGTTGACTCGCATCTCCCAAGGTTTAATGGGTAGATGTTTACACTTTTAGAATCAGAAAAAAAGATGACATTCTGCATTTGGCAAACTTAATGAATTTGATTCTTTAAGAAATCACTTATCTTACAGCATATTACAATGATAAAACAAACGCGTATTTCAATGATATCGTCTCTCAAATTTGTCTCGACCTTGATTTTGCTTTTAAGCACATCATTTATTCTGGCACAAATGGATGTTTCTCAGGCGATGACGCCTACTCAGTATGTGAATAATGTCCTCTTGGGAGAGGGGGTTACAGCTACAAATGTTCAGTTTACAGGGTCTTTAGAACAAATTGGTTATCTGACCAATGGCGAAGGCATTTCCATTGAAAATGGCATTATTATGAGTACTGATTTGGCGACAAATCCCGCAACATGTGATGGCGCTGCGGGTTGTGGTGGATGTGGTGGGGCAGGAGATGCGGATTTGCTGACCGTTGCAAATTCGGTCCCCCCGCTTATTGGCCAAACCTTCAGCGTCCAATCGGTCAACGACGTCTGCATTTTAGAGTTTGACTTTCAGCCTTCAGGAGATTTCGTGTCATTCAATTATGTTTTCGGGTCGGACGAATATTTGGGCTGGGTCAATTCTCAATACAACGATATTTTTGCTTTTTTCCTTTCAGGACCTGGTATTTCGGGTCCTTATGCTTCACCTGCTGGATTCCCAGATGGTGCGATTAATATTGCTCAGGTTCCAGATTCAGACCCACCTCTTCCAGTGACAATTAGTTCTGTAAATGATGTGACAAATCCTGAGTATTATATTGACAATCCAGGTGCAGTTGATCCGCCATGTATTAATGGATATACTGAAATGTTCACGGCATCAAGCCCCGTGAGTTGTGGCCTTACTTACCATATTAAACTGGCGATTGCTGATGGGAGTGACGATTGGTTAGAATCAATTGTGATTCTTGAGGAAGGGAGTTTCGGCTCTCCAATTCCTACAGAATATGAAGCTGTGGCATCACCAGATTGTGATCCCGACCCTTTAGATGATGTTGTTATTTATTGTGCATGGGAAGATTGTGGCGTCTCGACGATCACCATCAGTCGACCTTGCCTGGTGCCTTCAGTTTACCCTTTTGAGTTCCAAATCACGGAAGACCCCACATCGGAAGCTTCTTTCCTTGAGGATATCGATGGACTTCCCTCATTGGCGATGATTCCTGTAGGTGAATATGATATTGCCTTATCTTTTACTGTGCCACAAGATTTCATTGATGAAGGTACCGAAGAGTTAAAATTGAATATTATAAGTGGGACCACGGAGAGTTTAATCAGCATCTTCATCTACGACACGCCTCCCTTAGAAGCAGTCACTCCTGAGGTTGTCACCGTAGCTTGTGATGAGTTTGAAACAGTATGCGTAGACTTGATTCAAAACCCAGACTTAGAATATCCGCCTGTTACTTATAACTGGTCTATTAATGGCATTGATTTTGGTTCTGATCAGTGCATTGATCATACGTCCCTGACGAATCACTTGATGGAAATTTACATACATGATGGATGTGACAGAGATCTTTATCTTCAAACGCTTTTTGAAGTTCCCTATGAGCCACTTGAATTATCTCTTTCAAACGACACGCTGCTGTGCAATGGGGCACAAACCACGATGGAATTGGACATTGTCGGAGGTCAGCCACCTTATCAAATACTTTGGGAGAATTTTATAGACAGTGAATTGGCACATACTATATCTCCCACAGTAGGAACGACATATGAAGTGATGATCGTCGACAATTGTGAGTATGACATAAGTGCGTCAATGCGTGTCGATGTTGAAACTGTTGAGGCGACGATTGTGCGTTACGATAGAGGAGATGATACTTATGATTTCGATGTGATCACAAATCCAGATGAGCCATTTTTAGGTGCTTTCAATTTTCTATGGGATTTTGGTGATGGCGCATTTGGCTACCAAAGAGAGGTGAGTCACAGTTATGATGGGCTGGACGAATATGATGCATCGGTCACAGTAACTACAAATAATGGATGCTTTGATGTTGCAACAGTGCACCTTTATGGTTCAGTGATTCTTTATGTCCCGAATGCTTTCACGCCAAATAACGATGGCTTAAATGACGCTTTTGAAATTATCGGAAGACAGATCGAATCATTTGAGCTTGTGATTTATAACAGATGGGGAGATGTGGTGTATTCAACAACTTCTTTGGAGGATTCTTGGATGGGTAATATTAATGGTGGTGATTATTTCGCACCAGATGGAATGTATCATTGGGTGATGAAGGTTCAGGGCTACGATGTCGATGCTGAAGAATTAAGAGGAGTCGTGAGTTTATTGCGTTAAAAGAATGAAATCGTCGGGGATTTACCAATTAACTATAACATCTTAGTAATTATTACAAAAAAAAGATGGTATTGAACTTATTTGGTGTTCATTCGCACTATCCCTAAGGCGATATATTTATTAACGACAGCATGGCACGTAAAAAGAGAGAAAAACAATTAAAACCGAATATTAAAGTTAGACTTGATAGGCGGACAATAATTACTGTAAGAGATCACAGTAAACTTGAATTTTGGAAGGAAAAATATCCGGGATTAGAAATACTTGAAGAGTCATATGAGTCAGACGATGATTCTGAAAAGGAAACAGAGAAGCCAAAGAAACCAAAGAAGCCTCCTGTCAAGTAAGACTTTGCCTAGATGATGACAATAATAAAGGGGGCCCTTATTGAGCCCCCTTTATTATTGGTCGATAAAACGATGTTTTAAACTAATGCCCCTTCTTGTTTCCATGGAGCGAAAGAAAGCTGCTCTCTTCCTTTCTTAGTAAGCGTGTAACCTTCTTTGTTTTGGATCAGACCATCTAAATATAAGTTGGTAATTCGCTCTCCAATTCTGGCTTGTCCTACATGGAGGTCGGTATCGGCCTCAATACATTTCCAGAAATTACGTTCTAAGACGCTTAATCTTATGTGACTTTGGTTGTCCATTTTGTGAGATTGGATGATATCTAATATCATTAAGTCATACTTGTCCATCTTCATGTTAAGTCTGGTTTTTAGGTTAGTGGTTACGCAGGCAATTTAGCAGTAGACTCAATAGATATCACATCATTAAGTGACCAGATATTAACGGCTTGTTAACGAAACTACTCTTATTGTTCATAACATGTTAATTCAAATTTTTTTGAAATACACAAAAAACCGAGAAATGTATCTTAGGTCGCGCTCAGGATATGGAGAGGGTTTGAATTGAGAGTGAAACTTAATGGCTTTGTGAGTCATGTCCCATGCACACGCTGAGATTCTAACATTGTTATTTCGTGCATGTAAAAGCACTTTATTGAGAGCCTCCTTATTTGCATTGTCATCCCATTTTATAAGTACAGTTTTCTTTGTGTTCAGAATGCGTGTGATTTCTTCACGATTTTCCAATTCAACCCACATTGATGGATTTGATGTTAAAAATGTCATCCACCGATGTTGCATTTTTAAAATCTTACCTTTTGCTGGACTCACAAACATAATCAGACTCCATCGACTGGGTTGGTCTTGACCTCTAAAGCGCCATCCAAGGAGTTTCAACCAGGACTTGGTCCATCGTCTTCTAAGAACGAAATATGAGGGCATTCGTTGCATGATGGTTACTCTGTCCAAGGACCTTTTATTGTTTCCCCTGCAGTAAGATACTTCTTTAGAACTACGCCGAAGGCTTCTCTGCTTATGGGAACTGCGCCAAGTGTCTCAATGTGACTGTTCATCATTTGGCAATCAATGGGTCCAAAGTCCCAATTCTTTAGTTTTTCGGCCAAATGAAACAGACCCACTTTTGACGCATTTGTTGATTTTGAGAACATGCTCTCACCGAAGAACATTCGTCCTATGGAGACCCCATATAATCCCCCCACGAGTTCATCCTCAAGCCATACCTCAACGGAGTGAGCCATTCCTATTCTGTGGAGGCCAGTGTATGCTTCGATCATTTCTTCTCCGATCCATGTTCCCGCATCATCTCCTTTTTCCGCCCCTCTTGGATCTTGAGCACACGCTCGGATGACCTTTTCAAAACAAGTATCGTATGTGACGTTGTATCGCTTCTTATTGAGTTCGTTTCGCATACTCTTATGCTTTTTTAATCCATCAAGATGAATCACTCCCCGTATTTCGGGAGACCACCACATGATCATTTCTCCTGGATTATACCATGGGAAGATGCCTTTTTCATATGCTGACAGTAACAATGTGGCACTTAATTCTCCACCCACAGCGAGAATTCCATCCTTGCGGCTTTCTGTGACCGGAGGAAATCCATTGATTTTATCAATTAGAGGAACTTGCATTGTACGAAGGTAAAACCGAGCGATCTTGTAGGCGTGAATCTGAATAAAGAAATTTTCAACTTCTCTCACGAAAATGTTCCTGAAAAGGTTGTTGCCTTGTGCAATCGGCTTTCTGGTCCATTGCCGGGGTTGGTTGCGCAAATAAAAGCTGCGCCACCTTATCGCCCCACTTCTTTTGATATGTCCGAATTGGAATCCGCTCGAAAAGCTGCAGTTTTGTGGTTGATGTATCCAACATATGAAGGCGAAATCGAAGGCGTTTTGATAGAGCGTGCAGAATACGAGGGTGTGCACTCAAAACAAGTGGGCATGCCAGGTGGAGAAAAGGAACTTGTCGACACAGATTACATCGATACGGCTCTCCGAGAATGTCGTGAAGAATTAGGCATAACAGTTCACAGGGAAAATGTATTAGGCGCTTTGACACCTTTATACATTCCACCCAGTAATTTCTATGTGAGACCTTATGTCGCATGGCTACCAACATGTCCAGTTTGGTCTCCAGATGAGCGGGAAGTTTCAAAAGTCCTTGGATGTAAAATGTCATATATTTCCAGTACAGATAACTGGAACTCATACGATGTCAAAGGAATGATGGTGCCTGGCTTTTTATTAGAATCAAGATTGGTTTGGGGGGCCACTGCAATGATGATCTCAGAATTAGTGGAGTGTTGGAAATTACCTGATACCTTTGCAACATGAAAGATCTCATGTCGAAAGACGATAAGAAGGTTAAGTCAGCTTTAACAAGAGCAGATGAAAGTGGAACCATTGCTTGGGTAGATCCGCTTTTAGAGGCGTTCAGTTTGCGCAAAGACGATTCGTTAAAAGATGAAATGAGAGGCTTGTTGTCCAGTGTGAAGCTGAGCGCAGCTGAAGGGGTGTTTTTAGAGACCCTCAAAAACCAAGATAGAAAAGACATACATGCTGATGTCCTTGGTTTCATGTGGAGTGCAGGATTTGTGCCATCAGAAAATATAGATGTTATTGTCAGGTGTGCAACGTCTGGTGACTTTAGATCTGCGATGGAAGGCCTCACGCTCATCGAGCAATGTGAACTTGTGGAAGATGAACAAATCCTGTTGGAGGCAATTCTTACTTTACGTAATGCCCTTGATTGTAAAGAAAAGAGTGAGGTTCATGCACTCTATAAACCTATGTTGGAAGCCTTAATTTATCTTGAACGCAATCAATAGATCTCGTCTAGGGTCATGTGTTTTTCTATTCTAACAATAGGTCCAGGACAGCTTCTGTAGTGGCAGTCCAAACATCCTTGAACAATCGCTTCAAACCCTTCCTTTGAGGGGTGTTTATTGTATTCAGAGGTTGTCGCCTTAAACGCCAAAGCGTATGCAAAAACTTCTTCTGTAAGCATACTTTCTTCAGTTGCTTCCTGATCTGATATGAGGGGAAACTGATATTTCAGTTGAGGCCAATGTTTACTTTTTTCAGACGCCAACTTAATCTCTTCGAGTCGTGAGTCCATGTCGCGCATGATTTGGGCCAGCGGGCTAGGAGGGTTTGCTATTGACACGACCCTATTGTCAGGCTCTCCATGTTCTTCTTGATTATTCGCACAAGAAAACACGAGAATGACTGCAACCACACCCATGCAAAAGGACTCAATTCTCATATTATTTAGCCTCTTCCATCATGACGCCTGTTGCGGTAAATTGTAACCGGTATTCAGGCTCAGTGATTGCTAGAATTTCCGCTTCGGACTTGCCGGCATCTTCTGCAAAATGACGCAGTGCAGCTACTGTTGTGGTGTCGTAAAATGCAACACCTTCGACAACGGTATGGTATCCCTCGACACCCTCAGTAGGTACAAAGAAATCGTAGTCCAGAAATTTCACAAATACTGTGTCTTTGCCTGATGCAACATCCATCCAACATCCTTTCTTTCTACATGTAGCAACAACTGTACCCTCCATTTTGACACTGACCTGACTTTCCAGACTAAGTTTTTCACGTATTCTAGAAGCATCAACCGCGCCAGATGTCTCAATTACAGATCCGTAATATGACTCTGTGGTTTCATTGGTAGCGTTTTGTGAGCTATCACCTTGAGAGGTACAGCTATATAAAGTGAATGATGCGGTGCTGATAATAATAATTAGAGTGGGAATGGTAAATCTCATGTGATGTATCTGTTATAATATTCGTTTTTGCTAATGCGTTTTTGTAAGATTTGAAGGCGTAACAATGATGAAGTCAGCCACACCCATGCGCTCTTGATCTAAGTGGTTGATGTCGTCTTGTTCTGTAGCATCAATCGTTAAGACCTTTAATTCTGGATGTGTTTGTCTTAAATACCATGCGATTCCATCTTTATTCTGAGAATGGAAAGCACCATTATAGTGAATGAAAACACCATTTTTAGGTAAGTTGGCACTGATGTTGTGTGCCATACAAGCATCTTTGAGCGCTTGCGATTTGGGTAGATTTTCTCCACCATGTCCCCCTGACATTTCGAGCATTTCAACATAACATCCTACGGCCCCATCATAAAGGATAGGCAAGGGGGGGAGAAGTAGTTTCGCTTCGTCAGATAAATATTCTAAGGTGTCTAATCCATTGTAATAAACGAATGATGCATATCTCCTTGGAACGTTTGTTGCAATGAATTGATGATTGTTCTTTTTTGCATAGTCCACAAGCGGAAGGTAGTCTGTTTTGAAATTAGGCCAAACCCTTGTGTTTTTTTCCAGCTTACTTAAATTGATGACCCCATTTAAATATTCATTTAAGGGAAGTTGGTCATCCGTTTCAAACATTTCAGCGCCCAATGTGAGGTCTCTCTCTTCGACATCGATTGCTTGAGTAAGAAGCAGTTGAAGCCAGTGTATCATGGGGTTGTCGTGTAACTCTCCAAATAACACCACATCTGACATTAATGCCTTTTTGATGAGTTCGTCAAAAGAAGTCATCTGACCCTCTGACGTATATATTAGGTAAGGAGAAGGATTAGACGCCACAATGTTCGCCTTCTCTTGTTTTGCTTTTTTACTGTCCTTCTGCGCAGTTGATGTGAACGGGATTGCGGATAGTAGCGCTGTGATAACGAAAATAAATCGAATGTTCATTTGGTATCAATTAATCTGTTCAAGTCTGGATTACTCCTGGACGAAAGGGCTTTTCAGATGGAGATTCATTTGCCATTTCAACGCCCATACTGATCCATGATCGTGTTTCTTCCGGATCGATAATCGCGTCTATCCACAAACGAGAAGCGGCATACTCTGGTTGTGTTTGTGCTTCATAACGGGCTTCTATTTCCTTGAGAAGTTCACTTTGTTTGTCTTCATCTATGGGCTGTCCAGCTTTATTAAGCCTCGCGACTTCAATTTGTTGTAGAACTTTTGCGGCTTGTTCTCCACCCATCACAGCAATTTTTGCTGTAGGCCATGCGACAATAAACCGAGGGTCGTATGCCTTTCCGCACATGGCATAATTGCCAGCGCCGTAACTGTTGCCCATAATAATCGTGAATTTAGGGACGACGCTATTCGCGACGGCATTCACAAGTTTGGCTCCGTCTTTGATGATCCCACCGTGTTCCGAACGTGAACCGACCATGAAGCCAGTCACGTCTTGTAAAAACACAAGTGGGATGTTTTTTTGATTACACGTCATGACAAATCGTGCTGCTTTATCTGCGCTGTCAGAATAAATCACGCCCCCAAACTGCAACCCTTCTTTTTTTGACTTGACAGTCATACGCTGATTACAAACAATTCCAACACTCCAGCCATCCACGCGAGCGTATCCACATATGAGTGTCTTTCCAAACGTCTTTTTATATTCAGTAAAAGACCCCTCATCAACCAAAGCGTCAATTAAATCATGAGATTCATAGGGTTTGTTTCGTTCTTCAGGAAGAATTGAAGAAATAGATTGTCCAGATGGGCCTACTGAATTTGCTCTCGTGAAATTAGCAGCGTTCGATGTTTTGCCCCAATGTGAGGCCAAGTCTCGGATCTTTTTTAGCGCATCCTTATCATCCTTACAAGGGTAATCGATGACACCACTTATTTCTGTTTGTGTACGCGCACCTCCAAGGGTTTCGTTGTCCACATTTTCTCCGATCGCCGCTCTGACCAAATAACTGCCTGCCAAAAAGATCGATCCTGTTCCTTCTACAATCAGTGACTCATCACTCATAATTGGGAGATATGCACCTCCAGCGACGCATGATCCCATTACTGCAGCTATTTGTGGCACGCCCTCGCTCGACAATTTTGCGTTATTTCGAAACATTCTTCCAAAGTGTTCTTTGTCAGGGAAGATCTCATCTTGAAGCGGTAGAAATACACCTGCGCTGTCCACGAGATAGATGATGGGCAGTTTGTTTTCAAGCGCGATTTCTTGTGCTCTCAGATTTTTCTTAGCTGTGATAGGAAACCAAGCGCCTGCTTTAATTGTTGCATCATTTGCAACGGCAATACAAAGCCTGCCGTGAATCCGTCCCACTTCAACAACCACACCACCTGACGGGCAGCCTCCGTACTCCTCATACATGCCATCTCCCACGAGCGCCCCCAATTCAAATCGATTGCACTCAGGATCAAACAACACAGAGAGTCTCTCTCTGGCTGTCATTTTGCCTTTTGCGTGTTCTTTCTCAATGCGTGTTGCTCCACCCCCTTTCTTTACAAGGTCAAGTTTTCTTTCTAAACCTGAAACAAGAAGCCGCATTCGGTCCTCGTTTTTATTGCGTTCCAGATCATTTTTTTTTGCCATGGTGCCAAGGTAATCAAGGATGTCCCTTCGCGAGTACCTTTGTGGTCAAGACCTTTCTGAAAAAATGACGACCAATGCAATTAGTTGAAAAAAACTTCCTGATTTATAAACTCCTAAACTCTTCATTTACAGGAGTGTCAATTGGGATTTTATTTAAAATCTATGAGCCGTTGGATCCTGAAATTTATTCTATAGGTGGTATGGGTTTGGCTGTCGCGATGATTGTTATTGCCAAGTTTTATGAGCGCCTCTTAAACATTAAAAGTTTTTACCGAATCTCTTTGTTCGTCGAAGTTGTCATGCTACTGACGGTGATCTTATTCTTGGTTTTAGGATACAGTCTCACGTCAGCTTTGCTGATCTATTGTGGGTATCAACTCACCTTTATTTTTGGCGGGTATTTGGTCAGGGCTGAAACACTTGTGACGCATAGAAAAGAATTGCTAAGTAAAATTGATATGTTAAAGCAGATTGGTTATTTGGGGGGGCTTGGGGCGTCATTTCTGTTTTATAAAGTACTAGATATGGGTTTAGAAATTACAGTTCCGAATGATCAGATCATCATACTCCATTACTTTCTCATTCTTTTGCAGTCGGTCATTCTGTTCCTCGTGATAACCAGCTTTAAAAAGGGTTAGTTGGCGGGGGGTTGTGAATTACCTTTGTGTTTAGTAATAAGAATTTTCCGAATCAAACTCAAAACATGTCTGACGATAAGAAAGTAATCTTTTCAATGGAAAAGGTGAACAAAGAAACGCCTACTGGAAAGCAGATACTCAAGGATGTATACCTGTCCTTTTATTATGGTGCGAAGATTGGAATCATCGGTGTGAATGGCTCTGGTAAATCAACAGTAATGAAATTAATTGCTGGTTTGGACGAGTCTTTTAGGGGGGATATTGTTTGGTCACCGGGCTATACTGTGGGATATCTTCCTCAGGAGCCAGATTTGGATGCGTCAAAGACAGTGCGCCAAATTGTTGAAGAAGGTACACAGGAAATCGTGGATACTTTGGCTGAATTCGAGGAGATCAACGCAAAGTTTATGGATGAGGAAATCCTCAATTCTCCTGAAAAAATGGAAGCCCTTATCAATCGTCAGGCATTGGTTCAAGATAGAATTGATGCACTGGATGCTTGGGAGCTAGATACCAAATTGAGTATTGCAATGGACGCACTACGCTGTCCGCCTGACGATCAACTTGTTTCTGAATTGTCTGGTGGAGAAAGACGTCGTGTCGCATTATGTCGACTCCTTTTAAAGAAACCTGATGTCTTACTTCTTGATGAGCCTACAAACCACTTAGATGCCGAATCTATCGACTGGCTCGAGCAACATCTTGAGCAATATGTCGGAACCGTTCTATGCGTTACGCACGATAGATATTTCCTTGACAATGTCGCTGGATGGATCCTAGAGTTGGACAGAGGCGAAGGCATTCCCTACAAGGGCAATTATCAGAACTGGTTAGAACAGAAAACAAAACGTCTTTCTCAAGAAGAGAAGCATGAGAGCAAGCGAAAAAAGGAGCTTGACAAAGAACTTGAGTGGATCCGTACGAGCCCAAAAGGACGTCGTGCGAAAAACAAGGCACGTATCTCAAACTATGATATTATGCTATCTGAAGGTTCAAAAGAGAAAGATACTCGCCTTCAAATACCCATTCCCAATGGTCCTCGACTCGGAAATAAAGTTCTGGAAGTTAGTGGCTTACAGAAGTCATACGGTGACAAGCTCTTGATTGATAACCTGTCTTTTGAACTTCCACCTGCTGGAATCGTGGGGATCATCGGACCTAACGGTGCGGGTAAAACCACACTTTTTAAAATGATCATGGGGGAGGAGCAGCCTGATCAGGGCTCGCTATCTCTGGGTGATACGGTTGAAATCGGATATGTAGACCAAACCCACACAGATATAGATCCTGAAGCGACTGTGTGGGAAGTCGTGTCAGGCAAAAATGAGCACATTGAAATTGGAGGCCAGTTGGTTAACTCACGTGCGTATGTTAGTAGGTTTAACTTTAATGGTCCCGACCAACAAAAGAAATGTAAAGTGCTTTCTGGAGGTGAGCGTAATCGTCTGCATCTTGCCATGACTCTCAAAACGGAGGCGAACGTACTTCTACTTGATGAGCCTACAAATGATATCGATGTGAACACCTTACGTGCATTAGAAGAAGGAATACTTTCATTTGCCGGTTGTGCAGTAGTTATCTCCCACGACCGTTATTTTCTAGACAGAATCTGTACTCATATTCTTGCCTTTGAAGGAAATTCAAATGCCTACTGGTTTGAAGGAGCGTATTCGGAATACAAGGAAAACAAGAAAAAACGACTTGGCGACAATGGCCCTAAGCGTATCAAGTATCGTAAATTAACCCGTGGATAGGTTTTGGATGTACGACCCTATATTGGACGTTTTGCGCCTTCACCCTCAGGCCATCTTCATTTCGGTTCTTTAATTGCAGCAGTTGCGAGTTATTGTGATGCAAAATCAAATCAGGGAACTTGGCTTGTTCGAATAGAGAATCTAGATCCTCCACGTGAAGTCAAGGGATCTGCTGACGATATTCTTAGAACTTTAGAAGGTTTCGGCTTGTTTTGGGACAACGCTGTTCAGTACCAAAGTCAAAGGCACCACCTTTATGATTCTGCGCTCCAAAAACTTAAGGCCTCTGGCATGACCTTTGGCTGTGCCTGCTCCAGAAAGGATCTCGCATCTGTTGGGGGGCTAGATTTCTATCCGGGCACTTGTAGAAATGGCATTCCACATGAAAAAGAAGGAAAGTCAGTCCGATTTCAGGTCTCAAAAAGCAACATAGAAAATATTAAGTGGAATGATTTGGTTCAAGGAAATCAAAACGTGTTGAAGTCTTCATTGGGAGATTTTATACTCAGAAGGTCCGATGGATATTATGCCTATCATCTTGCGGTCGTTGTTGATGATGCAGACCAAGGTGTTACGAATATCGTCCGAGGTGCAGATTTGATGGATTCTTCCCCCAGGCACTTGCTGCTTCAAGAGGCACTAAATTTAGGTTCTCCTTTATATGCTCATATTCCTTTGGCTTATAACATTATGAAAGATAAACTAAGCAAGTTAACGAACGCCTCTCCGATTCAAATAGAGGATGCGCCGAATCAAATACAGGACGCGCTTAAATTCTTAGGTCAGTTGGATGTAGAAATTGATTTGCCTGAGAAGATGTTGTCTCAAGCCATTGATCAATGGGATGTATCAAAAATACCTAAGTCATCAAGAACACATTGGACCTAATCAATGATTTAATCAATATTGGAACTTGTTGTTCTCAGGTTTTTTTAATATCTGATTCGCAGCCTCTAAGGAGCGTGGATGATACGAACTAACTTGGTTCTCAAGATATTTTTTATCGAGGTGAGTGTAAATCTCAGTCGTTGTAATTTGAGCGTGCCCCAGCATTTCCTGTACAGCTCTAAGATCGGCACCAGCTTCAATAAGATGTGTTGCAAAACTGTGACGGAATGTATGAGGACTCACGTTTTTACGAATGCCTGCTGCTATTACGCTACGCTTAAGCATGGTGAACGCCATTTGACGTGTCATTTTCCTTCCTTGCCTACCGAGAAACATGGTATCCTCATGACCTGGCAGTGGGATGATTGCAGAACGATAATGTGAGAGGTAATCATCAATAGAATCGCATGCTTGTCGTCCTATTGGAATAATTCTTTCTTTGTTTCCTTTTCCAATAACCTTGACTACGCCATCGATTAGATCTATCCGCGACATTTGGAGATTTATAAGCTCACTTACACGAAGTCCACAACTGTAAAGTACTTCGAGCATTGCTTTATTTCTTACTCCCTCTCGGCGACTCATGTCAACAGATGCGATGATGCGGTCAATCTCATTAACAGTAAGTACATCAGGAAGTTTTCTCTGCGGCCGGGGCCCCTCGATAAGTTCGATGGGATTTGTATCGATCACGCCTTCAATGCTTAAAAATTTACAGAAACTTCGCACACCACTCAATTTTCTTGCCTGACTATTCCTTGCGATTCCCTTGTCGTAAAGATTTGAAAGAAAGTGTTCAACATTTGACAGGTTGATCTTAGACGGATTGGTTACTCCGTCTTCCTTTTCAATGATTTTCGCAAATTGTTTAATGTCACGTATATACGCCAAAATAGAATTCTCACTAAGCCCTCTTTCTAAAGCTAAGTACTCTTCATATCCCTTAATTGCGGACTTCCAGTCTGTGTGAATTGTTGCCATTATTGAATCCAATCTTGTTGTGAAATAATCAATGCTTCTCCTACAGTAATTCGCTCTCCTAAGTAATAGGCGGTCACGAATGGCTCTGGGAAATTGTGAACTTTGTTTATGCTTTCTCGCTCGTTGCGCGCTAACTGATAATCTTGATATGACCCTGTCGTGTACTTGACCCACCCTTCGTGCATTTCAGTGTCTGATCTGCCGGTGAAATTGTACTTATAGGTTATCCAAGATTGAGTGACATCATTGTGTCCAGCCATGAGCTGGACTCTGAAAGAAACCCCATTGTCTGGAATTAATGCGTTATTTGTACTGGTATTGTTCACTTTTTCAAGTTCGCTAATTTCAGTGATTTGGTCCGAATTTATCATGGCTTCATTCGTCTCGAAATCAGCATTATAGTTGGCAATATCTTGAGAAAATCCTGAGTTTCCAAACGCATACTCAATTTTGCCTTTAATGTTCATAGTTGATGTGTGCGAGCACCCCAACAATTTGTACGTCACTGTGATAGGTAAGGGTGACTTTGCATCAAACCATATGAAATTTATAAATCCATTTTCTATTTGAGAAAGGGAAAGTTCCGAGTCAATAATTTCAACAATACAGTTGTTCGGTGTTTCTTCGTTTATTTTCAGGAATCCGTCAAAACCTTCACCATCAATCACAAGGTCGATTCGTGTGACACCCTCACCTTCATCAGTCAGATGTCTTATGCAGCTAATGCCCATGGTTTGGCTGGTAGTTTGGTCCAAAATTGTTCTGGATGTTAAATTGTGTAGTGTTGTTTTGTCAAGATTTGCATCGATGCGTTGACCATTTTTAAGATATGACAGGATAGGGGTAATTTCACCTTGCTCAAAATCGATGTTAGATGTGAACACAAGCTCAATATTTATTTCTTTCTCTTCCAAATTATCCCATAGGAGAGATACGGCGTTTGTGTGATATGAAATCTTGCTGTTTTGACTATTCACGACTTGGGTGTGAAGGCCTTCAGGGATCTTAAATTCTAGCTGCACGAGACCGTTGATTTCTTCAGATTGTATTCTCACGGAATACGGTGTCTCTATCCCTTGGCAAATTGTTTTGGAAGAACTGACCTCATGAACAAACCCGGGGTCGTTTGCTAGCCCACACACAAGTGCCAGGAAAATTGAAAACAATATTGTGCTGATTTTAACTAACATCGAATTTGTACTCAGCTAAAGTCGTGGTTATAACAAACGATGTCAAGAGATTGTCTCTGAAATTTATGAACACACAATGTGCGAAAAGTGTGTGAGAAATTCTTTTGCAAAGAAAATCCCGCACTGACGTTTCAATGCGGGACCAACTTAACCAAATTATCACTTGATGTTTAGCGCAAAGCTAAACTCACTTAAATTCAATTCAAATATATCAAAAAGGATTAACATACAAAGCTATATTAGGTTTTTTTATAAAATTTTTCAGTTATCATAAAATTTATACATCAAAGAATGTGTTGCACACACATTATGCTTATCTTTGCCGTCCAATTTTGAGAGATGAAAAAAGGAATTCACCCAGAAGGGTATCGCACCGTTGTTTTTAAAGATATGAGTAATGAGTTTGCTTTTCTGAGCCGCTCTACTGCAAATACAAAAGAAACCATTAAGTGGGAAGACGGAAATGATTACCCCCTTATCAAAGTGGAGGTAAGTTCTAAGTCACACCCTTTTTATACAGGCAAGGCCCAATTTGTGGATACTGCTGGTCGAATAGATAAGTTCCGTCAGAAGTACGGAAAATTCAAGAAAGACACTAAGGAGTCTTCTGACTCATCAGCAACTGAAGAAACGACAGAGTCATAGACTACGATTCTTAGTCAACATTAATAAGCCTGCCTATTTAGGTGGGCTTTTTACTGCTTAAATGAATGCAAATACTTATTTGGCCAGTGAAGTGTGGCTGATTATTTGAAGACCGTATCCGATATCTCCAGATTTCTTAGGTGAATCAGAAAGTAAATTAATGTTTCTGACTCCTAAATCTCTCACTATTTGAGCGCCTATTCCATAGTCTTTTGAGTCAAAGGGATGGAAGACCCCAGACTTTTCTTGTTTTTTACTGTATTTTGCATAAGCCAACAATTCTTCAGCAAAGCCACCTCCTTGATGCAGTTTGTTGATGAAAACGATTGCGCCAAATCCTATTTCTTCGATTTTTGACATTGCAGCATGTAGCTGTGGCCCCTTCCCCAAATCCGACACGTGGAACACATCACCTATCATGCTTGATGCATGTACTCTGACGGGGACGGCGTCTTGTGTGTCCCATGATCCTTTAATGAGTGCCAGGTGCTCAACATCGTCAGTGAGCTGCTTGTATGAGATTGCAACAAAAGGCCCAAACTCAGTGTTCAATTTAACTTCGGCTGTTCTCTCTATAAGTGTTTCGTTTTCTAATCTATAAGAAATTAGATCTGCGATAGAAACAAGTTTCATGTTGTGTTTGTCCGCCAATTTCCTAAGCTCAGGAAGACGTGCCATTGTTCCGTTATCATTAAGTATTTCAACGATAACCCCTGCTGGTTCAAATCCTGCCAGTCTTGCAAAGTCTATGGCAGCCTCTGTGTGTCCATTTCTTCTTAGAACTCCTCCAGCTTTTGCTCTAAGTGGGAAAATATGTCCTGGCTTTCCAAGCACGTCTGGTTTTGTAGCTGGGTCAATGAGTGCTTTAATTGTTTTTGATCTGTCGCTTGCAGAAATGCCTGTTGTACATCCATCACCTATAAGATCAACAGAAACTGTAAATGGCGTTTCATATGCTGCGTTATTTGAAGTCACCATCAGCTCGAGGTCCAATGCATCGCATCGACTCTCTATAAGAGGTGCACAAATAAGTCCTCTGCCATGGGTGGCCATGAAATTAATTATATCAGGAGTGACATTGCGCGCCGCTGTTAGGAAGTCTCCTTCGTTCTCTCGGTCTTCATCATCAACGACAATAATTACTCCCCCAGAACGAATAATTTCAATTGCTTCAGGAATAGAATCTAAAATTGGCATTTGGCAAAGGTAGCATAGCTAAATTTGTAAAATGGTAAAACAAGTAGTTGCTTTTGGCGATCCTGTTTTAAAAGCAGAGGCCCAGGAAATTGAAAAAGGTCATAAAGATCTTGAAACGCTCATTAATGACATGTGGGAAACGATGTATAGCGCTGAAGGAGTGGGGATTGCGGCTCCTCAAGTAGGTGAGTCTATTCGGATGTTTGTCGTAGATGGAACGCCATTTGGTGAGGATGATGAGGTGTGTAATGGTTTTAAGAGAGTCATGATCAATCCCATCATTTTTGAGTCTTCAAGCGATCATTCTTTAATGGAAGAGGGATGTTTGTCCATTCCTGGAGTCAGAGAGAGTGTCTCTAGACCCAACAAGATTAAAGTTGAATATTTTAATGAAGATTGGGAATTGAAGGAAGAACATTTGTCTGGCATTGCAGCACGCATCGTTCAACACGAGTACGATCATCTCGATGGAATCCTCATTACGGATCATATTTCTGCTGTCAAGAGAAGGTTGTTGCACGGTAAATTACGAGATGTCGGTTTAGGCAAAGTCAGCGTAGCTTATAAAATGCGTTTACCTAAAGGAAAAGTAAGATGATGTGGTTTAGGATCTCAGTTTTATTTCTACTTCTTATTGGTTGTGCCGAAGGTGGTGCAGATCAACTCAGTTCATGTGACGATTTAAAAGCGCAGGTTGAGTCTCTTGAATTGGAAGTTGCCAATCATGTTTCTCTTGAGGCGTATGATGCAAGTCAACTGATGAAGGCATATGCGGATTTTGCGAATGCCTGCCCGACCGATTCCATTGTGGCTGAGTATCTAGTCAGAAGGGCAGATCTTTTGAGAGGGGCAGGGAAATTCCATGATGCCATACGTTTGCTGCAAAACATTCATGATGGCTATCCTACTTATGAGAACAGATCTTTATGTGCTTTTTTAATTGCATATTTATATGAAACTGAACTTGGAGATCACGAGATGGCCGAAAAATTCTACACTGGCGTCATTGATTTACATCCGGAATCAAATGAAGCCAAACTTGCCGCTTTGTCGTTGAGACATTTAGGCAAATCCCCAGAAGAATTAGTGCATCAATTTCAAATGGATGCAGCAGGATTAGAAAAATAATTATAATAACATATCTTTATAAGACTTAATTGTTTTTTAGGCTTTTATTGCAATCATGCATAAAAAGATAGCCACCTTAGCTCACATCGTTAATAAGGTGTGATTAACCTAAGGTGTGATTTCGCCTTTTGTATTAAATATCTCGGTATTTTTGACTAAAAAAATAAATATGTCACAACGATTTCCTGCAGGTGTTCTGTTCGGTCATGAAGTACAAGCAGTCTTTGATGATGCAAAAGCAAGAGGTTATGCTTTGCCCGCTGTAAATGTCATTGGATCAAGTTCAATTAACGCTGTTTTAGAAACTGCGGCAGAGTTGAATTCGCCCGTAATTATTCAGTTTTCGAATGGTGGGGCAGTTTTTAATGCTGGAAAAGGTCTCAAGATGGATGCTCATGAGAAAGCCGTTCTGGGATCTGTGGCCGGTGCACTACATATCCATGCGCTTGCAAAAGCATATGGCGTTCCTGTGATTCTTCATACAGATCATTGTTCAAGAAAGCTACTGCCTTGGATTGATGGACTGATTGCTGCAAGTGAAAAGCATTTTAAGGAAACAGGCAGGCCTTTATACAGCTCACATATGATTGACTTAAGTGAAGAGCCAGTCGAAGAGAACATTCTTACTTGCAAAGATTATCTCTCGAAAATATCTCCTATGGGGATGTATCTTGAAATTGAATTGGGTGTCACGGGAGGTGAGGAAGACGGTGTTGACAATACTGATATAGACAGTGCACGCTTATATACACAGCCAGAGGAAGTATCGTTCGCCTTTGATCAGCTTTCCGAAATCAGCAATCAATTTACTGTAGCCGCTGCTTTTGGAAATGTACACGGTGTTTATAAACCGGGTAACGTAGAATTACGTCCCGTGATTTTGCAAAATTGCCAAAAGTACATTTCTGATAAAAACAGTTTGGGGCACAGTCCTGTTGATTTTGTTTTCCATGGCGGCAGTGGGTCATCTATTGATGAGATAAGGGAAGCAATAGGTTACGGAGTTGTTAAAATGAATATCGACACGGACATGCAATGGGCTTTTCTTTGCGGTGTAAGAGATTATGTTGCGTCTAAATCTGATTATTTAAAGGCCCAAATTGGCAATCCTGAAGGGGACGGGAAACCAAATAAAAAGTACTACGACCCTAGGGTTTGGTTAAGAGAAGGGGAGAAGACTTTTGTGACGCGTTTGCGAAAAGCTTTCGAAGATTTAAACTGTGTAAACAGGAATAATTAATTAATAATTAGTCTCAAGCAACCTCTTATGTTAATTTGCGTCTTGCATTCGAATCATAAATCGCCAAAATGAGTTATTTATTCGGCCAAATGTTAAATTTAATCGAGTGACTCATATACTAAAGCTAAAATACCAAACACATGAAACGTTATCTTCTCTTTGCTCTTGCAGCATTAACAACGGGCTTTGCCCAAGCAAACTTTGTAGCCCTCGAGAGTGAGGTGTATGCAGAATCTGATTATGGAACGGTGTATCGCGTTTACGCCACCTTTGACTCTCCTGACGATGAGCTTGTCGCTGTTTATGCGCTTGAAACATCTCCAATGGTATTAGATGTGACGACTTCTTTTTATCAAGATGAAGTTGGGGGGACGCTAGGTAACACAATTAACCCAGCCTTTTACGGTGCATTCCCATCACTGGAATTTGACAGTTGGTTTGCGATTGGTTCAGAAGACTCAAACGGTACCAGCGACATTCAACAGGTAGGAATGGATAATGCTTTCGCCCTTTTTGAAGGTGGATCTGGATTTAACCTTGATGCGTTTGTTGGCGGATCTTTTTTCCTCATACCAAATGTGTCTGCTGATGCAGAAGCTGGTGCTGATGGACGAGTGTTGATTGGTCAGTTTACGACTGACGGTGTTGTCAACCTTACTGTAAATCTTCAATGGGATGATGTTGATGCAAACACCAACAACTCTTTAGGTCAATCTATTTCTTTCCCATTTGTCGCTGTGACTGGTTGTACAAACGCATCAGCCGACAACTATGATGCTGCAGCTACTGAAGACGATGGGTCTTGCACGTATGGAGGAGGTCTTTTAACTGGAATTTCTTATGAAACAGTTGCTGTAAACCCACTTGGGACAGGACAAAATACATACAGATTATATGCCAACTTCTCTTCAACTGATACTGAAGTTACGGCGGTGTATGGAACAGATTCAACGCCATGGTCACTCACATCATCAGCTGATGATGGATTCTACAACGATGCAGTCGGTGCAGACTTTGGTGGTAGTGTTAATCCTTTATTCTATGGCGCATTCCCTAATTTAGAGTTTGATAGCTGGTTTACAATTGGCGCGCAACCAGGTGATGCTGATGGACTCAACAGTGCATTTGATGCAGCCCTTACTTCGCTTGAGGATTTTAATAATGGTGGCGCTTATGTAGTCAACACATTTATCGGCGGTTCAATATTTGTTGTTCCAGGAGCGAATACCCAAGGCGTTCCTGTTGCAGGTAAAGTATTGCTAGGTCAATTCACTACATCAGGTATTGTTGATGCCCTTGTAAATATTCAATTTCGTAACGCAGCTCAAGAAAGTATATACGCAGAAGGTCTTACTTTAACCTTTCCTCAAGTAGGTGTTGGATGTACGGATCCGACTGCTTGTAACTATGATCCAGCAGCTGAATTAGACGATGGATCTTGTGCGGTTGATGACGATTGTGGCGTTTGTGGAGGTGACAACTCATCATGTGGTGGTTGTACTGACGCATCAGCTTGTAACTATGATTCTGCTGCAATAATTGATGACGGATCTTGTGCTGTCAATGACGAATGTGGAATTTGTGGTGGAACAGGTATCCCAGCTGGAGATTGTGACTGTGACGGCAACGTTCTAGATGAATGTGGCGTTTGTGGAGGAGGTGGAATCGCTGATGGTGATTGTGATTGTGATGGAAATGTTATTGATGAATGTGGTGAATGTGGTGGAGGCGGAATCGCTGATGGCGATTGTGATTGTGATGGTAGCCAGTTAGATGTTTGTGGAATTTGTGGCGGAGACGGCACAACATGTGGCGGTTGTACTGATGCTTCAGCTTGTAACTATGATCCAGACGCTATAATTGACAGTGGCAGTTGTGCGTATGATGATCTATGTGGCGTTTGTGGTGGTGACGACTCTACGTGTGGCGGTTGTACAGATGCTTCAGCATGTAACTATGATCCTGCAGCAATCATTGACGACGGTTCGTGTTCAACGAATGATCTCTGTGGCGTTTGTGGAGGAGATGATTCTTCATGCAGCGGTTGTCTGAATCCTAATGCAGAAAATTATGATTCATCAGCTTTGTATGATGACGGTTCATGTTCTTGGGGAGACGGTCTCTGTACAGGTCTTTCTTACGAGGTTGTATCTTCTGACCCGCTAGGGACAGGAGCTGTGACTTACCGTCTGTATGCCAATCTCACGCCTGATGCAGCTGAAGTTACAGCTGCGTATGGTACCGATACAACCCCATGGTCAATGACTTCAACTGCTGTAGATGGATTTTACAACGATGCAGTTGGTGCAGACTTTGGTGGTAGTGTTAATCCTTTGTTTTATGGCGCATTCCCTAATTTAGAGTTTGATAGCTGGTTCACAATTGGTGCTCAACCTGGTGATGATGATGGATTGAATAGTGCATTCGACGCTGCTCTTACATCTTTTGAGGACTTTAATTCAGGAGGAGACTTTGTCGTAGATACGTTCATTGGTGGATCGATATTCGTTGTTCCTGGAGCGAACGCACAAGGCGTTCCTGTAGATGGTAAGGTTCTGCTGGGTCAGTTCACGACTTCGGGACAGGTTAACGCGCTTGTCAACATTCAAATTCGCGATGCAGCTGCAGAATCTCATTATGCAGAAGGTATGACACTCGAATTTCCTCTAGGTGTTGCGGGCTGTCAAGACATGACTGCGTGTAACTATAATCCTGATTCTACATTTGATGATGGTTCATGTGAATATCCTTCTGAGTTTTACACTTGTGATGGATGTATCAATGATGCCGACTTGGATGGTGTATGTGATGAATTGGAGGTCTTAGGATGTACAGACAATCAAGCCTGTAATTATGATCCTGCTGCGACAGAGGAAGATGGTTCTTGTGCTCAGGATGATGCTTGTGGTGTTTGTGGAGGTGATGACAGTTCTTGTTCAGGATGTACCAACTCAGCTGCCGATAACTATGATCCTTCTGCCCTTATTGATGATGGTTCTTGTAGCATCGCGGGATGTACAAATTCCAATGCAGATAACTACAACCCAGATGCAACAACTGACGATGGTTCATGTTTGGCAACTGGATGTACTTACCCTGGAGCTGACAACTACGATGCTGCAAATACCTCTTCGGATGGCAGCTGTATCTTCTCAGGTTGTACAGATCCTTCAGCGGATAACTATATTGCTTATGCAAACTTTGACGATGGTTCATGTGGGCCATGCGGTGTAGCAAATGATTGCCCATTTGATGCAAATGGTGATGGTGAGATTGGCTCGGCTGACTTGCTTGATTTCTTAATTGCATATGGTCAAGCTTGTGTAGATCTCTAAAGTCTCCTAGTCTTTCTTAATTCTGAAAGCGCCAATCCTTCATAGGATTGGCGCTTTTTTTAGTACAAGTGTTCTGATTCTGCTCAAGTGTTGGGTATACCTTTTTTAGCAATTTTGGAGCCAGTGCGCATGCGATTTCTGTGTTTTGGTATGAATAATAGGTGGTGTTACAACCTTATGGACACGATCTTGATTGCTATAATTTGTTTGCTTTTAGGAAGTTTAACAACACTTTTTCTTAAAGATAAGTCCGTGACAATTTCCTAAGTTATCTTTGTTAAATGGAACCACTTGTTGAATCTAGACTACCTACTAAGTATGGTGGATTTATAATCTTAGCTTTCAAGGCTAATGTGGAGGAGATGCCTCATTTGGCCTTGATTTCCGACAAATTTGTTAAAGGGTCTGAAAACATTGTGCCTGTGAGAGTTCACAGTGAATGTATGACTGGAGATGTTTTTGCTTCTTCAAGGTGTGATTGCGGGGAGCAATTGTCGTCCTCGATGATGCACCTCCAAAAAGAAGGAGGTATATTAATCTACTTGAGGCAGGAGGGAAGAGGGATTGGTTTGGTTGAGAAACTGAAGGCATATAATCTCCAGGATGTGGGACAGGATACATATGAAGCAAATGTTAATCTTGGACACCCAGAGGATGGACGCTCCTTTGTTCCCGCAATAGAAATACTTAGGCATTTAAAGGTGAAATCGATCAACCTTCTCACAAACAACCCTGACAAAGTTAGCGCATTTGATGACGTAGACGATATTAACGTGATAGACAGATTACCTCTAGAGGTAGATTTTGATTCAGAAAACAATGATTATCTAGAAGCGAAACGTCTTTTGAAAGGACATTTGTTTGGTGCTAAATCATAGAAATTCTTATTTCTATGAATGTTCAGTTCTAAGAAATAATATGCATCCACTCCATACAAACGATGGCCGCCACAGTTCCTACTGCATAGCCGAGTACGGCAAGTAAAATCCCTACCGGTGCGAGCGCAGGAGAAAAGGCACTCGCAACAATTGGGGCTGATGCAGCCCCTCCTACATTTGCTTGAGAGCCAACTGCAACGAAAAAGAATGGAGCTTTGATGGCTCTTGCGACCACTACAAGCACAACGATGTGAACGAACATCCAAATGAGACCTATAATGATTGCAGATGAATAGGTCGACCAATTTTCGATGAGCGCTGCCACGTCCATTTTCATTCCGATTGTTGCAACTAGGATGTATAGAAATAATGATCCGATCTTACTCGCTCCTGCTCCTTCGTAGTTATTAGCTTTAGTAAAACTCAGCGCAACACCCAGTACGGTTGCGATGACGACGATCCAAAAGAAGCCTTTTTCAAGAGAGGATAAAAATTTCACAAAGCTGTCTGGGTTGGTCGCAAGTATACCTGCAAACCAGTCATGAATGCCTACGCTCGCTGTGTCAGCTACTATATGAGAGATTGCCACACAACCAAAGGCGATGCCCACAACGACCATAATATCAGTGAAAGATGGAATTCTTGCGATACTGGCAGAGTATTCTTCTACTTTGGTTTTTAATTCATTGACAGCAGAACTATCTGCTTTAAGCCATTTGTCTATGGCTTCAGTGCGGCTAGCTCCGTAAAGGAGGAAGGGCATCCATAGGTTGGCGACGAATACATCCACGATTAGCATGATTGAGAATTGCTGATCCATGGTTTCGGAGATTTCCTTAAGGGCCGCCTGATTTGCACCGCCCCCGATCCAACTGCCTGCAACAGTAGATAAGCCCCGCCACATCGCTTCAGGGGTGTCTCCGCCAAATACCTCAGGATTGAATTGTCCTACAGTCCACAGGGCAATGGGGCCACCTATCACAATGCCAGAAGTTGCAGCGAAAAACATGATTAACGCTTTGGGGCCCAAATTGTATATTCCTTTGAGGTCAATGCTCAAGCATAGCAAAACAAGACTGGCGGGGAGTAAGTAGCGAGAAGCTACGAAGTACAAACTTGATGCTTCACCATCTACAATGCCCAAAGAATTAAATGCTGCTGGGATAAAGTAGCACAGCAAAAGGCTCGGCACAAAAGTGAAGAATTTCTTAAACTGAGGAAGGCTGGCAGCGTAGAAGATCCCTGCTAGGGTGACTGCCAGAAGGCCCAAAACGACTGCATCATTAGCTATTGGAAACATAGGGAAGGTATTACGTGTTGATTGAAGGCTGTAAGCTACAAAACTTTAGAAAAAAAAAAGAGCGATCTCATGAATGAGACCGCTCCTAAATTTCGGTGGTGAGCCGAACCCTATCACCTTATCATCAATGGGGTTGCACTGAATGGATTAGAAGATCCCAAATGGGCGATGTACGTGCCAGGGCTTATTGATTCGCTGATTATAAATAATTGAATGCCATCTGAATATCGAGTTCCTTGACCTTCCCACACCAATCGACCGTCGGTACCGATGATTTTTAGTGTGATCAGGTTGGCAGATGAACTCCGTATAAATAGTTTTCCGTTTCCGTTAGAGTATGGGTTTGGATATAGGGTGAATACTTCACTTTCATAAATATCTATTGCGTTTGTTGTGGTGTTTCCTTCACAATCGTAATTAGGTTCAGCATAACTACATTCACCTGAATCTGTTGCATCAGCATCATAGTTACATGCGCTTGTGTCTTGACATCCTTGTATTTCTAATTCGTCACAGATGCCATCATTGTCAGTGTCTTGTAAGCATTCTCCGTCACAATTGTAATGAATTTCAGCGTAAGTACATTCTCCTGCATCTGTCGCATCAGCGTTATAGTTACATGCAATCGTATCTTGACATCCTGGTATTTCCAGTGCGTCACAGATGCCATCTCCGTCGGAGTCTTGTAGGCAAGCTCCGTCACAATCATATCCAGGTTGTGGGTATGTACAACTGTTGTCGTTCACATTTGCAAGGCCATTAAAATTACAGGCAGAGGATACTTGACATCCTAGGATTTCCGCATTGTCACATATGGAATTGCTGTTGAGGTCTGCACATCCATCGAAAGTATTTGGAATAGCGCACACAGTACTCGTTTCTTCTTCTCCGAAATGGTCGCCATAGGAATCCTCTCCTTCAGCTAATATTTCGCCCGTTTCGGATGTTACACTGTAAGATCCTCCAAATTGCATTCCGTCTCCAAACGCATCGAAAATTGTAAAATCGTAGCATCCAACAGTGACACAACCAGCTTGGATGTATGTTGTGCTGATATCTGTTTCATAAGGGCCGCCAAACATGATGAGGTTATTCAAAGAGTCAACCAATGTCCAAGTTGTTTCATGCCCCCAAGCATCAGGGGTTACTGAAACCGTGAAATAGTCACTTTCTTCTACAGTGAATGTATGTGTAATCATGTCGTTTGAACTCCAGCCATCTTCTCCACCACCGTCGAGAGTGATTTGGGCTTGAAGTGTATGTGTTCCATATGGAACAGAAATTTCAGGAAGTGAGACCATTTTTGATGTTCCTGAAGCAATAGAATCCTCATAATGTACTTTGAAAGAATCATTTGAGTCAAGCGTGATGATTACTTCATAACTGTGAACAGTATTTATACCAAAATTTGAAATCTCAAGTTCAGGAGCAACTTCTGGAAGACATTGTGATGCAGTTGGATTTTTAAAGGAAATTGCAGCTAAGTCAGTTTCTGCAACAGGTATGCCTCCTAAACTTTCTAAAAGTGATGATCTCGTAGAATTCAGAGTTGCTCTCATTCGTTCAGCTTGTCCTTGCGTAAATGTGTTTCGGCAAGTCTCATCGGTATAGTCCATGTAGTTCTCTATTTGCGCGTCTGGACAATTTACAGCCCCAGAGCAGTATGCATTAGACGTTGTTGCTGGGGTGTCACACACCTGATCTCCTTGTGTATCACAGTTTGTTTCATTCAGGCACTGACTTGTGCTGGTTGTATTGTAGAATGTGTGGTAGAGTCCCATGCTATGTCCCACCTCATGAGTAATGACTCTGTTGAGATCTGTGTATCCTTTGAGATTGCCGACTGTCCCAAAAGCATTGTATAAAATAACCACTCCGTCTCTCACATTCTCAAAAGGAAAGTATGCAAATCCCTGAACACCTCCTCCCGCATCATTGTTATCTATTTCTGACACCACCCAAATATTTAAATAATCCTCTCTTGGCCAAGCCGAAAACGATTTCAATTCCGTTTCATCAGCTCCTTCGCCAATATTTCCACTTTTAATTCCTTCTTCTGCATAGTATGGGACTGATGATGCATCAACTCTGAGTATTCCATTTGATGGCTCTCCTTCGGGTGTTCTTGCAGCAAGACAAAACTCGACAGCGACATCTACCCCTAGACCATCTCCATTTGTGCCAGCCATTTTTCTGAAATCCTCGTTGAGACCCTGAATGCCACTTAAAATTTGTTCATCAGTGATGTTCTCTTTTGTACCGATTGCATTTCCAGTATGCATGATGTGTACAACGACAGGTACTTTGTAAACTTCATCAAATACAACAGATCTATTGCGATCTGCTTTCATTCTATTTATTGCATTTTCTAACGCCGCAAAGCTCCTTTGGTATACTTCGGAATTGTTAAGCGCTTCTTCGTGTACATCTGTAGATGCACAAGTCGATGTTTGGGCCGATCCAATTGACGTTAGACACACAGCAAGTGTGAGTGTAAGCGTAAGTGTGAGTTTTTGAGAGAATTGCATTGTGATGATGATGATATGTGTCATCTCTTACGCAACTCAGGAATGTTAGGTTACAAAAATGGCGAGATAAAATTCTCGCCATTTTGAAAAGCTTTCGTAAAGCTTCTAAAACTAGTATGTTAAGCTTACTTTCCTCAGTATCTTACTTTCCTTGTTCAGGAGCTGCTTCAATACCTAGAAGTTCAACTTCGAAAATAAGTGTTGCATATGGAGGAATTGGTCCACCTGGATTAGGACGCGCGCCATAAGCGAGATCTTGAGGGATATAGAATGTTGTTTTCCCTCCCACTTTCATGAGTTGTAATCCTTCAGTCCATCCAGGGATGACTCCATTTAAAGGGAAGGAGATAGGCTCTCCGCGTTTGTAGCTTGAGTCAAACTCAGTCCCATCAAGCAGTGTTCCTTTGTAATGGACCGTGACTTTATCCGTGGGCCCTGGCTTTTCACCTGTTCCTTCAGTATCATGACGGTATTGTAATCCTGTTTCAGTGACATTGATGCCATCTTTATTTGCGTTTTCTGCAAGAAAAGCTTCACCTTCTGCTCTGTCAGCTTCAGATGCTTTTTCTTTGACCGCTTCCATTGCAGTTCTGACCAGAGCATCAGCTTCTTCAGGAGCCATTGTTGCATTGTCATTCATCACTGCAGAAAATCCGCTAGCAAGCGCTTCGCTGTTGATGTCATTCATCCCTTCGGACTTCATGTTGGTTGCGAATAAAACGCCAAGGGCATAAGAAACAGAATCCATTTGGGTAATGATTTGAGTTGAGTGTGAGGGTTGTGCATTTGAGCAGCTTGGTAAAGTTGAAACTAAAACGAGCATTGCTATAGCGCCGCGAAGGTAGTACGTGAATTTCATGTACGTATTTTATTTATTTAAAAATCGGGTGAATATCATGTTATTTGGTTGCGAAAGTTCGGTATTATAATGGTAATCTAGGTTGTTAAATGACATTAATTTTTTTACACCCACCTCTCCAGATACTTTTTCCTGTATTGCAAACCTCGCCATGGCTCCTCTGGCTTGTTTGGCAAATGTACTTATGGACTTGAAGCCTTTGGTGCTTTCTTCTTTAAATGTGCACGTGATGATCCGAGCATTGATTCCCGTTCTTTTGATCACGCTACTGTATTCTTCACTTGCCAAATTCAGGATGATATCACTTTTGTGTTCTATGAGTTTGTTTGAGAGAGGTTCTCTCAAATGTTTCGACCAAAACGAATAAAGTGAGGTGTGGTCCTTATCTACTTTAAATCTCAACCCCATTTCTAACCGATATGGCATCATTAAATCACATGGCCTTAGCATGCCATATAAGCCACTCAATATTAATAGGTGTGACTGTGCGTATTTAATGTCAGATCTTTTAAATGTAGCCAGGTCGAGGAATTTAAACGCTGGTCCTTGCATTGCAAATCCACATGGGATAGCTCCAGCTTCTTGAGCTTCAATGATTGATTTGAAACAGGCCCATTTCTGATGCCAATCCATCACTTTACTCGAAAGCTTTTCAGATAATTTCATGAGACCGATCAATTCTGTTTGCGTGATGCTTTTAAGTTGCGACATCAGAACTTTCGCTTCATGATTAAAATCTGGCAAACTATTAATTCCCTGAGGAGATGAGGCGTTAATATCTATTGTTTTTGCGGGAGAAAGAATGATTTGCATGTATGCAAAGGTCGTGATAAGAATCGGGTTAGTATATTGCACACATGCAAAAATTTATTTTCACTTTTTTTATTGCTTGCGCTCTCCTCATATCAAACACAATTTTGTCACAATGTGCTTCCGATGAATCGACAGTTCAGATTGTTATTCTAACTGATGATTGGGGATATGAACTTTATTGGGAACTTGTCCCTCAAGGCCAATTATGTGGCGAGGCGCCGGTGCTCCTGAGTGGTGGAAACATGGATGTAGGGTGTGATGGTTTGGGTATGGGAGCGTCAGATGGTATCACGTATCCCAGCAATGGGACTTTCGTTTCTGATTTGATTTGTGTTACTACGGACACTCAGTTGGATTTGATTTATGTCGATTCGTACGGAGATGGTGGTGGTGATTTTGTTGTTCTTATTAACGGCGAACAAACAGCAAATCTCGATGGTACAGGTTTTGGAAATACTTTTACGATTGATATAGCCTCAAACGAATCAATTCCACACGACAGTCCGTGTGATGCCGCTGACGTTTTATCCGATGGCACACCTATAATGTTATCTTCTTTAGGTGCAACTTCTGGATATTTTGAACTTGGTCCACCCGCTTTAGGGTGTAGTACACCTGGAGGTTGGTGTGAAGGAGATGTCTCAGCTTCCGTTTGGGCTAAGTTTATCGCTGAAGAGGGTGTGAATTACAAGATCAACACGTGTAATTCAGGAACAGATTTCGACACACAATTGGCGGCTTGGACGGTGAATGATTGTGGAGATTGGGATTCGTATTCTTTAGTCGCATCCAACGATGATGCAGGGTGTGATGTCGGCGCTTACTATTCAAGCACGTGTTATACGTCGTGTTTCGAAGCTGAAACGGAGATCTATGTTCAAATCGATGGGTATTACGGAGCGTCGGGTCAAGTTGAGCTTACTGTAGAACCTTCTGAGCTTGAACCTGTACTAGGCGCAACAGTTCGTAACATTAGCTGTGCATTAGAAACAGAATTTAACCCTGACGGATCGATTCAACTTTTTACCTATTACGGGGGGCTTGATTGGAATGCCACATGGACTGGTCCATTCGGATATACTGGGACAGGCATGAGCATCTTTGGGTTGTTGCCAGGTGTTTACAATGTGGAACTCGTTTCAAATTGTTCAAGTGAGATTCAGACTTCTTCGTATACGATTGTGAACCCAGATGAACTTGAGCTTTCTTTTTCAGTGACTTCATCATGTGAAAATGGTTTAGGAGGTTCTATCGATTTGGAAATTTCTGGGGGAACAGGGGAGATGGATATCGATTGGGATGGCCCAGAAAGTTTTGACTGGGATGGCGAAGATGTTTTGGCTGCTGAATTTGGTTGGTATAGTGTTGAGGTTGAAGATGGCAATGGGTGTTCCGAGATTATTGACATCGAAGTTCCATTTGTGGGCATTTCGCCCTACAGCTTGGGGGAGGACTTTCAACTTTGTGCAGGTGACGATGAATTTTTCTTTGGACCAGTAGGGGATTATAACTACGAATGGCAAGATGGGTCCAATGGGCAGTTTTTTGTTTTAGAAACAGATCCCAACTTTTCTACGACCGTTGTCGTCGGTTTATCTGTAACGAATGCATATGGCTGTGAGAGTTCAGATGCGGTTGTGATTACTGTTGTTAATTGTGCGTTGTCAACTTCAAACATTGAGGGTGACTCAGAATGGTCATTGTCACCGAATCCTCTTGCTGATTTTGCGGTACTTAAATTAAAAGGTGTTGCCGAAGGAAGTGTGTGTCATGTCCGAGATTCAAGTGGTCGGATTGTTCAAGCTTTTCCTGTAGACCAAACCACAACCTTTGATGCTACTGAATTAGAGTCTGGGGTTTATATGATTGATGTACAAAATAATCAGGGAGCAAGTGTTTGGCATTCTCGTATCGTCGTTCAATAATTTTATTACTATGAACATATTTAATCGTTTAGTCGTTCTCCTTTGCGCGGGAGTGATGGGGGTGTTTGCTAATCAAGCGCAAGCAAAAGAGGGGATGTGGATCCCAACGTTACTGAGTGCGCTTGAAGGAGATATGCAAGCCATGGGAATGCGTCTTTCTGCGGAGGACATCTACAGTGTCAACCACAGTTCTTTGAAAGACGCTGTTGTTCACTTTGGAGGTGGATGTACCGCTGAGATGATTAGCTCGGAAGGGCTCCTTTTGACAAATCATCATTGTGGATATAGCCAAATCCAATATCACAGTTCTGTAGAAAACGACTATTTGAAAAATGGGTTCTGGGCAATGAGCAGAGCTGAGGAGTTATCCAATCCAGGTTTGACGGCTACATTTATTGACAGAATTCACGATGTGACGCAAAGAGTTTCTGATGCTTTAGAGGGCTTAGAAGGAGAGGCGTTGGCAGCGGCACGCAAAGCGCTTTATGACGACATCGTCTTAGAATTTACCGAGGGTACAGATCTTACTGGCGGGGTTGTTGCTTTTGATTTTGGAAACCAACATTTTTTAATTACCAAGCGCACTTTCTTAGATGTACGTCTCGTTGGTGCACCTCCATCAGCGGTAGGTAAATTCGGAGGAGATACAGATAATTGGCTTTGGCCTCGCCATACGGGTGATTTCAGTGTATTTAGAATCTATGCTTCGTCCACAAATGCGCCTGCAGCGTTTGGTCCAGAAAATATACCCTATACCCCAAATCATCATTTTCCAGTATCTATAGATGGAGTGGAAGAAGGAGATTTCACAATGATTTTCGGCTTTCCTGGGAGCACTGAACAGTATTTGACGTCGGATGCGGTTGCGCATGTCATTGAGCGCCTTAATCCCATACGTATTGCCATGAGAGATGTGAGTCTGGCAATCATAAATTCTGCGCGGGCTTCTGGTGATGCACTGCGCATTGCCTATGCATCTAAGCAGAGCAGTATTTCAAATGCTTGGAAGAAGTGGGAAGGTCAAACAAAAGGCCTTATTGAACTCAATGCGCTGGGGAAGAAGCTTGCGCTAGAATCTGATTTTATCGCAAGAGCATCTGTCTCCGAAACACCTAACGTGGACTATATCAAAGCGATCGGTGAAATCCAGTCGGCGAATTCAGATTACTTCCCTTATTTAGAATCACGCGCCTTGTTTATCGAATTGGTGTATTACGGTCCCGATGTGTTGTTACATGCATTTAAGTTTGCGGACCTTATCGACGATTGGGATCGTTTGACAGAATCCGGAAAATTAGAGGGTGCAATTGCTGATCTGCGAGCGCTCAATTCTGAATATGCTCGCAATTATGACGCCTCTGTTGATGAACAGCTTCTGGGTGGACTTGTCTCGACCTATTTAGAACTTGCACCGGAATCTTTGGTGCCAGAATTGATGGCGTCAACGTTTCATGCTTCAGCCTCAAGTGAATCATATGCGTCATCTTTTTTCGACAAATCTATATTTGACAATCCAGCGGATCTTGAAGCGTTGCTTTTGAAAGGAAAGCGTAAGCAATTTGCAAAACTTAAAAACGATCCTGCTTTTGAACTTATTATGGCTTTGCGCGCTCATTATTTCAATGACGTTTCGCCAGGCTATAGAGCTGGAAGTTCTGCGATTCAAAAGGCAACGGCCATCTATACAAGCGGTCTGCGTGAACTCTTTCCTGACCAACTCTTTCCGGTAGACGCGAATTCTACACTTAGGTTATCTTACGGTAAAGTAGAGGGGTCGTCTCCTCATGACGGAATGAACTACGAACCTATGACCACAGCACATGGGATACTTCAAAAGTACAAGCCTGGAGATCCTGACTTCGATCTGCCTTCAGATTTAGTATCTAACCTCAAGGAAGGTAATTGGGGACGTTATGGAAAAGATGGTGACTTGGTGGTATGCTTCACAGGAAGTAATCATACGACTGGAGGTAATTCTGGAAGTCCTGTGATCAATGGCGACGGGTATTTAGTCGGCATTAACTTCGATAGAAGTTGGGAAAGTACGATGAGCGATATTCATTTCGATGAATCGAGATGCAGGAACATTATGGTAGATATCCGTTACGTTCTATGGATCATTGATCACTATGCAGGAGCAAGTCATTTGGTCGATGAGATGACCTTAATCGATTCAGACGGTCAAGACGCAGGATTAGATGATAAGTAGGGTGTTCTTGTCTTTATATCAAACAAGAAACGAGATTGCAACGATGACGATTGCAAAAACGATTAAAGCAAACGTGACTGGTCCACCTATTTCGTTTTGTTGAGGCTCTTCGTGTAGTGACATAGTTGCAATATTTTTTTTTGCTAATATACATATTGTCCTTCTTGTAAACATACTTTTAAAATTTTGTTGATTAGTTCCTTTCGTTTTATGTTGTGAGTTATGTATATTGTGCTCCGAATGAAAACTTTACTTTGCTCCTTGCTGTTGGGAGGGCTTTTTTGCTGTTCGACATTGTCGCATGCACAATCTCCTGCTTTCCCCTACAATCCTGATGTTGACTCAAACGCTTATATCGAGCTTACTGACTTGCTTTATTTTTTAGATTTGTATGGTCAAACCTGGTCGTTTTCCAATCAGTCGACCCTCGGAGATATGATGTATTATGGCATCTATCAAGATGAAGGTGGTTTAAGCCAAATGGATTGGCTCAGCTTGCCAATAGGTCAAGAAGGTCAACTTTTAACGGTATCAAATGGTCTCCCTGAATGGAAGGACGCCGCCACGATATTGATTGAAACATTCCCGTGTCTAGAAACACTCTGTGCTGATGTAGGTGATCAGATTTTTGGGTGTACCGTGATTGAAGCGTGTAATTATGATGTGAATGCAACAGATGACAACGGTACATGTGATTTTCTTTCATGTATCAATTTTGGCTGTACAGACACCCTTGCATGTAACTATGATGCGATTGCAGAATACGACAACGGCACATGTATTTACGCTCTTTTCCCATTCGACTGTGGCGGTGATTGTGTCAATGACGCAGACGAAGATGGTATTTGTGATATAAATGAAATTCTCGGATGTACGGATGAAGCCTCCTGTAATTATTCTGCCCTAGCGACAGACTCGGATGGTACATGTATATATGATTGTTACGGATGTACATCCCCCTCTGCCTGTAACTTTGATGCAACGGCGTCTATAGATAATGGATCTTGTGATTTCATTTCTTGTTTTGGATGTATTGATGCTTCAGCATGTAATTATGTGTCCACAGCAATTTATGATGACGGTAGTTGTTTGGAGTTTGATGCGTGTGGCGTTTGTGGCGGATCAGGTATCCCAGAGGGCGACTGTGACTGCGACGGAAGCGCATTTGACGAGTGTGGTACATGTGGTGGATCAGGTATCCCAGAGGGCGACTGTGACTGCGACGGAAACGTACTCGATGATTGTGGCGTATGTAATGGAGACAACGCATGTGCCCCTTGTGTACAAGTTGATGGATATAGTGTCGGTGATATAGGTCCTGCAGGTGGGGTGGTTATTTATGACCTTGGTTTTTATGAATACGTTGACTTTGAGAGTTCAAGTTATGATTGCTGGAGGTATATTGAAGTCGCCACAGAAGTGCTCGCACCGGCAATTTGGGGTTGCAACGGATCCGTGATTTATGGATTAACAAACGAAATCGGAGCGGGAGAAATAAACACACAACTTATCTTAAACTCAGGATGTGATGAGGTGTCTCCAGAGTATCCAGACTATGCTGCTTTAGTGGCTTCATCTTACAATGGAGGAGGTCAGTTAGATTGGTTTTTACCATCTCCTTCAGAACTTCTTCTATTAACTGAAAGCCCCGACTATACGGGTCAAATTAACGGTTGGGAATTAGGGAAGTATTGGTCTTCAAACCAATTTTTGAACAGTACATCTTTAGGGACATCGATCGATTTCTCTGTCAACTTGAATGGAGAACTTATCGCAACACCTGGTCCTTCAAATGTCATGAACAATATGTTCCCTATTCTACCTATGCGAAGGTTTTAAAGCTTATCTGTCAGATATTTCGTAAGTTGCAGGAGCAAAAATGTAATTGAAACCTGCAAAACTGTTACTATGAATCTTATAACGTCGTTTTCGAGAAGGTCGACTCTTTTTAATGCATTGGCGTTTGTGACTTTCACCTTGCTTGGTATTTCAACGTCATCAGCTCAAACAGCGTGTGCTGAAGGAGAATCTGAAATCATCATTTTGATTGTTTCAGATGCCTATCCCACCGAAATCAGTTGGGAATTGAATGTTGGAGGTGAAGAAATTGCATTCGGCGCATCAGAAGGAGATACGCTTTGTGTCGATATGACAGACGAGTTTCCTTGCTTCCTGTTTGAGATTCATGATACATATGGCGATGGTATTTTTGATCCAGGAGGATATTGGATTTATTTGAATGGCGTAGAAATTGCTTCAGGAGGAGATTATGATTACGGTGATGAAGTTTCCTTTGACTGCGCTCCAGGTGAAACCTGCAATGATGCAGTTGCTTTAGACATGCCCTCAGTAGAGGGAGATGTTATTTCTCAATCAGGCAATAATTTCTGGTATACATTTACGCCTGAACTCCTTGGAATGTATGATTTCAGCAGTTGTGGTTCAGGATGTGATACCAGGTTATATGTGTATGATTATTGTAACATGAGCAATTTTGATGACACCAACACTGGCACCATTTATTATGATGACAATCAAGGTGGGTGTGATGAGGAAGCAAGCCAAACAATGCTGCTTGAAGCTGGGGTGACGTATTGGATAAGATGGCTTTCTGTTGACGGATGCATGGGGGAATGGAGTTGGCTTCACTCATTTGCGGGGGCTCCACAGGGATGTACTGATCCAGAAGCTTGTAATTACAATCCACAAGCAGAAATTGACAACGGATCTTGTATTTATCCAGGAGACCCATCTTGTACTGGTCCTGATTTAATGGTTGTTCAAGAAGCCATTGTCAATAGTTTGTATACTGAACTCATGGAAGTGAATGAAGCTGACTGCTATATCTCAGAGGGGTGTTTGAATGGATATGGAACGCGTGAACTCGTAAGATTTACAACACACATTAAAAACATCGGTGAGCTAGACTATTATATTGGACAACCGTCAGGTGAAAACGCACAATTTGAATTTGGGGATTGCCATAACCACTGGCATCACAAAGGTTATGCGAAATATGATCTGTTTGAATTAGATGGCTCATATATCCCAATTGGGTTCAAGAATGGTTTCTGCGTTATGGATCTCGAATGCGGTGACGGCGGCACAGGTCAGTATGGATGTAGCAATATGGGTATCTCTGCTTTATGTGGAGACATCTACGGCAGTGGATTGTCATGTCAGTGGATCGATGTTACAGATGTAGCTGATGGCACATATTTTTTAATTGTTAGAGCAAATTGGGATTTTATTCCTGACGCTCTTGGCCGAGATGAGACAGATTATACAAATAATTATGCTGCGGTTTGTATTAATTTGGACAGAAGTATGGGGGAACTTGTCGTGAATATTTACGATGATTGTTCACCATTTGATGATTGTGAAGGAACGCCATTTGGCCAAGCCACTGCGGATTGTAACGGAGATTGTAATGGGGAGGCGCTTGTTGGTGATCTAGATGACAATGGTGCTCAGGAATACACGGATGCGGTCTCTTATGTTGAAGGTATATTAGGCAATGATATTACCGTTTTACCTTGTACAGATATCGATCAGGATGACAACATTACGGTCACCGATGCAGCTCTGATGTCTCGCTGTCAATATTGGAATGAGGCACATACCCATCCTGACAGTGCAGGGTTCCACGACAAGTGTAGTTTCCCAGTGAATGAGATCATCAATATATTCGACACGACTCATTTTAAAATTGGAGATATCAATTGGGATCTGGGATATCTAGATGTTCATGTCTTAAACCCCAACAATCGAATTGTAGGGTATCAATTGGCGTTTAGTGGCATTGAGATTTCTCAGGCGATTTCCTTGGCGGATGTCGTGAATTATCCAATCATGCCTTCATTTGTTCCTGGTGGATCTGAGGTAATAGGCTTAAGCTATGAAGGTGAGAGTTTGATGAAGTTCTACGAGTGGACACCTCTTCTACGTTTGTACTGGATGTCAGCAGAAGAAGATGTTTGCTTGTCGCACTGTGAGGATGTTGTGAATCATTTTTACCAAAACACGATCATTGATATTGTGGACGGTTGTGTAGGTGCGATAGAACTTCAAAACACCTCACAGGTGAATGTTTCGGTCATTCCAAATCCGATTTCATCAAGCGCTCAAATTACGTTCTCAAATCCGATGAGAGATGAATTGATGCTTATAATTCTTGATGCCAGTGGACGTGAAGTGAGACATGAAGTGGTCAAAGGAACAGATCACATTATAGAGAAGGGGGAGCTTAGTTCTGGTGCATATTTCTTTACTATTTATGGAAATAGAATTACCCCTATGAGTGGCAGATTTGATATCCAATAAATATGACAAAATTCTCATTCAACGGCCTTAAATATCTCCTCTTTGCATGCGTGTTGTTTCTCTTCACATCAGTGAATAGTCAAGTCGTCATTAATGAATTTTCTTGCTCAAACTATTCTCTCAATATAGGTGGCGACAATGAGGATTTTATAGAATTCTACAACCCTTCAGCGGTGGCTGAGGACATTGGTGGTTTTTTCCTATCGGACAATCCACTTAACATAGATAAGTTTGAAATCCCCGCGGGAACATTTGTCCCTGCTGGAGGCTACCTGCTTGTCATGTGTTCTGGTGAGGGAGAGTTACTTACAAATCTCTATTTGGGTGGAAATCTAAATACGAATTTTAAAATCAATCAATGTCAGGGTGAATCCCTGGTGTTTGCGGATCCGTCTGAGAACATCTTGGAGTCGTATACTTTCGTTACAGACATTGGCACCACCCAGGCTGACCACAGTTGGGCGAGAAGCACTGATGGCGCTTTAAATTGGGAAATTTGTATGGTCCCATCTCCAGAGGCAGCGAATGGCACTGATCCCTTTGATATGTACACGGAATATGCACCTACTCCTAGCTTTGATGTGGAGTCGGGCTACCATGTGGGTGCCCTTACGATCTCAATTTCCGCTCCTGCGGGCTTTGACATTTACTACACCCTGGACGGTTACTCCCCCACAGAGGGAAGTACATTGTACACTGGCCCTATTGGCTTGACTGAAACAACGGTTGTTAGAGCCATTGCTTTTGATCCAGATGACGATGTTCCTCCGAGCAAAGCCCCGAGTTACATTGCGACCAACACTTATTTTTTAGGTGCAGATGCCCACACGATCCCGGTGGTTTCCGTCAGCGGCAATGGTCAAGAAGATGGCACATGGGGAGGGGGTGCAGGAGAAGCTGCGCATGTTGAGTTTTTTCATTCTGATGGCACCTTTTGGGTAGAGGCAACAGGAGACAGCAACGAGCATGGGAACGACAGCAATGCATATGGTCAGAGAGGCTTTGACTGCATCATTCGAGATCAGATGGGCTACAATCAGGCGTTTGATGCCGAGCTGTTTCATGAAAAAAACAGAGATGAATTTCAGAGGATAATTTTTAAGGCTGCAGCCAATGATAATTATCCATTCGAACCAGGTGCCCACATTAGAGATGCATATGTTCATACACTTAGTCACCAGGCAGGACTTAAATTAGACGAGCGAACTTCAGAAAGCTGTATCGTTTATCTCAATGGTCAGTATTGGGGCGTTTATGAATATCGTGAGAAAGTGGATGATATAGATTTCACAACTGAATACTATGACCAGCCGAGACATTTCGTCGACTTCTTAAAAACGTGGGGTGGAACTTGGGAGGAATATGGCTCAGGAAATGATTGGTACACTCTGGTAAACTTCGTGACAACCCAGGATATGACAGATGCTGCTAATTACGACTACGTCACAACCCAACTTCACCCACTGAGCTTGATAGACTATTTCGTCCTTAACAGTTATGTTGTGGCTATGGATTGGCTCAATTGGAATACAGCTTGGTGGAGAGGAAGGCATCCAGATGGAGGTGCTAAGAGATGGAGATATGCGCTTTGGGATATGGACGCGACGTTTGGACATTACGTGAATTATACTGGGATTCCAGATACAGGTGCTACTGCAGATCCATGTAACCCTGAACAGATGGGAGATGTAGGGGGACAGGGACATATTCCAGTTCTAAATGCTTTGCTTGATAACGAAACATTTTACGAAACATATGTTAATCGTTGGGCTGATCTGGGGAACACCTATTTCACATGTGATTATATGCACGCCGTCCTCGACAGTATGGTGCTTGTAATCGAGCCTGAAATGCCCAAACAATGCGACAGATGGGGAGGAAATGTGGGTGGTTGGCAGAATGAGCTTCAAGAGCTAAGAGACTTTATTGATGATCGTTGTGAGTCAGAACTGCTTTCAGGTATGGAAGACTGCTACGATGTAACGCCCGTAACACTCACCCTTGAAATTGTAGGTCAAGGTGATGTTCAAATAAATACGGTAGATATTACACCTTTAGAAAGTCCATTTAGTGGTTTTTATTTCGAGGAGCTTCCGATAACTCTTACGGCAGAAGAAAATTACGGTGTTCAGTTTTTGTTTTGGGAAATAACATCAGGTTCTGCGCCTCTAGCGGATGCAACTAATCTAGAATGGGAGGTAGCTTTAGAAGGCGATATTACCATCGTGGCTCACTTCGGAATTCCTGTGCCGCCGGAAGATGTCACATTTAATGTTGACCCAGCAGGAGCAGGGTCAATTGTCTTAGACGGAGTGCTCATTGCGGCTTACCCTTCAACACAAATGCTAACAGTGAGCGGCCATACAATCCAAGCTGTAAATAGTGGTCAGTGGTGGCAGTTTTCGCATTGGTCAACGACGCCTGTCGAGAATGTTATCAGTCCCGACATAAATGCTTCAAATGCCAATTTGGAAATCACTTTGCCAGGTTTTGTCACAGCACACTTCACTTACATAGAGCATACAGAATTAGAAGTTGAGGTACAGCCGTCACAAGCTGGCGCTGTGTCTATATACAATACAGCTTATGTTGATGATTATTGGACAAGTGGTTTGGTGACAGATGGTCCCCTTATTTTTAGAGCCATAGAAGCTGATGAATGGGAGTTTGACAGATGGATTGTCCAAGAAACTGAACCTTCTCCAAACGACAGGAATCCTGAAATGGCTTTAAATCTTGAAGGTGTTCCTTTTGAAAGTGTAGTGGCGTTGTTTAAGGAAGTGGAATTCAGTTTGTTTATTCCCAACGCTTTTACACCTGACAACGATGGCGTCAATGACAGTTTCCTTCCTTTGGGCGAAGGCTTCACGGCTGATCAATATAGATTTACGGTATTAAATAGGTGGGGAGAGGTTGTGTTTGATACCACGAACCCTGAGATTCCTTGGGTTGGTCAAAACGCATCTGATGGAGGGGGAAATCATTTTGTGCCTGATGGCGTCTATATGTACACCGTTACCGCACTTGGTTCTCACGATTTAAGTTCATCAACATTTAGAGGTTGTGTGACTGTCGTGAGGTAAGCCTCTTTTTTGTTTTGACATAGATTTGATGCCCCAAGAATGCTGCGGGAATGCAAATCAATACGTCGCTCAATTGGTACCACCCGGGGTGAGGTATCAGAATTGAATTACGGATACTGCCAGCAATCATTAGAATTCCAACTGCAATCGCTGGCATTGGTTTTGCATGACCTGAAAACAGTGATGCAAGATAGGCAGAGGTCATCGTTCCTATACTGTGGGCCAAAAGAAGCAAGAGGAATGCGCCTGTTGGAAGTGTCTCGATAAATGTGGCAAACGCTTGGGGCTCTGTAATGTTGGGGACGTCTTTATACTCAGTAAAAAGATGATGTCCATATCTTTCAATCCCGAATCCTGCCAGTCCTCCAAATATCAACCCGAGCAGTGTGCTGATTAAATCTCTAAAAAATGTCATGGTGAAAAATTACATGTTACGACGGTAGGCGCCACCCACTTCAAACATGGCTTCTGTAATTTGCCCCAAGGAAGCAACTTTGACTGCTTCTAGAAGTTCTTCGAAAATATTCCCATGATTCACCGCGACACGTTGGATGTTTTTCAGTCTTTCAGCCGAATGCTGATGCATTGATTTATGCAGTGCTTGCAAATTCCGGAGTTGAATCTGCTTCTCGTTCTCAGTTGCTCTAATGACCTCTCCAGGAATGATAGTCGGAGAGCCCTTCTGATTTAAAAAAGTATTCACCCCTACAATTTCATATTCTCCTGAGTGCTTTAGGGTTTCGTAGTGAAGCGATTCTTCCTGAATGCGTGAACGTTGGTACATCGTCTCCATGGCACCTAAAACACCACCGCGTTCTGTGATTCTATCGAATTCAAGGAGAACAGCCTCCTCAACCAGATCTGTCAGTTCTTCCATGATGTATGAACCTTGCATTGGGTTTTCAGTCATCGCCAACCCAAGTTCTTTATTGATAATTAGCTGAATGGCCATGGCCCGACGAACGGACGCTTCGGTTGGTGTTGTGATGGCCTCGTCATATGCATTTGTGTGAAGTGAATTGCAGTTGTCGTAAATCGCATACAATGCTTGTAAAGTGGTCCTGATGTCGTTGAAGTCAATTTCTTGAGCATGCAACGAACGGCCAGAAGTTTGAATGTGATATTTGAGCATCTGTGCTCTAGGAGATGCATCATATTTCTCTCTCATTGCTTTGGCCCATATTCTTCTTGCAACCCTTCCTATGACCGCGTATTCTGGATCTACTCCGTTTGAGAAAAAGAAACTGAGGTTGGGGCCAAATTCGTTGATATCCATACCTCGACTCAAATAGTATTCGACGTATGTGAATCCATTTGAAAGGGTGAAAGCAAGTTGAGTGATTGGATTTGCGCCTGCCTCTGCAATGTGATATCCGCTGATTGAAACAGAGTAAAAATTTTTGACTTGATTTTCGATGAAGTATTGCTGAACATCCCCCATTAATCGAAGTGCAAATTCTGTTGAAAAGATGCAGGTATTTTGTGCTTGGTCTTCTTTAAGGATGTCTGCTTGTACAGTTCCTCTTACGGATGTCAATGCTTCGCTTTTAAGTTGAGCATAGGTCATTTTATCAAGAATTTCATCACCAGTACACCCGAGCAGCATCAGCCCCAATCCTTTGTTTCCTTCAGGAAGTTCACCTTCATAGTGGGGACGATCTAGTCCTTGGTCATCCCATTTTGCTTTAAGTACTTTTTCAACGTCCCCCTCAAGACCGTGCGCTTTGATATATTTCTCACAGGTTTGATCTATGGCAGCATTCAAGAAAAAGGCCAGAACCATAGGTGCAGGGCCATTAATTGTCATTGATACACTGGTGGCAGACGAGCATAGGTCAAACCCACTGTACAGTTTTTTTGCATCATCTAGTGAGCAAATGCTGACGCCTGCATTTCCGACTTTGCCATATATGTCAGGTCTTTTATCCGGGTCGCTGCCATAAAGAGTTACCGAATCGAACGCGGTAGATAATCTTTTTGCTGCCATCCCTAATGACACGTAGTGGAAACGTTTGTTTGTTCGCTCAGGGCCTCCTTCTCCAGCAAACATTCTTGTTGGATCTTCACCTGTCCTTTTAAAAGGATAAATCCCTGCTGTATATGGAAAAGTCCCAGGGAGGTTTTCTTGAGCCGCATATTTTGCCAACTCATTCCATCCCGTGAATGAGGGAAGTGCTACTTTTGAAATAAGGTTGTTGGAAAGTGATATTTGTTTGGTGGGAATCCGGACTTCTTGCCCTCTGACCTTATATCCAAAGACATCTTCTTTGTACCTGGCCTTTAATGCCGGCCAATCCTCTAACCATGCGAGCATTTTTGGGTCAAGTTCGAGTCTTAATTCATTGGCTTTTGAGGATACGCTCGATTTTGTAATCTCATCAGAGTTGAATTCTTGAGCCGCTTTTTGAAGGGCTTGTAATCTACCTGCAACATCAGATTGTTTGATGCTCCACTTGTCATAGGACCTGATGCAATCTGTAATTTCGCTCAAATATCTCACCCGAGCAGGAGGGATGATAAAGGCTTTCTCGCTTTGACTTGTGGGGCCTCTTTCCCCCTTGACATCAAATTTAGCATCGGTTTTCCTAACAATCTCTTTGATCAATGTTTCGTAGAGAAAATTTGTTCCTGGGTCGTTAAATTGACTTGCAATTGTTCCAATAATTGGGAGTTCTTCCTCTTTGGCATCCCAGAGGTCGTGGTTGCGTTTAAATTGCTTTCGAACATCTCTAAGTGCATCTTGTGCGCCACGTTTATCAGATTTGTTAATGGCGACAACATCTGCAAAGTCCAGCATGTCAATCTTCTCAAGTTGAGTCGCAGCACCAAACTCCGGTGTCATAATGTATAACGCTATATCACTATGCTCCATGATTTCGGTGTCGCTTTGGCCAATTCCAGATGTTTCAAGAATGATCAAATCAAATTCAGCAGCTCTCAATACATTTAATGCCTCAGCAACATGCTTTGACAATGCTAAGTTTGACTGACGTGTTGCCAGAGAACGCATGTACACTCTTTCGTTGTGTATCGCGTTCATTCTGATTCGATCACCCAGGAGCGCCCCGCCAGTTTTTCGTTTGGAAGGGTCTACAGAAACCAATGCGATGCGTTTTTTAGGGAAATCAGCCAAGAAACGGCGTACGAGTTCATCTACCATGGATGATTTTCCAGACCCACCTGTCCCTGTAATGCCCAGAACAGGTACTTTTGGTAATTCTGGGTATACCCTTTCGAATGCTTTAGAGAAGGACTCAGCATCGTTCTCAGCTGCAGTAATCGTTCTGGCAATGTCACGGATGTTCCTTTTTCCTAACCGTTCGATGGCGCCGTCTAAATCCTCAATTGAAGGTACTGTTTCATAATCAGATTTTTCAACCAGGTCATTGATCATCCCTTGCAGTCCCATCTCTCTTCCGTCATCTGGGTGATAGATCCGTGTCACACCATATTCTTGTAATGCAGCGATCTCATCTGGAAGAATTGTTCCTCCTCCTCCGCCAAAGATCTTAATATGCCCAGCGCCCCGCTCATCAAGTAAATCCTTCATATATTTAAAGTACTCGTTGTGACCTCCTTGGTAAGATGTCATCGCGATTGCTTGCGCATCTTCTTGTATCGCAGTAGTCACAACTTCATCGACGCTTCTGTCATGACCCAGGTGTATTACCTCACAACCTGTACGTTGAATAATCCGTCGCATAATGTTAATCGCCGCGTCGTGACCGTCAAATAAACTGGCCGCAGAGACAATACGGATTTTATTTTGAGGTTTATAAGGTCGTTGTACTTGCATGGATATATTTTCAACGAAATTAAGACATAGCTGACAGGTCACGCACTCGAGTTGTGTAATCGTTTAAATGTCTTTTCACTTTGTACACATGCGATCTCTCATTTGTATTGCCTCACTTCATGTTAGGAGGGGAGAAGAAAGCATTATCTGACGACATTCATAAAATAAAACGGAAGTTTATGATTGATTTTTTCATTGTTCTAAGCATGGAATACGATAATTTATGACCTGTATTTTCAATCAATTGTTTCGTTCAAGAAAATTAGGTCACACGTTTTAGGTCTTTATTAGGTGAAATCCGTTAATTTGCAGCTTGAATTGATTCCGATTTCTACTTTGAACATTTCTAATACTTGCATGAACTTTCGCCTCTTAATTATAGGTTTTGCTGTGATGTTTGTTTCTTCGACAAACGCACAGATGACAGGTCTCACTATTGAAGTTGATACTGCATTCTACGGACCTAACACGCCTACACCAGACGATACGTTTGATCCATTGGGGACTTTGGACGGTTTTGTAACCTACAAAGTGTACGCAGACTTCACCAATACGACAGATGCACTCAGTGCAGTCTATTCAGATGTCGCCGTTTTAGGAACCGTTCCGATGGAAATAGATGCGCCTTGTGGTTGTTTTAACCCGGTGGCAACGAGTGTTTTAATGGATCCGTCTAACTCAAGCTTTTTTTGGGATGCTTTTCCAATGTGGGAATATGACTCCTATTGGACAATTGGAATGGAAAGTAGTGATGCGCCGGGTGATATACCTCAATCTATTGACCTTCCTGCTGGTGACGATATCTGTTCTAGTTCAATCTCTGACGGAGCTTTTTTTGTGTTATCGTCGCCCATAAATTCTATTGCGGGGGATGATTTACGAATTTTAATAGCGCAAGTAACAACCTGTGGTGATTGGTGTTTTGGCGCCAGTTTTCACGTCTTTGTAGAAGGGCAGCAAACCAACCCTCAATTTTTTGAGCCGACAGAGCAAATCTGTGTTTCTAACCCATGCGAACCATATCTTTCACAAGAAGCGACAGTAAGTGGAGCGGTACTTCCTTGCGCTGGTGGTTCGTCTACGGTAGAAGTTGAGTTCTTAGGAGTCGGTGACCCATCGCTTGCGACATATGTTCTTTTAGACCAAGCAGGGGAGGTGGTCGTCGGACCTCAGGGCAGTCCTTCTTTCGATGATTTGTCTCCTGGGAATTATTCGATGGTCATCATGGATGAATTTACATGTATGGATACGACATCCTTTGAAGTCACAGCGCCAGGTCCTATTCTGGCTGATTTTGAGCTCGTTTCTGACAATGACTGCTTCGGAGAAGGCGATGCCACAGTGTGTCTTTTAGCGCCAGGAGCATCTGGTGGTTCTGGGGATCTGGTAATATCTGTGTTAGACCCTCTCGGTGGGAATGTCGCTTCTGTGGGTGGCGCAAATGAATGCTGGACCGATTTGGTTTGCCAAGATGCAGACGGCGCGTTTACATTTTCTGTAAATGATACAGAAGGTTGTTCTCTAGATACGGTGTTATTTGTGAATTGTCCCTTGCCAATCGAGGCACTTGTCACAACAAGTGATATTGATTGTCAAGGAAATGCCAATGGCGCCATAAGTGCTGAAGCGTCAGGAGGTTCAGGGGATTTGTTTCTCGTTGTAAATTCAGATACACTTCTTCTTCCAGACACTGCCCAAGGACTTGTTCCAGACAATTATAATGTTCAAATCATCGACATGTTTGACTGCACCCCAGGAACTGAGGTGATCGAAGTATTGGAGCCAGATCACATTACGCTTCAGATTGTTTCTGCAGCTCCCATTACCTGTGGAAGTGATTGTAATGGTTCAGTTGACTTGCTGTATTTTGGAGGGACAGGCCTTTTGACCCTTGAAATTACAGATGCTTTAAGTGGATCGGTTGTCTCAAGTCAAGACAGTCTTTGTGCTTCGGAATATGTTGCGACCATTACTGATGACAACGGTTGCAATTCAAATGAACCTTTCCTCATTGATGCACCCCCTCCACTTGAGTTCCTGATATCGACGACTTCAGCAACTTGTACAGGCATGAGCAATGGGTCAGCTGATATCTTTCCTGCTGGAGGAACGGGAGAGCTAACTTGGATGGTCACAGATACATTAGGTAACGTAGCAAATCTTAATAATCTCAGTGAAATGACATATACGGCTATCGTTTCGGATGTGTTGGGATGCCAGATTACGGATACATTCTCGATTGATGTCGCCATTGTTACAGATATGATTCTCACAACATTTCCTTCTCCTGTCACGTGTTGGAATGCCGAGGATGGAACGAT
>PACT01000014.1 GCA_002700285.1 Crocinitomicaceae bacterium | reverse complement strand
TGTTAACGTCTTTAAAGGGCTTGTGGAGGGTTGGTTTAACCTTCATTACAGGAATAGACTCGACTGGGTTTGAAATATTTTCAGTCTTAAATAGTTTACTAAAAAAGCTGCTTAAATGCTTTCTTTCAGTATTAAAGCTGTTAGATGTAAACTGCTTTGAATGAAGGAATATTATGCAATGCTTTGTTGTTATATGCTTTACGTTTATCTGGCCTATACTAGAGTTCTTTAAAAAGGATTCTAAACGATTAAGAGTCCTATTTACAGCTTCCTTATAGGTTTCCTTCACGTCTTTACAGAAGCTATGGTTTTGCAAAGCTTCTAAGAAGGAAACGTTTAATGAAGTTTGTTGCCCCCAACCATTAAGTAATGCTTTATGGATTTTAAATAGAAGTTCATTTGCAATACCCAATCTGTCATGGATTGCCGCTTTATTTGGATGTAGATCTAATCCAAACTTTTTACCATTTGACACTCTATACCTCTTCCCATTTAGATAGAATAATACAGTGAATTTGTTTTGCTTGTCCTTTATCAAGCGAGGTGGAATATGATTCATACTGACACTTTTAGTGACGGTTTTCCCCTACAGATCCCATTAAACCCTTCATTTATAAGGACTTACAAAGGTTTGATAACAACCTTGCCAAGGTTGGGGTCGCGAGTTCGAGTCTCGTTTTTCGCTCAATTAAAACCTCTCCAATTCGGAGGGGTTTTTCTTTATAGTTTCGCAGAATATTAATTAACCCCTAAAGTCATCACGATGCACGCAATTATACATACAGACAAAGGAAACATGAAGGTTGAGTTTTTTGAAAAGGACGCACCGAAGACTGTCGCCAATTTCGTCAAACTTGCAAAAGACGGATTCTACGATGGATTAACGTTTCATCGCGTATTGCCGGATTTCGTCGTTCAGGGAGGATGTCCTAACGGCTCGGGTGCAGGAGGTCCTGGCTATCAAATTGATTGTGAGCTAGACGGAGATAATCAGTATCACGATACTGGTGTGCTATCTATGGCGCATGCAGGGCGTAACACGGGAGGCTCACAGTTTTTCATTGTACACTCCAGAACAAACACATCACACCTTGATCGAAATCACACATGTTTTGGGAAAGTGGTGGAGGGATTAGATACCATTGCAGACATCGCGCAGGGCGACACCTTTAAGGTTGAAGTCGTGGGCTGATATTTAAAGCGCGAAAAAGCATGTATGAACACTTAAAAGCAATGGCCATTTGGGGAAGCTTGTGTGTTCTTTTATGCACTGTCCTTTACCTCAGTTCAAACTGTATTGCCGAAACACTTCTTTTTCACCATCAACTTTACCTAGAATTTGAGAAAGACATCCCTCAAGTGCCTGGAATGATTCTCTTTTATGAGTCCTATTCACTTCTTATTTTACTGAGTTTTATTTGCGCAAAATCGCCTAAAAACATTCGCGCTTTGAGTATCACCATGATGGTGAGCTCTGTGATCGCCTGTACCATTTTTTTACTTTTCCCAGGAGAGCTTGGGTTTTCGAGAACGATGAATATTCAAGGTTATGAATCCATGTTCGAGGTGCTACACCGGATGGACAAACCACACAATCTGTATCCTTCTCTGCACATCACATTCTCTGCAATCTCAGCTTTTACGCTACTGCGACACACTCAAAAAAAGCGCATGCAGGTGCTTCTCATACTTTGGGTAATAATGATTGCACTGTCGGTCATCCTCACCCATCAACATCACCTGTTCGATATCGCAACAGGGTTTGTTTTGGCATGGATCACCTTAAAATGTGTCTATCTCAAGCTCGAATCACCAAAATAAGTTCGTCCAACTTTATTTAAGAGCAACGCTTTATTCCTTGATAATTTTAAATGTCTTGGACTTCGTATTCAAGAAGTACACGCCTTTTGAAAGTTGACTTGCGTCAATTGACGAACCATGACCCTCTAAAACGAGCTCACCTTTCAACGAGAAGAGGCGGTAATCGACAGGGGAGGAAAGCAATATATTATCCGTGGTAGGATTCGGATATACAAGTGTTTCTAACGCGACAAGTTCGATACTGCTGATCTCATCAAGGTTGAATCTCCAAAGGTCGTTCAGGGTTTCTGAATTGCCATCATCATACTGAAGGCCTGATGTAAAGTAAAGAACGTCGCCAACAACAAAACATCCTGGCGCCCACTTGCTGTGTCCAGGATGAACTGGAAGGCTCAACCACGAATCTGTTTCAGGCGTGTACTGCCAAAACTCACCTGTCTCTAAATAATAATGGTCCTCTCCATCCCCACTGAGTGCGTAGCCCTTGCCGTTGTATGAGAACTGAGTGCCTGCAACGCGTCCTTCTGCTGGAAGACTCGCAACTTGGGTCCAAGTGTCTGTAAGGGGTTCGTATTTATAGAAATCATTGTAAATATCGTCTCCGTGACCAAATCCCACATAAGCAATATCATCGATTGAAAAGAAGTATGGATGATGTCTTTTCTCAGCAATAAAGCCAGCCTTTTGCGCCCATGTATCTGTTGCAATATCGTATGCCCACCAGTCGTCTTGATTCCCTGAATTATTGTTCCCGAGTCCCACAAAAATCTGACCCTCTGCTTCAAGCATTGCAGGATGAAGCCGACCTCCGCAAGGGCATGAAGCTAGTTCAGTCCATGCTTCTGAAACAGGGTCATATTCCCACAGATCATCTAATGGACCTATATCAAAAGCATTAGAAGTTCCAAAACCGACATATGCTTTTCCATTGTGCTCTATCCCATAGGCATATCCTCTAGGGTAGCCAGGAAAATTCGGTAATTGTGTCCAAGAATCAGTTGTTGTATCGTACTTGTAAAAATCTTTAACGTAGTTTCCATTTTCATTTTGTCCTGCCAGAACATATCCGTCAGTTCCGATAGAAAATGTTATGGGATGATTTCTACCCATTCCGGGGTAGTCTTCGAGCTGTACCCAATCTTGTGCGAAATGAATATGACAAAAAAGTGAGAGGCCGATAACAAGAATGATATTTTTCACGAAATAAATTTTAGGGTACAATTATCAATTAGGGGATTATTCTGCAAGGAGTGCATCAAGGGCTGGACGAATGTCGTCAGAAGAAGGTCGGTCTGCGTCAAGGTTTGCAACATTGCCTTCTGTGTCGAAGAGCATGAAGCGTGGAATCCCATTGATGGCATAATCTTTTGTGATTTGGCTCCAACCATCTGCAAAAAGCTGGACGCCTTTCATGTCCTTATCCACCATCATGTCTAGCCAAGCTTGTCTGTTTTCCTCTTCGTCTACACTTACGCCTATGAACGTGACATTCTTGTCGCTGTATTCAGTCTCAAGATCGTGTAAAGAAGGCATCTCAGCGCGACAAGGACCACACCATGTGGCCCAAACATCAACATATACAACAGATCCTACGAAATCAGAAAGGGAAATATCATTGCCGTCTTTATCTGGATATGTGAAGTCAATCGCTGCATCACCTGGTTGTGGAAGGGCTGCAAGTATCGATCTGCGATTCAGAATGTATTCTTTCTGACCTTCAATTCCGTCAATGATTGAATTATAGAATATAGAGTTTGATTCTTTGAAAGACTCTGCCTCAACGATATATGGTGTATAGTATTTATCGAACAATGAATCAATAACATCGTCTTCCGCATAGAAAAAATTAGGGAAGTTCTCTACCCTATTCTCGTTAGTTATGTATTGCCATGCGTAATACGAACTCTCGTCGCTCCCCTCATAAGAGATGGACTCATCAAATTGCTCGGTGTCAATTGTCAATTGAATGGCGTCACCTGGTTGAAGATACATTTTTGTGCTTTCCTCCCCGTGGAAGAAGGAGACGTTGGCAGCGGTGTCCCATTCGAACTCCACTGAGAATTGTCCCGTCACAGTATCTAGGACTGTGATGTAAGTAGAATCTGGTGCAAAGAATTTAACGGTATCTCCTATGGGATTTGTAACAACGCCAGAGATAGATACTGAAGTTGTCTTGATCTGTTTCTGTTCTCTTGTGAGGACAAAAATCACACAAAATAAGAACCCTAAAAGAAGTGTAACAGTGAGCGCTTTAGATAAATTCATCTGCGAAAGTTAGATGACAAATCCACCAAGTAAACGAAATTAGATCATCTTTATATGATAACATCTGCTAAAAAAGAGCGGTCACGTCAATAAAAATCTCACAAACAAGGATTTAAATAGATTCCGCAAATCCATCTGTTATATGTTTTTTAACATCAAAGACAATTTTACATCAGACGCAACTGATGTACTTTTACATACCTCAATTATTGAAATATGTTAGCTCGAATTTTACACACCTCTTTTTTATGCTTGATTTCTACAGGCCTAATGGCCCAAACCCCTTGCGTAAATGGAATGGCAGGACCCTACCCTTGTAATTACATCGATCTGTTATCGTTTGTAGATGGTGACGATTTGGGGGGGGGGGCATGAATGACATATGGGGCTGGGTAGACCCACTAGATGGCGCAGAATATGTCTTACTTGGAAGAACAAGTGGCACCTCATTCCTCGACATCACGGATCCTGTCAACCCTATTTATTTAGGGGAGCTACCTACGGAAACACAGAGCTCTACTTGGCGTGACATTAAAGTTTACAACAACTACGCTTTTATTGTTTCAGAAGCGGGAGGACATGGCATGCAAATCTTCGATCTGACAAATCTGAGAGACATCATATCGCCTCCCCTGTTATTTGAGGAAGATACACTTTACAGTGGATGGGGAAATGCACATAACATCGTCATCAATGAAAGCACGGGGCGAGCGTATGGAGTGGGAACAAATACATTCGAGGGTGGGCTTCATATCGTTGATATAAGCGACCCTTTAAACCCATCTTTAATCGGTGACTTCTCTGAAGACGGATATACCCACGACGCTCAGGTTGTAAATTACGCTGGACCAGATACAAATTTTCAGGGAAAAGAAATTGCATTTGCGTGCAACGAAAATACCGTCACCATTGCAGATGTAACAGATGCAAGCAACACCACTTTAATCAGTAGTACAGGATATCCTGGTGCATTTTATACGCACCAAGGATGGCTGACAGAAGACCACCGTTATTTCCTGAGCAACGACGAGCTCGACGAACAGAATCTCGGAATAAATACAACCACGTTTATTTGGGACATGTTAGATCTTAGCGCGCCTGTAATCATAGGAACGTTCGTTTCTAGCACATCAGCCATTGACCATAACATGTACACCCACAACGGATTTGTTTACCAGTCCAATTACAGAGCTGGATTGAGAATATTAGACACTGAAAACATTGCCAATGGAACGCTAGAAGAAGTGGCATATTTCGATCTTTATCCCTCCAGCGATGCCGCTCAATTTAACGGAACTTGGTCAAACTACCCCTACTTCCCATCTGGCGTCATTGCTGTTTCTCACATTGAAGAAGGCTTGTATTTATTAGGTGTATCTGTGAATTTAAATGATTTGGGGTGCATGGATCCAGAGGCATGTAACTTTGACCCAAGCGCGCTAGAAGACAATGGAGCATGTCTCGGATTTAACATCTGTGGGGGATGTGAAAACGAAGCGTTATTCTGTGTTGGATGCTCGGACCCAGAGGCCTGTAACTTTGATTCCAGTGTAACGGTAGACGATGGCTCGTGTGTCGGATTTAACATCTGTGGAGGATGCGAAAACGAGGCGCTCTTTTGTTTAGGCTGCACAGACATTGACGCATGCAACTTCTCAATGGAAGCGACGATTGATGACAGCACTTGCGTTATTATCGCACCCCCTATTCCACAAATAATTATGCAAGAGGATGTAGGTGTTGTGTTTCAAAATGAACCTGGCACATTTTGGTATGAAAGCGAAACCGCATCAGAACCCATCACCATAAGTGAATCATTTGCAATGCCGTTTGAACTGTTCCCCCAAACGATATGGGCTGCAAATAGCGACGGAGAATGGGATGCTTCAGGTGGAGCAGCTGAGCCTGACTTCAACAATGGGCAATTCCATGACAACAATGATTACTGGCTAGAATTTGATGTGTTTGAGTCTGTCATATTCGAATCTGTTGAAGTCTATTCTGAAGAATCAAGTTTGCATAGCATACTTATTTTGGATACTGATGGAGCAGTCTTTGGTGAAGTATTTCAAGTATTAGATCAAGGATGGAATGAATTTGTCATTGATGTCGAACTTCCTGCTGGAGAGGGATATGGTTTGCGTGCAGGAAACAACACGCCGCTACTTTGGCGTGACGCGCCGAATGCAGAACTTAACTACCCCTACGAAATCGGATCTCTAGCAAGTATTGTCGGCACCACCGTCAATGGTAACAATCAATATAATTATTACTATTTCTTCTACAACTGGCGGATGCGCTCTGCTCATCCTTGCATCTCAGAAAGAGTTGAATTCAATGTCATCCTTGACACCTCCGGCAACATCGACATTGAAGGTCAAGAAGTAAGTCGGACATTGGTGAAAATTATTGATCAACTTGGTAGAGAAGTGAATGAGGTTTTAGGCCAAATTGTTTTCTACATATATGACGATGGTTCTGCGGAGAAAGTATTTGTTGTTGATTAAAAAAACGATAAGTTGATACTGAATCACTCGACCTTCGGCACCAGTTATGGTTGTATGAAATCACATACATCTCCGCGAAAGAGATTGACTTTAAATATGATTCATGATGAGTTTGTACGGACCGTCATAATATAAATTTAACTTGGCTTTACAAGTCAGAAATGTGTTGAGCCCATTTGATTAAATTGACCATGTTATTCGTGTAATTTTGTCTTCATGGACATAAAGCTCTACAACCCTTTCGGAGAATTTGATTTCAGTGCACAAACCTGTTTTTTAACAGGGGAGGAAGTACATTCAAATGAAGAAATATTTGTTTTCCCCGAATGGATTCTAGATCGATATTCACTACGAGAAAAAATATTTAAGATGTTAGAAGGAGGCATCCTTCAATATCAAGATATGAAAATGCCTTGTCACTCGGACGTCATTGCAAATGCAATTGAGCCTTTGGATAAGGAAATCGAAACAGCATTTAGTTCGGGTTATGAAGCTGTCTTACACGTTCCAGAAGAAAGGTTGTTTCAATGGATGGCGAAATTATTTTACGGTGTTTTATACCAAGACATTAGTATTGAAGTAAGAAAGTCAAATGCAAAAGGGAAAGAGTTTGAATTGAACGGATTACTGAATGAAAGATTAAAAAAACTTCATTTGCTGTTACAATCTTTAGTGGTTCCGATGGATTTTAACGGGCCCAAACTGTGGAGCATTAGGGTGTTTAAAATCAAATACTCTAAAGATGTTTTTAATTATAGAGACGAACTCACAAACCTTAACTTTTCTTTAGGCATGAATGGATTTGGGATTGTAGCTTGCCTTCAAGACAACGGGGCAGTGGGAATTAACCAGCAGGAAATCACAGATCTGTTTTTAAAAAAAACATTGCATCCCATTCAGTTTGAAGAACTCTGTGCAAGGTTTATTTATGCGAATTATCTCTTAAATCATTTTGCAAAATATACCCTGAAGACAAAGGAAGGCAAAGTGATTGTTGAATCAGCACCTTTAGTGGGTTCGGCGAATAAATATTTGTTTGACCCATGGGATGACGACATGTTTGCACAAGTCTTGTCGATATACTGGAAACCATGGGGCATTACAAAAGATAGAATAGTCACATTCGGACAATCACCAATCAGTTATTTGGAGAACAACGATACGTATGAAATTGTAGAACCTGAATCGATTACGCTTCCTTACTAATAGAAAAAGACTAAAGCGTATTAATTAAATTTATGAGGAACAACCATCATAAATTCAGGAATGGTGACGTTAAACCGTGCGCCGTCAATGTCTCGTTCCATGACATAAATACCGCCCATTTTGCCCATATCAGTTAAAAGATGACAGCCAGATACATATTGATAAGACTGTCCTGGAATTAAAATGGGCTGCTCCCCCACAACACCAACGCCCTCTACTTCACTTTTAATGCCATTTGAATCATATATATACCAATGGCGTTTTTTAAGTTGAACGGTATCATCACTGATATTCCTAATCGTAATACTGTATGTAAAAAAGTAGTTCGATGTAAAGGGATTCGACTGCTTAGCATTGTATTCAATTTCAACACTAACTTGGATGCCTGCAGTTGATTGTGTGATCATCATTTTGAGGTTATACGTCGGTATAAATATACTGACTAAACACTTAATCAATCTCGCCATTCATGATCAATACCCTTCATTATGTTTTTTTAAGAAAGAATAATATCCCTTACCATAACCAGTTTATCATCCCCCACTGAGACCAAATAATTGAGGTCAGAACTCCAAAATAATTTATTCACAGAATGTGTATGTCCATCAAATTTCGTTTTGGTGATGCGTTTTAATAATTCATGTGTTTTTGCATCCCAAATCTTAATAGTCTTGTCACGACTTGCAGTGGCAAACATGGTCGCCTCAGGATTGAACACAATGTCGTAAATCGCCCAATTGTGTGCGGGTATGGAAGCAATTAACGCATAATTTGAGACGTTCCAGATATTCAAATGTGCATCTTTTCCGCCTGTTAAAAGGAATGAACCATCAGGACTATACCTCACAACATAGACTGCAGATTGATGCGCCATAAACGCTGTTTTCTGATCTAATGTGTGGAGGTCAAAGACAACCACCTTGCAATCCCCAAGCGCGACAGCTATCTCAGAAGTTGTGTCATTAAAATTAATGTTGCGTACTTTCTCATTTGTCAGCTTCTTAATTTGAATCAACGACAAAGTATCAAGAGAACAAACGGCAAAATTACCGTCCCCACTGACAGTATAAAAGCAATTGCTCTTTAATGAATACTTAATATCGAAAATGGGGGCTGTATGATGTTGCAGGATTTTGATTTCTTCTTTTTTCTCTAAATCAAGAATAAGAACACTTCCTGTTGTTGTTCCAGCAAGCAAAAGCTGTTTTTCCGGAATATGACACATTGCATAAATAGGTGAAGGCAATGAGGCCGCAAACTTTTCAGCTTGCATGGTTTTTAAATTCCACAGTGCAATAAATTTATCACTTCCTCCTGTAAACACAGTATGTTTTGACAGACCTTGATCTATTGCATATAGACAACCGCTGTGACCTGAAAGAGCTGCGATATGTTTTACTTCAACGCCCATTAAATTTATTGTTACAGTTGACGTTGTCAGATTTCAAGCGAAATATACTCACTTGTTCGTGAGGTTTCATTAGAAATGAAATATACTTCCAACACCATTGGTTCGGTGATGTCAACCATTTCGAAGACCCAACCTACAAGGTGGTTTCTTAAAACCGGTGGCTATAAGCAGTTATCTCCCTTTTAAATCTCTTTCAATTTTAAAAGAAAAATGAGTTTTTCTGGCTTGATATATTTACTTGTATTCATATATACATCTTTATTACGCGACAGATACATCCCATTTCCAGTAGTCTTACGGTTATAGTAGGAAGTGAAATCGCGTGTCAATGAAATACGAGAATTATCAGATCTAGATGTCTCTATTCCATCACTGTAAGAATATAAATATAATTTTAACCGATTTAACTGGCCATGTGTGAGCGCCAGATAACATTCATTCTCGATTGCAAACATTCGCCAAACAATATCATTGGCTGTGTTGTTATCAACCCCCTCATTTGCCAAATCTATTTGAAGTGTTTTTCTATGATTGTTAGGGTCTGATTCATTCACATTAAACAGAAAAGACTCTTCCGTGTCGTCATGATATATAATTGTAAAAAGTTTGTTTTTTAGAATTTCTATTTGGGGCAATTTCGAATCAAAATAATCCTTATCTTTATTTATGAGATAGTCGTTAAATTCACTGTTGTCAGTTAGCATAACGTTAGGTGCAACACCCCAATATGCAAATGCATTGCCATCAAGGGTCTCAGGAAGATAATGGACTGAATTTTTGTAGTTATCATTACTGTAATAATCATCATTATCTTTGCTAATGTGTTTGTTACCAATAATTATTTTACTTAAAACCAGCTGGAAAGAATTATTCGGCAATGGGATTTGGTCAAAGTAGTAATTATTTAAAAAATCATTGCTTGGAGTTATTGTGGTCTGAGAGTTTGACAAAGAGTCCTGAAGTTGTACAATCAAATCCTCAAAATTTAAAACAGATTCTTGAAGTTGAACTATGGAGTTCTGACAATTTAAAATAGCGTTCTGAAGTTTTACAATGGTGTCCTGATTATTTACAACTGAGTCTTGACTATTTAAAAATGAGACCTGACAATCTAAAAGAGCCTTCTGAAGTTGTACAATGGAGTCTTGACTATTTATATACGAGGCTTGATACTCTAAAATAGTCTCATTCAGGTTTGTTATTTCAGTGTCATAATCAGATTGTAAGCGCTCTATCTCCTGATTATTTATTACAACTAAATTACTCAGTCTCGAAATCTCGATTTCATTCACTTCGTTGGCCGATCCCAATAATGATACATTCAGCAACAGTGAATCTTTGGATTCTTCTAACATGTAATTGACATCCTTTAAGGAGTCTATTTGAGTTGACAAACCCAGTATATGCTCCTTAAGATTAGATTTATTCATCTTATTAATATCCTGCGCATTAAAGGCTGAATGAGATAAGATACAAATGATGATGAAGAGGCTAAGTAAATGTTTCATAACCTCAAATATCGGTACTTTTCAGGCATACCTAACCTCCACCTTCTCTCATATGTGTACTATTTCCAAGACCGAACACCATGTAACGATCTACGGAGGAGTTTGTAGAACACAAAATCAGAGAATAAAATCAGATGGGATTAATGCTTATTGAGGTGCTGTGCCCACATGATGGCAAGGCCTATAATGGTTCCAACTGCAGCGAGTCCGCCGATGATCCAGACAGGGTTATTGTCACTTTGGGATTGAAAAGCAAAAACACCTAAGACACACAATAGACTGATCAGCGGAACGACCTGAAGCCAAGATCTTTTGCTTGCAAATCTTGAGACCTTTTCTGTGCGCTCTGTCCATACAAGTCTGCTCAAAGCATCCTGCATGTCACGACCGAAAGCAGGAGCGACATAAACCTCTCCATCCGCCTCTTGAATCGTGACTTCGTATCGAAAATACCCTGGGTCAATTGTACTGGGCCCCACTAACTTGCAATCAAGTGCTTTTCTAGATTTTCTTTTCATACTGACTAACTTACTTGGCGAATTCCTTTGTTTTTTTGATTGAATAAAAGCCACATAGTGAAAAACAAATACGTTTAAGATGTTGCGAAACTACACAATAAAAGCGCATTTAAATCTATCTTTTTATTTTACAAAAGACATACAGAAAATCTGATTGATTACTGTACCACAAACTTCTTCTCTACTGAACCGTCATCGTAGATGTACAAAAAGATTTGAGGCGATAAATCTGAAACTTCTCGCCCAAGCACATCCGTGATTTTGACGATTTTCTTATCTCCTTCTGCATGTGGATTTTCAACCGCCACCGGCGATTCACAGAGACTATCAAAAAACAACCAGGCTTCTCTGCTTGAATCGATGTCCATATTCCCATATGCACCAGGCCAATCATGACCTCCACCGTTGACTGTGTATAACCACACCTTAGCGCAATCTTCATCCACTCCATATTTCTCGAACGATACTGTGCTGCCATCATTGGAAGCAATGTTGGGGAAATTACCTGTAGCATTTAATGCGAGGTCATACAAATCCACAAAAAAGTCTATGGTCGCGGGGATACTCGGATATGCCCCCCAACCATCTTGGTTGTTATAGTCTCCGTCATAGTAGGTGACATTGTCTTGTGTGCCATGAATCTCTAGAATCCCCACCTTTTGAGACGGGGTGCAATCGTCCATGATGTCTTGCATGATCATCCCTGCTATAGGCGCTACACCTAAAAATGACTCGGAGGCTTCGCACGCAAGTAAATAACAGAAATCGCCGCCATTTGACATCCCTGTACAAAACACCTTGTCAGGATCAATCGAATTGTCTGCGGAAAACAAGGTGATTAAATCNTCTAAAAAAGCCACATCGTCCACCGTTTCATTGTTTTGGAAATCATAGCCAACATTGAAGAACGTATTTCCACCAGAATCTTCTATACCTTGAGGATAACACACCGCAAATCCAAACTCAGTTGCCAAATTATTGAACTCAGAATAATTCATGATGCCTTGTGCGGTCCCCGTATAACCATGACATACAAAGACCAAGGGACAATTTTCTGGAGCGCTACTCGGTTTAAAATAAATATACTCTCTTTGAAATTTACCACTGTTGATCTCACCATACTCAATGACCATAATGGAATTATTGAGGCTGTTATTTGCGAGGTCTTCGTCTTGCTGGCCATTCACATTTGTCACCGTCACATCAATGGTATACAATCCTGCGCTCTCAGCATAAAATGGATCTTGGTGCGTGAAATTATATGCGTTTCCTGATGACAGCGAAATGTTTTCAAAGGATTGAGTATACGACATGGAACCACCTTGTGACCATACAACATCAAAACTCTCTATCGTTTCTGCACCTACGTTGGTAATCACACCTTCAATATTGACCGCTGAACCCAATGAGATATTTGTAGGAAAAGTCAACAAGGTCATCTCCGCATTTAATCCATAAGGTTCGTAAATGACCACATCATCAATCGCCCAACCAAACATCCACCCCCCATCGTCGTCATAGTGAAATCCGAGCAAGACATCATTATATCCAATTATTTCTGTGAGATTTACACTGTGATTTTCCCATACAGTATTGTCTGAATTGCCATTCCCATCTATTTCCGTCAACACAATCCAAGAATCACCTCCATCCAAAGAATACTCAATGGTTGCCATATCTGTGCTGCCTTGAAATGTTTCTCCGGAAAAAAAACTTGCAAAAGATAAAATTGCATTATCAATGTCGCCCAAGTTTAAAGGAGGCGTAATCAGGTAATCTTCACTTTTATTACAATCACACGCATCATCATTTGTAGCGACAAAGGTGCCATGAGGATCGATACCCCACCATTCACTCTGCAAGTCATTACTCATACCGTTCAGCCAACCTCCATCATCTGAAAGTGTATACTGGCTCCATAAGTCTGGCAAGCCATCTTGAGAAGCGCTTGAAAAATCTTCGTCCAATAGGATGGTCTGTGCAAAAATGGAATTGAAAGACAAGAAGGATAATAAAAAGACAAACCTCATTTTTTCTTTAATTTAATTTGTTTAAACAAAAACTGCTATTGCGCAAAAGTAGACTATTCAGGAACATACATTTCCAAACTCACTCAGGACTTGTAATAAATCATCAACGGTGACAAAGCCATCTTGGTTTATGTCATTTTCGCATAATGAGACACATCCAAATTCACTAAGTATGAGAAGTATATCTTGAATTGTGATGTATCCATCTGAATTAAGATCTTCTTGACAAAAGAAATCACAAACCCCATCGCCATTAACATCATTTAAACACACTCCTTCGCAATCATAACCGTCCACTGCATAGATACAGGTTCCATTATCCTCAACTGCCTCTGAGTTGTAATTACAAGCTGAGGAATCAACACACCCAGTGGGTGGAGCAGATCCACAAAGACTGTCAAAAAATAACCAAGCTTCTCTGCTTGAATCTATGTCCATATTTCCATATGCGCCAGGCCAATCATGACCTCCTCCGCTTACTGTGTATAGCCAAACTTTAGCGCACTCATCTTCTACACCATATTTTTGATACGAGACACTGCTTCCATCATTGGAAGAAATATTGGGGAAATTACCGGTTGAATTTAATGACAGACCAAACAAATCCACAAAAAAGTCGATGGTCGCGGGGATGCTTGGATACGCACCCCAACCATCTTGGTTGTTATAATCTCCATTGTAGTAGGTGACATTGTCTTGCGTTCCATGGATTTCTAGGATGCCCACATTTTGAGATGGGGTACAGTTGTCCATAATATCCTGCATAATCATACCTGATACCGGTGCGACACCACGGAATGATTCAGAGGCTTCGCACGCAAGCAGATAACAAAAATCTCCACCATTTGACATCCCGGTACAAAAGACCTCATCTGGATTAACCGAGCCATCCGTTGAAAACAAGCTTATTAAATCCTCCAGATATGCCACATCATCTACAGTTTCATTGTTTTGGAAATCATAGCCAACATTAAAAAACGTATTCCCACCAGAGTCTTGTATACCTTGAGGGTAGCACACCGCAAATCCATACTCAATCGCCAAATCATTATAATGAGAATAATTCATAATGTTTTGTGCTGTGCCAGTATAACCATGACACACAAAGACCAAGGGACAGTTTTCTGGAGCACTACTGGGTTTAAAATAGATATAATCGCGTTGAAATCCGCCACTGGAAATCTGTCCATACTCAATGACCATGATGGAACTGCTGAGGCTGTTATTTGAGAGGTCTTCATCTTGCTGACCATTGACATTTGTCACGGTAACCTCAATGGGATACAATCCCGCACTCTGCGCAACAAATTGATTTTGGTGAGTGAAGTTAAATGAGTTGCCTGTAGAGATATTGAGGCTTCCATATGATTGAGAATAGGACATAGAGCCACCTTGTGACCAGACAATATCAAAACTCTCTATAACGTCTGTTCCTGTGTTGGTGATGACACCTGAAATATTGACCGCTGAACCCAATGAGATATTTGTGGGTAGATCCAGTGTAGTCATTTCAGCATTTAATCCTACAGGTTCGTAAATGAAGAGATCATCAATTGCCCAACCAAACATCCATCCCCCATCATCGTCGTAATGAAATGCCAATAAAACGTCATTGTAATTGAGCAATTCAGAGAGGTTAATATTGTGATTTTCCCACACAGTATTCTCTGCATTTCCATTTCCAACGATTTCTGTCAGCACAACCCAGGAGGCACCACCATTCAAGGAATACTCAATGGTCGCTCGGTCTGTGCTGCCTTCAAAAGCTTGCCCTGAGAAATAACTCGCAAAGGATAAAATGGCATTGTGTAGCCCTGAGAAATTTAATGGTGGCGTAATCAGATAGTCGGCACTTTTATTGCAATCACAGGCATCATCATTTGTGGCGACAAAAGTGCCATGAGGTGCAATACCCCAGTATTGACTCTGCAAACTGTTACTCGTACCACTCAACCAACCGCCATCACTTGAAAGTGTGGACTGGCTCCACATGAGAGGCAAGCCACTTTGCGAAACACCTGAAAAGTTCTCTTCTAAAAGAATAGTTTGTGCAAATACTGAAGTGCAGGACAAAAAACATAAAAAAAGTACAAACCTCATTGTTTCATAAATTTAGTTTGCATAAAATACACCACAAACACCACAAACATCTAAAAACAAAACGACGAATACCCACGGTCTTCAGAATCCACATTCTGTCTTGATATCATATCACCGTCAATGAAAAGACTGAAGAGAAGTATCCAATATTTTTTTGGGGTTTTTTGGGGACCATATGCGACTTATCAAGAGACAAATGGGTCGTTATAGTCATAGATTTGCAACGAATAAATTTACGTTTTTGAGGACACATAGCTCTTTTTACTGAAAAATCAACTTCATGACAAGACTGTATCAAAAAATATGGAACTATAAAAACAAGTTTCTTTTTTTATTTGTGACGATTTTTATTCTCTCAACCATCAAGTTGAACAACATCAATGTGTTCTTTGAATCTGAAAGAATCATTGAAGAATTGGCAGATAGTGATTTTTTAGAAACCAACTCAATTAACACAATCAATGATCAAAATGTTGTGTTATTGGGTGTTGCATTAAAAGAAAAAGTCAATTTTGAAGAAGCACTCAAGTTTAAGACCATTCAAGCACGTATAAATGCGTCAAAAGATATTACGCGCATTTTCAGTTTTATTAATGAAAAAGAGGTGTTTGAAACAGGGCTTATGCCATTGGTAAAAACAAAACTTGATTTGTCTACTGAATCAAAGTTTCAACTCACACTTGACAGTGAAAGCCGCTTTATAGGAGACAGCCTCAGAAATATACTTTTTCTCATCGAAACTGTTGATTTAGACAAAACAGCCACGCACAATTTAATCACTCACATCACCTCTTTATTCCAAGATGAAAATCATGACATCTATATTGCTGGAAGAGCAGCCAGTGAAGCCTATTTTCAAAAACATGTCTTATTGGAATTTATAGTCTTGTCGCTCATCAGCTGTTTTATTTGTCTCCTCACACTTTATTTCTTTACGAAAAATTACAAGATTGTATTGGCGTGCTTCTTTATTGTTATTGCCAGTATTGTCATTAGTCTGGGACTGTCTCAAGTATTGTTTGGTGGCATCGAATTGTTTATGATTATATCGCCTGCCATCATTTTCATTGTGGCGGTTTCTGACATCATGCACCTCATCAACAACCAAGATTTAAACTTTAAGACGGGAGAAGAAGTGTTTGTGGCACAAATGAGAAAAATTGGTATTCCGATTGCCATTACCTCAATCACAACCATGGTTAGTTTTTTCACGTTTATGCTGGTCGACATGGTCCCCCTCGCAAGATTTGGGCTCATCACAGGTTTGGGCGTCATCATCACGCTATTTATTTCGGTGATCGCATATGCGGTTGCTGTGAAGCATCAATTTAACATCACCAACGACAACACCTTTAGCCAGAAAATAATCGACAAAATTATTTCCTATCTACATCCCAAGTATAAAGTCTATTTGTATTTAATGTCCCTGTTAACTCTCCTGGGGCTGTATGCTGGAAATAACATAAGAATTGACAACTATCTCACAGACGAATTAAATCCCAAGTCGGAATTCTTCCAACAAACTAAATTTTTTGATGACGAGTTTGGAGGGATTAAGCCACTGACCATTTTCATCGACTCACAAGACAAAGATGACATTGCGTACGGTCAATTTATTAAAAGCATTCAACAAAAAGGTATAAACATTGACTTCAGCAATGAGTCAAAAACCAAAAACTTGATTTACAAGTACATCTTTAAGGACACCTCTAACGATGTCGTTTTTTCTTGCAGAATGAAGGATATCGGCTCTGAAAAAACAGATATCATACTTCGTGATCTCCAAGAAGAATACAAACATGTTCGAATTAAATATGGTGGCATCGGATATCTGTTTGACTCAGTCAGCAATGAACTGACAAAAAACCTGATATTCGGTCTTCTTTTTGCAGCATTCGCTGTCGGTCTGATCATCTTTACTATTCATGGTTTTAGATTTAAATACCTGGTGGCAGGTATTGTCCCAAATATTTTACCTATTGTGATTGCAGTCGGTGTCTTGTACTTTTTTGACTTTTACATCAGTCTTTCAAATGCGTTTATATTCACAATTGCATTTGGCCTCATCATCGATGACTCGATTCACATTGTCAGCTCTTTCATCCATTATAAAAAATCAAATCCTGATCACAAAGGCGTATTAAAGTATGTGAGATATACAACTGGACAGGCTGTGATTAAGACAACCATTGTGGTGATTTTATGCTTGCTCCCATTGCTTTTCTCTGAATTCAAATCCGTTTCCCAGTTGTCCATCATCACAAGCATAACAGCTGTCTTTGCCATCGTATTCGACCTTGTCTATTTGCCGGTGATTTTAAATAAATTTAAATAAACACACGCTGAAACACATTGCCGTCATGATGCATAAAGAAAACCAACCCGACGAAACACTTAATTCAAAAAATAAAACGTCTACTTTCGCTGCATGACACTTTTACTTTCTCGAATTTTTTCAGGTGCTTCACATGTGTTCTATGGAATTACTTCATTGTTTGTTNCATTTTACGTCGATGAATTTATCCGATATGGATTTGAGGACTTTCGCGTCTTAATTGGACTGAGCCAAGTTATTTTTGGTTTGGGGCTCTTGTTGTCAAGGTCAAATGTGAAGGTCACCATCGTGAGCGCTTTGTTTTTGGCCCTCCTTATGACTGGTGCATTAATTGTAAGAATTATGATCAAAGACGATTCGATTCAGTCATTGCCAGCAATTGGGTACTTAATTCTTAATTCCTTTATCTTTATTAAAAGCATGCAATCTTTAAAAACTGTAAAATGAAATATTTAAAAGAACTCCTGATGTTGGTGGTCTCACTTTTGGTACTTAATGTCTGGCTCTTTAGACTTAATAAAGAAACGATATACAGAGGTGGAGACGCGTTAAATATGATTGAAGAATTCGCAGTCTATGGGCTAAATGAAACCATGTTCTATATTATCGGCGCTTTAAAAGTATTGTCTGCGACAGGTCTGTTGGTTGGATTTTTCTACAAAAAAACAATTGTGCCTTGTGCATCGATAATGGCAGTACTCATGTGTGGCGCAATAGTCATGCATTTTAGAGTCGACGATGAAGCAATCAAGTTTCTTCCAGCCGGATTGATGTTGGTCTCGAGCTTAGCGATAATCTACTTGGATAGAAGTATCGAACCCCAATCTTGAACAGAGGACTTGAGCTGATTACTCGTAGCATCAACACTTTAGAAGCCGTTAAAACCAAAAACGAGAGACTATCTTTCGATAACCTCCCGTTATGTACCCGGAGCGGGAATTGAACCCGCACGGCCTTACGGCCATCAGATTTTAAGTCTGACGTGTCTACCAATTCCACCATCCGGGCATCGGCGGGACCAAAGTTAAGTCGTTCTTTGGGAGATTAAGGTAAAAGTTGTGCGATTTTTTCTGCACATCCAGATTGAGATGAGACCCAGTCTTTAGCAAGTTGGCCTGTTTGGGATAATTTAAATTTGTTGCTTGGGTCGAGAGAAGATGTAATCGTCTGAGCAAGGTCCGTTTCGTTTGGACAAATCACCAAAGATTGATTGTCCTGAAGCGCCACAGCTTCTCGGAATCTATTGATGTTGGGCCCTGAAATCATCGGGACACCATGTGCAGCAGGCTCGAGGAGGTTGTGAATACCGGCACCGAACCCCCCCCCTATGACAGCCAGATCTGACAAAGCATAAAGCGAAGAAAGCAAGCCGATTGAATCGATGATGAGAATAGAAGGCGAAGTGGAATCATGACCATTCATGGAAGAAACCCATTCCGAGTAAAGCATGGCACGAGGTGAGTTAGAAGATGACGAATTAAAAAGATTGAGAACCGATGTGACATGTTCGTCATCAATATTGTGAGGGGCAAGTATGAGCTTCGTGGTCTCGTCCCACTCTAGATTTGAGAGGGCTTTTTCTTCAGGAGGCCATGAGCTTCCAGCGACGACAACTCGTGATGAAGCCTTCCATGCTTTAAGGGTTTCAGGCACTTCTTTTGAGAGCGCGAGTCGGCTCACACGATCGGCCCGTGGATCTCCCAGTGGTTGAGATTTGATGGAGATCTGAGAAAGCAGCAGAGATGAAGCATCGTCTTGGGTGAGAATCACAGAAAGTTTCGACCAAGTGTGACGTAGAAATAAACCTGAGAGCGTTTTGCGCAACAAAGGCGCATCGGGAAGGACATGTGCCGCAAAAACACACGTGGGGACAGATGGTGATGCATGGGTTAACTGCCTGATCAATTCAGGCCAAACCTCATATTTGGCAGACGCAAAAAACGCAATCCGATACTGCGCAGCTTGAAGAAATTGTTTGACCTGGGATGGCGTATCCATCGGAAGTGCAGTGATGTAATCGTTCTTGCGCAACCAACTGGGAGGCGAAGTTGTGGTCAAGGGGATATGTCCAGAAGGAGAATACAGCGTGAGTAAAATCCGTGACTCGGGGTGCAGAGAGAGATACGCCTCGATCACTGGCGCAGCTTGTTCGTATTCTCCAAGTGAGGCACAATGAAACCAAGACCATTTATCATTGCCAGAAATAAGGTTGTGCGTACGTTGTGACAACTCGTGAAGGTGACTCGGAGACCGCATCGCTAAAAATGCGCGGGCACGGGCATGGCCGAAAAGTGCAAGTACACGAAGTATCAATGAATACATCGAGAGTGCCGACAGATATATATAATGTAGAATTCGCATCCGTAAAGGACTGGCATTAATACCAGTACTCTTTTGCATCTCGTTTGTAGATATGAAGAACCCACCCAAACTCAAATCCGAGTCCTGCATCGAAGCGAGGTTCGGTATCAGGGATACCGGTATCGAAATTTGTGGTTCTGAGCGGACTTGTTCTAGAGGCAAAACTGAAGATGCCTCCGTAAGCATTGAGCCTTCTTTTTGTATCCATATGCCAGTACCCTATAAATCCAGAAACATACCCGCCCCAAGAAAGCCTATCGTAACCAGATAAATAAGGATCTTCGAGCTGAGTGATGCGGTGTTCTGTAAAATCGAAACCGATTTTATGATGTATTGACCCGAGGCCACCGCGTAAAAAAACACCCGAGTTCACATTTGAAAAACCCAGTGGAATGATTGTCCCTGCATGGATCCCAAAAATTGCACCTCTTCCTGAGACGGAGATATTCGCAACATCTCCTTCGTTATCAACGATTTGCCCATCTGGAGAAAGCAAATTAGACAGCAAACCTGGCTCTTGAGACTCGGCTCCAGTAAGGTATGTGACACGAAATCCGAGATATTTATTATCTTTCGTTTTGACACCAAATGAAGCGCCTACAGAAGCAAACGCACCAAATCGTGTGTTTAAATCAGCAACTGGTAGAAATCCTCCAGCAACAAATGAGATATGTGGAGATTTTAGAGGGGACGAAGCGACGTCTCGCATGGTTTGGGCTTGAACAGATGTCAAATTTCCCAACAGTACGAAAAGAGACAAACAACAGGTAATCAATAATATATATATTGTATTGTGCGTCTGATTCATAATGACGAAGGTAGGTTTTGAATCTTACACTTTTGAGGTGTAGGATGAATTTATAGAACTTTATCAGTTCGTTGAAGAACAAGCGGTTACTTCGTCCAAAGAACAAATCCTAAAGTGTATATTCGCTTTGTATAAAAAACGCTTGAGAATAGCTTCTAAAAAAGACATGGAAGGAATAAAAATGGTAGACCTCAATGGATTGATGAATCACATCAGACCAGAATTAGACGATGCCATTAAAAGGGTATTGGATTCCGAGCGGTTTATTGGAGGGGAGGAAGTGGAAGCATTCTCAAAAGAATTAACCTCAGCATTGAGTTTGAACGAAGGCAAAACCATGGGAGGGTTAAGCGATGATGTTTTCATTGTCCCTTGTGCGAACGGGACTGACGCCTTACAGATTGCATTAATGGCACTAGAAATAGGGCCTGGAGACGAAGTGATCACCCCGGCATTTACATTTATCTCTACAGTGGAGGTGATTGCACTTTTAGGCGCGAAAGCAGTCCTTGTTGATGTTCAAGCAGACACCTTCAACATTGACTGTCATGCTGTAGAAAAGGCGATCACAGAAAAGACAAAGGCAATCATCCCTGTCCACCTGTTTGGCCAATGTGCCGATATGGGAGCCTTGATGGAGATATCAAACAAAACGGGGATTCCGATCATTGAAGATACCGCACAATCACTTTTGAGTACATATTGTGACGACCAAGGGAAGAGTGGAAGGGCAGGATTATTTGGGGCTTTCGGAACAACGAGTTTTTTCCCAAGTAAAAATTTGGGTTGTATCGGAGATGGTGGCGCGCTTTTTACGCGTGACAAGAATTTAGCTCAAATAGCGAAATCGATTACAAATCATGGCGGCTTAAAGAGATACCAGCACAACAGGGTGGGATTAAACTCGCGTTTAGATGCACTCCAAGCAGCTGTACTAAGAGTCAAATTACCACATCTGAAGATGCATATCTCTCAGCGTCAAAACGCAGCAGCCATATATGATGACTTACTTAAAAACGTGGACGAGGTGGTTATTCCAGTAAGAGATGAAAAATCAAGCCATGTCTTTAATCAATACACCATCAAGCTAGAGGGAGAGATCAGAGATGAATTGGCACGCGGCTTGGCAGAAGATGGAGTGCCTACCAGTGTTTACTATCCAAAAGGAATACACGAACAAAAGGCCTTTGAAGGATTGGGATATAAAACAGGAGAATTTCCGATGACTGAGAAATTATCAAAAACTGTTTTATCTCTACCTATGCATACGGAACTTAGCAGCGCACAACAGAAGTATATTGTTGCGCGTTTGATAAGTCGATTAAGTGAGATTAAAGGTGAGGTATAGGTTAATTTTGAGTCAGTAAAAGTCAGGATATGAATATTACCGTAGTTGGAACAGGATATGTAGGTATCGTCACAGGCACTTGTCTTGCAGAGACAGGGAACAATGTGACGTGCGTCGATATCGACGCAGCAAAAGTTGCCGCATACGCATCGGGCAAGATTCCTATTTACGAACCGCATTTAGAGAGCTTGTTGGCACGGAATATTAAAGCGGGCAGGATAGATTTCACAACAGATTTGGCATCAGCTGTAAAAAAAAGCACTGTTGTTTTCCTAGCCCTACCTACCCCGCCCGGAGAAGATGGGTCAGCCGATTTAAAATACATCCTGGAAGTCGCAAAAGACCTGAGTGGCATCATTGATACATATACGTTGGTGGTCGACAAAAGCACCGTTCCAGTAGGGACGGCAGATAGAATTCGTGACGTTATAGGCAGGAATTGCAAGGTCTCATTCGATGTGGTTTCAAATCCCGAATTCTTGCGCGAAGGATATGCGGTAGACGACTTCATGAAACCAGACAGAGTGGTTGTGGGATGCTCTAGCGACCGTGCCAAAGCAATTATGGAGGAACTTTATAAGCCGTTTGTCAGGCAGGGAAATCCTGTTATCTTCATGGATGAACGCAGTGCTGAACTGGTGAAATATGCCTCCAACGCATTCTTGGCTACGAAAATTTCGTTTATGAATGAAGTGGCGAACTTCTGTCAAGCGGTAGGTGCCGATGTCGACATGGTGAGAAGAGGAATCGGGACAGATTCTAGGATAGGGCCAAGGTTTTTATTCCCTGGCATAGGATACGGGGGCAGTTGCTTCCCCAAAGATGTGCAAGCATTGCACCGCAGCGGAAAGGAGCAAGGATGTGAGTTTAAGATTCTGGAAAGTGTGATGGACGTCAATGTGACGCAAAAAGTAATGATGCTTGCGAAGATGAAAGACCACTTCTCTGGCAATCTAAAAGGGCGGAAAATTGCGGTTTGGGGACTCTCTTTTAAACCCGAAACAGATGACATCAGACAGGCATCTGCACTAGATAACATTCACGCCCTATTAGCAGAAGGTGCAGAGTTAATCGTCTATGATCCAGAAGCGATGGAGAACGTAAAAGCAATCTTTGGAGACAGAATTCAATACGCAAATCGTTCTACTGAAGCACTCTCGGATGTGGATGCTTTGCTGATTTGTACAGAATGGGCCGCATTTCGGAACCCTGATTTTGAATTTATGAAAGCAACAATGGCGGCCCCGACTATTTTTGATGGCAGGAATCTTTATGAATGTGATCGAATGGAGCGTTTAGGATTCACATATCACAGCGTGGGCAGAAGGACTGTGATCTCAACAGAAAAATGAAAGCGCGCGTTCTCATAACAGGTGCAGCTGGGTTCTTAGGTTCCCATCTCTGTGACAAATTCTTCAACGAAGGGTTTGAGGTCATCGCGATGGACAATCTCATTACGGGAGATCTTAGAAACCTTGCGCATTTAAATGGAAAGGAGAACTTTACTTTTCTGCATCACGATGTCACAAACTTCACGCATGTTAGCGGGAGACTCGATCACATCCTTCATTTTGCGTCGCCAGCCAGTCCCATAGATTATTTGAGAATTCCGATACAAACTTTAAAAGTGGGATCAATCGGAATTCATCGCCTGTTAGGACTTGCGAAAGACAAAGGCGCGCGCATTACCATCGCCTCTACAAGTGAGGTTTACGGTGACCCAGAAGTACATCCCCAAACGGAATCGTATTGGGGGAGCGTAAATCCGGTAGGACCCCGAGGCGTTTATGATGAAGCGAAACGGTTCCAGGAAGCAATTACAACTGCATATCACACCTACCATGGCATCGAGACGCGTATCGCCAGGATTTTTAACACCTATGGACCACGAATGCGATTGAATGACGGCCGTGCCCTTCCCGCATTTATAGGTCAAAGCCTTCGGGGCGAAAATATCACCGTCTTCGGAGATGGATCCCAAACGAGAAGTTTTTGTTATGTCGATGATTTAATAGAAGGCATTTATAAATTGCATTTTAGTGAGGAAACCAGGCCTGTAAATCTGGGGAATCCTATAGAAATCACGATCCTTGATTTCGCAAAAGAAGTCCTCAATTTAACTGGGGCAAATGTCAAGATTGTACACAACGATCTTCCAACCGACGACCCGAAAAAGCGACGTCCAGACATCACAAGAGCAAAAGAAGTTCTAAATTGGTCCCCAACGATAGATCGCGCAGAAGGACTTCGACGAACATTTGAATACTTCCGCACGCTTTCAAAAGAAGATTTGCATAAAAACGAACACAAAGATTTTGCCGCATACATCAAACAATAGCGCGCAAAAAGCGTCCACAAAACTCGCATCCGATAGCAAAGACGACGTGTCACATTTCGGGTCCGCCTTCGTACACGAAAGTGCCGTGATTGACGAGGGTGCGGAACTTGGAGAAGGCGTCAAGGTTTGGCACTTTTGTCATGTGATGAAAAATGCTCGGCTCGGCAAAGGGACATCTCTGGGCCAAAACGCTTTTGTCGCATCGGGCGTCACTACAGGGTCGAATTGTAAAATACAGAACAATGTAAGCCTGTACCAAGGCGTCACTCTGGGCGACGATGTTTTCCTCGGACCGAGTTGTGTGTTTACGAATGTCATCAATCCCCGAAGTGCAATCGTAAGGCGAGACGCCTATGCGCCTACGAAGGTTGGAAACGGAGTCACTGTGGGTGCAAACGCCACTGTTATTTGCGGCACAACTTTGGGAGACTTTGCCTTCATAGGCGCGGGAGCCGTTGTGACCCGTAACGTCCCCCCATACGCTTTGGTGATGGGGAACCCCGCTCGTTTTGCAGGATGGATGTCACCACACGGATGTAAACTGGAGTTTGGAGAAAATAAAATGGCGGTTTGTTCTGAATCAGGAGCCAAATTTCGATTGGAAAATGAAAATGAAATTCACCCATGTTAAATAGCATGTACCATCAATTAACATCAGGAACAGCAACCATAAGTGTTGTCGGTCTTGGATATGTAGGGTTGCCTATTGCATTGGCTTTCGCAAAAAAAGTCCGCGTCATCGGTTTTGACATTAATGAGGAGAGAATCAACCTGATGAAAGAAGGTGTAGATCCTTCTGGTGAAATCGAACCGAAAGAATTTGAAGGGTGTGACATCACATTCACAGCAAACGCTGATGACTTAAAGAACGCAGACTTTCACATTGTGGCCGTTCCTACACCCATTAATCAATCACATCAACCAGATTTAACACCGCTTATTTCTGCGTCCACCACCCTGGGGGCTGTACTTAAGAAAGGTGACTATGTCGTCTACGAGAGCACAGTTTATCCTGGATGTACTGAAGAAGACTGTATCCCTGTATTGGAAAAGGTAAGCGGATTGAAATTTGGTGATGACTTTAAAGTCGGATACTCACCCGAAAGAATTAACCCAGGTGACAAAGTACACACACTGGATACCATCGTGAAAGTTGTGGGCGCGGGAGACGAAGCGTCCACCGAGCAGGTGGCCAAAGTATACGACATGGTCGTAAGTGCAGGAACACATCAAGTGAGCAGTATCAAAGTTGCTGAGGCAAGTAAGATTATAGAAAACACGCAACGCGACCTCAACATCGCACTTGTCAATGAGCTTAGCATCATCTTCAATAAGGTGGGGATTAATACATACGAAGTTCTCGAGGCGGCAGGTACAAAATGGAATTTCCTTCCTTTTAAACCAGGACTTGTAGGAGGTCATTGCATAGGGATAGATCCCTATTACCTCACGTGGAAATCGAGCAAAATGGGATATCACGCGAAAGTGATCAACTCTGCCAGATACATTAACGACAGCATGGGGTTTTATGTCGGGAAACAAACGGTAAAGAAGATCTTGGCACGCGGTGTAAATGCACTGGGCGCTAGGGTATTGGTCATGGGACTCACCTTTAAAGAAAACGTAGAGGATATTCGAAACACGAAAGTCATCGATGTCATCTCCGAGTTAGAATCCTTCAACGTTAAAGTCGATGTCGTCGATCCCATGGCGCAACCTGAGGAAGTGTTTCGCGAATATGGCATCGAACTTTGCAAGCAACCCGAAACGGGCGTTTACCACGCAGTCATCGTTGCTGTTAACCATGACGAATACGTGGAACTTACAGAAGAAGCGCTGTCTCACTTTATGGAAGGCGGCAATGGCGTTCTCGTCGATTTGAAAGGCATCTATCGCAACCGAATTAAAAACCTTGACTACTGGAGTCTATAGAACAGGATGAGATCTTTTAACAACATATTGGTCACAGGAGGAGCTGGATTTATCGGCTCTCATGTAGTTCGGAGACTGATCAACAAGTATCCTGAAACGAATATTGTTAACCTAGACCTTCTCACCTATGCCGGGAATCTTGAAAACATTTCAGACATAGAGCATTCGAAAAACTATGCCTTTGTGAAAGGTGACATCTGTGACAGAGCTCTCCTTAGAAACCTCTTTAAAAAGCACAACTTTGATGCCGTTGTCCATCTTGCAGCGGAAAGTCATGTGGACAGGAGCATCTCGAATCCAGGTGCTTTTTTGGAAACAAATATCCTGGGGACGGCCGCTTTGTTAGAAGCCGCCAAGTCGCATTGGATAGATAAAAATGGTGCGGTTAAAAATGCCGACACAGGCACTACAAACCACACGTTAAAAAATGTCTTTTACCACATATCGACAGATGAAGTCTATGGGTCGCTTGGAGAAGAAGGCCTTTTTTCTGAAACGACTTCCTACAACCCCAGAAGCCCTTATAGTGCATCGAAAGCATCCAGCGACCACATCGTAAGGGCATACCACCACACCTATGGCCTGCCTGTTGTCATCAGCAATTGCTCAAACAATTATGGTGCAAACCAGTTTCCAGAAAAACTTATCCCACTGATGATTAAGAACATCTGCGATCAAAAAAGCCTTCCTGTGTATGGCCAAGGTCTGAATATCAGAGACTGGTTATACGTTGAGGACCACGCAAACGCGATAGATCTCATCCTTCATCAAGGTGCTTTGGGTTCTACTTACAACATCGGAGGACTTAACGAGTGGACGAATATTGATTTGGTGAGACATTTGATTCAAGTCGTTGATGAAAAGCTTCAACGCCCGAAAGGCAGCTCTGAGGAGCTGATTACATTTGTAAAAGACCGTGCGGGACACGACCAACGTTACGCCATCGATGCGTCGAAAATAGAAAGAGAGTTGGGGTGGAAACCGAGCGAAACTTTTGAAGTGGGTTTAGAAAAGACAGTGGTGTGGTATTTAGAAAACTCAGAATGGCTGAATAAAGTTGTGTCTGGGGAATATAAAAAATACTACGAACAGCATTACGGACAGTGATGCTAACCTTTCTAAGAAATCTATTTCGCAAGGGTCCATCTCAAGATCATTTCAAAAACGACTTAAAACATCTGATTACTGATGTTCACAGCCATTTGGTGCCCGGAGTAGATGACGGCGCATCTGACATGTCCTCTGCCCTTGCGTTAATCTCAAGACTCCATCAATTGGGATTCGAAAGGTTGGTGACCACACCACATATTATGTCTGACTTATATCCAAATACACCGGATATTTTACAACCGCGTTTTAATGAATTAAAAGTGGAGGTTGCCAAACGGTTACCATCGCTAAAATTAATTCTAGCCGCCGAATATTTCCTCGACACCTCTTTTATTGCGCTTTTAGAAAACCCTGACGAGCTTCTCACCTTCCCTTGTACTGACCCGCTCAATGGAGAGAAACACGAGATGCTTCTCTTTGAATTTGCCTTTCACGAAGCGCCCAATGATGAACTGTTAACAGAGGCTATCTTTAAGATGCAAACGTCTGGAATCACACCTGTTGTGGCGCACTGTGCAAGGTATCCGTACTGGCATATAGACAGAAGTAAACTTGAAGATCTTCACGACAAAGGTGTCATCCTTACTGTAAACGCAGCAACACTTGTAGGAAATTATGGTGATTTAGCGAAAGAAACAGCGAACCATGCCGTAGATCAGGGATGGATAAGAATGGTGTGTTCTGATACGCATGCACCGCATCACATCGTCGCTGTCAAGGAACTTGAGAACGCCGAAATACTCACCAAGCTTATTAAATCTGGGGAATTACTGAATCCAGGAGTTGGCCTCAGATAGACCTACTCCCCGACTGGCGCGAGTTTTACCTCAAGGCCATCTAGATCTGATGTCAATTGGATTTGGCATCCCAAACGGCTATTTTCCTCAACAAAAAACGCTTCGTCTAGCATATCCTCCTCGTCTTCAGAGCGTTCAGAGATTTCGTGTGAACTTTGAACATACAAGTGACAGCTCGCACACATCGCCATACCTCCACATGTGCCCTCCACAGGAAGCTCATAACTTTTACAGAGCTCCATCATGTTCATGTTCATATCCGTAGGCGCATCTAACGCGTGTCTTTTTTCGTCACGATCTATCACGATTATTTTGATCATATCATCCATGGCAAAAAAGTCAAATAGATCTTACAAACTGGGTTTTCCAGAGACAGTTGTATACTTCAAGACCAAATTCTTGTCTGGGTAAATTCTTTTAAAGGCGCTTTGGACCATCAAAGTGGCCTCATGAAAACCACAAAGGATCAGCTTTAATTTACCAGGGTAGGTATTTATGTCTCCGATGGCATAAATCCCAGGAACATTGGTTGAATAATCAAACGTATCTACCTCAATCGCATTTTTAGAAATATTGAGATTCCACTCTGAGATAGGGCCCAACTTGGGACTCAATCCGAAAAGCGGAACCCAGTGGTCTGTCTCAATTGACATCATCCCTTCAGATTTATGCTTTACTTCGACCGCATTTAGATTTACATCACCCGACACACCCACGACTTCAGCATTTGTGATGAGGTTTATTTTTCCAGCTTCAGCAAGATCCATTACCTTTTGTACGCTGTCTGGATGACCTCTGAAACTTGGGCGACGATGAACGAGAGTAACGTCAGTGGCAACACCCTCTGCCAAGAAGATGGTCCAGTCCAATGCAGAATCTCCGCCCCCAGAAATCACAACTTTTTTATCTCTGTAGAACTCAGGATCTTTAATGATATACTCAACGCCCTTGTCTTCATATAAACCAAGGTTTTCAATGGGCGGCTTTCGGGGCTCAAAACATCCCAATCCAGCAGCAATGGCAATAATCGGGGCACGGTGCTTGGTCCCCCTATTCGTGGTTAACACAAACTGACCGTCTTCATCCTTTTCAACGATTTCTGCCCTTTCGCCAAGTGTGAAACCGGGAGAAAAAGGATCGATTTGTTCCATGAGACGCTCGGTAAGGTCACCCGCAAGTATAGAGGGATAGGCAGGGATATCGTAAATAGGTTTCTTAGGGTAAATTTCTGAACACTGCCCCCCTGGATGAGGAAGGGAATCGATTAAATGACACCTCATCTTCAGCAAACCCGCTTCAAATACCGTAAATAAACCACAAGGACCTGCACCAATTATTAAAATATCTGTTTGAATCATCGATTAATTACTTCTATAGATTGTACTTCTGGAGCGACACTTCGAATCGCTGATTCTACGCCTCCTTTGATCGTCATATCAATTAAGGAACATCCCACACATGAACCGTGAAGTTCTACTTTTACAATGAAATCGTCCGTGATTTCATGCAAAGTAATGTCTCCTGCATCAGCTTCAAGATAAGGACGAAGCTGAGTGAGTGCGCCTTGCACTCTTGTCGCTAAGTCTGTTAGCTTTTCTGGTACGATTGGTTCTGTCATTTTTTTACGTTTTTTCCTAAGAATTCAAGCAAGTTAGCTACGACAGAACGAAATGCCGATGCAGCATCTGTATCTCCTTGTAATACGACAGGGCGACCTACATCACATGCCTCACGGATTGTTTGCAATAAGGGGAGTTCTCCAAGAAAGGGAACGCCCAAAGTCTCTGACAATCTTTTAACGCCATCGCGTCCAAAAATATGGTATTTAAACTGCTTCGCATCGGGTGGCACGAAGTAAGACATGTTTTCAATCATACCTAAAACAGGAACATTAATGGCCTCTAATTGAAACATCCCAACGCCTCGTCGCGCATCAGCTAAAGCAACATCCTGAGGTGTTGAGACGATAACTGCACCTGTTAAATCGATGTCACTGACAAGGCTCAAATGAATGTCACCTGTTCCAGGAGGAAGATCCACAATCATAAAATCTAGCTCGCCCCAATGAACATCAGAAAACAATTGCTTCAAGGCTTTCGTAGCCATCGGACCACGCCATACAATCGCTTGATCTGAATCGGCAAAAAATCCAATTGAAAGAATTTTCACACCATGCATTTCAACGGGTTCCATAAGGTGCTTACCATCCACTTCAACTGGTTTGGGATTGTGACCTTGTACGCCGAACATTGTAGGGATACTGGGACCATAAATATCTGCGTCGCACAGGCCTACTTTATATCCAAGTTGGGAAAGGGTAACAGCGATATTTGAACTGACTGTACTTTTACCAACACCTCCTTTTCCCGAAGCGATGGCAATAATTTGCTTCACTCCAGGAAGGACTTTTCTGGTTTCTGTGGTTCTTTCCTCGGCGGGCAAAGCACCTACTTTCACATTGGCCTTTACTTCGGAACCGAAGGCCCTTTCAATTGCAAATTCAACAGCCTCTTGCATTCTCTTTCTCGCATGCAAAGCTGGATTGCTCGATTTCACCTTAACAGAGATCGTACTTCCGTCAATGTTAATTCCTGAAACAAGATTTAAAGACACAATGTCTTTTCCGAAATCAGGATCCATAACCCCACTTAACGCAGATACAATTTGTTCTCTAGTAATATTCATCTCATATATAAGAACCTCAAAGTTCGGTCAAAGGATACCAAAAATGCCTGTCAAAAGTAACAACTTGACCATCTTCATTAAAACCCATTGCGCGGACTGATTATACTTCGAGTTGAATGAAATGAATCTTCTTACCCTCAGAAAGCCACCTCTTCTCGTAATACGTTATAATTTCTAATGCTTCACGAAGATCATTAGGCACCCTATTCACCAAATCGCCATACACATCTTGACTGTCTAGATGAATTGTATATCCATTTTCCAAATAACTTTCCTTGGACAAATCGTACAAAAGAACAGAATCTGTTTTGACATTTATAAAACTACCAGGTTTTAATATTTTCTTATAGATTTCGATGTAAACTGAGGAGGTGATACGTTTTGTCCCCTTTTCATCTTTCGGCTGTGGATCGGAAAAAGTAAGCCAAATTTCTGACACTTCGTCGGTGTCAAAATATTTATTGATAAACTCGAGACGGGTTCTTAGAAAGGCAACGTTTGGAAGGGATTCCTCCTTCGCTGTTTTTGCGCCTCTCCAAAATCTGTGACCCTTAATATCTACGCCCACAAAATTTCTGTTGGGATACTTCCTCGCAAGTCCGATTGTATACTCCCCTTTCCCGCAACCCAACTCAAGAGTAATGGGGTGGTCGTTTTTAAAAATCTCAGACGCCCAACTCCCTTTAAGGTTTCCGTCCAATCCTTTGACCGCATCTTGAAGGCAGGGCTCAAACACGTGATTAAACGTCTCGTTTTCCGCCCATTTTCTAAGTTTATCTTTTCCCATTGTCCGATTTATGGCAAATGTTATTTGCTGGTGTAAAATTAAGAACTTGCGCCTATGTCTCGAATATTAATTACAGTACTAAATTGGGGGATGGGACATGCAAGTAGAACCCTCCCGATTATTGAAGGCGCGCTCGATCTCGGATGGGAAGTCGATGTCGCGAGTACGGGAGATGCCTTAAAATGGTTGAAAGATCGTCTTAAAAACAGGTCGGGGGTGACTTTTTTTAACAAACCGGGCGCAGTGATTACCTACAGCCATAAATTTACCATGCTCAAAATTATAGCACAAATCCCAAAAATTCTTTTAAGCATCTATGAGGAGAAGATATGGACCAAGAAACATGTTCAATCTCGTTCTATTACAAAAATAATTAGTGACAATTGCCTGGGCACATATGACCTCAATGTGCCGTCCGTTTTAATAACACATCTCCTAAAGTTTCCTGTCCCATGGATATTAAGCCCTCTGGCACAATGGCAGCTTCGAAGATTTACACGCCACTTTATAGAAGTATGGGTCCCCGATTGCCCACCTGGTCCGACTTCAATAGCAGGACCACTCACATCGAAAGCAATACATCCAAAAACAAAATTTATCGGGATTCTGAGCCGACTTGTGACACCCTCAAAAGATTTGACGCAAACTTCAAGCACCACATACCCACTTGTAGGAATTGTGAGCGGACCGGAACCCCATCGAACGACCATGGAAAACGCACTGCGAAAATGGATGCAAAACCGACCTGAAAAGGGAATTATTTTTGCTGGAAAACCAGGGAGGGAATCTCGAAAAGATGGAGATACATTGACACTTTATAATCCAAGCGATGTAGAGATTTCAAAAGCAATTTGCGCATCTAAAATTCTAATATGCCGGAGCGGATATACCTCGCTGCTAGATTTGGTTGCTTTAAAAAGACAAGCAATTCTCATCCCGACACCTGGACAGATGGAACAAGAAATATTAAGTGTCGTGTGGAATGAAAAATTTGGAACCGCATCTTGCACTCAGAAAGACTTAAGCAATCTTATGATTCCTGAAATGTCTGGAGATTTTCCTCAAGAATTAATCTCAAAATCACCAAACAAAACCGCGATGAACGAACTTGCAGCATGGTTGAAGAATTAAATAATCAAAGCGCAAAAAAACGCCAAAAAGAGGACGAAAGGTTTATGCGATTGGCGATACAAGAAGCCCAAGAAGCAGGCGGCCTTGACGAGGTCCCCGTTGGAGCTGTGATTGTTTTTCAAGGATCAGTCGTCGCTCGTGGGCACAACCTATGTGAACGATTGCGTGACTTCACAGCCCATGCTGAAATGCAAGCATTTACAAGCGCCTCAGAATTCCTAGGTGGAAAATTCTTAGATCAATGTACACTCTATGTGACGCTAGAGCCATGCCCCATGTGTGCAGGAGCGAGTTTTTGGACGAGAATAGGTCGAATTGTATATGGCGCACACGATTTGAAACGTGGCTATACAAGATGGGGCGTCATGCAGGAAAAACAAGGACATGGAGGCCAAGTTGGTGAGAACGGTTTACTACATCCTAAAACCGAAGTTCATTCTGGCGTTTTAAAAGATGAATGCGCGCAGTTGGTCAAAGATTTTTTCCTAAAAAAACGGAACAAGCTATAAAACCAAACTGGCATAACTTTGCCTACGTATTTCTGCGCTCATGCTCGATCTGTCAAAAGAATATCTAAGTAAGTTTCACTCTTTAATTGAAGAGGGCAAGGACCGTGCGCTTATCAAAAAACTAGAGACGCTCCATGCAAATGATATCGCGTTGATTTTAAACCAAATCAAGCGTGACGATGTTCATTATCTGTATCGACTGCTGTCTGATGACGCACGCTCTGACGTTCTTGCCGAATTGGACGAAGAAGTTCGTGAAGATCTTCTCGCCACGCTTACGTCAAAGGAAATTGCGGAGGATGTGATTGATGGACTCGCTTCTGACGATGCTGCAGATATTATCAGCGAACTTTCGTCTGAAAAAATAGAAGAAGTCTTTGCGCACGTCAAGGACAAAGAGTCTGTCTCGGATGTTCAGTCTCTCCTAGAATATCCAGAAGGAACTGCAGGCGCATTAATGGCAAAAGAACTTGTTCAGGTAGAAGAAACCTGGAGTGTTGCAAGAGCTGTAAAAGAGATTCGCGTTCAAGCGAAAGACATAGAAAACCTATATACCATCTACGTGGTAGATAAAAAGGGGAAACTTACAGGAAGATTGAGTCTTCAAAACCTTCTGTTGTCATCTACAAGTGCCAGGACTCCCATAGGGGACATTATAGATTCCGACGAAACGATATGGATCAACTCAAATGAAAATGAGGACCTCGTTGTGAGTTTGATGGAGAGATATGATCTGGTCGCGCTGCCTGTTATCGACGATGACGGGGTTCTACTCGGACGAATTACGATAGATGATGCTGTGGATGTTATTATTGAAGAAGCAGAACGCGATTATCAGCTTGCCTCAGGAATATCAGAGGATGTCGAGTCTTATGATTCTGTTTGGACGTTAACCCGAGCCAGACTGCCATGGTTATTAATCGGATTGGGAGGGGGTGTAGGTGGCGCTTATGTCATTGGAGCATTTGACATCGTTTCAAACCCAGAAATGGCCCTTTTCATACCACTCATTGCCGCTATGGGAGGAAATGTGGGCGTCCAGTCCTCTGCGATCGTCGTGCAAGGTCTCGCGACTTCAAGCATCAGTACATCTGATATTGCAGTTCGTCTCATAAAAGAACTTAGTGTGGGCCTTTTAAATGGCACCATCTGTGCAAGTATTATTTTCATCGTGACCTTAATATTAGGATTCGACAAAGCCCTGAGCACAACTGTAGGTATATCGTTGTTATTTGTCATTGTATTCGCTGCTCTATTTGGTGCGTTCGTTCCGCTTTTACTTGAAAAACGTGAAATAGATCCTGCATTAGCGACAGGTCCATTCATTACGACTGCAAATGACATCATCGGACTCATTATCTATTTCAGTGTCGGGTCATTTGTCAGTTCGTTTATTTAACAGATAATCATGAGGGTTGCTATTCTTGATGCCGTTCACCCTGTTTTAAAAACGCGTTTAATCGAAAATGGATTTGAATGTGAGGAACATTTACTTCTTTCGAGGACGGCAATACAACAAGGTGACTTAAAGGACATACAAGGAATCGTCCTGAGGTCACGTATCAGAATTGACGATCAATTGCTCGAGGCCATGCCGCAACTAAAGTGGATCGCTCGCAGTGGATCTGGACTCGAAAATATCAATCTAGAAGCGGCAAAATCCCGCGATATTCGCGTCTATAATTCGCCTGAAGGCAACAGTGATGCTGTGGGGGAGCACGTCCTCGGAATGCTCCTGATGATTATGCACAAACTGAGAAGTAGCGACAAGAGTGTGCATGAAAAAGCTTGGCAAAGAGAAAAGCACAGGGGAATGGAATTGGGGAGCAAGACCGTAGGAATCATTGGGTATGGCGTGATGGGAAAAGCACTGGCTACAAAACTTCGGGGGATTGGCTGCAAAATAATTGCTTATGACAAGTATACCTCTGGGTTCAGTGATAAATATGTCACAGAAGTAACCGAAGAAGAGTTTTTTAGGCGCAGTGAAATTGTAAGTGTTCATCTCCCACTTACAGATGAAACAAATGGATTAATAGATGCTGATTGGCTCGCTCGATTCTCACATCCTTTTATATTTGTAAACAGCGCCAGAGGATCTGTGGTAAAGACAAAAGATCTGTTAGATGCCTTAGACGCAAATCAAGTCACTTCAATCGCTTTAGATGTACTTGAATTTGAGGGGCGCTCGTTGGAAGGATTAACATCAATAGGTACAACGGATGCTGAAAAGACATTGACGAGACTTCTAGAATCGCCTAATGTATACCTAAGTCCTCACGTCGCAGGATGGACCACTGAGAGTTACTTCAAACTAAGTAATTACCTGGCAGATAAAATCCTGAATGACTACTCTGATTAAAGACTGCGTTACTCTTCGGTGCCTGTTCGCGCACGACTTGTCGCAGAATAAAGAACCTTCAAAGCCGAAGCTTGTCTTAATTCCTGTTTCACAGAAGTAACAATGCCCATTTTTGTCTCCTGATCAACCTTCAGAGACACCCACATTTTACTTTGCTCGGACTCAGATAGCGTCTGACGCTCTTTCAAAATCCAATCCTGAACTTCAACTGCCTGTGAAAATTGATCGTTCAATTGAATCACTGGCTCAGACCCATACCTTTTATCCATTGGAGTCCCTATGTTGATATATCTAATAAGATGCTTTTTCTCAATCTTATAAAGCTCCGAAGCCTCTGGCCTCGTCACCTGAACTTTTTCGTCCTCAGTACGCAATACCGTTGCAACCATAAAGAAAAACAAAAGCATGAAAACAATATCCGGAAGGGATGCCGTTGAAATCGATCCAGTAGGACGCTTACCTCCTTTCTTAAACTTACTCATGTTTAGTAATATGTTGCTCCAGCATCACGTGGTTCCGCTTCAGAAATACGCTGTGGATATAAAGCTCTCACAGCAGTGATTTTCTCAAGCGTAGTCTTGTCTTGCTTGTTTTTACCATAAACTTCTTCTAACTCACGATAACTGACACCAAACTTTGATAACGCCAATTCATCTCTCAGCTCATTCACAGCTGACTGCAACTCATTCTGTACCTGTAGGTAGGTATTGTAGGTCGTATTGTTGTCGTTTTGCATAGAAATAAGTGCAGATGCCGGAAGTTGTTTGTAATCACCCCCAAGAAGATTGATCGTGGTCAGTTTTTCTTGCCAACTTTTAAGCACTTTTCTGAAAGCATCTTTGTTTTTCTCCTCAGCAATAAGGACAATTTGCTCATATTCAGCAATTTTCATTTTCACATCCGATTTCCTAACCCACTCGCGTTCAGGAAAAGCAGCATTTGTTTTTCCATTGGCACCCGTAAATAAAATGACATCTCGGTTTTTACCTATTTCTTCAGTGCCTATTTGATGAGTCATAACCCCATCTCCAGTAGCAATAAGAAAGCTCTTCGCTTTATTCTTGAGTTCTTGAATATCCAGAGGCTGACCCTCTACAAGCAACATATCTAGGAAATTAACTTTGACGTTAAAGACGTTTTGTTCCTTGGCTTGCGGGACATCAATATCTGGTGGGACAGGTGGAGGCAATTGGCGCTTGATTCCCATGTCGGACTCAATCGTCGTCGTTACGAGCCAGAAAATGAGTAGCAAGAACGCGATATCGGCCATAGAGCCAGCGTTTATTTCTTGTAATTCTCGACGTGCCATTGATGTTTCTACTTAAATATACTGCTTACCTCAGCCCAAACAATAGAAGCCACAGCAACTATACCTAGAAGATAAACGTAGATCATACTGCCACCAGCAAATACACTTTCTGATTCAGTAACAGTAATCCCACTGGATTCATAGGCACTCATCACAGTCCCATCAGCAAACGCAAAGTAGCTTAACAAACCGATTAACAAGAAGACCGACATCCCGGTGAGGGTACCTACCTGAGATTTAACATCATTGATCAATTTCATGACAAAGGTGTAAATTCCAAATCCCAATGCTGCAACAGCAGTTGCTATTCCCACAGTGTAAATAATATAGAACATCCAATCAAGGAATCCGCCATAATTTGCTTCTCCCTCAACATAGGATTCGTCAGCAACACTACTACTCACGATTATCCCCATAAGAATAACGCCGAGTGCAATAATTGCAATCCTAAGAGTTGAAAGGATTAAATTGATTTTATTCTCGTCCATAATCCTTTTTATTTTCCTTGTAGCTTACGCTTGTAAAGAAGATCAACTAAATCCATGCTTGCCTCTTCCATGTCAAGAACAATTCCATCAATTTTTGAAAGGATGTAATTGTAAAAGACTTGGAGAATAATCGCAACGATTAGACCGGAAACTGTTGTAATCAAAGCGATTTTGATACCTCCAGCTACAATAGAAGCGTTAATCGTATTCGCTTCAGCGATATCGTCAAACGCAGAAATCATACCGATGACAGTACCCATGAAACCTAACATAGGTGCAAGAGCGATAAAGAGTGAGATCCAACTTAAACCACGCTCCAATTTAGACATTTCTACAGACCCATAATCTTCAATTGCTTTTGCGACCTCTTCATAGCTTCCAGAAGATCTGTCGAGTCCTTGTCTGAAAATGGTGGCAACAGGTCCAGGTGTATTTCTACAGATCTCCTTCGCAGCGTCAACACCTCCTTTTTCAAGACTTTCGTCTATTTCATTTACTAATTTTTTCGTATTTGTTGTCGCCAAATTCAAGTATATAATTCGCTCGATGCTCAGCGCAAGTCCGAGGATCAAACAAATGAGTACCGATGACATAAAGGCAGCACCACCCTCAATAAAGTATCTCTTGACTGTTTGATGAAAGCTTAACACCTCACGCGTTTCTTCAATATCAGCCGCCGATTCGGCAACCTCAGTGGAAACTGGTTCTGCGACCTCAGCGACCACTGTGTCCGTAGATGCGCTATCAACTTCCATTGATACTACATCTGTGGAGACGACCTCCGAAGAGTCCGTTTGATCTTGTAGTGCAAAAACCGCAGCTGGTGTTGCTGCAAACATGACTCCCGCAATTGCGAGAAGTGAAAACAAATTCTTCATCGTCTATATTCTTGTTGAATGTATTTCTTAATTATCTAACAAAATCGCGGAGAGACAGGGATTCGAACCCTGGATACGTTTCCGTAAACACGCTTTCCAAGCGTGCGCCATAAACCACTCGGCCATCCCTCCAATCCTCGTTAGGACCTTTATCCTGAGAAAAAAAATTCCCATGAGGGTGCGCAAATTACTGCACAAATATGTTTTAACCACATTTGAAAGCATAGAATTTTAAGGAATCCATGTTAAACCGTTCTTTCCCCCCTTAAATCCTTTAAAATTCCTTTTCGAATCGACTCATTATCTTCAGTTTCACCCAGCAACATCATTAATTTGATCAGGGCAGCTTCAGTGGTCATATCGCCTCCAGAAACAACACCACAATCCGCCAGCATCAGACTTGTTGCATACATTTCTTGCTTGACACCGCCGTGTCCACATTGGGTAATATTGACAATCGTGACACCTCGGCTTTGCGAATGCTTCAATAAAGATTTAAATTTATTGCTATCTGGCGCATTGCCACTGCCATATGTTCCCAACACGACGCCTCTAAGGTCATCCCAACACAACACCCTCTCCAAGACGTCAAGCGACATCCCAGGAAAAAGGGGCAGCCAAGCCACTTTTGACTCAAATTGATTATGTCGTATCAATTCACCTTCTGGCGCGCGATAAAGATTGTGTTTCCGAACATTAAATTCCACTCCAGCCGTCACAAGTGATGGATAATTTGGGCTTACAATCGCATTCAAGCTCTGTGCACTTTCTTTGTGTGTTCTGTTTCCTCTGAAAAGCTGATTTCCAAAATATACTGCGACCTCTTGTATTGTTGACTCTCCCCATTCAACACGATTAGAATCAGGATTCTTGGGGTTGGGATGCGCAGCTAACATCACTGCACTTAACAAATTCTCTCTGCCATCCGTCCGAGGCATACCTATTGGAAGCTGGCTTCCTGTCAATATGACTGGCTTTCGAAGTCCTTCCAACATAAAACTCAAAGCAGAAGCGGTATATGCAATCGTATCTGTACCATGTAAAACAACAAAGCCATCATATTTTTCGTGGTGTTTATACACCACATTTGCAATATTTATCAAATGAGATGGATTTACATTAGAGCTGTCAATAGGAGGACTGAAGCTCACTGCATCCATATTGATCCCAGCTCTTTTGAGCTCAGGAACATGACTTGTAATCTGACTGAAGTCAATAGGCACAAGAGATCCATTCATAGGATCATGAACACTGCCAATGGTTCCTCCCGTATAGATAATTAGTATTTTTCTTTCTGAGCTCATTTTATCTCACTGACAAGATGAAACATTTTTTCTGCATTCCGAGTCGTCACACTTGCAACTTCTTCTAAGCTTAGCCCTTTTATTTCAGCCACTCTTCGTGCCACATGAACAACATATGAACTCTCATTCCTTTTTCCACGATGGGGTACAGGCGACAAATAGGGACTGTCTGTTTCTAGAACCAAATGTTCAAGTGACACATCAGGCAACACCACATCAAGCCCTCCGTTTTTATAAGTGCTCACCCCACCAATCCCTAGCATAAACCCACCATACTCAATGGCTTTCTCCGCTTCTTGTTTGCCTCCCGTAAAACAATGAAAAACACCCGTTAAAGACTCATCATTCAACTTGTCCATTTCTTCAAAAAGCGCATCCCACGCATTCCGCACATGAATTACAATCGGAATCCCACGCTCTTTTGCCCAACCTACCTGTATCCTAAACGCCTCACGTTGAGCTGCAATATGTTTGGTCTCCCAATATAAGTCTAGGCCTATTTCTCCCACAGCAATAAACTTTTTACCTTTTGGAGGAGCGTCCAATACTTTTCGGATTTCATCTAACTCCACTTCCCATCCCTCTCCTACATGACACGGATGAAGTCCCATCATTCCGAAACAACTGTCCGGCCATTTCTCCATCATACTTAACACTCTAGGGATACTTTCTAAATCTATATTGGGAAGGAGCAACGTATCAACGCCTTCTGCAAAACATCTTGCGACGGCTTCTTCTCGATCTGAATCAAACTTAGGTTGATACAAATGTGTGTGTGTATCTATTAATCGCATGACTTCACTTTGATCATATCAGCCACATCTTTCGCTTTCTTCACCAAAAGCTCAACATTTTCTTCTCCAAATGCAACCGCAACGCCCATTCTCCTGTTGGGTCTGGTGGAAGGTTTGCCAAATAAAATAAAATCTGCACCCTCCACTCTCGCAGCTTTTTCAACACCTAGAAATTCAGGGAACGCAAGGCCTTCACCTTCTGCCAATATCACAGATGACGCACCATTTCTAATTTGAGTTATTTCCTTTACGGGTATTCCGACAATCGCTCTTGCATGAAGTTCAAACTCAGAATAATTCTGAGTGCCTCCTAAAGTCACCATTCCTGTGTCGTGAGGCCTGGGAGACAGCTCAGAAAAATAAACCCCGTCCTTTCCGACAAAAAACTCAACACCCCAAATCCCGCTCCCTCCAAGCGACTCTGTCACCTTACCTGCCATTTCTCGTGCTGTGTTTAGCGCCACATCTGCCATCGCTTTGGGCTGCCAACTCTGTTGATAATCTCCACTTTCTTGTCTGTGACCGATTGGTGCACAAAAGATGGTGTTTCCATCATTTTGGGTCAAAGTTAACAGGGTAATCTCATAATCAAAGTCGACAAATTCTTCTACGATGACTTCCATTAAATCTCCCCTAGAGCCTTGAATCGCAACCTCCCATGCACCCTTAATGTCGCTCTCCACCTTAATCACAGACTGCCCCTTTCCTGAACTCGACATCAAAGGCTTGACGACACACGGCATACCTACACCCGCTACTCCCGCCTGTAATTCTTCGAGATTAACCGCATATTTATACTTCGCTGTTTTTAAACCCAAATCTACAGATGCCAAATCTCGTATGGCCTTTCTATTCATCGTAAAATGTGCCGCTCTGGCGGATGGAATAACTTTGTATCCCATTTTTTCATATTCATAAAACCGCTCTGTTCGGATACTTTCGACTTCCGGAACAATAAAATCAGGTGCATGTTTTGCAACTATTCTATCTAATTCATCTCCATTGAGCATATTGATTACTTCAAACTCATGAGCCAATTGCATCGCAGGCGCGTTTGCATATGAGTCAACAGCCACAACATATTGCCCCAATCTTTGAAGGGCGATCACCACTTCTCTACCTAATTCACCAGAACCCAATAGAAGTATTTTGTTTCTTATCATAGATACAAAGATACCTGCGTATACCTTTGGGGAGTGAAAGCACCACGATTTCTTATAGTTAGATTTAGTGCGATAGGAGATATTATTCTATCTGCACCAGTTATTCATGCCCTTCGGGAACATTACGGCACGGAATCCAGAATAGATTTTGTGACCTTAAAACGATATGCTGGCGCTGCAGATCTTCTCTCAGGCTTAAATGTCATTCATTTGGTTGACAAAACCACCAGCGAAGCCGTTCCTTCGCTCAAAGCACTTAAATTCGACTATCTCATTGACTTACACGGAAACGTTCGCTCTCGCTCGCTTTCTAAAGCGCTTAACATTCTTACGTTCAACGTCAACAAGCAAACCATACAACGTTTCGCGCTCGTACTGGGGCTCCGTAAAAAACCGATACAACACTTTGTTGAACGATCCCTCAACGTACTTCAACCGTTTGGCATACCCACCCCCTCACATCCTTGGGGTTCACTCACATCAAAACCCAACGCTTCTACCAAAGCTCTTCCAAAAGCCTACATTACAATTGCGGCAGGAGCGGCACATATAGGCAAAGTCATCCCCGAGTCCACGCTTCTCACAATTTGTCATGCATTCGCTTCACGGAACATACATGTCGCAATCGTTGGAGGACCTGATTCGATTCCGATTGCTACAAAGCTTATTTCTGCAAATCCAAAGCATGCAATTACCTCATTCTGTGGAATCACGACGCTTCAAGAAACGGCGGCCATCATAGAAAACACGCAACTCATCATAGGTGGTGATACAGGGGCAATGCATCTCGCTTCAGCGTTTCACATACCTCTCATCTCTATTTGGGGGTGTACAAGACCATCTCTGGGTTTATCTCCGTGGCAACCCCACCCCGCAACAATCACCCTCCTACCTCAAGACCGTGGATCTAGACCATGTTCACGTCACGGATCAAAATGTCGTTTTACACGTAGAGGCCAGGACTTATGCATCCAGCACGTTTCTCCATTGCGCATCATCGATGCCGCGACCCAGATACTCAACTCAGAGCAACTACATAAATAACGCCTTCAACTCAGTCGCATCTGAAGGCTTCATTTTTCCCGCAAGTATTAATCTTAACTGACGTCTTCTCAACGCACCGTCAAACCTCTGCTCCTCCTCCTTCGTCTCCGGTACCGTTTTTGGCACCTCTATAGGTGCACCTTGTTGATCAACGGCCACAAACGTATACATCGCTTCATTACATCTCGACTTCACACCTGTTAGCGTGCTCTCTACAAAGACTTCAAGGTACACTTCCATAGAGGACTTAAAAGATCTGGTCACTTGTGATTCAATGATGACGATCTCACCCAGCTTGATGGGTTTCTGAAATGACACATTGTTTACCGCAGCTGTAACAACTACACGCCTGCAATGTCTATTCGCAGAGATCGCTGCAGCAACATCCATCCAATGAAGGAGGTTACCCCCCATTAAATTTCCAAGTGTATTTGTATCGTTTGGAAGCACTAAACGTGTTGTAGACGAAAAAGTCTCTCTGGGATGTCGTGATTTGACCATGGTACAAAATTAAGAAAGCCGCCCCACAATGGGACGGCTTTCATTTTATAATGTTAAGCTTGTCGCTTTTTTTACGAAAACTTAGTTCGTTACAAGCAACTTCTTCGTCACGACGAAGTCTCTTGAGTTCACACGAACTTGATACATACCCGCATCAAG
>PACT01000037.1 GCA_002700285.1 Crocinitomicaceae bacterium | reverse complement strand
TGTTTTTTGTGAGCCACAGATTAAAGGAACAAGCGGAACGTCAATTGGGAATGACGTTTAAAAATGCGTCACTTGTAGCCAATCCAATTGTGAAATCTGAAGCCACCAAACTACCGACGTCCGATGTTGTAAAGGCTGCATTTATTGGAACAGCAGATCTCAGAGTGAAGGGATTGGGTCTGCTTATCCAAGCGATGACTCATTCTGAATGGACTGACAGGAAGCTTTTGATTAATGTCTATGGAGAGGGTGTTCACGAAGAGGAAATTAAAATATTGATTGACAAGTTTGGCGTTGGGAACAAATTTAAAATTCACGGGTGGGTTGATGACATTGAGCAAATCTGGAATCAAAATTCTACGCTCATATCCACATCCTTTAACGAAGGGTTACCGTTGGTTATACAGGAAGCAATGATGAGAGGACGGGTTGTGGTGGCGACTGACGTGGGAGGTCCCGCAGAAATCATCACTGATGGAGAAAATGGATACATCGCCGAAGCGGCTTCTCTTTCTTATGTGTTAAACGCGCTTGAAAGATGGTGGAAGGACAGAGAGAACTGGGAGGCAGTTGGCGAAAAGGCTGCTTCTAGGATTAGAGAATTCCATGATATTATTCCAAAAGGAGAGGCTGTCCTGGACGCATTAATTGAACAAAATGATTGACGTCATTGTCCCTGTAAAAGGGCGTCCATCAAAACTAGAACGCGCCCTTAAATCGTTAGAAGACCAGACCTACCAAGAGTTTGAAGTAACGGTCGTGAATGACCATTCTTCACTTGAAGATAGAAATGACATTGTACAAATATGCGCTTCATATAAGGGGCAGATTAACCTCATTGACTCAAAGGGAACAGGAGCGCCTGCAGCGAGAAATTTCGGATTCAGGAACACGCAAAATGAATATGTTTTGTGGTTTGATTCCGATGACATTCTTCTCCCCCACAAACTTGAGCATGATATTCAGATGTTCAAGTCAAATACATTCGATTTCGTAGTGAGTCGTGCTCAGCATATAGAAAAAGGGATGTTAGTTGATCGGTACTGGGGTAAGCAGCCTCACACCAACAAGGGAGCTTTTCAATTCCCTTTCCAAACAATGTGCGCGCTTGTATCAAGAGCGTTCATCGAAGAGAAAAGCATCAAATGGAACGAAGACAATCTCTCCAATGATGATTGGGAGTTCAGCAACGAATGCATGATCAAGTCAGATCGACATACATTTTCAAACACAGTGACGGCCCATTACAATGTGCCCGACGCGACATCTGGATCCATCGGATCTTCTTTAAACCGCATCAAAATTGAAAGCCAGTTTAAGGCGATTGAAAACATCGCACGACTCCAAAAGAAACATGATTTGAAACCCGGCTTGTACAGTAGAATACGCATCTTAAGGCACAGGCTGTTCTTACTTAATGCTTGTCTCAAGAATGGATACTACATCTACTTCATGAAGTCTTGGAAGAGGTTGTTTTAATTCGACATGATTAAAGCGCCGGAAGCAGCTCCCCCGAAACTTCACCGAAGCCGATTGTGCCATTTGAACCACGCATTTTGACCGTATCCCCGTCATTGATGAAACGGCGTTCTGTGCCGTCAGGCATAGGGACAGGTTTGGTGCCTTTCCAGGATATTTCTAGCATCGATCCGAAAGACCCTTCTTCAGGCCCCGAAATGGTTCCCGAAGCAATCATATCTCCGCCACGAATGTTACACCCATTGACGGTATGGTGGGCAAGCTGTTGACGCATGTTCCAATACATGTGCTTGAAATTTGAACGGCATACGACTTTTGAATCTCCCGCTGGGGTTGTGATTTCCACTTCGAGGTTCATGTCGTAATGTGAATCTCCCTCATACTCTAGATATGGAAGAACTTTGGGGTTTTGAACGGGTCCAGCAACGCGATATGGCTGGAGCGCATCTAATGTGACAATCCAAGGTGAAATGCTGGACGCGAAATTTTTACCGAGGAAAGGTCCGAGTGGAATGTATTCCCATTTTTGAATGTCTCGGGCAGACCAGTCATTAAACAACACCAAACCGAAGATGTAGTCATCTGCTTCTGATGTTGTGATAGGTGTGCCAAGGGGTTTCCCGGGATGGGTGACAAATGCCATCTCTAATTCGAAATCCAAAAGACGAGAGGGACCGTAAATCGGCGGCTCCGTTTCTGAAGGTTTTAACTGCCCATGGGGACGACGAATGGGTGTTCCGCTCACGACAATGGAACTTGCACGTCCATGATAGGCGACAGGCATGTGCTTCCAGTTGGGTAAGAGCGCATTTTCAGGATCTCGAAACATCTTCCCCACATTGCGTGCATGATCCTCGGAAGAATAGCAATCTGTATAATCACCGACTTGAACAGGCATATGCATTGTNANNGNNNNCATATCAATAATGCAACCAGAGTGATCTGACACGGAATCTCTCAATTCAGAAGCGTCAGATCTAAATAACTCACTGATTCTAGCACGTAACAAACGTGAGGGAGATTTGCCTTTATTAATAATTGGATTCAAAGTGTCACATGAAAAGTCTGATTCATCATAGGGAAGATTTGACAAATAACCAGATGAATACAAAGCTGACAGGTGAATAACATGATTTCCTAGAGCGACGCCAGGACGAGGAGAAAGCTCAGAAGTGGAAAAAATTCCGAAGGGCAAATTCTGGATTTGGAAGTCGTGACCTTGAGGAACTTTAAGCCAAGATCTAAGGTTGGGGTTGTTTGCATCAATCATATTGCGAAATTACCTCATCAAAGTCATTAAAACGAAGGATGAATTAAGTAGATTTGGTCACAGGATAAAGCACAATGAAAATAGACGTAGAAGAAGAGAAGAAAGAAATACTGAGGAGGTATAGAGGGCTTCTACGTGCTGCAAAAAACAGTCGAACAAGGGAAGAACGCAAGGCGATACGTAAGGCGTTTGATTTGGCACTTGAATTGCACTCCGAACAAAGACGTAAAAGTGGAGAGCCGTATATATACCATCCGATCAGCGTNGCAAAAGTGGTGGCAGGAGAGCTTGGACTAGACACAACTTCCATTGTATGTGCGCTCCTTCACGACACTGTTGAAGATACCAATTTGACACTAGATGAAGTTGAAAATGGGTTCGGGACCAAAGCCAGGAATATTGTTGATGGGCTGACGAAGATGAGTGGGGTATTTGAACCTGGGACGAGTGCACAAGCTGAAAACTTCAGAAAGATGCTTCTTACGCTCAGTGACGATGTAAGGGTAATCTTAATCAAGCTCGCAGATCGTCTAGATAATATGCGGACACTCCAATTTATGAGTCCGGATAAGCAACAAAAGATTGCCTCTGAGACTTTGTATATGTACGCCCCACTTGCACATCGTTTGGGACTTTACGCTATAAAAAGTGAGCTTGAAGATCTTTCCCTCAAGTATAAAGAAACGGAGGAATACGAATCAATTGCAACCAGATTGAGAAAAACGAAGGCTGTAAGAGCGCGGTTTATCCGAAGCTTTTGTGCGCCGATTAAAAGAGAACTCGAAGAGGCAGGGATTAAGTACGAGATAAAAGGAAGGCCCAAATCNATTTTCAGTATTTGGTCCAAAATGCAGAAACAAAAAGTCTCATTTGAGGAAGTATACGATGTGTTTGCGGTACGGATCGTCATTAACACAGAGAGGGCGAAAGAGAAGACTGAGATTTGGAGAGCCTACTCAATCGTGACGGACTTCTACCAACCTAACCCGGACAGACTGAGAGATTGGATCAGCTTGCCCAAAGGAAATGGCTACGAATCACTTCATACCACCGTCATGTCTCCAACAGGGAAATGGGTGGAAATTCAGATACGAAGTGAACGAATGGATGAAGTTGCGGAAAAAGGATTCGCGGCACATTGGAAATACAAAGAGGGGAATAAAGAGACTGCAGCGGGAAATCAAATCGATATCTGGTTGAATCAAATCCGGGAGATTTTAGAAAGCAATCAAGACGATGCGCTCGCATTCATTGATGAGTTTAAGATGAACTTAACGACGAGCGATGTTTTTGTGTTCACGCCGAATGGAGATATGATTACCCTCCCGAAAGGGGCGACGATTTTAGATTTCGCGTTCCGTATTCACACGAAGATCGGTTCACAATGTATCGGTGGTAAAGTAAATCACAAGCTTGTGCCCTTGAGTTATCAACTGAATAGTGGAGACCAAATCCAGATCATCACCTCTCGCAAACAGATGCCGAAAGAGGATTGGGTCAATTACGTGGTTACGGCACATGCCAGACAGAAAATCAAGCATTCTCTAAAAGAAGTTGAGCGGGCAAAATCAATTGAAGGAAAGGAACTATTCAAAAAGTGGGCAAAAAAGAAGGGAATGTTATTCATCGAGGCAAATATCCTCTCTCTTTATAGAAAACTTAAATGCGATTCTGCACAAGAAATGTATTTCCTCATTTCAAATGGAACTCTCGTACTAGAAAGCATCACAGGATATCAATTAAAACAGGGTAAAATACTTTGGGACAAAGGACCTCAACCAGATACCTCTAAAAGAACCGAAGTCTCCGAAAAATACATCCCCAACGCAAAAGAGGATACGCTTCTCATAGGCGAGAGTATGCAGAAACTAGACTATACGCTTTCAAAATGTTGCAACCCAATTGCTGGGGATGATGTTTTCGGGTTTATAACAGTCATGGGAGGTATTCGGGTTCACAGACGCAATTGTCCAAATGCCACGAATATGCTTTCCAAATATGCGTATCGGATGATGAAAGCACGGTGGACCAGCAAAGCGCAAACTCAGTTCAAAGTCAAACTCCAAATTACTGGAATCGATGATGTCGGACTCGTAAATCAACTCACTGCCGTGATCTCTGAAGACATGCAAGTCAATATGATTGCCATAAGTATGGAATCTAAGGATGGTGTTTTTGAGGGAAATATCACTGCACTAGTAATGAATACGACACATTTAAGAGATATTATAGAAAAGTTGAAAAATGTTAATGGAGTTCACACTGTGGAGNGGGTGGACGAAGATCGATAGGTTATATTTGCNACTGCGAGAAAGACTATGTCAAGCGACGAAATATTAAACCAAGCGCAAGAGATTTTCGAGGTTTACCTCGAGCAAAATGGGCACCGTAAAACGCCTGAACGTTTTGCCATACTCCATGAAATCTATACCTATTATGGTCATTTTGATGTCGAGACTCTTTTTTTACGCATGCAAAGTAGTGAATGCCGTGTGTCGAGAGCGACGCTTTACAACACAATGGAGCTGTTAATAGATTGCAACTTGGTCCGAAAACATCAGTTTGGCGACAACATCGCTCAGTATGAGAAATGCCACAGAGTCGGACAACATGACCATGTAATCATTGCCGATTCTGGCGAAGTTTTAGAGTTTTGCGACCCGAGAATTCAGCAGATAAAAGCAACTTTAGAGGAGTTATTCGATATCGAAATCCTCCATCACTCATTAAACATCTATGCGCGAAAGCGTAAAAACAAACAGAAGCATGAANGCTGACGTACTACTGGGGCTCCAATGGGGCGACGAAGGAAAAGGTAAAATTGTAGATGTTCTCACACCAAAATATGGTGTGATTGCAAGGTTTCAGGGAGGACCGAATGCAGGACACACTTTGATTTTTGATGGGAAAAAACACGTTTTACATACTATTCCCAGTGGAATATTTCGTGACAATATCTTAAATGTGATTGGCAATGGTGTGGTCATTGACCCTGTCATTTTCCAAAGAGAAGTGGAGGGGTTGTTAAAGAGTGGTGTCAGTCCATTTGACGCTCTTGTCATTGCACGTAAAGCACATTTAATCATGCCGACACACGGACATTTAGATGCCGCTTCTGAACAAGCGAAAGGCAAGGCGAAAATTGGCTCTACATTAAAGGGCATTGGGCCAACATACATGGACAAAACTGGAAGAAATGGTTTGCGGATTGGGGATATAGAAAGCCCCTCATTTATGGAGAGATTCACNCAATTGAGAGACAAACACGTGCATATTTTAGGGCAGTACCCGAACTATAAATATGATTTAACTGAATCTGAGACAAAGTGGCTAGAGGCTATTGAATTCATTAAGAAATTTAAATTTATAGATAGCGAACACGTTTTAAATAACACATTAAAAAGTGGTAAAGGCATCCTCGCTGAAGGCGCCCAGGGAACTATGTTAGACATTGATTTCGGCACCTACCCTTTTGTCACATCTTCAAATACCATTACGGCTGGNGCGTGTACTGGCTTGGGNCTTNCTCCAAATAAAATTGGCGACGTGTTCGGGATCTTCAAAGCATATTGTACGCGTGTAGGTTCTGGACCTTTTCCAACTGAACTTCTAGGAGAAACAGGAGAAAAACTCAGAGCATCAGGAAGTGAATTTGGCGCTACAACAGGTCGACCCCGCAGGTGTGGNTGGTTAGATTTACCCCAATTAAAGTATGCGATTATGGTGAATGGCGTCACTCAGCTATGTTTAATGAAAGCGGATGTTTTGGGCGAATTTGACGACATTAAAGTGTGTACCCATTACATCTATAAAGGTGAAAAAATTGATTATCTCCCTTACGGTATTGAACCACATGAAGTTCAACCTGTATATAAAACATTTGAATGTTGGCCTGGAGATCTTACTGGTTTGAGAAATGTCGAGAATATTCCCGAGTCGCTCAATGCATATGTAAAAATGATTGAGGAAGAAACTGGTGTTCCTATCTCCATATTAAGTGTGGGTCCCGATAGAGAACAAACACTTATCCTCAACGCTGATTTGAAATGATTTATTGGTTTACAGGCCAGCCCGGCCATGGTAAAACAACGCTCGCACTTGCGCTGGTGGAACAACTTAGAAGACAAGGGTATGCGCCTTTTCACATTGATGGAGATGATCTAAGGAATTTGACGACGAACCAAGATTATTCACGACAGGGGCGTGAGACAAATATTCGTCGGGCTCAAACCATCGCACAATATCTTCATGCTCAAGAAAAAATTGTCGTGGTATCATTCGTGTCACCTTACAGAGAAATCAGGGAAGAGTTAAAATCAGCCACAGAGGTCACCGAGATCTTTGTTCACACAAAAGAAGTAAGGGGGAAAGAAAACCGTCATGTCGCGGATTACGAAGCGCCACTTACTCGTTATATCGATATTGACACTTCAAATAAGAATGTCCCCGATTGTGTTTCCCAAATTCTAGAATGGGCTCCAGTCCCTTCAAAAGAATTAAAGACCTTAGATAAAAGAAAGACTTTGGCAGTCGACTTTGATGGCGTGATTCACCGATATAGCAAAGGGTTCCAAGGCCTCGAAAATGCGTATGACCCTCCAATGGATGGCGCGCTTGAAGTCTTGCAGAGACTTAAAGAAAAAGGCTATGTCCTCAAAATAATGAGTTCCAGACCTGCGCTTGTCATTGAAGAATGGCTAGAAAAATACGAGATGTCTCATTTATTTGATCACGTGAGCAATAACAAGTTTGCCGCAACGGTTTACATTGACGATCGAGGATTTCATTTTACAAACTGGGCTACAGTTGAAGAAAAACTCGCTGCACACCCTAAATTCGCACAATAACAGCAGGATTTAAAATGGACGCAAAGAAATCACGTATTAGGCACTTGGCCAAGACAATTACGTGGCGCATAATTGCATCGATTACGACGTTTATTTTGGCTTATGTTTTCACGCAAAACATCACTAAATCTTTGTGGTTGATGGGCACCGAGATGGTCCTTAAATTGTTACTCTACTATTACCATGAAAGAGTTTGGTTTAAATACGGCAAACTAGGTCGCGATGAAGAATAAAATGGAGAAGAGCTACAATCTGGATCATCTTACAGAATTAGAAGCAGAATCTATTTTCGTGCTCAGAGAAGTTGCGGCACANTTTGACCGTCCAGCGATTCTTTTTAGCGGTGGAAAAGACAGTATTGTAGTGAGTCACCTGGCATCAAAAGCATTTGCGCCTGCAAAAATACCGATGCCTCTTGTTCACATTGACACAGGTCATAATTTTCCTGAAACGCTAGCATTTAGGGATAACCTGGTTGCCGATTTAGGCGCTCATTTGATTGTTGGAAGTGTACAGGAAACGATTCGTCAAGGAAAAGTTCAAGAAGAAACTGGGCACAATGCAAGTCGAAATAAACTTCAGACNACGACTTTAATTGACACCATTGAAGAGAATAAATTTGACGCATGTATCGGTGGCGCGAGGCGTGATGAAGAAAAGTCCCGTGCGAAAGAACGCTTCTTCTCACATAGAGACGATTTCAGTCAATGGGACCCTAAAAATCAACGTCCTGAACTCTGGAATCTGTTCAATGGCATGCATGCGCCAGGAGAACATTTTAGAGTGTTTCCTCTCAACAACTGGACAGAGCTTGATGTTTGGAATTACATTTTGAAAGAGAACATCGCGCTTCCAAGTTTATATTTTTCTCATCAAAGAGAATGCATCAAAAGAGATGGGCAAATTTTATCCAATTCTAATTTTCTACAACTCAAAGAAAATGAAACACCTGAAATGATGCAGGTTCGGTTTCGAACGTTAGGTGATTTGACCATTACTGGTGCTTTTGAAAGCGACGCAGATAATATAGAAAAAATTATTGAAGAGGTCGCTGCAACACGAATCACTGAAAGGGGCGGAAGAATAGACGACAAAAGAAGTTCATCTGCAATGGAGGATAGAAAAAAAGACGGATACTTCTAGAATTTAGTGACATGAGNGGAAACACAACAACAGACAATGGCTTACTCAGGTTCACAACCGCTGGAAGCGTTGATGACGGAAAGAGTACTCTTATCGGAAGGCTTCTGTTCGATTCAAAAAGCATTTTTGAAGACCAACTTGAAGCGATCAACGATGCCTCAAAACAAAAGGGAATTGAGGGAGTCGACTTAAGTTTACTGACGGACGGGTTGCGTGCTGAAAGAGAACAAGGCATAACGATAGATGTGGCCTACAGGTATTTTGCGACCCCAAAAAGAAAGTTCATTATTGCGGACACACCTGGTCATATTCAGTATACAAGAAATATGGTGACCGGTGCGTCTACAGCAGATCTTGCAATTATTTTAATTGATGCAAGACATGGACTTATGGAGCAGACACATCGACACAGTTTTATCGCATCACTTTTGGGGTTACGTCACCTCGTCGTGTGTGTCAATAAAATGGACCTTGTGAATTATGACGAGGAAAAATATCTTGATATTGTTGATCAATACAAAAGTTTCAGTTCTCGTCTCGACATCGCTGACATCACATTTATTCCCATGAGCGCGCTTCATGGGGACAATGTGGTGAATCGATCTGAGAATATGACTTGGTATGGTGGATCAACGCTTCTTCATTACNTAGAAAACGTTCATGTTGGCGCCGATCGAAACCTTCAAGATTGTCGTTTTCCAGTGCAATATGTCATCAGGCCTCAAACAGATGAACACCGAGATTTTCGAGGCTATGCAGGCAGGATCGCTTCTGGAATTTTTAAACCAGGGGATGAGGTCGTTGCGCTTCCCAGTGAAATCAAATCAACCATTAAGTCCATTTATCTTGGTGAGAAAAAACTCGAAAAGGCCTTCCCTCCGCTGAGCGTGACCATGACGCTTACGGATGACATCGATTTATCTCGTGGGGACATGCTTGTTCGGGAAAACAATCAGCCCGAAAAAACACATGTTTTGGATGCGCGGATTTGTTGGCTTGGTGACAAACCACTCAATACTTCGTCCAGATTCATACTAAGACACTTGACACAGGAAGTGCAAGCAAAAATAACAGATGTATTATATCGAATNGATATTAATACGCTCCACAGAGATGAAGCGCACAAAACCATTGAGGTCAATGATATCGCTAGAATAGCCATCAAAACAGCTTCTCCCGTTTTAATTGACAGCTATCGCAAGAATCGTATCACTGGAGCGTTTATCTTAGTGGATCCGAGTACGCACGCAACAGTTGCAGCCGGAGTCGTTGGATGAATATAAACCGCATCGATCAATTAACATTACCTCTGTTTCTGCTGGGGCTTTACGTCCTTGCATCTTCTTTTTTTTCGTTTAAACTTTCAGCACAAACAGATCCGCAAGAAGCAAAGAAACAGATTGAAATTCTAGAATCTGACGTCATTGAAAGGAATCCAAACATCTCTGATGCGACCAGGTTGGTAGGGAATGTAACACTGGGGTTTGGAGATGCTATTCTGACTTGCGACAGTGCCTACCGGTTCGACAATGGACAGTTTGAAGTTTTTAGTGACGTGTATATTTACGAAATCTCAACATCGGGAGAACGATCAGAAATGTGGGCAAATTATGCGGTCCTTGATCCAGAGAGTGAGCTGGTCGATATTAAAGAAGACGTAAAATTCAACCACGAGGAATTCACCATAGCATGTCCTGCATTGACATATGGCTTAAATTCAAAGTCCGTGTCTTACGTCCAAAGAGCCGAAATTATTGAAGGAGACAGAATCCTTTCAAGTGATGTGGGGGTCTACAGCTCGCTTACAGATCGTTTATATGCAGGAGGCAACGTAGAAATTATTGAGAATGGTGACCGCATCCTTTCCGACTCTCTCGCTGTAGATAGAAACGACAAAACATTATTGCTATTTAAGCAGTCTGTGATCGATGTTAATGGCGCCATGATTGTGTGTGAGAGGGGGGAATACGATGGCGCATCCGAGAAAGGATGGTTTGCTGGAAAAGCCAGTATCAAAGACGTACAGGGATTACTCGCCGGAGACAGCATCGTCGTAAATCGCCAAAACAATGAGGGCCAAGCATGGGGAAACGTCACCGTGTGCGATTCATCTGCAACAATGACTGTCAATGGAGATTATGCAAGCAGAATAAAAGGAACCGAGATTGTTAAAATTAACGACGCAACTTCCTTTGTGAAATTAATAAACATAGAGGGAGAGGACACACTGAAAATGAATTGCAGTGTGCTTGAACGAGAACAAAATTTATTGTTCGCTTACGGTCGGGTGGTCTTTGAACAAGGATCATTTTCAGGCGATGGAGACTCGTTATCGTGGGACAGGGAATCCGATGAGATATGGCTTTTAGGCACACCAGTCGTTTGGTCTGAACAAGATGAAATGACGAGTGACACCGTGAAAATGGTTTTAAAACANAACAAACCATCCGTCATGAAATTAATCGGACGGGCAAATGTGTTAAGTCCTGCAAATGACTCGCTCGACCACAACATATCTGGACGCAACTTGGACGCTGTATTCAAAGAAGGAAAGCTACATCAAGTGGACGTACGTGGAAACGGAACCGTCCTTTATTATTCAGTGGATGGCAATGAGAAATTGAGCCGAAATAGAGCAACATGCGCACATATCCAAATGTTATTTTCTGCTGGAAGTGTCACGCGTATCACATTACTAAGCAATCCTGAAGGTAGATTTGAGGAACTCAACAATGACATTGAAGACGACCCTTTGGGGAAAGATGATCTTCAAAAAAGGAGGGGAAGACCTGACTTATAAAAGCTGTGTGGTTATTTCACCAATGGATATTGAGACATCTTTGCTTTTACTTCTTGTCCTATTTTCTCTAGAACGGCGTCGTCTTCGCAATTGCAAATCGCTTCATCCATCCAAGCGACCAATTCCTCCATGTCAGATTCGACCAATCCTCGCGTTGTGACAGCAGGTGTTCCTACCCTCATGCCAGAAGTTACAAATGGAGAACGGGTATCAAATGGCACCATGTTCTTGTTGACTGTAATCTCTGCTTTGCCTAACGCTATCTCTGCAGCTTTTCCGGTCACATTCTTATTTCTCAGATCAATCAGCATGAGGTGATTGTCTGTTCCTCCCGAGATGAGATGATATCCCCGTGCGACAAATGCAGAAGCCATTGCTTGCGCATTTTTCATAACTTGTTGACAGTACACCCGATATTCAGGGGCAAGTGCCTCTCCGAAAGCGACAGCTTTTGCAGCGATCACATGTTCAAGGGGACCCCCTTGCATTCCAGGAAATACACCACTGTCCAGAATCGCTGACATGGGACGAACAATACCTTTTGGGTTTTTACGTCCCCACGGATTTGGATAATCTTGGCCCATCATAATGATGCCTCCACGAGGTCCTCTCAGGGTTTTATGAGTCGTCGTGGTCACGACGTGACAATACGGCATCGGGTCGGCGAGTAGTTTGGCGGCGATCAGACCCGAAGGGTGACTGATATCCGCGAGCAAAATGGCACCTACACTGTCAGCAATTTCTCTAAAACGAGGATAATCCCAATCACGAGCATAGGCTGACGCCCCACATATAATCATCTTTGGGTTTTCGCGTTTTGCAACCTCTTCAACTTTGTCCATATCAACACGTCCTGTCTCTTCTTCTACGCCGTAAAAAACAGGATTGTACAATTTTCCACTAAAATTAACCGGAGAACCATGCGTCAAGTGTCCACCATGAGACAGGTCGAAGCCCAATATTTTATCTCCAGGAGAAAGACAAGCGAGCATCACTGCTGCGTTTGCCGAAGCACCTGAATGGGGTTGAACATTTGCCCAGGCTGCACCAAAAAGTTCGCAAACTCTATCAATCGCTAACTGTTCTATTTCATCTACAAATTCACACCCACCATAATAGCGTCTTCTGGGCAAGCCCTCTGCATATTTATTTGTGAGAATCGAACCTTGAGCTTCCATGACAACATCACTGGTGTAGTTCTCCGAGGCAATCAATTCAGCACCTTCGGTTTGGCGTTTACGTTCCTTTGAGATGAGCGAAGAAATAGATGGATCTTTAGAGCTTAGAGGCATGTTTTAATTTATTTAAGCATCAAAGGTAGCATGAGGCACCTATATTAAATCACTTAACACTAAATTGCCTGTATGAAAAATTTAACACAAACAACATTGATAATAGGTGCAGCTGTATTAATTATGGCTTCTATCTTGGCATTTAACGCTCCAGCACCTGTGTATGAGTATCAAACATTCACAACCATCGAATCTATTGTACCAGGTGGACTTGGACGAAGTCGAATGTTATTGGACAATGGATCAGGGTCTTTGGACGAGCAAAAAATTAAAAATCTTTACAGTGTGGTCGGTATAAAAATGGAAAACATATTTAACAATGACCTTGCTGTGACTGAAAAACTCAACGAATTAAGTGAAAATGGTTGGGAATTAGCGTTTACAAATACGGGTGTTCAGTCCCCTAGCGATGGAGGATCGAATGGTATTTACTGCACCCGCTACATCTTACGACGCGTCAAATAACATATGACTGTCCATAAACTCTTTTTATTATTTGCAACTCTATTTGTAGGGGTCACTGCCTTGCATGGACAATATCGATGGGATGTCGGTATTGCTGCCGGAACAGGACATTATTTGGGTGACATCGGTGGAGAAGAACTGACGCGACGTGATTTGATTTTTGATCTGCATGTTGACCAAACCAAATTCTCTTCCCATCTTTTTGCGAGATATCGTTTTAACAATATCATCTCATTGAAAGGTAGTTTTGGGACTGTTTTCACGGAGGACACAGATCGTGCGACAATAAATAAAGATCGAGTCGCAAGAAACGCCCATTTTAGAAATCGAATTTATGAAGGTTCTTTGCGGGTGCAAGGCATCGTTTGGTCGCGCCCAAACATGCTGCCTTATCAATTTCGGCGCAATATTAGTGGAGAACTCTACGGCATCGCTGGACTCTCCTATTTTAGGCATAATCCACAAGCAAGAATTACACAAGAAGCCGCTGAATACCAATATAACCAAGGGTTAATCAGTACAGATCCGGCTAGTTTTGATTACGATGTGTGGTATGATTTGAGAGACTATCAAACTGAGGGCGTGGCTTATGCGAAATCAAGTGTTGCAATTCCATTGGGGATGGGCGCTGCATTTACCCTCAATAAGAATTGGAGAGTGTCACTTGAGATGGTATGGTCTTTGACTTTCACAGATTTCATTGACGATGTGAGTACGACATATGCTGATCCCGAAACACTTGACGACATCGGAAGAGTCCTAAGCAGCCCTACACATTTAGAACTCATCAACGATCTGGGAATATCCGATTCTGAAACCTACATTCAAAATCATCAGTACTCGGATGCCTTCAATAGCCCCCGAGGAAACCCAGGTCGCAATGACGCCTTCGGAACCCTTCAGATTTCTGTTTCTAAGATTATAAAATATCAAAGTAGTTTCAGTCGACGCAACTATAGCAACAAAAGAAAGAAGAATGGTTGGAAAGCGCCAAGAAGAAACAAACCGCGGGGATATAACAAAAGAGGCCGGGCAAGGTTCTGATGCGAATTACTCTTTCGGTTCTGGCCATTTCTGGATTGTCTACGCTTGGTTCATGTGGACCATGCATTCCTCCCCGAACTGACACAATGAACGACACGACACATACAAATTCACTCATTCATTCTTCGAGCCCGTATTTACAACAACATGCTCACAACCCTGTGGACTGGTTACCTTGGGGCAATGAAGCTTTTGAAAAAGCAAAGGCGGAGGATAAATTAATCTTCATAAGCATAGGCTACAGCGCATGTCATTGGTGCCATGTTATGGAGCATGAAACCTTTGAAAATAAAGAAGCTGCAGCGTTTATTAATGAACATTTTGTGAGCGTCAAAGTTGACAGAGAGGAACGCCCAGATGTCGATCAAATTTATATGAATGCTGTTCAGCTCATGACCAAACGGGGAGGATGGCCATTAAATTGTATCGCTTTACCTGACGGTAGACCTGTTTTCGGAGGTACCTATTTTCCCCGAGATCGGTTTATTCAACAACTCGAGAGTTTGATCGCCTTGAAGATAAATGATCAAAAAAGGATGGAAGAATATGCAGGGAAACTGACTCAAGGCGTCATTTCTTCTGATTTAATTATTGCTGACAAGGATGGGCTCGCAAAAGATGCCGAGGGGAGATCTTGGCCTAAGTCTGAAAGGAATAAATACGGGGCCGAAATAGATTCCAGGGTCGACGCTTGGAGATTGCAATTTGACAGACATCGAGGTCTGTCAAATGGCGCACCAAAATTTCCTATTCCAACAAACCTAGATTTCCTTTTACATTACGGCACTGAACGCGGGGACATAGACGTTCTCAGACAAGTGCAGCTCACATTAGACATGATGTCGAGAGGAGGAATTTACGATCAAGTTGGCGGAGGTTTTGCTCGGTATAGTACAGACTCGGATTGGATGGTTCCACATTTCGAAAAGATGCTTTATGACAATGCGCAACTTTTGTCAACCTATGCGCATGCATGGCAAAGGTTTAAAGAACCCAGATATAAAGATGTGTGCTTCGGAATCATCGATTTTATATTGAACGAACTTGACGATCCGTCAGGGGGGTTTCTATCTGCTTTAGATGCTGATAGCGATGGGATCGAAGGGAAATACTATGTTTGGACGCAAGCAGAGCTTGAGGAAGTACTTCAAACTGACGATTTGAATCTCGTAATGATCGCATACGATATCGGGGGGAGATCGAATTGGGAGCATGGAAACAACATTCTGATGAAATGGGATAATGATGAAGTGCTGGCTGAAAAAGTGGGGTTGAGATTGCCTGAATTTCGAGAGAGGCTCTCATCCATAAATCGAACCCTTGCTTTTTATAGAGATGGAAAGAATCCCTCTGGTCAATCATCCCACGAGCCAAGAGTAAAGCCTGGACTTGATGACAAAATCCTGACCTCCTGGACCGCGCTTACAGTCTCTGGACTATGTGCATCTTATCGCGCCTTTGATGATGCGTCACATCTTAGTAGAGCTAAGGAAGGAATGGCATTTATTTTGAAAACCGCCAAAAAGTCGGATGGCACTTTATGCCATGTTTATCACGCGAAGGTCGGGGCACATATTGATGGTTTTCTGGAAGATTACAGCTTTGTGATTGCAGCTTGCCTTGATTTATACGAAGTGACATTTGATCCTAGGTGGCTGAATGAGGCCCGGGCATTAACACATGTAAGTTTTGATCAATTTTACGATACAGAAACAGGATTGTTTTGGTATACATCCGACAACATGGATGGATTGTTTGCAAGGAAACAAGAAAATGACGACAGTGTGATTCCATCATCGGGATCGTCTATGGCTCGCAACTTATTCCGACTGGGCAGATACGATAGCAAGTTCGACTGGATACAACGCAGTGACAGAATGCTTATCTCAGCATGGGAGAATTCAAACAATATCCGCAGAGCAACAGGATGGGCTTCACTTCTACTGTGGCGTACCAGTCCTTTTTATGAACTTGCGATTTCAGCATCTCATACAGATGACATGCAACAGGCACGCCAAGCACTCGACGCAAGCTTCTATCCTCAGACCATTCTCGCAGGAGGGTTTAGTAGCCCCGATCAACCAAAATGGATGGAGGGAAAATACGTCGAATCTGGCACAGCCAGATACTTCGTATGCCAAGAGGGCGCATGTAAGTTGCCTGTAGAATCACTAACAGACGTTGATAACTTACTCAAAGCAGAGTAGGTTATAAATTCTACTGCTTACCTTAGATTTTCTATGAAAAATCAAGTCTCATTTTGCGCCAATCTCATTCTTGAAAAATCACCTGACTTCCGTCCACAGATCGGATTGGTTTTGGGGTCGGGTTTGGGAACCTTTACCGACAGCGTAAAAGTCGTCTCAAAAATCTCTTTTAAAGCGCTTCCAGGATTTCCAAAAACTGGCGTTGGCGGCCATGCTGGGCAATTAATTTTGGGGGTTGTCGGGCATACAAAAGTTGCGGTACTTCAAGGCAGATCACATTATTATGAAGAGGGAAAAGCTGATGCTATGGCTGTTGCAATCAAAACCTTGAAGGAAATCGGTTGTCAATCTCTGGTCATCACAAATGCTGCAGGAACAATCGACAAAGACGCATCTCCAGGTGAAATAATGCTGATTACAGATCATGTAAATATGACAGGAGTATCTCCTTTATTTGGTCATACTGAACGTGATCGGTTTGTCGATATGACGAACGCTTATGATCTCGACTTATCAAACATCATGAGACAAGCGGCAAAAAAAAACAACATCAAACTCAACGAAGGTGTGTATGCTTGGTGCTGCGGACCTCAGTTTGAAACACCCGCCGAGATCACTGCCTTGAAGATTTTAGGTGTAGACGCAGTAGGCATGTCAACCGTTCCTGAAGTCATCGTTGCAAGGCACGCTCAAATCCCTCTGTGTGCATTGTCAATCATCACCAACCTCGCCGCTGGAAATAGTGCTTCTGCTCTAAGCCACGATCAAACGATTCGTGTCGCAAAATTGGGAGAAGATGCCATTAGAGAAATACTTATTACATATTTGAATTCTTTTTCTGATGAGCAGTAACACGACCAAACCTATTCTCCCCCGAAATCCAGGCACTGACTTTCAGCTTGAAAGATTTTGCGACATCCAAATAAACAGGAGCGCAGTAGAGCAACGTTGCGCAAGCTATGGGACACGCAGAAGTATAAAAAAGGACAAACAAGCCGCTTGGCTCATCAAGGTCATAAGCTTAATAGACCTTACAACGTTGGCTGGTGACGATACAAACGATCGGGTAAGACGGTTGTGCAGAAAAGCCATTCATCCTGTAAATGAACAATTGGTGAAGAAACTTGAATTAGAAACGTTCAATATTTCGACTGCTGCCGTGTGTGTTTACCACGAAATGATCGCTGGTGCAGCAAAAATATTAAAAGGAACGGATATTCATTTGGCCGCAGTATCTACTGGGTTTCCTGCTGGACTTTCTCCACTTCCTTTAAGAATAGAAGAAATAAAACACTCCGTTGAACAAGGTGCAGATGAAATTGACATTGTCATAAGCCGAAGGCTGGTCCTCGAGGGGAAATGGGAGGAACTTTATCATGAGGTGAAGATGTTTCGAGAAGCGTGTGGTGAGGCACATCTAAAAACAATCCTCGCGACAGGTGAGTTAGGAAATCTAAGTGCAATCGCAAAAGCATCACAAGTATGTATGATGGCTGGCGCAGATTTCATCAAGACATCTACAGGAAAAGAACCCACAAACGCAACACTACCTGTTTCACTTGTCATGGTCAGAATGATTCGAGAATATTATGAGTCGACGGGTTACATGGTCGGGTTTAAACCGGCAGGAGGAATCAGTGACACGAAGACTGCACTACAATTTATGACGATGATGCAAGAAGAACTTGGAAGAAGATGGTTAGAACCTGATTTGTTTCGGTTTGGAGCGTCAAGTCTTTTGGGGGATATTGAGCGTCAACTTGACCATTATTCTAGTGGATATTACTCCGCTTCATATCGCCATCCTATAGCATAGAAAACATGAAATTATCTAAATCTATCGAAGAACTAGAATACAGTCAAGCACTAGAAAGTGACAAGGAGGCAATGGAATGGCTAGAGTTGAACGGCAGAAAGTTTGGTCAATTTATAGGCGGTGAATTTCTATTTCAAAAAAAAGCCGACCGAATAAAAGTCACAAATCCAGCTGATTCGAGTAACCTGGCAACAATTGAAGTTGCCGATGACAAAACAGTTGATTTGGCAGTGACTGCTGCGGCAAAATCACAAAAGTTGTGGTATAAAGCAGGAGGACACGCCAGGGCGAAAGTTTTATATGCGCTTGCACGACTCATTCAAAAGCATGCGAGAATTATTTCAGTACTGGAAACATTAGACAATGGAAAGCCCATACGAGAAAGCCGCGATTCAGATATCCCCCTCGCAATAAGACACTTTTACTACCACGCTGGTTGGGCTCAATTACAGGAGTCAGAACTCGCAGGTCAACAACCTGTCGGCGTAGTCGCGCAAATAATTCCGTGGAATTTTCCATTTTTAATGCTTGCATGGAAGATCGCTCCTGCAATCGCAATGGGAAATTCTATTGTCCTGAAGCCTGCTGAATCTACACCGCTTACAGCTATGTTTTTTGCGCAACTCTGTACAGAAGCAGGTGTTCCAAAAGGGGTGATCAATATTGTTAACGGAGCTGGGAATACAGGTGCGACACTTTCAGCGCATCCAAATGTCAATAAAGTGGCGTTTACAGGATCGACAGCTGTAGGGAGAGCCATTCGTACATCAACGGCTGGTCAAAGTAAAAAACTCACCTTAGAATTGGGCGGAAAATCCGCATTTGTGGTATTTGAGGATGCGGATCTCGACTCTGTGGTTGAGGGTATTGTCGATGCGATTTGGTATAATCAAGGGGAGGTCTGTTGCGCAGGGTCAAGACTCCTAATTCAAGCCAGCGTTGAAGAAAAACTGATTGGGAAAATTAAAAAGCGCATGGAGACGCTTCGTTTTGGGACTCCGCTAGACAAGTCAATTGATGTAGGGAGTTTGGTCAGTGACAAACAATTCAAGCAAGTATCACATTTGGTGAAAAATGGATTGAAATCTGGAGGTGACCTCTTTCAATGTGAAAAACCCGATGCTCGTAAAAACTACTACCCACCAAGTATCATTACAGATGTGGATGCATCACATCCTCTGGTTCAAGAAGAGATTTTCGGTCCCGTATTGGTCATCATGAGCTTCCGGACCCAACCCGAAGCGATTCAACTGGCAAACAACACCAGATATGGGCTTTCTGCCAGTGTCTGGAGCGAAAACATCAATCGAGCCATGCACGTAGCGCCTGCGCTAATTGCAGGTGTGGTTTGGATTAACTGCCACAATAAATTTGATGCCGCATGTGGATTTGGAGGCGTAAAAGAGTCAGGCTTTGGACGTGAGGGAGGGAAAGAAGGGCTTTATGAATACCTCAAGCCCATTCAATCAAAGTACAAAGCCGCAAAAGGAGCATCTGGAAATAAGGCATTCTCAATAACGAACGTTCAAAAATCAACTTCCACAGAAATTGACCGCACGTTGAAGTTTTATATTGGAGGCAAACAAGTCCGACCTGATGGAGGAAACAGTATCCCCGCGCTCAATTTTGATGGCTCAATTTCTGCTTGGGTAGGCCAGGGAAACAGAAAAGACATTCGCAATGCCGTCGAGGCCGCAAGGAAAGCAAATGGGTGGGCAACAAAAACAGCACATTTAAGGGCACAAGTCTTGTACTTTTTTGCGGAAAATCTCACGGTTCGAAAAGACGAATTCATCAAACGATTGATGGAAACATGTGGAATCAAAAAACCTGAAGCAACTGCGGAATTTAATGCCACGGTTTCAAGAATATTCAGTTACGCTGCGTGGGCGGATAAATTCGACGGCGCTGCACATGATGCGCCTTACCGGGGCATCACACTTGCACTTCCGGAACCGATAGGTGTTATAGGTTTGGTCGCTCCCGATCACCAACCTTTGCTGGCTGCCATTTCTTTGATTGCACCAGCAATAGCGATGGGCAACAGGGTTGTTTACATTCCCGGTGACCAGTATCAAAACATCATTCTAGAATTGGTTTCAGTGATGGAAACATCTGATATCCCAGGAGGGGTAATCAATATTGTCACGGGAGACAAGAATGCGCTTTCCGCACAGTTGGCTGGACATGGAGAAGTTGAATCGATGTGGTGTTGGGGCGACCGTGAATTAAATAAAAACATTGAATCTATCAGTGTCGAAAATCTCAAACGCACATGGTGTCATCAGAATAACGACAGAGATTGGTGTGACATCAACGCTGGTGAAGGCACCGAATTTTTAAGACAAGCGACGCATGTGAAAAATATTTGGACGCCTTATGGGGACTAGATATCTGCCACAAGAACTGATTCGAAAAAAGCGCGACGGGCATAAACTCAACGACGCAGAAATCGCGTATATCGTTAGTGGAATCTGTGATTTAAATTTCACTGATGCGCAAACAGGCGCCTTTGCAATGGCTGTTGTCATCAAGGGATTGGACATGGATGAGCGTGTGAGTCTGACGAAACACATGATGAATTCAGGGAAGGTTTTGAAGTGGGATGATTTAAACCTAAACGGACCTATTGTTGACAAACACTCTTCTGGAGGCGTAGGTGATAAAGTGAGTTTGATGCTCGCTCCTATCGTTGCCGCTTGCGGGGCATATGTGCCGATGATCTCTGGGCGAGGCTTGGGTCACACGGGAGGAACATTGGACAAACTGGAAAGCATCCCTGGTTACAATGTTATGCCCAGTGAGCACTTGTTTCGTGACACTGTCTCTGATGTTGGTTGCGCTATTATAGGCCAAACCGCACAGCTCGCTCCAGCCGATCAACGTCTATATTCTATTCGTGATGTTACGGCAACCATCGAATCAGTGGGATTGATTACTGCCTCCATTTTATCAAAAAAGCTCGCAGCAGGACTGGATGCATTGGTCATGGATGTTAAAACCGGCAATGGGGCGTTTTGTAAAACACGTGATATGGCACGGGAAGTTGGCAGAAGTATCGTAGATGTTGCAAGTGGAGCAGGTGTTCCCACGAAATGTCTCATCACAGATATGAATTCTGTGTTGGGAAACAGTGTTGGCAATTCCGTTGAAATTTCGGAATGTATTTCGTTTCTAACCTCACCAAACAAAGCGAATCCAAGATTGTTAAAACTGACACTCGAGCTCGCGGCTCACATGGTCCAAATAAGTGGAATAGAATCCGATTTAAGTGCCGCGTATTTAAAAGCCGAGATCGCTCTAAATAGCGGGATGGCTGCGGAGATTTTCGAAAAGATGGTCCTTGCATTGGGTGGACCAAGTGACATCTTAAAAAACCCGCTTATTCACCTCACTCCTCCCCCTATCATTCAAGCAATTCCAGCAAATAAATCAGGCTACATCTCGGGCATGGACGTGCGAAAAATAGGACTTAGTTTGGTCTCATTAAAGGCTGGGCGAGTAAAATCAAGCGACACAATTGATCACAGCGTTGGACTTTCAGAAGTCGTCCAAATTGGCCAATTCGTTTCCGTGGGTGACCCTCTTGCGATCGCACAGGTTCGCAACTTAAATGACATTGATTTCCTAAAGAATGAACTTTCTCAAGCAATGAACATCACAGATGAGATGTCATCTCATATGTCTGAGTCAGACATTGAAAACGGTCTGATCTATGACATCTTAACGCCAAACCCAAGTTAATAGTTTCTCAAAATGTCAAAACCCAGGGCTGTTGTTATCGTTCTTGATTCTCTAGGAATAGGGGCAAGTCAAGATGCCGACAAATATGGCGACAGTGGTGCAGATACACTGGGGCACATTGCTGAATATTGCACTCAAGGAAAAGCCGACAACGCTTTTAGACATGGGCCGTTACGCATACCCAACTTACAACGATGGGGTTTGGCAGAGGCTGCAAAAAACAGCAGAAAAGCAGCATTGCCCATCGATGAAAAAGCAACCGTTGAGGGCGCATATGGATTTGCTCAAGAAGTCAGTGTCGGAAAAGATACGCCCAGTGGACATTGGGAGATTTGTGGACTCCCTGTCCCCTTTGAATGGGGACTATTTCCGGATATAAACCCGTCTTTTTCTAAAGATTTGCTTCAGGAACTAATCAAGCAAGGCACATTAAATGGCACATTGGCAAATTGTCACGCCTCTGGCACACAAGTGCTTCAAGAATTTGGTGAAGCGCATATTCGCTCCGGGAAACCCATATGTTACACTTCTGCAGATTCCGTATTCCAAATTGCAGCACATGAAGAACACTTTGGACTACAAAGACTTTACGATTTATGTGATATTGCAAGAAAACTGGTTGACCCCTTAAATATAGGACGAGTGATTGCGCGACCATTTGTAGGCCGTACCAGTCATGATTTTCAAAGAACTCCAAACAGAAAGGATTTAACGATTCCACCTCATGCTCCAACTCTACTCGATGCTGTTCAAGCAAGTGGACAACCGGTCATTGGTATCGGAAAAATAAGCGATATTTTTGCCCATCAAGGAATTTCACATTCAGTTAAAGCCCCCTCAAATTCAAAGATTGTTGACGCTTTAATTGAACAAATGAAGAAGGTGAACGAAGGGCTTCTATTTGCAAACCTTGTCGATTTCGACAGCGTGTTTGGACATCGAAGGGATGTTGCTGGTTACGCCCAGGCACTTGAAACGTTTGATTCACGGCTGCCCGAAATTGAATCACTCATGCGTCCAAACGACCTCGTATTGATTACTGCGGACCATGGATGTGACCCCACATGGCCAGGCACAGACCACACAAGAGAATATGTTCCCGTGCTGTTTAACGGTCCGAAGGTGTCTTCATCAAACCTTGGCAAGAGATCGGGTTTTGCAGACATGGGAGCCACCATCGCAGCCCATCTAAATACACGTAAATTAGAACATGGTGTTGCATGTCAATTGTGAAAATTTAGCTCTTGTAAAAAGGGGATTTGCATTGTGTTTAACAATCGCAACCCTCACCATCTTTTTTGAATTGGATTTGAAGGCAAGCGCGCAAACTGAGCTTTCTCGATCTCAACGTCAAGAACTGAAAAAACGTGCAAAAAACTCCGAAAAAATAATCGGAGATCTCGAGAAGAATTATATAATCAGACAAGAAGCACATTACAAACGTCAAGACCGAAAGACGCGAAAAACAATGCGAAAAAGTCTGAAACAGTCTATAAAACAAGCAAATAGGAGGTCTCACCCTTGGTTTAAAAGGCTCATATTTAGATGGAAAAGCAGGAAATAAACACAAAATTTCACAGTTTTTCACAAAGAACATTAAACCCCTATATTTACGCCTTCTATTGAAACGCGTGAAATACACCTGCGAATGATTCGGCTTGCTACATTTATATCTGCCATTTTGCTCTTCACGAGCGCTGGAATAGCCCAAGTGGGCTCTGGTACTTTAAAAGGAAAAGTTACTGATTTTGACTCTGGGGAGCCTCTCCCCTTTGCCTCTGTTGTGATATTCCTCAACGGCAACCAGGTTTCTGGTACAAATACAAACTTCGATGGGGACTATACCATCAAGCCTATCTCACCTGGAACATACGATGTGCTGTTAAGTTTCGTTGGATATCAACCTAAGAAAATCACGGGCGTCCGTATTAATGCAAATAAAATTCATTTTGTCAATGCCGAAATTTCCGCTGGTGTATTGGTGCAAGCAGCTGAAGTTGTAGAATACTCGGTACCATTGATCGATGCAGATGGTGGAGCGTCAGGAGGAACAGTAAGTAGAGAAGATATTGACAAACTCCCTGGAAGATCAGCAACATCTATTGCAACGACTGTTGCTGGAGCGAGTACAGCTGGAACAGGTGGTGGAATCTCAATCCGTGGAGCACGAAGTTCTTCGACTTGGATATATATCGATGGAATTAAAATTCGCGGATCCTCTGCCCTGCCAAAATCTGCGATTGAGGAAGTACAAGTTGTGACAGGAGGTATCCCTGCGAATATTGGAGATGCGACGGGTGGAGTCATTAACATTTCACTTCGTTCTTCAAGTCGTACTTGGTTTGGTGGCGGTGAGATTATTTCATCTGGATTGCCTATCGGTGAGAAAGCGTATGGTTTAGATAAATTCGGATACAACCTTGCAGAAGGCGTCGCTTCAGGCCCAATCTTATTTCGCAAAGATGAAAACGGCAAAAAAACGGACCCACTTGTAGGTCTCTTTATCGCGGGAAACTTCACCTATCAAAAAGATCCTCGACCGACTTTTGGCGGTGTTTACCGAATAACCGACGAAGCACGAGATAACATTATTTCTAATCCACTCAGACAAAACATAAGTTCTGCTGGAGAGATTAATGGCGCCATCTACAACGCTGACTTCCTCTCTGAGGATGACTTTACGAAGGTCGATACGCGAATGAACGTCGGATCTCAAAGCGGGAATATCGTCACCAAATTTGACATTAATACCGATGAATTCACAACGCTTACGCTAGGAGCTACGGCATCAGGAAGCATCAACAACTCATTTAGCTATGCACGTTCATTAATGAATTGGGAGAACAACGACCTGAATACCAGTTTCGATTGGCGAGCGTATGCAAAGTTCAGTCAACGATTCGTCAATGAACAGGGTGAAAGTTCAAGTAATCTAAGCAATGTATTCTACCAAATCATGGTGGATTATAGCCAAAGTTTTAGAAGTACCCAAGACGCAAACCACAGAGATGACTTCTTCAAATATGGTCATGTAGGAAAATTCGACGTATACAATAGAAATTCATACAGCTACAATCCGACATCAGGAAGATTCCTACACAACGGATGGGAAGATACCCTTGTCACTTTTGAAGCTTCTGAGTTCAATCCCAATCTTGCAGCAATAAACAATCAATATTTCTCTCTTTTCGATCAAGATCCCTACAACCCTTTTGTAGATGGACCCTATGAAAGTTTGTTGGCCGTACAAAATGGAAATGCGCTACTGAATGGACAAAGTCCTTCTTCGACATATGGTCTTTGGAGCTATGTAGGCACACAAGGAGCAGACTATTTTAAATCAAACAATTCTCAATTCCGTATCAGTGCTGCTGGTTCTGCAGATCTCGGAGATCATGCTTTACAGATGGGCTTCGAATATGAACAAAGAAAAGATGCTTTCTTCTCATTGGCCCCGATCGGTTTGTGGCAATTGGGAAGACTGTTAGCGAACTCTCATATTAAAGAGCTGAACTTCAACGATTCTACAATCACTAATATTGGTACAGAGTACTATGTGACATATGGTCGCCTTATTGGAGAAAACCAATTCATGTTTGACAGAAGTTTACGTCGAGAACTTGGCCTTGATCCCGACGGAAATGAACTCATAAACATTGATGGACTCGATCCCGAGTTCTTTACTTTGGATATGTTTAGCGCAGATGACCTCCTCAATCAAGGCAGCAACCTGGTCAATTACTCAGGATACGATCCCTATGGGAATAAAACCAGTGGACGTACATCACTTGAAGATTTCTTCAATGATCAGGAGGATTCATTTAATACACGTCCTATTGGCGCTTACGAACCTATTTACATCTCTGGTTACATTATGGACAAATTCACATTTGATGATATCATCTTTAATGTGGGTTTGCGTATTGACAGATTTGATGCAAACCAGAGTGTGTTAAAAGACGCGTACGTGATAGGCGAAGCGCTTACTGTAGATGGTGCAGGATCAGAGTATATCACCGACACATTCGGTGAAGATGTGGTGATTCCAGATAACATCGGAGATGACTATGTGGTCTACGTTGATGCGCTTGATGAACCCAACGCTATTGTTGGATACAGAGATGGTGATACATGGTACAACGCTGTAGGAACTGAAATTAATGACCCTGATGTGCTTGCTGTAAACGAACCTTACCCTGCACCTTGGTTAGTAGACTCTAAGGCTCCACTTGATAACCAAGCGTTTAAAGACTTTGTCCCAGAAGTAAATATTATGCCTCGTATCTCGTTTTCGTTTAATATTTCCGATGAAGCTGTATTCTTCGCGCATTACGATATTTTGACGCAACGTCCAACCTCGAGCAATAGGTTCTCTCCCATCGATTACCTATTTATTGAAAGCAGAAACAACCTCATCTCAAATCCAGACTTAAAGCCTGAGAAGACAATCGATTATGAGTTGGGATTCCAACAAGTTCTCACAAAGACTTCAAGTATAAAAATCTCTGCATACTATAAGGAGATGCGCGATATGATTCAAGTAAGAAACTTCATTGGTGCGCACCCAAGACCATACAGAGCATTTGGCAATTTGGACTTCGGAACGGTCAAAGGATTTACAATCGGTTACGATATGCGTCGAACTGGAAACATCCGAATCAATGCAAACTATACCCTTCAGTTTGCTGACGGAACAGGATCGACTACAGAAACAGCACTTGCACTTATAAATGCGGGGCTGCCAAACCTACGATCTATCAACCCGCTTACATACGACCAACGTCATCGAATTGTAGCCAACGTTGATTACCGTTATGGGAATGGCGAACAATATGACGGTCCCGTCATAAATCTCGGTGGCAAGGAACGACAACTGTTTGCTGAAATGGGGATCAATGTGATTGCAAACCTTGGATCTGGAACACCATACACAGCTTCTTCAATTCCTACTCCGATAACAGGTGAAATAAGTCCATCAACTGAAGGGTCCATTAACGGATCTCGTCTTCCATGGCAATTTAATATGGATTTGAATCTCGACAAAAACTTCTCAATAAATATTGGCAAAGAAGGTGAAGAGAATAAGACTGTGAACTTAAACGTTTACCTGTGGGTGGGTAATTTACTCAATACTCAAAACATCAATTCAGTATACCGGTTTACTGGTGTTAGCAATGATGATGGTTACTTAGCGGCAGCTCAATATCAGCCACTTATTAATAGCCAAACAAATCCTGACTCTTTTAGAAACTACTATACGATGTATACGGACAATCCTTTTAATTTAGGACTCCCTCGTACACTTCGTCTTGGTCTTAAATTCGACTTTTGATGTTTGCAAGCAAGAAACTCATGAAACGTATTCTTTCCTTATTTGCTGTTGTACTATTCGCTCAGCCGTTACTTGCATATAAATATGTTGGTGATCCAATTCCTGGGGCGAATGATAATTCAAATAACAACAGTACAGAAGTGCTGCCTCAGCTTCGGTCAGCAGCATGTGCGCCAGCAACTGCACTTAGAGATATCGAATGGAATAATGTAAAAGCGCTTATTGAAACCGGCGGATCTCTTTGGCAAGACAGAGCGAACAGTAGCGGTTCATACGAAGTCCCTAAAGGTGGAGGTGTAAGTTCACTTTATGCTGGTGCCCTATGGATGGGTGGAATCTCTCCTGACCAACAGCTTAAGCTTGCCGCTTTAACTTTTAGACAAGGAAACGATTTCTGGACGGGTCCCCTTACAAATGATGGGGGTGCGGAGATTGATGCTATCGAGTGTCAGAAATACGATGAGTTCTTTGTATCCACCCGCTCAGAAGCACAACTTCACAGATCATATTTTGACGCACTTCAAGCTGGAACTGCTGATGAGGAATTTCCTGATGGATACGCTACACCAGCATATTTCTATGACTTCCCTGCCCACGGACTTCCAGCCATTAACCAAGACTATTATCTTGGACCATTTCAAGATTATGATGGAGATGGATTTTATGACCCAAATCAAGGAGACTATCCGTGGTATGATTTCTTGTCTGAAATAGATTGTAAAGAACGTAGAAGAGAAGATATCGTCCCGCTTTATGGAGACAGAAACTTTTACTGGATTTTCAATGACAAAGGCAACGTTCACTCGGAATCTCAAGGAGAGCCTATTGGAATGGAAATACGCGCACAAGTATTCCAATTCTCTACGAACGATGAGGTTAATAACATGACGTTTCACAACTATGTCCTCATCAATCAAGGAACTCAGACCCTAAGTGACACATATTTCGGAGTTTGGGTAGATGCCGATCTCGGAAACGCTACTGATGATTATGTGGGCTGTGACGTCCAGAGAGGGTTAGGATATGCTTACAACGGAAATGCTGTTGACTTACCCTCTAGTGATTCACCAGGTTATGGTGAGAACCCCCCTGCTGTGGGTATTGACTTTTTCGAGGGTCCATACCAAGATTCTGACGAAATCGACAACCCTCTGACTGAGGTGTTTACTGACGCTATTGATTCTCTGGGTATCCCATACGAAGGCATTGGAATTGGATATGGTGATGGTGTCGTCGACAATGAACGCTTCGGTATGCGTCGTTTTGTATACTATAACAACAGCGGAAATAACATTAACGGAGAACCTACCACCCCACTTCATTACTATAACTATATGAATGGAATCTGGAAGAATGGTCAGAAGATGGCTTATGGGGGAGATGGTGTAAGTGCTGCTACGGGAGCAAATCTAGACATCTCTTGTGATTATATGTTTCCAGGAGAAACAGACCCATACAATTGGGGTACGGTGGGAGTCAGTACTGAACCATGGACAGAGGTCAGCTCAGGAAATCCTCCTGCAGATAGACGATTCATTCAATCTGCCGGTCCTTTCGTTCTTGAACCAGGTGACTATAACAACATTACGATGGGCGTTGTTTGGGCGAGAGCCAGTGCCGGAGATCCATTTGAAAGTGTAAAATTACTGCGTCAAGCTGACGACAAGGCTCAAGCGCTTTTCGACAATTGTTTTGAAATAGTAAGTGGTCCGGATGCGCCAGATGTTGCCATTCAAGAACTTGAAAATGAGCTTATTATTTACCTTACGAATAACAATTCACTTTCAAACAACTTCAATGAGGACTACGTGATGTTTGACCCAGGTATTCCTAAGCTAGATGTTGATGGAGAAGAATATGACAGTCTTTCACGTTCATACACATTCCAGGGTTACCAAATCTATCAATTATCTGACAACACCGTATCAGCGGCAGATCTTAATGACATTGAAAAAGCGCGTCTGGTTTTCCAATGCGATGTGATAGACGACATTTCGAATGTCGTGAACTATGTGCAAAATGAAGAAATGGGCTTAGCTGTTCCATTCCTCATGGCGCAAGGCGCAAACGAAGGGATTCAGCACAGCTTCAGAGTGACAAAAGATGCATTTGCACAAGGTAGCACCACCCTGATCAATCACCGAACGTATTACTTTATGGCGCTCGCTTATGGATACAATGAGTACGAAGCATACAATGCTGTAACTGGAACAGGCCAAGACATTCAGTACAAGGCTTCTCGTAAAGGTGCTGTAGGTTCTATTAGAACATACTCAGGCACGCCTCACCTCCCTTCCCCTGAATCTGGCGGCACGATTCAGAATTCCGAGTATGGAGATGGTGTTGACGTGACGCGCCTTGAGGGCAAAGGAAATGGCGACAATGTGATTGAACTTTCGACGGACAGTGAGACCGCTATTTTAGAAAGTGCAAACGGACGTGTTGCAGAGCTCACATACGCTGGCAATGGTTCTCCTGTAAACATCCGCGTGATCGACCCTCTCAGGGTTCCCGATGCTGAGTTTGAACTTCGTGTGAATGCGAGCGACTCCGATTTAGAAGATGCGGACGAGTCCCATTGGATCCTCACGAATAAAACACTTCTTGAAGAGACTGGAGATTCGCTTAAATCGATACGCACTTCTACAAAAGCACTTAACATTCTAAATGAGGAGCTTCTTTTAGACTGGGGACTAAGTATTACACTTCATCAGTATCAGTATCCCAACAGTGGAAACTTTTCAGAACCATTGACATCATCTATTGTGTTTGACAATCCTTCAGCACCATGGTTGTTAGGGATCCCTGACTCTGAGGGATTTGATCTGCTGAACTGGATCCGTGCTGGAACACAGGAAGGAGATACTGAATCCGAGGAAGAGGTTGTATATAACGACATTAAGGCGGGCAATCCGCTTGATGAGGATGAGAAGTACGAGGGCATTCTCGGCGGTACTTGGTCACCATACTGTCTTGTGAGTTTCACAGATGACGTGACCCTGTTAACCGGAGAAACCGTTCAGATACCGAACATTGCACCTACGATAAAAGGCCTCGAGGGTGACCTCAGTCCTTTCTCTGGGATCAGTGGGTTGAACAATGTGGATGTTGTCTTTACGAGGGACAGAACGCTTTGGACGCGTTGTCCTGTTCTTGAGATGCAACCTGTTGAGGCGCTTGCTCAAAAGGCCTATGACGGTGATGATCCTGAGAAGATGCGACTACGTCGTCATGCATCTGTAGATAAGAAAGGACGTCAGCCTGGCGACCAAGGTTACAACGCTTCTGAGGCGAACCCCAGTGGGGGGCAACCGGTGGGGATGAGTTGGTTCCCCGGATATGCGATTGACGTGGGTACGGGAGAACGCCTCAACATGGCATTCGGAGAGGATTCTTGGTTGGGCGCAGACAATGGAAACGATATGATTTTCAACCCTTCTGCGAGAATCTATAGCGGAGGAGGAGGCCAAGGAGGCGCTGTATACGCAGGGGGACAGCATTGGATTTACGTCTTCAAGAACTCTCAATTTGAGGAAGGTTCTTCTAACCGTATGCCTTCGTATGATGCAGGAACATATCTGTATAACAACTTAGAGGCAGACAACTCTACAACGAACGTCAGAAGAGTCTTCAGAGCATGTACATGGGTCGGATCTTCTCTCTCGAATGATGATTTCCCGATGCTTTCCGTTGAAGACGGACTTATCCCTAGTAAAGCACGTGTGAAACTAAGGATCTCCAAGGCATATGAAAAGTACTCGCCTTTGATCGCTGATGTTTCTGAAACAAGTCAAGCGGACAACAACTGGAACCCGCTCTACACCTTCTCTACGAAATCGGTGGCAACGGTTACAGATAATGAAAGCACCCTCACGAGCATCCTTGATGTGATAGGGGTAGTGCCAAATCCGTATTACGCGTACAGCAAATACGAAACAAGCAAGCTCGACAATCGCGTGAAGATTACGAATTTGCCAGAGGTGTGTACGGTGAGTATTTATAACCTCAGTGGAACACTCGTCAGACAATTCTACAAGACAGACCCACTTACATTCGTGGATTGGGACTTAAAGAATCAAAGAAACGTGCCTATCGCTGGTGGTGTTTATATCATACATGTGGATGTGCCAGGCATAGGCCAAAAAGTCCTAAAATGGTTTGGTGTCATGCGTCCAATAGACCTAGATACATTTTAAATTGGGTACTTTTGCACTCAAATAAATCATTCATGTCTCCATTGTTTCAAAAAATACTGAGGTTTCTTGCAGGTCTCTTAATCCTATTTGTTGCATTCATGATGATGCAGGGGCTCATAGGGATGAAGCAGTCCCCAAGTGTTACCTTGCCCGACACAATGGCGAGACCCGTTCGGACCACTGTTGTATTAAATACGGAGGTCACGCCGAAAGTCCCTGTGGAAGGTCGCATTCAGGCTTGGAATAGAATCGATCTTTTTGCAGAAGTAAACGGCGTCTTAAGTCTGATCGGCGAGGATTTTCGCGAAGGTAAATCCTTTAAGGAAGGAGATATTATTTTAAACCTGGATGATTCCGAATCAAGATCAAACCTAAAAAGTGCGCGATCGATCTACTTGCAACTTGTAACGGGTATGCTTGCGAGTATTCAAGTAGACTTTCCTGAAAGAATTGAGGTTTGGGAACAGTATGTAGAGAGCATCGATGTCACACAAGCGTTGCCATCTCTCCCCGCACCAGAGAGTAAGAGAGAAGAATATTTCATTGTAAATCGAGGCTTACAAGCCAACTTTTATAGTATAAAAGCTTCGGAGGAGAGGCTGTCTAAATTCACTTTAAAAGCACCTTTTGATGGTTTTGTAGCGGTTGCTTTGGTCAAGCCAGGTTCTCTTGTTCGCGCAGGCCAGCCCTTGGGGTTGTTTGTAGGTACGGATGTTTACGAAATTCAAACAGCAGTCCATTCGAGGTATTTGTCAACAGTGAAAATCGGAGACAAGGTGCGTTTTAGTGACGAGAATGACAGTTTAGTAGCGGAAGGAAAGGTTGATCGTATCGCAGGCAATGTGAATGCCTCCACTCAGTCAGCAACCGTTTTCTGTAAGGTTCGACCATCTGCAAATAGTCAAGGCCAAATGCGTGATGGCAGATATCTTTCAGGTTTTATTGAGTCCTCCGAGATTAAAAATGCATTTGAAGTTCATAGAAATTTAATCGATGGGGATGGGAATGTATTTGTCATTAATTCAAATGAGCTCGATAAAATATCTGTTGTTCAGGAATTTCGATCCATTGAAACAGCGATTGTAAGTGGCATACCAAACGGAACGTTACTTCTGTCAACACCTATTTCAGGCGCTTATCAAGGAATGCCTGTTTCTGTTAGCGAAAGCATCGACGAGTAATGAGACACGTCATTAAATTTTTCGTCCAACATCATATCGTTGGAGATTTGTTGATGTTTGCGATCTTGGTTTCTGGATTCGTTGGAATGTCAAGTTTGAGGTCTAATTTTTTCCCGGAAGTTGATTCGAAAACAATTGTTATTCAAGTAGTATACCCCGGTTCTTCTCCTGAAGAAATAGAGAAGGGGATCGTTGCGAAAATCGAGGAGAATCTCCAAGGTGTTGCAAATATTGACCTTGTCACCTCAACATGCATAGAAAATGCAGGAAGTATTGTTGTAGAGGTTAAGCAAGCAAATAAAACAGATCAAGCGCTCCAAGATGTTAAAAATGCTGTAGATCGGATTGCGTCATTCCCAGTAGGTATGGAGCCGCCTATTATTTTTAAAAAGGACCCAGAAAATGTTGCCATTGTTTTAGCTGTTTCAGGTGTTGAAGATTTGTATTTACTTAAAAAAACAGCGCGAAAAATTGAAGAGGATCTAAGGTCTTCAAATGACATCTCTCAAATTCTCCTTTCTGGATTTCCTGAAGAAGAGATAGAAATTTCAGTCAGGGATGACAGATTAAGCGAGTTGGGGATTACTGTCGCACAAGTCGCACAAGCTGTTCGGAATACAAATATCGAAACGACGGGAGGCAGAATTAAAACTGACAAAGAAGAGTTAATCGTGAGGGGTAGGTTCAAGGACTACGTGGCTGAAGATTTAAATGACGTCGTTGTCAGAGCGGATAGAGATGGAAGAATAATTCGCCTTTCAGATGTCGCGGAAGTCAAAAACCGTTGGGCAGATAATGATCCTACAAGGAATTGGTACAACGGAAAAGCCTCAGTGAGTATTTCGGTAAACAGCTTAAACTCAGAATCCATTTTGGATGTGACTCAGTATGTACGTGCATATACTCAAGCCTTTAATGACAGGGAAGATGTTCTTGAAATAAATATCGTGAGAGACCAATCTGTTGTGTTGAATCAACGAATTGATTTGCTTGTTAATAATGGCATAATAGGATTTCTTCTTGTGTTGTTATTTCTGGCATTGTTTCTGAATCTGCGTCTTGCATTTTGGGTGGCTCTTGCAATTCCCGTGTCTTTTGCCGGCATGTTCATGTTTGCTGATATGGCTGGGGTTACCATTAACGTCGTGAGCTTATTTGGGATGATTCTCGTGATAGGCATACTGGTCGATGACGGCATCGTCATTGCCGAAAATATTTATAGAAAATACGAGCGTGGCTATTCAAGAATGGATGCAACTGTGGAGGGTACCATGGAAGTATTGCCAGCCGTTTTTTCAGCCATTGTTACTACAGTTATTGCCTTTTCTGCGTTCTTTTATATCGAGGGACAGTTAGGAGATATATTCCAGGACATGGCCACTGTCATTATCTTGACATTAATATTCTCTCTCATCGAGGGCGCATTTATTCTCCCGGCTCATGTTGGAAACTCGAAGGCCCTAAGGCGATCGTTCAAGCCAAACAAACTTGAACGAGGGATGCGTATATTTCTCAATGGATTTAGAAATAAACTTTATGCGCCTGTTCTGAAGTTCACATTAGATAAGCCTTGGATTTCATTTTCAGTAATCGCCTCTATTTTTCTTATTTCTGTGCCAGGGCTTATTGGTGGTGGATTTGTAAGAACAACGTTCTTCCCATTTATTGAAGGTGACTTTCTGACGGTCAACCTCAATATGCAGTCCGGTACACGAGAGGATATTACACTTGAGCAATTAAACAGAATTGAAACTGCTGTTTGGGAAGTAAATGAGGAGTACAATGCAGAAAGAACGGACAGCCTAGAAATCGTTCTTGCCATAGATAAAAAAATAGGCCCTGCATCTCATACGGGCTCCTTATATGTTCAGCTTTTGGACGGAGAAAACAGGGGTGTTATGAGTACAGATGTCAGCGCGAGGATACGTGAGAAAGTGGGTGTTGTTTATGGGGCTGAGGATTTAAACTTCACAGCGTTTTCACCTTTTGGAAGGGCGGTGTCGGTGTCTCTTTTAGGCAATGATCTTGAGACACTAGAAGCAGCCACACGCGAGCTCAAAGTAGAAATGAATAAGCGTGATGATATCAAAGATGTGACGGACAGCAATCAGGCAGGCCTTCAGGAAATTGGTGTAACCTTGTTGCCTCGTGCCTATCAGTTGGGGTTCAATGAACAAGAGCTTTTGGCCCAAATTCGTCAAGCATTTTTTGGGCAAGAGGTCCAAAGATTACAACGAGGACGAGACGAAGTTAGAGTTTGGGTGAGACTTGATGAACGTGACAGAGCGTCCATTGGGTCTTTGGAAAATTTCAAACTTCGGACAGCAAATGGAGATGAAATTCCATTTACAGAAGTGTGTCAAATAAACGTTGAACGTGGCCTCACAGCGATCAATAGGATTTACGGTCAACGTGAGGTAAAAGTGAGTGCAGACCTCTCTGGACCCAAAGCAAGTGCTACAGATGTTAACGACGAGCTCAAGGGCGTGATCATCCCTCAAATTCTCGCTCGCTACCCCTCAGTAACTGCGAGTTATGAAGGTCAAAACCGAGAGGTGATGAAGTCTCAAAATTCCATTAAAAGGGTGATGCCGCTCATTTTTGCCTTGATGTTTTTTGTGATCGTTTTAACGTTTAGATCTCCGCTCCAAGGGATGGCTGTATTCGGTCTCATTCCTTTTGGTTTGGTGGGTATCAGTATTGGTCATTGGCTCCTTGATGCTCAAATTAGTTTATTCTCTGTTCTTGGAATGCTTGCTTTAATAGGCATACTAGTCAATGATGCCTTGGTATTTATTGCAGCATATAACAGTTATCTGAAAGATGGTATGACCGTAAGAGAAGCGATATGGGAATCTGGGATGAATAGGTTTCGTCCAATTATCCTCACTTCTGTGACGACTGTTGCTGGACTTGCGCCACTTATGCTTAATAAGAGTTTCCAGGCTCAATTCCTCATTCCTATGGCCATTTCAGTGGCCTTTGGTTTGCTGTTTGTGACGGTCATTATTTTGATATTGCTTCCCATTTATTTACAATGGATTAACCCGTTACATAGAACCTGGATTTGGATTAGTGATGGCAGGTGGCTGAAATCTCTCGATGCAGAACCCGCAATTCGAGAACAGCATCTCAATGCAGAATTGGAATCGGAAAGTTCTACACCTTTTGATTTTATTGAGAAATGAAAAAAGCAATACAACTCACAGCAATTTTATTTGCAGCCTCTTTTTTCGCACACCCAACATGCACTCATGCACAATTGAATTCGGCTGCTCCTTTGAGCCTCAATCAAGCGATCAATCGGTCTCTTGAATCAAACTTTGGCATTCGCATCGCTCGATTACGCAACGATATTTCTTCCGTCAATAACAGTTGGGGTGCAGCTGGAGCGCTTCCCTCTCTTTCTACTGCTATTGCGGGTTCCTCAGCAATTTCAGACCAAACACGAAACCCTGCGTCATTTCTTCAAGAAATAATCGAATCAGAAAGCGTAAATTCTTCCCTCACACTTAACTGGACGCTTTTTGACGGATTGGGAATGTATGCATCCAAAACAAGACTAGAGCTCCTAGAGGCGCAATCGTCAGGTCAAGCATCTTTGATTGTTGAGCAAACGGTAGAAGCTGTTGATATGGCATATCACAACGTGTTGCTTCAAACTGAACTTTTAAATGTCCTCGCAGAATCGATGTCACTCAGTCGTGACAGATTGCTGGAAATCAAGTGGAGTGAATCTTATGGTGCTGCGGGTACTTTTGACAGGCTTCAATTTGAGAATGCGATTCTTGCAGACAGCACCTCATGGCTTCAACAAGGTCTTGCAGTTAAATCCTCTCTCAGAAATCTCAATCTGTTAATGGGAGATTCCGAAGATGCCATGTGGATTCTCACTGACGAGCTTAATACGCCTCCCACTTTGCCAAGCTCAATTGAAGTAAGAACAGCGGTGCTTCAAGACAATACACGTGTTCAAAATGCCATCATTTCCGAAAATATTGCCCATCAGGGAGTCAAGCAAGCCCAAGCTTTTCTTTATCCCGTGGTCGGATTTAATGCCTCGTTTTCTGACGCAGTATCAAAAGGATCATTTGGCGAGTTTTCAGGGTCTGCTCGCTCAGTAAACACCTCGGCATTTCTCACGCTTAACTTCAACCTTTTTAATGGAGGTGCTACACGTCGAGCCATTTCTTCAGCGAAAATCCAGGCTGACATTGCTGCAATTGATCAAGAACAAGCGATGACTCAAGCGGGTTCTTTGTCACGCAACGCATATGACAAATACATGTTAGGTTCCTCCGTGTACAATCTGAGTGTCAAGACTACCCAAAACGCACTCACCTCGCTTGAAATCGCTGAAACAGCATATAAAAACGGTGTCATAAACGCTCTAGACTATCGGACTTTGGAGATTGCCCTTCAGAGCGCAAGAGTCAACGAGTTTAACGCATTGTTTGTTTGGCGAAGTGCTTACATGGAAGTCTCCAGACTTATGGGTTCCCTTCGCGCGCCATTGTTGTCTGAATAAATTTCAACTGCGTAAGAGCAATCCTTCTTTTAAAGTCCTGAAATGGCCACTAGGCTTTCGCGTTGCGCATCACGCAAATCTGCATGAACCATTTCGGCACACAAGTCCTGCCATGGAGTAGTTGCTTTCCAACCGAGCTTTTTGAATGCTTTTGACGCGTCTCCAACGAGCGTCTCCACTTCTGCAGGTCTGAAATACCGAGGGTCTATTCTCACCAAAACAGCACCTGATTTTGAACATATACCTTCTTCGTTTGCGCCTTCACCTTGCCATTTCAGTGTGACACCCGTCTCTTTGAATGCTTGTTCGGTAAAATCGCGTACCGAGATTTGAGTGCCTGTAGCGAGAACGTAGTCATCAGAGACATCCTGTTGTAACATTCTCCACATCCCTTCAACGAAATCGCGCGCGTGACCCCAATCTCTGCGAGCATTGAGGTTGCCTAGGTAAAGGCATGATTCAAGTTCCATTTTAATTCTGGAAGCAGCACGCGTGATTTTACGCGTCACGAAAGTTTCCCCTCGGATTGGACTTTCATGGTTGAAAAGGATCCCGTTACTTGCATGTATTCCATAGGCTTCTCGGTAGTTTTTTACAATCCAATAGGCGTATAATTTGGCGACTCCATATGGTGAACGGGGATAAAAAGGCGTGGTTTCTCTTTGTGGCGTTTCTTGAACTTTGCCATACAATTCAGAAGTGCTTGCTTGGTAAAACCGACATGTTTTTTCAAGACCCAAAATTCGAATCGCCTCGAGAAGACGAAGTGTGCCCAGAGAATCTACATCTGCTGTGTATTCAGGCATTTCGAAACTCACTTGAACATGGCTTTGGGCTGCAAGATTGTAAATTTCATCTGGCTGAACCTCTTGCACTATTCTCATTAAATTAGAAGAGTCAGTCATGTCTCCATAATGGAGTTTAAGTTTCACATTCTTCTCGTGTGGATCTTGATACAAATGATCGATGCGACTCGTGTTAAATGAAGATGCCCGGCGCTTAATGCCGTGGACTTCGTATCCTTTTTCTAAAAGTAATTCAGCGAGATAAGCGCCATCTTGACCTGTAATCCCCGTAATAAGTGCACGTTTTACCATAGTCTGCAAGTTAGTTGATAAGAAGCTGTTTTATTAGATACGAAATACGCATATACTATTGAAGATCATAGTCTTGAGATTTCACATGTCTGAAATAAGCGCCTTCCGTTTTCATGAGGTTGTCATGGGTGCCGTTCTCAACAATTTCGCCATCGATAAGAACAAGGATACGGTCTGCGTTTTTTATTGTGCTGAGTCTGTGAGCGATGACTAAGGTGCTTCGGTCTTTCATGAGTTCCTCTAGCGCAGCTTGGACTTCTTTTTCGGAGACGCTGTCTAACGCGCTAGTCGCTTCATCGAGAATCAGGATATCGGGATCGCGAAGAATGGCACGTGCGATTGCGATTCTTTGACGTTGTCCCCCCGAAAGCTGTATGCCACGTTCCCCCACCAAGGTCTGAAATCCTTCCGGAAAGGATTCGATAAACTCCAGTGCATGCGCTCTTTTTGCGGCGTCTTTAATTTCTTCGTCTGATGCGTCGAGTTTTCCGTAAGCGATGTTTCCTCTGATGTCGTCCCCAAATAAGATCACCTCCTGGGGCACGTATGCAATGCGTTTTCGGAATCCCCGAAGTTCCATAGTTGTGACATCCTCTCCATCAATGGTAATTCTCCCTGAGACAGGTTGTTCAAATCGAAGCATCAATGATGCTAAAGTTGATTTCCCAGCGCCACTAGGTCCTACAAGTGCCACTTGTTCTCCTGCTTTTATCTCTAGAGATAAATCATGCAGAATGGTCAAGTCTTTTCGTGAACTATAGAAGAATTTGACCTTCTCAAATTTAATTGATTTCCTTAAATCATATTTGGTGACTTCTTCTTTGAGGCCATCTAATTCACGTTTTTCTTTAAGTAACTCCATGAGAGAATCGATGGCGCCAAGTCCTTTTTGTACGACGCCGAAAAGACTTGCAAGACCTCCGACGCTACCTGCAACAAGACCTGTCATGAGAAGGAAAGTGAAAAAATGTTCTGAAGCCAAATCTCCAGATTGCATTAATGCAGCGCCTTTGAATATGACGAGTGTAATTGCTCCAAAAATGAATAGGATGATGAAACTCGTAAAAGCACCACGCCCCATCGCTCCTTTCATTGCTAACTGTCGAACAGTCTTTATAGATCCCGTATACCGTTTTCGCTCATACCATTCATTTGCAAAGGCCTTGACGTTTATGATTCCCGTCAGAACTTCTTGAACAATGACATTGGAAGATGCGATTTCATCTTGTGTTGCTTTAGAGAGTCGTTTGATAAATTTCCCAAAAAAAAATGCGACTAGAATAACAACAGGCAACGTCCCGAGCATCATAAGGGTTAAATCGACCGAGAAATAGGAGAGAGCAGCAACTCCTCCAAACAAGATAATGGTTTGACGTATGAGCTCCGCCAGAGTGATCGTGAACGTATCCTGTATGGATGTTATATCTGCCGAAATACGACTGTTAACATCCCCCACACGCCTGTCATGATAAAAGTCCATAGGCATGCTTATCACGGCCTCGAATGTGTCTCGACGCATGGTCAGCATCATTTTTTCAGTCATATTTGCAAAATGGTAAACACGGAAGAAACTCAGTGATGCTTGGATGATAAGTACAATTACAATCATCCATCCAATGGATTCTAGATTGTGAAGATTGAAACCGTCCAACACCCCACCTTCAAACTCTGTTTCAAGTTTACTTTCCGCCCCACCCATGATACCTACTCCTCCTAATTGTCCCCACAATCGAGTGACGAAAAGCGTTAAAATACTAGAGATTGAAATTAATATTATTCCAAATACAAAGCCAAATTTGTGAGGCCTTAGGTATGGCCACATTTGTTTAAATCCACGTAAATCGGCTATTTTAAATCGATTCTTTTTAGGCGCTTCCGTCTCCGTTGTATTTTCACTCATCATTTGTGCGAATTTAGCACTTAAATAGGGTTGTAAGAATAGAAAGAGTTTACTATCTTTGCCCTCCTCTTTAAGGGAAAAATAGAAATCATGCCAAAAAGAACATTTCAACCTTCAGTTCGTAAGCGCCGTAACAAGCATGGCTTCCGTAAGCGTATGGCTTCTTCAAGCGGCCGCAATGTGCTTAATGCACGCCGCCGCAAAGGCCGAGCGAAACTAAGTGTTTCAACAGAGCGCCGCCACAAGGGTATAGAGCGTTAGATTATCTTCGCTGAGCGTCGTCGTTCACACTTCTTATTTCAACAAGGGAACCCATTCGGGTTCCCTTGTTGCTTTTGGTTCCTGTAGTTCCCAACATCGACCTTTAAAAAGGACCCAGCGCAACGACAATTTTTTCCTCACGATAAATCTTCCAATTGTAACCTGAACCTTGCGCAAGGTCCTCGTTTTCGCTGTCAAAATCAACTGTTAGATCTTTTTTGAAATCCAGAAGTGGTCCCAGTGCTTTATACATGGCTTCTTTACAAGCCCACACTTCCGCCAACCTTCCAGTTTCGATTTCCTGATCTCGCATCACTCTGTGCGCAACGCGTTTTATTCTCAAATCAGCTTTCAATACAATGTCTACGCCTATTTTTTTCACTTCTCGAGATAGAATAACCGCAGCATAGGCGATTCCACCTTCTTCTATTTTGTCTATCGTGTGACTTATAGAGATAGAAAGGACACTTCTGTGTCCATTTTCAAAAAGAAGAGGCGCCCCACTTTGCGTATGATGTAGATGCCAATTGTCTTCACGTAAAAGATCTGAAACACACTGTATTACTGCATAAAGCTCAGCTATTTTACCTGAAGACAAATGATGTAAATCACGCCTTGGATAATGATGTGACACAATTTTAACGATGGCTTCACTGCCGACTTCATCAAGATTAACTTGTCTCACTGCAAGCCCTATCGTTTTATGATGTTTCATGGTCGACATGTTGCTAAGATAGCCTTCTATATCGTAAATTTGAGGTATGAATTCAACAGAAACAAAAGTGCTCCCTTACAAGGTTAAAGACATAAGCTTAGCTGAATGGGGTAGAAAAGAAATTCGTTTGGCTGAGGCTGAAATGCCAGGTCTCATGGCTATTCGAAAAGAATACGGCCCATCTAAGCCACTTCAAGGCGCCAGAATTGCCGGATGTTTACATATGACCATTCAGACTGCGGTATTGATTGAAACACTAACAGAATTAGGTGCTGAAGTTCAATGGTCTTCATGTAACATCTTTTCTACTCAGGATCATGCAGCTGCAGCTGTAGCAGTCACTGGAGTTCCAGTTTTTGCATGGAAGGGACTGACAGAAGAAGAGTTCGATTGGTGTATTGAAGCTACTTTAAGATTCGGTGAAGATCGCAAACCTTTAAACCTGATCTTAGATGACGGAGGTGATCTGACGAATATGGTTCTAGATCAATTTCCTGAAATGTCTAATGGCATAAAAGGAATTTCAGAGGAAACAACGACGGGTGTTCTGCGTTTGTTTGATAGAGTTAAAAATGGCACATTGACAATGCCTGCAATTAACATTAACGATTCGGTCACAAAATCTAAATTCGACAATAAATATGGTTGTCGTGAATCTTTGGTTGATGCGATAAGGAGAGCGACTGACGTCATGATGGCTGGGAAAATTGCTGTCGTTGCTGGTTTTGGGGATGTGGGGAAAGGTTCTGCGGAATCACTTAGAAATGCAGGTTGCCGCGTCATTGTTAGCGAAATTGATCCCATTTGTGCGCTTCAAGCTGCCATGGAAGGATATGAAGTAAAACCGATGCTAGACGCATGTGCTGAAGCTGATATCGTTGTTACCGCAACAGGAAATAAGGACATCATCACATCAGCTCACTTTGAGAATATGAAGGATAAGGCGATTGTCTGCAACATTGGGCATTTCGACAATGAAATAGATATGGCATGGCTTAATGAAACGCATGGTGCTTCCAAGGATGAAATCAAGCCTCAAGTCGATCAGTACACGCTGAATGGAAAAGACATTATTATTCTCGCGGAGGGCCGACTTGTAAACTTGGGATGCGCAACGGGTCATCCAAGTTTTGTGATGTCGAACTCATTCTCAAATCAGGTTCTGGCGCAATTGGAGCTATGGGAAAGGGCTGATAAATATGAAAATAAAGTTTACACGCTGCCTAAGAATCTAGATGAAAAAGTAGCAAGGCTTCATCTTGAAAAAGTCGGAGTCGTACTTGAGGTTTTGTCTCAAGAGCAGGCAGACTACATTGGAGTTCCAGTTGAAGGGCCTTATAAATCGGATGAGTACCGTTACTAATTAATCGCGTATATTAGTTGTACACGTGGAGTATGGGTGGATTCCAATTCGTTCTGTATCGATGAAGTGAGAGTGTAGCGGGTCCTTGTATGACAGATCCGTCTAAGATGAGCCATTGCGATTCTGAACAATCATCAGCATCTGATAGTGTGATTCCGTCAGATTCTACACCGACTTTACAATTTAACGCGACATCGTATGTCGCATGCCTATCTAAGACCACAAATTCATCCATTGTATAGCGATAGACAATAAGACCCTGTGAACCGCCCTGTAAAATTAAGTGTTCGCCTGGGAAATTAAGGGGATTGTATGCTGGTAGATTGAGGTTGATATCAAAATTCACAGGTACGTATGGGATGTTTTGGTTATTCTGGTCACACGTAGATTGTATGAGAAGAAAAGCACCCACCACGATCACTGGAATTTTAAATTGTTTCATTGTTTCATTTCTTTTTCAATCCAAATGGATCTTTTGCTTTCCCTGCAATAAACTGTTTGAGATAAGTAGGTTCATATAGTGACAGATCCTCAAATTTATTTGCTTTAAACTTATCGGTGGCGATATTTACTGCTGCCTCAGAAGTAGGCCAATCTTCAATAAATATTCTATTTTTTCCCTTCAGGATGTCCCGACATTTCAAAGCCCCATCACCTGTAAAGCATATGTTTTCGTATATGTCCCACGGGAATGTTTTGATTTCAGGAATGATTAGAGCTTCAATCTTAGTTGCTTTTTCAAGATCTGAATTGAAAGTTCGACTGTAAACTTCCATCCTCCGGGCATCTAACATAGAAACGTATGCATCCATTCCTGGATGACTGTTATGGGCTTGTGTCGCCAAAACAGTCAAAGTGTCTACTGCAATTAAGGGGATGTTAAGCGCATGACAAATCCCCTTGGCAGTTGCGACGCCTATTCTAAGCCCTGTGTATGACCCTGGACCACCTGAGACACTTACGGCTTTTAACTCGACTCGAGGGGTGCCGCTTTCTTTAAAAATCTCATCAATAAAAGGGAGCAACATCTCGGCATGACTGTACCCTTCATTGCGAATTGTTCGACTGGCAAGAAGTGTCCTGTGATTGGAAAGCGCAACGGAACATTGGCGTGTAGTTGTTTCTAAGTGAAGTAATACAGACATCTATGGGTTGCAATTATTTAATCCTCATCTATTGTCTTGGTTCCTTCACCCTCATTGTTTTCCTCAGCTTGTCCGAAGACTTTGTCTCCATCTTCTAGTTTCCGAGACACCATGTCATATGGACCACTTACCAGAGTGGCCCCATTTTCTATTCCTGAAATGATTTCTATGTAACGGTTGTCCTGAATCCCTGTTTCTACTTGAGTCCAGGTGACTGTTTCATTGTCGAAAATAAAGACACCAAGTTCTGCTTTATCGTCTTCCTCTGATTTGCGTGTCGTCACGCATTGAATGGGAACAGAGACAATGTTAGTGACACTTTTTGTAAGAAGATCTACAGTAGCACTCATCCCTGGACGGAAAGGTGATTGAGATGATGTGGAGTCTGAAGCAAGGTGTTGATAGCTTTCTGGGTCAATCCCTACTTTTACAGAAAAATTAGTGACTTGATCCAAATTGAATCCATTTGACCCTGCATTTAAAGCGGTGTTGCCAATTTCAGTGACTTGCCCTAGAAATGTTTCAGACAGATAGGCATCGACCTCAATTTCAGACTTGTTACCCATGGAAACTCTTACGATGTCACTTTCGTTCACTTCAATGTCAACCTCCATTTCACTTAAATTGCTAATCTTCATGACAACTTCTCCTGCAACAAAACCGTTTCCTTGAACACTTTCGCCCACTTCTTTGACCAATGCAGTGACAATGCCAGATTGGGGTGCACGAAGTGTTGTTCTAGATAAGTTGTCTAGTGTTTCTTGTAGAGATGCTTTTGCACTTAAAATAGAATAATTTGCGCTTTTTACGCTTTCCTCTGAACTTGTGAGTGTTGCTTTTGCATTGTGAATTGCGGCTTCTGATTGGTCATAATCAGCCTGAGAGATCACCCCATTTGAAAAAAGCTTCTGAGTGCGATCCCAAGATTTTTCTGCAACAAACAGATTTGCTTCGCTCGTTGCAAGCATCGCTTTTGCGGATGACAAATTTGACAGTGTGGTATTGACGGCAGCTTGAGCTCTGTTTCTTGCCGCGATGTATACATCTGGGTTGATTTGGGCCAACAGGTCACCCTCATTCACGCGATCTCCTTCGACCACTGGAAGGTCAATTAACTGTCCACTGACCTCAGCCGAAATATTCACTTCCAGCACAGGCTGAATCTTTCCAGACGCACTCACTCTTTCCGTGATGGACCTCATGGCTGCAGTTGTGGTGGTGGTTTCTGGAAGCTCTCTTTTCCCGCCAAACAAAGAAGCTAAAATGACAAGAAGCACAACAGCGACCCCAAGGATAAGAAATATCGTTTTCTTTTTCATAGCTAAAGTTTAACGTAGTGTAATTGCCTTTCCTTGATAGAAATCTAAGATCTTAGATTTAAAGACAAGGTCGTATCTCGTACGTAAGCTATTTGTTCGCGCATTATCTAATCGCGCCCTAGAGTCTGCATACTCAAGTGCAGAGATCGCACCAGCTTCAAACCTTAATTCGGTATTTGTAAAGGCGAGTTCGGCAGAAGCCAATGCCGCTTCTTGTGCGAGCAGATTTTTCTGCGCAGCAACAGCATCGGCCCAAGCACTTTCAATGCTTTGTGTGAGAATTTGTACAGTCGCTTCTTCAGCATACTTCGATTGAAGAATGCCTACCTCTGCTTGTTTTATAGCATTTCTGGTGGCGAATCCATTAAAAATGGGAATGCTTAAAGAGAAAAAGACGCTCTGGTTGATATTGTCACTTAACTGATCTGCGAATGGGATAGCTTGGAACTCTGAATAGCTAGGAGCTAAAGGGATTACAACATCTAAGCTTTCGGTTACACCAGCGTAATAAACAGTTTGGCCATCCTCATCCGTTCCAAGTTCAAGCATATCATAGGTTGGGTCTCCTACGGGTTCTTGTCTATTCCCAGAATATCCAGATCCAAAGTTATAAGATGCAAATAGTCGAGGCTGTAAGCTTGTTTTTGCGATGTCAAGATTGAGATACGAATCATCAACAGTAAGCGCTGCGGCACGAATTTCGGGGAAGGTGTTCAGAGCGTGATTAATTGCCAGTTCAGAAGAGGGGGGGAGTACCGAAAATTCTAAATCCTGATCTGTAGGCTTGACGATTTCAAAGCTTTCGGCTTGTAAGCCGGTTAATTGAAGGAGCTGAATAATATTTAGTTTGGCAAGATTTTGCGCGTTTTCACTAGAGATGAGGGAAGCATAATCTGACGCTTCTTGGGCCTGGACATCAAGTAAATCAGACTGTGGTGCCGCACCAGCTTCGACAAGTTTCGCAACACGATTGGCCTGTCTTTTTGTGATCTCTAAATTGAGCGTTGCCAGGGTGACGAATTCTTCTTGAAAAAGTACATTGAGATATGCCGCGGAGATTGTTAACGCTAGATCGTTTTTTGTTTGTTCCAGGTTGACCATCGCAATATCGACGCCTAGCTCAGCGCGCTTTAAATTCAAATGGTTTTTGAATCCATTGTATAAAGTAATTCCCGAATTCAGTCCAAAACTATTTGATTGAATCGCATCTGTTGCAAATTCGTTTGTAAAAGGGTCAATGGTCCTTCCGATATTATATCCATGAGACCCTGAAGCGTTAAGCGAAGGCAGGAAAGCGCCTCTTGCACTGATTAAACCTATTTCAGAACGATCATTGTTCAATGCACTCTGTTTAATCTGAAGATTGTGCTCAAAAGCGTGGTTGATACACTTTTGAAGAGACCATGCTGAGTCCTGTGAAAATAAAGATCCGGAGAACACTACACTTAATGTAATGATAGCCGTCGAGATGAATCTAGTCATTTGAGAAGGGATGGAATTATTCATACAAATTTAACGAATACACGTTCATACAAACATGAATGCTATCCCTCCTCTTTGTTAATTCTTTTCCAGACGAGCACAAGTCCTATTCCAATGAGTAAATACGGAATAATCATGATGAAGATAATCCCCTCATTGAGACCCGTTCCAATCATCCCTTGATTTGCACTTTGTTCTCCAAGCGCCTTACACATGACACATTGTCCCCACGATGACATTGACACGAATAAAGTGACAAATGCAAGAAGGAAGATGTGTTTAAGTAGATTCATTATGCGGGGTAATATGGGCTTATCATTAAATAAACAATTACGCCGGTGGCTGTAACGTACAACCAAATTGGCCAGGTAAAATGCGCGAGTTTTTTATGCTTCTCCACTTCCATTGCCCAACCTCGTGCATAGGTGAACAACACCAATGGTACAATAGCGGCCGAGAGCACAATATGTGTCAACAAGATGAACAAGTAAATTATCTTCATTGACGATTCTCCTGGGAATCGGGTAGGGGCAGTTGTAAAATGAAAAACGATGTAACTCAATAAAAACAGTACACTCAACCCAACAGCTGTCGATGTGAGCGCTCTGTGAAGCTTTATATTTCCTGCCCTAATCGCGATCCAAGCGCCCAACAAAGCAAAGAATGCTGTTCCATTCAAGATTGCGTTCATTTTAGGAAGTATGTAGAGCTTTTCTGCTGTTTCCGGAGATATGTCAAGCGGAGGTAGATACGCAAGCAGCGTCACCACAACGGGTATGATAATAGTCACAGACCAAACAATCACTTTTAGGTTAGCATCTGAAAGTTTCATTTTTCTGAAATTAATTGGTATACATGACTGATCATTTCATCGACTTCATCTGTAGAAGTGCCATCGTAATATCCTCTTATCCTATCAAGTTTATCTATAAGCACAAAGGTGTCAGAATGGAAAAAGCCGCCTGCTGCGGTATCACTTGGTATCGCGGTAAGGAAATACCCATCTTGTGCCTGATCATATAAATCTTCCTTATCTCCGGTGAGGAATTTCCACTGTGAGGTGTCTGCCCCCATTCTTTCTGCGTATCCAGCGAGACGTTCTGGTGTATCTCTTTCTGGATCCACAGAGTGACTCAAAATCATTACTTCCTCCGTCCTTACACCGTTTTTTCTTAAGATTGCTTGGGTTCTTGCCAGTTGCGCACTCAACAATGGACAAATCGTGGGGCATGAGGTGAAAAAGTAATCGACGATTCTAATTGTACCCTTTACATCTCGGTGGCTGACTTTTTGATTGTCTAATCCAGTAAATTCAAACATGGGAACGGTGTGTCCTTCTGGTCCCAAAATGGGAAGTGGTGAAGGTGGATTTTTGTCGTAAGCTTCTTGCTTTTTCAGGCGGGCATATTCTGCCAAATCCATTTCCTTCTTCAAAAGTGCAATATCTTCAGTTGCATCCCTCAAGGCATCTTCAGATGCAGCATGATAAACCCCCCGTAGATATCCGTTTGCATCCACAAGCCAAAGCGTGGCAACGTTGCCTGGTTCTTCGGCGTCACGGGTAATCCTGAACTCCTCACGAATGATTCTGTCAATTTCGGTCTTTTCTCCAGTTAAGAATTGCCATTTTCCGTCAACACCATTGTAGCGCGTATTTAACGCGACATATTTTGACAAGACTTCCGGGGTGTCGTGTTCCGGACTTAAGGTGAAACACACGATTGAGATACCTTCGTTATCTCTGTACCTGAAATTAGGCCAAAGAAGCTGCCTGGTCATTGCCCCCACGTGAGGCGCATCGGTCCCAAAAAAAGCCGCAATCCAAACCTGGCCTTTCAGTTCTTCAGAGCCAAAGTATTCGGAATCCTGATTTGTTAGTTGAAAGTCTCCCACGCGATAAACTCCAGGAACAAGAGAATCAATTGGCCCACTCTCCATGAAATAAGGGAGTGTATTGAATTTGTGGTTCCCCATGATCCCAAGAACCACAATCCCCGTAATAGGGAGTGCCAATAATAGAAAGATTAATGCAATCCGCTTCTTATGCATGGCAATCAGAATTTGTCGGGTATGCCTTAGTGAAAATTTGTGAGATTGTATAAATGTCCAAAACCTTCAGTAAGGGCTATTAATACAAGATAAACGATAAAGATGATGTAGGGAATTAAAATTGTCTTTTTCATCACGCTTTTCTCTTCTCCAAGGTGCATAAAAGACATGACAATATAGCCAGCTTTGACAAGAGTTAAGGCCACAAAAGTCCACTTAATCATTTGCCAAGAAAATGTTTCAGCACGTTTAAATATGACACCCATAGCCACCTCAACTGCTGTGATTACCGTCAACAGAACCGTGACAAATATAATATTCTTGCGAATTTTAACCCCTTCTTCTTCACTGTGGTGAGCGTTTAAAGGGTAACTGTCATTTACAATAAGATCGTCGCGTTCCATATTTGAGGTCTATCAGATGAGGTAGTAAAAAGTGAAAACGAATACCCACACAAGGTCGATAAAGTGCCAGTATAAACCAACTTTCTCCACCATTTCATAATGCTTGCGTCTTTCAAAAACGCCACGATATGCCATAATGAAAATAATGAAATTAATCACTACACCTGAAAATACGTGGAATCCGTGAAATCCTGTTATAAAGAAAAAGAAGTTTGCATAACTCTGTTGTGTTGCATATTCGTTTTCATGCATATTCGCTCCAAATGTGAATGATTCTGATCGAGCCTCCCATAGCGAATAGATATCGTCTCCAGTGATGACCTGTTCATCTTCAATATACTTGTGTATTGTTAGCTGGTGGAGCTCGACTTCGTGTGTGTGTTCTCCATAATGCGTTAAAGTAACGTGACCATGATGTTCATGAAGATTCACTGATTCATCGCCATTGCTATATGCTTCTGCAATCTCTCCAAAGTGATGGTCCATAAATATCGGTTCTCCCACTGGAAGTATATATTCATTGCCATTGTCGGCCGTGATTGTTACTTCAGTGGCCAAAAGGAAAGATCCTCCGCCTCCATGGATAAAGTGAGACCACTCCCAAGCTTGAGACCCAAGGAAAAATACACCACCAATAATGGTCGCCAACATCCAACGTATCACACCTCGTTTGTCATTTCTGTGACCCGCTTCTACAGCCAGTACCATGGTCACAGAAGAGACGATCAGAATAAATGTCATTAAAGCCACATAGACGAGTGGATACTGACCTTCTAAACCTGGTAACGCTCTGAAAACTTGCTCTCCAATAGGCCAAGCATCCTCACTCGCAGCTCTAGAAAATCCATATGCCGTCAATAATCCGCTAAATGTTAATGCATCGGATACTAAGAAGAACCACATATACATCTTGCCATATGAGATGCTATAAGGTGACCTTCCTCCTCCCCATAATTCTTCTGAAGAAACGTTATCGTTTGAATGTCCTGACATGCTGCAAGTGGATTGCGAAATTGTTCTGTAAATTTAATAAATCATTCCTGAAAGAGTGCTCTTTTTTTAATTAGAGTATCTCAGCGGCTTATCAAGAATGATTCTATCTTAAACTGATGCTGTTTTGCGAATAAATTATTTGATAAAGAGAAGGACAAATAACACCAACCAAAGTCCACCTAAAAAATGCCAGAAGATACTTAAAACCTTAAGACGTACAGTGTCCTCAGGGTTAATTCCCCCCTTTGAAACACGAAATAAGTTAACACATATATACGCGATTCCCAATACCAAATGAAAGATGTGAATCATGATTAAGGCCCATATGTAAGATGCACTTGAATTCGTGCGATGTATCACATCGGAAGTGATCGGACGAACCATTAAAGGGTCGTTTGGCGCATAAAACGCTCCTGTTTCTGCGTTGAAAAGAATGGGCGTACCGTTAATTCGGACATCGTAATCTTCGCCATACACGGCTTCGCTTTCAATTAATTCGTTGATTCTATTCCAAGAATAAGCCGCGAGCCCATCTTCATTCGTTTCGGTCCCAAAGCCACTGCCGATTTGGGCCAAAGACTTCCATCCAGAATATTGAGTCACAGTAAAACCAATCCCCAGGGTTAGCGTCACGATCAAAAGCATTTGGGATAGCTTTACATTCCCCCCTTTCATCGCCTTTAATGAAGCAAAGAGCGAAACGGAAGAAGCCACAATAAGGGCGTTGCTCACCCACAAAGTTGGAGGGGGAGTGAGATGCACCCAGTACTGACCGATGCTGCTTACGAGATACGCACTTACTAAACCGCCAAACATCATTGTCACAGAGAAAATAATGAAAGCCATAATCATAATCTTAGAACTATCTGTGACCTTTTTGTCGGTAGAAGGGTCGTAGGCTGTTGTTGGATTGTTTTCCATGAAAATATTGATTTAACTAAATCGGTGTTTTATCCAGTACGTATATGATTTGTACCAGAGGGAGATATATAAAACTAGCAAACATTAATTTACGTGCATCTGATCTGTCAAGTGTAATTGATAACCTCCAGGCAAACCATGAGAATCCCAAACCAGCCACGATTGCAACAACCAATGCAACATTTCCAACCATTGGACTGCTGTTTGGCAATGCCCAAGGAAGGAGACTCGTTGGAATACAAAATAGTGTGTAGAGTAAGATCAATGAAGCAGAACGTTCTGTAAGTCCGGAGTTGAACGGCAACATTTTATATCCCACTTTTGAATAATCTTCGTGAGCAAGCCATGCAATCGCCCAAAAATGTGGAAATTGCCACATAAATTGTACGGCGAACAAAGTGCCCGGTTCGACACCAAATGCTCCAGTTGCAGCGACATAACCAATCATTGGTGGGAAGGCTCCGGGAAGTGCCCCCACAAAAACACAAAGAGAAGATCGGGATTTAAGTGGGGTATATACAAATGCATACAGCACGAATGAGATGAATCCCAAAATGGCAGCGCTGCTGTTCAACAGATAGAGGAAGTAGATGCCAGTTATTCCTGCGCCGATACTCAGCACCAGTGCTTGATTGATCGTCATTCTGCCTGTGGGCAATGGACGGTTTTGTGTCCGGGCCATGATAGCGTCGTGGTTGCGCTCTATAATTTGATTAAAACCATTCGACGCCCCGGTTAATAAATACCCGCCACCAATGAGCAATAATAAATTTCCGAGATCAATATTATCAACGCCCATAAACCATCCCAAGACGGAAGAAAGCACGACAAAAGATCCCAGGCGAACTTTAAAAAGCGTACCTATATCTTTTAGAAGTGAAGGGGTATTTTCTTTCGTCATTTGGGGCAAATAATCAGTGACAAAAGTACATCAGGATTACCAGTCTCGCCCTTCTAATACACGCGTATTTCTGATGCCAAATTGTACCCTAAACGCATTCCATGGATCAATACTCGCGCCTTCCCCTGTTCCATCAACGGTGTGCGACTCCACTCTCATAGAACCCCTAGCAAACACTTCAATTCCAGCCACATCAAATTTCTCTCCTATGGCGCGAGCGATGTCAATCGATATCCTTTGAAACTCGGACCCCACACCTTGCAGAAAAAAATGATCATCATCACTTTCTCGATCTAAATAACTCCGAAAGATGTCAGAGCCTGAAGCGTATCCTGTTGAGGGATCGAGTCCTCGAGACACCCTTTCTATTGCGAGTCTCACAGTATATTCTTCTTGAACCACCCATTTGATTCGGAGAATAATGTTTGCAAAATTTGACCCCAAGGGGTGTGCCAAAGGTTTTCGAGCGTTTGTCCAAGCTGCAATTTCAGACGCGTGAGAATAGGTAAAGGGCCTGACAACTGAACCTTCAATGAGACATCCCCATTTGCCATTTTTAGCGTTGAGACTTCCACCTGCCAACACCCCCCATTTGTTTCCCCACCATCCCGTTCCTTCAAAAAGCTTGGACGTCAGAAGTTCATCAAAAAGAATCTGACCATATGCTGTTTTTTGATTTGGACTTCTCTTCCCATATCCCCGCCAAATCAACTGTGCGCCTATAAGTGCGTTGTCGGAGGACCCAAGGGCATATTCTGAGGGTCGAAAAGCAACAACTGGTATAAGGTACGAAGGCTCGATGCGGTGATTGACGCCCTCATCATTGCTTTGCCACTTCACAGCACCGAAGAGCGCCCCAGAAAACCCACCACCCAATCCGACATCCACCATATGGGCCGCCACCCAACCTATTTCATTCGAATCAATGAGCGCCATAGGGTGAAGTGTTCGAAGCAGGATATGTGTATAATTCACAGGTCCTGCATCGATAAAGAGCCGCATATATGATGATGGAGCCATAGATCTGTCGAAATACAGGGATCTGATTCCTGGCCCCCAATGGTGTGGACCATGGCCAATCGCAAACTCAATTGATGGCGACAACTTGACCGAGGTCCGGAAGTTTAGCCGATCAACTTGAAGTGCTCTAACGGAACCTACCCCTGGGTTAGCACCAGTGACAATACCTACTCCATCAAATCGACCCCACTTCACGCCTGAGTCATAAAGATGCTCAGGGACAGGAAGTTTCCATCTTTCTGCAGAGATTTCGTAATGAAATACATCATGTAAATCACCAGATGTCCTAAGCCCGATAATTGAAGCGTTACCAGCGTTGTCACCCTGAATAAATTTATATTCCCCATCTACATTCACACCGGAAAAACCTCCATATTCCCTCATGCTTACACCACTTTTTCCACTTCCGTGAACATCTCCCGCCCAATCTGAAAGCGGTTGAATACACGGCACCATAGCGTCGAGGGAGTCTGCAATATTCCAAGCGCGAATGGCTTCACTGTCTAACGGAGTGAACCAAGTAGGAGTACGTGAGGATTGGGCTGAATTAGAATTTATTACGAGTAATCCCAAGATGAACAACCCACAACATTCAGTCCTTAAAAATGTCATTTCGTTTTTAATTTAGGCAGCAGCATAGGTAAGGCCCCTATTAAAATAGCACCTCCCATATAGGCCAAGAAATGTGTGGTAGGATCAAACCACGTAACAAAGGCATTGATATTTAAGAATGAAATAAATGAGAAGAAAATAGACCCCATCCAAATCAGGATGGATGTCTTTCGATGTCCAAAACCTTTTCCAATGAGTATGTGATGAATATGAAGTTTGTCGGCTGAAAACGGAGATACGCCTCGAAATACACGAAGGAAGAAAACCCGAATGGTATCGACCAAGGGGTAAGCAAGGATACCCATTGCCAATACTGGCTTTGATACGCCTTGAAACACCTCGGGTGTTATTTCCAATGGTGTCCCAATGACTTTGACTGCCAGAACGAATGTGATTAATCCTACAATTAGAGACCCACTGTCTCCCATAAAAATTCGCGCGGGATGGAAATTAAAAATCAGAAACCCCAAGAGCGCTCCTCCCAGAGAGGCAGAAACAATGGCCGATCCTGGTTGATTTGTACTGTGAAACCAAAATGTAAATGCAGCCATGGCTATAACACCCCATCCACCTGCTAAGCCATCCACACCATCTATAAGATTGATTGCATTGACAATCACAACATACACGAAGAGCGAGAAAAGATAACTCACATAAATAGGGATGGTGTCTACCCCGAAAAGGCCATAAAATCCTTCTATTCTGATATCTGCAAGAACAATAATCATGCCTCCAATAAGAATATGAATCATGAGTTTTTTCAGGGGATCGATGCCGATGACATCATCTTTGAGTCCCATGAAGAATATAGGGACCGCTGTTGATAGAACCACAATCCAAGGCTTGAATGTTTGCAAGGGAATATCTGAAATGGTAAGCCAAGCAAGTGCAGTGAAGATTGTTGCAGCGAAAATAATCACACCTCCCACGTTGGGTGTTGATCTTTCGTGAAGCTTTCTGTCACTTCCCGGTTTATCCACAAGTTGTTTTAAACGCGCCACTTTAATAAGTGGTGGCATACCAAATACAACAGTGATAAATGAGGTTAATATGCTGACAATGACAAGTGACATCTGTGAAGATAGTGGGTGTAAGTTAGGGGTTATGGATTAATATTCCGTGAGTGATTCCAAAGGACATCATCCATCCTGAAGGCCCCTCAGACAATTGATCGACTGGAAAAAGATGCTCAAAAGAAAGCGTGCCACACAAATCCCAGTCTTCGAGAATCACCCGACTTATATTTGCTTTGATCCACTTCAGGTCGTAATCGTATTGTGCGCTTTTGAGTGCACCACACTCAGAAAAAAGAAGCCACTTCGGTAAATCTTTATTTCTATACTCGGCGCAAATCACGGAGGATTTGCTTTGGCCTCCTGTCATTATGCCTAATGGGATTCCTGCATGAGACCATTCTGTGCCACCATCTTCGCCATATAAACCTGCTTGAGTGACGAAGTGGTGAATGCCGATTTTCAGCTTTTTCCGAGTGTACTCTCCCCCCAACTGCCATGAAAGACCTTTTTCAGACGCAGAGGATTTGGCCATTTCCCAGGTGATTCTAAAGTCATGAAACAACGTGAAACCTGATAGAGAGATGGCTTGTATATGGCTGCTGGAACTTGTGTCTTGAGCCACTTCTTTTGCCCTTCCGTATAACATAGCTATTCCCCATGCGTCAGCTGTGTATTTCCCAGTACTCACCATGCCGTGCATTCTGTTAAACAGAGGTTCTGTCGTACTTCCCATAGGTCCTCGCACATCTCCTATCCATTGAAAGGCGCGTAAGTCAACATGTAGTTTTGAATTTTGCCACCCTATTTTTGCAGTAGGGTAGGGGACGTCATCTTTATTTAACAAAATTGGGGCGTGTGCCCACCCAAAACTTTGTGCTTCATTTGACAGCCGAGCGTGAAATCCTTTGGCTTCGTCTTTGCCCATTTTTTCTGACCACTCAATAAAACCTGTTGCTCTTGCGACATCTACTTTGAGGGGTTCATCAGTCTCTGTCAAAGAAGAAATCGTCTTGAAACGACCCCAACCGGGCAATCTGTTAGATTGTCTTGAGAAATCTGCCAAAAATGGACTTAATATAGACTGTCGCTCTAAAAGCTCGCCTCCCGCTTTAAAGTGGCCGTCAATTGTGGCGTTGAATTTGGCGCCACGAATGTTGTTCAAACCTTGAAAATTTTGCCCTACCAGATATAAAAAACTGATTGACGGATCAACAACAACTAACGCTCTTTCCGATTCAAGGGTGATGGCATGTGACTTGATTGAATATGATGTCGTGTTTTGAGCTGACAGGGATGGGGAAAGAACAAGTACAAAAATAAAACTCTGAATGATGTTGCGTCGTTCAGCGTAGCCATTCAAATTATTTTTCATGAGAAAGATAGTCTGCATATACAGATTCAATTCCTTGTCTTAATGTGATCGTAGCTTTCCATCCCATCTCATTGATGCGATCTACATTCAGCAGTTTTCGTGGTGTTCCGTCGGGTTTTGAGGTGTCCCAAATGACATCACCTCGATATCCAACAACCTGTGCGATCGTCAAAGCGAGTTCTTTAATGGTGAGGTCTTCTCCGGTTCCGATGTTTATCCAACCTTCTGTATGATGGTGGTCCATGAGATGTAAAAGCCCTTTTGCAAGGTCATCTACGTGTAAAAACTCTCTCTTTGGAGATCCCGACCCCCAACAAATAACTTCCTTTTTCCCATCCCTTACCGCTTCGTGGAAACGCCTGATAAGTGCGGGTAGAACATGGCTGTTGTCTGGATGATAATTATCGCCAGGGCCATACAAATTTGTAGGCATTGCTGAAATAAAATTACACCCATGCTGTTTTCTAAAGGCATCACACATTTTGAGGCCTGCGATTTTTGCAAGTGCGTAAGCTTCATTAGTGGGCTCCAAAGGCCCTGTAAGGAGTGCTTCTTCTGATATAGGTTGTGAGGCCAAACGTGGATAGATACATGAACTGCCTAGAAAAAGAAGTTTCTCCACGCCGTGTTTATATGATGCGTCAATGACGTTTGTTGTGATAAGAATGTTGTCTACCAAAAAATCTGCTGGATATGTTGCATTCGCATGTATTCCACCCACTTTTGCCGCAGCCAAGTACACGACTTCAGGTTTTTCCTGTTCAAAAAACTGATCCACCTCTGTTCTATTTCTAAGATCGAGTTCTTTGGATGTTCTTGTCACAATATTTGATGCTCCGCTCTCTTTCAAAGCCCTTACAATGGCGGACCCCACCATTCCCTTATGCCCTGCGACGAATGTGACTTTGCTTGACTCCATATTATTGAAATATATTCATATTCATTGCTGAACTCAACTATTTAAATCAAAAGCATTTCTAAAACCATCCCCTACCCAAGTAAAGGCAAGTACTAAACTAGCAATTAATGCGCCTGGAAAAACTGCGAGCCAAGCTAAATCTGTCGTCAGGAGATGATAATGCTCTTTGACAATATTACCCCATGATGGCACGGGAATCCGAGCTCCAACACCTAAAAAGCTTAATCCCGCTTCGATTAATATCGCTGCGGCGAAGTTTGCTGCTGCCACAACGACAATCGGCCCCAATGCATTAGGCAGCATGTGTCTGAACATAATCCTGAAGTCTGAGAGACCAAGTGCCTGAGCTGCTTGAACATATTCCAATTCCCTTAAAGACATAAATTGCCCCCGCACTATTCTTGCAACTTCAACCCACATTGTAAGTCCAATGGCCACAAAAACCTGCCAAAAACCCTTGCCGAATGCCAGTGTGATTGCAAGAACCATCAGCAACGTGGGAACAGTCCACACAACCTGTAAAAACCAGCTTACCACAGCATCAACACGCCCCCCTTTAAACCCAGCCCATGCCCCGAGAAACAAACCGATGATTAAACTAATTGCCACTGCAATGCCGGCGACAGAAAGTGAAATTGCACTTCCAGCCATCAGGCGACTTAAAAAATCCCTGCCATATCGGTCACTTCCAAGATGGTACGTAAATGCTGTGCCATCAATCTGAACCTCTGTTCCAGGTTGAAGCAGACTGTATTCCAAATGTTGCGCGTTTGCATTCGGTGTGGGATCAGGTCTGAAAAGCGGACCCGCAACGGCTACAACGACCCACAATGCAATCCATAACCCGCCTATTGTAGCAAGTTTATTCGATGTAATTGTTTCCCAAATTTTCACGATTCGAAGTTCGTTAAATTCATTTCCATTTGGACTTATTAATCATACCAAATATGAACACTGCAGGAACTTGAAAGGGGTATATGATCGATAAAGTGAGCCAATCAATCGCATAGGTCCTTATTTTATACCATGTGGTGACGTTTTTTGTGAATACAACATCGATCAATGCACGGCCACACCAAAGCATCATAAAATCTGTCAATGACGCAAATCGCGTCACAAACAACAGGAGGATTAATATTTGAGTTGCGGCAACAAATGCGACCCACATTGATGTTCTTAAGGCAACGTTGTGATTGTAATATTTCGCTTTGGACCCCCAACGGAACCGTTGCCTTAGCCAGTGAACCAAACCTTCTGCCTGATGTGTTTCTACGCAACTGTTGAACTCGTGTGACCAATACACCTTGTTTCCATTTTCAATGAGTGCGTGAACGGCAAAAACATCGTCACCGGATGCGATTTCAGGATGCATTTGTTCCTTGCGGGGATATAAATCAACACGAAAAGCCAAATTTGCTGCACTCGCCATTGCTGTTTTTCCTTTTAATGAAGTAGACGCCGCCCATCCCATCATTGCTGCGAAGTCTATACTTTCGATTCCACCATTCATGATTCGAACTGGCCCGGCAATGGCACCAATATTTTCATCTGTATGCCATGCGATAGAACGGCCCATAGATTCTAACCATTTTTCATGGCACAGAACATCTGCATCAGTGGTAATCACCCATTTTGTTTGTGCATGTTGAATGCCCGTTCTAATGGCGTCTTTTTTTCCGCGTCCTTTATTTAAAATAACAGAGATATTGACTTGGCCCTGTTGTGCCAATTGCTGCGCGACATGTATTGTCGAATCGGTACTGTTGTCATCGACGACAATAATTTCTGTTGCGGATACTGTCTGGCACGCCAATCCTTTTATAAAACCTTCCAGTCGATGCGCTTCATTTTTACAAGCGACAACGACTGTGAGCGGTTCTATTTCGTCAGCCCTCCCTATTGCACTTACATGATTTGCCTCTTTGTTACTTAACCGAATAAAATGATACAGCCAGTGCCCAACGATTGTCGCGTGAGTTATCAAGATTGATATTATGACTATGCATATCATTATGCGAGAATACGATGAAGGTGTGTTGTAATTTGGTCTAAATAATGAAAAAGTCAGAAAGAATTATACTCGGGATAGATCCAGGGACCACGATTATGGGGTATGGCATCATCAGAGTGACCGGGAAATCTGAACTAGAGATGATTGAAATGGGAGCACTTCACCTCTCAAAGTATCCAGATCACGCCTTAAAACTCAAAAAGATATTTGACAGGTGTGTACAATTAATTGAAACACATGCACCAGATGAAATGGCTGTAGAAGCGCCTTTCTTCGGCAAGAATGTACAATCTATGTTGAAGTTAGGAAGAGCCCAGGGTGTCGCTTTTGCAGCCGCTCTAAGCAGAGACCTACATATTGCAGAGTATGCGCCAAGAAAAATTAAAAAATCTGTCACCGGTTCTGGTTCGGCTTCTAAAGAACAGGTAAGCGCAATGGTTCAGCGGATTTTCAAGATTCCACAAAGTTCGATGCCGAACAATCTTGACGCCACTGATGGAATCGCCGTGGCGCTTTGTCATCATTATCAATTGTCTTCTCCTGAAATGAAACGAGGAGTGAGTGGCTGGAAGGCATTTGTTAAAGAAAATCCTTCCCGAGTAAAAGATTGAATTTAAGAGACTTAACACTCTAATGTGCATTTTATTCTAACCAAATGCAACCTTTGTTGAGAAGGATACGTATATTTTACCAGAAGCAATTAAGTTTTAACAGTTTACTTGTTTTCATTCAATAGCAAGAAGGGCCACCTAACGAGGTGGCCCTTTGTTGTTGTAATAAATTCTTTTGAGTGTTACGCTAAAATTCCCTTTAGAATTCTAGAAATCACCTCGGGTATTTCAATTCCCGCACAGCTTAATTGTTGCGGAAGAATGCTCTCATCTGTGAATCCAGGCACCGAATTGATTTCGATCACTGCAGGGTTTTCTCCATTTACAAGAATGATATCAACGCGTACCATCCATTTGCACTTTAAAATCGCAGTGGCTTTCATGACAGTTTCTTGTATGCGCGCTTTTGATGCTGATGAAATTTCCGCAGGTGTAATTTCTTGACTTTTGCCTTCATACTTGGCTGCGTAGTCAAAAAAGGTGTTCTCGCTCTTTATCTCTGTGACTGGCAAAACAATGGGCGCTCCGTTTTTATCAGGAACAACCCCTACGGAGAATTCAGGTCCATCTAGAAGAGATTCTATCAAGACAGATGGACATTCTGTGTCAAATGCGCATTCAATGGCTGCTCTAAGATTCATTGTGTGTTCTACACGAGTGACGCCAAGGCTTGATCCCCCTTTGTTTGGTTTGACAAAACAGGGGATCTTGACAATCTGCGCGATGTCATTCATACGCGATTCGGACAGCACTTCTTCTCGTTTAATTTCAATTGAATCAGCGACAAACATACCTTCTGCTCTAAGAATGTTGTTTGCTTTGAATTTATTGAACGTCAAGCGGACAGCATCCGAGGTCCCAGTACTGAAGGGGATTCCAAGGGATTCAAAATATTTTTGGAGTATTCCATCTTCACCGGGGGTTCCATGAACCATAATAAAAACGGCATCAAATGCGTTTTGAATGCCTTCTGAATCTATCCAAGTAAAGGATTTTTGATCAATGTCAGCTCTGGTATTCCCATCTAATTCTACCCACCATAGGTCCCTTTCTATTCTGACTGTATACGGTGTGTACTTTGAGGGGTCAATATTGCGGACGATGTTAGAAGCACTCTTGATTGAGATTGCCGCTTCTCCTGAATAACCTCCTGCTAGAACTGCTATCTTCGGTAATCCATTGTGATTCATGCCTTGCGTATTTTCTGGAAAGTTACCCTTCTTGCGTTCCAGTTACGCTGAGAATCTCAAGAAGTTTTAACACCTTATTATGGACCTCTTCATGATTACTTCCAGTCACAGTGACGTGGCCCATTTTACGAAAGGGTTTGACTTGTGATTTTCCGTAAAGATGTGGATGAACACCGGACATGTCAAGGGCCTCTTGGAGTCTTTCATAAACCGGTGCCCCAGAAGCGTCAGCTGCTCCCAAAAGATTGATCATTCCTGCGGCCTCGTGTAATTTTGTGACATTACCTAGAGGAAGATCTGCAACAACTCTGAGATGTTGCGCAAATTGCGACGTCTGATTTGATTCAATGGTGTGATGACCACTGTTGTGTGTACGTGGCGCAATTTCGTTCACAAAAAGATCGCCGGTTTTACTCAAGAATAGCTCAACCGCCATTAATCCGACAAAGTCCATGGCTTCAACGACATTGAGTGCGAGGTCTTTTGCCTTCTGTGTGAGGGAATCGTCAATTTGTGCGGGCGCAAATAATGAGGAAACAAGGTTTGCGTTTGGATCGAATATTGATTCAACAATGGGATAAATAGCTGTAGCCCCAGCTGAATTTCTGGCGACGATTACACCAAGCTCTTTGTCGATATCGACGGCTTGCTCAAGAATACTGGCTTCCGAAAATCCTTTTTGATCGATGTCTGATTCGCTTTTCAATATTTGTACCCCTTTGCCATCGTACCCTCCAACTCTTAACTTCTGTACGACAGGGAATCCCATTCCCGTGAGACAACCACCCTCATCAATGAGCGTAAAGTCAGCAGTAGGAATCTTGTGTTTGGCGAAAAACTGTTTTTGCAATCCTTTGTCTTGAATAAGCGCTATATGGTTAGGTTTAGGAATCACATTCACTCCAGATGCTTCTAGTCGACGCAATCCCTCAACGCTCACATGTTCAATTTCGATGGTAATGACATCAAGATCCTTTCCGAAGTCATACACAGCATCTGAATCGTTTAGATCACCCTGTATGAATCGGTGGGTTAAGCTTCTACAAGGTGCTTCATGAGAAGGGTCCATCACTTCCACACGCATATCTAGGTCTATGGCTGTTTGAATCATCATGCGCCCCAATTGGCCTCCGCCAAGAACGCCAATTCTAAAAGTAGGGCCCGTATTTAAACTTGTTAAATCTTTTCTTAACATATCGCAAAGATATCGGATAGATTTCCGACTTTCGTAAAATGGAAAAACTTGATTCAATTATTTTAGGTAACTCTATTACAGCATGGCTTATAGCACTTGCGTATATTGTAGGGAGCGTCATTGTAGCCCGTATCGTTTACGCTATTTTTTCAAAAGTTGTAAAAAAATATACTGCCTCTACTGTAAATGATCTTGATGACAAGATCGCAGATCAAATAGAGGAACCCATTTCTCTTGCCTTTGTTTTGTTGGGCTTTTGGCTTGCCTACTCACATCTTGTTTTTGAAGACAGCGGCGAGACAATAGGTAAGGTATTTCAAATTGCCTTTGTTCTAGATCTCACATGGCTTGTTTCTAGGGTATTGGATTCTATTGTTGAGAGCCTGCTTTTAAGGTCTGCAAAGCTTTCAAAATCATCAATGATCAATCAGATTGGACCTATTCTAAGAAAAACTGTCAGGTCTTTCGTGTGGATTTTAGGTATCATAACGGCGATGAATAACGCTGGATTTGATGTCGGCGCGATGCTGGCAGGAGTTGGAATAGGCGGACTTGCGATGGCTATGGCTGCAAAGGATTTTGTGGCCAATATCTTCGGAGGGATCACGGTATTTGTTGACAAGCCATTTAAAGTGGGGGATAGAATTGTGGTAGATGGGATTGACGGCACGGTCCAGGAGATTGGAATACGCTCGTCCCGTCTGATTACCCTTCAAGGCCGAATGGTAACGATCCCCAACAACAGTTTTACAAATTCAGCAGTAGAAAACATTACGGCAGAGCCTTCTCGAAAGGTTTCTATTACGTTGGGCCTTACATATGATACCCCTCCTGAGAAAGTTCAATTGGCGGTTGCGATCTTAAAAGACATTGTGGGCAATCATTCCGATACGGAGAATGATTTTACAGTATGGTTTAGCGCCTTTGGCGATTTCAGTTTAAATGTGAGTTGCACCTATTATATTAACAAAACAGGACATTGGGCTGATACGCCAGGCGAGATCAACATGCAGATACTTGAGAAATTTAATGCTGAGAAATTAGACTTTGCTTTCCCAACTCAAACCATTTTAACACAGTCCTCATGATCAATTATGATGTAAGCATCCTGCCCTCTGAGGCAAGGTATTGGTTCATGATTCTTGGGGCTTTGGTCTGCGGATTTCTCTTTGTAAAATATTTCGATAATTTATCCCAAGAGAAGAGAGATCCTTATCTCAAACGACTTGGTGTAGTGCTTCTTTTAACAGCAAGCTTTCTCCCTATTTATACCATTCTCATCCCTGAACATCTCTTTTCGTTTCATCGATCTTTGCCGCTTCATTTTTGTTCATTGAACATCTGGCTTATAGGTTTGAATTGTTTTTTCAGGTCAAGGAACCTGTTCGTATATACGTTTTTTATGGGAATTATCGGTGGCTTTTATTCTGTTTTGACGCCTTTACTTACTGTCGGAGATGCACCCTTGGTCATTGTTCATTACATCATTGTCCATACGGCATTATTTACAGTTCCTATTGTAATGATTCGCTTGTACGGGATGCGATTGAAGTATTATGACTGGATAAGAGGCTATTTATTCGCAGCGGCCATTTCTACTGTGATGGTTTTCATAAATAGCTTTTTAAATCTGTATGTTGAAAACACGGGTGGTGCGCCCGCAAATTATATGTTTGTATCGGTAGCGCCTGCTGTAAGTAACCCATTTTTATTTGAGGGTTTGGAATGGCCTTTTTATCTCATTCCTATTCATTTTGGTCTTCTCCTCCATATTCTCATCATTAATATAATATACAGAAAAAGAGAAAAATATGCCATCGTAACACAACCACAACTTTGGCAATAAACATGTTCATCCCTCAAGAGTTGTTCACGTGCTTTCAACGATGTGAGTTCTTAAGGCCTACATAATTTATCTTCGACCTATGAAGGCATACTTAAATTTGCTTGAACATCTATTGGAAAATGGTGTTAAGCGTGAAGATCGAACTGGCACAGGTACTTTAGGGTGCTTTGGGTACCAAATGAGATTTGATTTATCGGAGGGGTTTCCTGTAACGACCACCAAAAAACTCCATCTTAGAAGTATTATTCACGAACTCCTTTGGTTTATTCAAGGGGACACCAACATCAAATACCTCAAAGACAATGGCGTGAGAATTTGGGATGATTGGGCAGATGAAAATGGTGATTTGGGACCCGTATATGGTTATCAATGGCGGTCTTGGCCTAATCCAGATGGCTCGACAACAGATCAAATAGTTAAGGTCATTGACTCCCTCAAAAACAACCCTTATTCTCGGAGACACGTCGTGAGCGCATGGAATCCAAGTTTCATAGACGATATGGCTCTCCCACCTTGTCACTGTTTGTTTCAATTTCACGTGAGTGAGGGGAGGCTTAACTGCCAGTTATATCAACGTTCTGCCGATACTTTTTTAGGTGTCCCATTTAATATCGCTTCTTATTCGCTCTTGACGATGATGATGGCTCAGGTGTGTGATTTAGAACCCGGAGAGTTCGTTCATACGTTCGGGGACGTCCATTTATATTCGAATCACGTAGCGCAGGCACGCGAACAGCTTTCCAGGACGCCTGGGATGCTCCCGAAAATGATCTTAAACCCAGATGTCAAGAGTTTGTTCGATTTCAAACATGAGGATTTCACTTTGGTAGACTATACCCCTCAACCCCACATTAAAGCCCCCATTGCAGTATGACAAATCGCAACAACATGCGGATTAGTATCATTGCAGCTGTTGCTGACAATGGAGTCATTGGTCAAGACAATGATTTGGCGTGGTCTTTGCCTGATGACATGGCATTTTTCAAAGAGATTACGCGTGGTCGCCATGTTATTATGGGCAGACGCAACTATGAGAGCATTCCACATAAATATCGTCCTCTTCCTGGGCGACCGAACATTGTTTTGAGCCATAACTCTGAATATGATGCTTCTCCTGCCCACCTTGTATCATCACTTGATGATGCACTAGATATTGCCGTGACAGCGAAAGAGTCGGAGTGTTTTATCATTGGAGGTGGTCAAATCTATACCATGGCTTTAGATGCTGGTGTGATTGATACAATGTATCTTACTCATGTTCACGGCTCTCCGGAAGGTGATGCCTTTTTCCCTGAATTTGATCCTCAAGAATGGACCATGCAAGTCATAGATAATCATCCCGAAGATGAACGCCATGAATTTTCATTTACGATTTGTAGATATGATCGTAAACAGCCTTAATTCTCAGCGAAATGAATGATATTTTTCTAGGAGCGACACACATAACAGACTTGGCGGGCTTCGATCATATTCTTTTTCTCGTCGCATTAGCTGCTTCATACGACCTCACCAAATTAGGACGTATGGCGTTGCTTGCCACTGCTTTTACGATAGGTCATTCTCTCACTTTGTTTCTGGCTGGACTTGATCTTGTTCGCGCGTCTTTGTCGTGGATTGAATTTCTAATTCCTGTGACAATCTTAGCCATGTCTATCCTTCAAATTGGTGGCACCTCCTTTGACTTGTCTCTTAAAAAGCCAGCATCACGCGCTTATGTCCGAAATTCCATCTATCTCATTACGGCGCTTTTTGGATTAATTCATGGGCTTGGCTTTTCTTCATTTTATCGCATCGCAGCTGACAGAGGGGCAGGGATTGTTCTCCCGCTTCTCAAGTTCAATCTCGGAGTAGAACTTGGTCAGCTCCTGATTCTCACTGTTACCCTCGCCATATTCTCGCTCGGTCGTGCATTCGGTGTCACAACTAGATCTCAACAACTCGTCATTGGTGGCGCAACATTTGGACTTGCCGCAATGATGGCAATTGAGAATTTTCCAATCTAGAAATTCATAGATTAAGTTTTAGTTTCCTGGTTCGTGTCCTATGGCTACTTTTATAAGATAAACACACACGCCTTATCTTTGAACGATGCGCTTCGTCCTTATCGCTTTTATTAGACTATATCAAACAATTATAAGCCCTTTGCTGGGTTCAAATTGTCGTCATCATCCNACATGTTCCGCATATGGAATAGAATCTTTGAAAGTGTGGGGAGCGTGGAAGGGTTTAGGGTTAACATTGCGTAGAATTACAAAGTGTCACCCATGGGGAACCTCTGGACACGATCCCGTCCCTCGCAAAACACCCACATTCTCAAAAGTGTCTTCGTGCCAAACAACCTGCAATCAATCTGATTCATAAATAAAATATTCAACAACGATTAACTATGAAAGCAATTATAACAACCTTCACATTTAGTATTTCTATTTTGAGTTTCCTTTTTTTAGGATCTTGTTCTGAACAACAGCCAAGTGAGCCATCGGTTGCACGCGTCAATGCGATTGCGATACATGATGACAGTGGAAGATTGGCAAAAGAATTTCATGTCAGACTCGCAAGCCAATTTGCCGTCACAGAAAACACAGACAGTTTGTTTAATAAACTGGCCGAATTGGACGCGCGCTATGTGGTATGGAGTAAGACGTTAGTCAAGCTTCCTGGAACTGCTTGTAATCACGAAGAAGGAGAACATCATCACCACGATCATGCAGCGGAAGCAAAATTGGAAGAACTTTCTGACGAAGAACTTTTAGAACTTCAAGAAGCGATTCAAGCCGAGTTGATGATAATCATTAATGATTTCGATGTTTTAGTATCTCAAAAATAAGCTTTTTGATGAATTACCTTTCTTTTGTCTCAATGCTGAAGTCAGCGATATGTACCATGTTGTTTCTTCTTGCGGGCTTTTTCCACGCTCAAACTGACATGACAGATCAGGTCCCTCTGAATGTACGGATAGGTCCTGCTCAAACCACAGAAGGCTTTCAACCATGCGAACCCAGTATTGCGATCAGTTTAAAGAACCCTGATATTGTGGTTGCTGGAAGCATCTTAGACAATGTATACCGTTCTACTGACGGCGGTTACACTTGGGAGCACAATACATTAAAATCACCATATGGCGTTTACGGAGACCCTTGTGTCGTCGCATCTCCAAATGGTGATTTCTATTATTTGCATTTGAGCAACCCCGAAGGCAAGGGATGGGCAAGTGAAATGCTTCTCGATAGAATTGTATGTCAGCATTCAAAAAGCAAAGGCAAGAGGTGGAGTAAAGGTGGAAGTATCGGTCAAGATCATCCCAAAGATCAAGACAAAGAATGGGCTGTGGTGTCTTTAGATGGCGAGCGTATCCATGCTTGCTGGACTCAATTTGACAAGTATAACAGTCATGAACCCAATGACTCTACGATCATTTTATGCAGTTTTGCTGGTCGCAAAGGAGAAAACTGGTCTGATCCCATTCGAGTGAGTGAGAAAGCGGGGGATTGTCTTGATGATGATGAAACAACTGAAGGAGCAGTTCCTTCAGTAGGTCCAAATGGTGAAATATATGTGGCTTGGGCAGTAGATGAAACAATTTGGTTTGATCGAAGTTTTGATCAAGGAGAGACATGGATGGCACACGACATTGCAGCGGCTGATATTGTGGGGGGATGGGCCCAAACCGTTGACGCCATCGGTCGAGTCAACGGAATGCCCGTGACAGGAGTGGACTTAAGTCCTGAGTCTCCTTACAATGGAAGAATTTATATCAATTGGACGGATGCACGTAATGGAAGCAATGACCTCGACGTATTTGTTTGTTACTCCGACGACAATGGCACGACATGGTCAAGCCCGATTAGAGTGAATAATGACGAAGCAGGGAGCCAGCAGTTTTTCACTTGGATGGCAGTAGATCCTGTATCAGGCAGTATTCATATCGTGTTTTATGACCGTCGTGCTCACGATGATGCAACAACGGATGTCTACGTCGCGAGTTCGAATGACGGCGCCCTTACATGGACGAATCGTCTCGTTTCAGAATCTTCATTTCTACCTCAGGGCAAAGTATTCTTCGGAGATTACAATAATATCTCAGCGTTTGATGGCCATGTTCGACCGATTTGGACCCGAGAAGTAAATGGCGTTTTAACAGTGATGACTGCTATTCTTGAAGTAGAATAATCTATTTCGAGATCTTATTTAAATGTCTGTTGTTAAACTCGTGCCGTGTAATGACAAATCCCAAAACGAAAAAAGGAAATCCATTCAGGATATAATTACCCTGCCGCAACAGTTGCATGACGATCGTTACAAAAATAGCAGTAGAAATAAGCCAGAGGACGGGGTCTTCAGGAACTCTGGGAATGTAGTTTCTTTTGAGAAAAATGAATACGAGTATTCCTCCAAAAAGGCCTAACTCAGAAAGTATACGAAGTAACATCGAGCTCGCATCCTGAGCATTTTGAGTTCGATAATGATATTCTACACCCTTATTCCCAAGTGAATATTTCTCTGTGGCAATCGGATGCGTTCCCAAACCTGTTCCGAAAAGCGGGTTTTCTTGTAAATTCATCCATGTGATATACGCGTGGTTAAAGAGGATAAATGAGGACCCATGAAAATCACCTGTTTGTTTTTCTTCAGTCGAAACTGACAGAACACCCTGATACCTTTCTTCTAGCTCGGGGACCTGGAAAATGACAATACGTGCAAAAATCAAAATGAACGGGATAATGATTGCATACCTGACTGCGCCATGCCTAAGAAGAAGCAATATTCCTCCGAGAAACAGTCCCAAAAAAGCAATCGCGCTATATGTGAGTAACAAAGCGACAATAAATACAAGTGCCTTTCTTTTGGTGAGATAGCCGATGCCTATTCCATTCCCTTGTTTGACAATCAATCGAAACATGGCCACCACACCGGCCGGCAACACAATATTAGCGAAATATGTAGGCTCACCTAATGTACTGGCTATTCGTATTCCGATAGAGGCATCAATGGTGTCAAGATAAATGAATAGTTGAAGGAAATGTAACAGGTTGTTTCCTAAAAAGGAGTCAATAAACAGGAGTATTCCAATAATAGAGACGATATATGCGCCTTTTAAATAAATCGTAAAAAGCCGCTCGACATTGTATTCGAAATGTCGCCAAACATATGCGTAGAATACATATGGCAGCAAAATACTCCCCGCAACCTTGATGTATATGCCATTTGGTATCACACCAGTCATGACGCCACTGGCTCCTACAATTAAGACAAAGACCACCCAAGCTAATTCTCTAAATGGCACCTTATATTTAATGATAAATATTGGTAACAGGAGATAAAATGCAATAAATGGACCATACCCGAGTGCTCCTGGAAACAAGATGAACGTGTACCTAAAGAGAAAAATCGGGATGAAACATAGTACGATTATCGCATTTTCAAAATTGAAAATGCGTCCAAATAGTGAAGGAGCTTTTTCCGACATCACCCCAGGGCCTCTCTAATTTGTCTGGCTGTATCGGCAAGTAAATCTTGAGATAACTCTAGTTTTTGTCTTTCAAAATTAATGTCCCCAATTGAATTTAATGGAATGAGGTGTATATGGGCGTGAGGCACTTCTAAGCCTATCACTGCGACACCTATTCTTGTACAGGGCACGACACTTTCAATCGCAGAAGATATGGTTTTTGCAAAAATATTTATTTGCGCAATCTCTTCATCGCTCAAGTCAAAGTATTTATCTACTTCTCGTTTGGGAACCACCAACGTATGGCCTAAGGCCAATGGAGCAATATCTAAAAACGCAAAACAACTTTCATTCTCTGCAACTTTATGACAAGGAATTTCACCAGAAATAATTTTACTGAAAATGCTAGCCATTTCTTTCTATCTAGAAATTTCAAGTATTTCAAAAAGAAGAACGCCTGCAGGAATTTCTATTTCGGCGATATCACCGACTGATTTCCCGAGGAGTCCCTTTCCGATAGGCGAGTCTATAGATATTTTCTTGGCTGCAAGATTTGCTTCGTTTTGAGCGACTAAAGTGTACGTTACTTCCGACCCATTTTTTTGATTTCTAATCTTAACATTACTCAAAATAAAGACCTTGCTGTTGTCAATTTTACTGTCATCAATGATTCTCGCATTTGCAAGTAAGTTTTCCATCTTCGCAATCTTTGCCTCCAAGTGCCCTTGTGCATCCTTCGCTGCATCGTATTCTGCATTCTCGCTCAAATCTCCTTTGTCAATAGCCTCACCTATTTGAGCGCTAATTTTTGGACGTTCGACGCTAACAAGATGATAGACCTCATCTTTTAGGGCTTTATATCCTTCTTCTGTGTAGTATGAAATGTCAGACATATTGTAAGATATATATAAAGAACAAGAGGGTCTCTGTAGACCCTCTTTATTCAGTATGTATGTGAAAGAGGGCTTCTTAAATCGTGATCTTCACGCCGACGGAGTGCGTGCCGTTAAAAGGATTTGTAGTCCTGTATGAGTAGTCCAAACCGATTACCGATCCATTTGATCCCGTAGGAACTTTCAGCGAAAGACCACCTGCAGGTCCAGTATAAGCTGTTGTTGCGTTATCGTCTGAGAAGATGCCTTGTTCCCAAAGATATCCTGCTCTTAGTTCTAAATTGTCTCCGATACGTGTTTCAACACCAAATCCCAATTGATCTTTTGTAAACGAGTTTGAGGTAAACATTCCGTTAAGCTCAAGCACCATATTCTCAGATTTCAGAACATCATACGCGACACCAATATTAACAAGTGAAGGCAATTCATATCTTTCAGATCTTTGAAGTACTGTAAGCGAGCTTGCTGACCCTTGTGGTGTTGCAGTTGCAGTAAGTCCATCACCAGCAAATCGCATAGGTGGTCCCACGTTTCTTAGTGAAATGCCAAATCTCATGTTGTCATCTTCACCCGTCACATATCTGATCCCTGCATCAAAAGCAACGCCACTGGCTTTTACATTTGAAATTGACTCACTTATGAGCCTTAAAGTAAACCCAGCATAAATCGAGTTTGAAAATGCTTTCGCAAAGCTTACTCCAATATTAGAGAAACTTGGAGAAAAAGTACCTATCCCGCCTTCTGGAAGGTCCTCTGTCATAATCGGGATGTTACCAAACGACATGCTGGTAACAGTAATTCCCAATACTCCAGCATCCCCAATTCTTGTTGCAAAACCCACTGAATTTAAGCTGATTCCACTTCCCCCTAAGTACTGAGAATTTGCTGTTATTAGTTCGTTTTTATCGATAAAGCTGAGGCCTGCTACATTCGTGAAAACAGACTCTATGCCCTGTATGCTCGCCATGTTGGCACCCGCCAATCCATTTGAGGCAACCCAAGGATTAATAAGCAGTTGACTTGCCCCTGCAGATCCTGCTCTGTCAGGGTTTCCAGCCCATACCGAACCTAGTCCGAGGGTGGCTATTAAAATGATACTTAATTGCTTTTTCATATCAGAAATTATCTAGGTCTATTGGACGCATGACACCAAACCATTTTAGGACTTTTTGGCCTATGCCTGGCACATCCACATGTATGATATAAACACCACCAGCGATAGGCACGTTTCTTTGATTCTTTAAGTCCCAATCCACGAATGTAAGTGGGTCTGTCTTGTAGAATTGTCTGACGAGTGTTCCACTGAGGTTATAAATACTCACCGTACACACCTCTGGCAAATTCGTAATCTTCACGCGATTGTCGAGCTTGCTTGTTTCGTATTTGCTGTACGCGTAATACGGATTTGGCACNACCCCTATCACATCAAGGATGCTCGTGAGGGTGCTTTCATTATCTGTAACCGTTGCCACCGATTTCGTAGAGAAGGTGTAGAGCGGGTTCCAGTTGTTGTCCGCTTGACTTGTTTCAGAAACATCAGCGATCAAAGGCGAGTACTTTTCATATGCCTTGGAGATCCTTAGTTTCACACGTGCTTTACTAGGGATAAGTCCGTCTTCAACGGAAAGCATCGGGAAATCATCATTCGAGAGAGAAGATCCGACCCATGTACATGCTCTGAAGACTCTTCTGACGTTCGTTGTAGAGTTGTCTGCCTCTAAGTTGTTATACAGATATGTTCCTGCATCATACGAAGGCATACGGTTAGAAGAACCTTCCTCAAATTGAGAGTTCTTGAAGACGTAAATCCAATGCTGTCCTCCTGCGTATACAGCGCCTCCTTGGCCTCCTCCTCCGCTATAGATTCTCGCAGAAGGGTTGAAAATCATATCGTTTCCATTGTCTGCGCCCAACCAAGAATCCTCTCCGAATGCCATGTTGAGGCGTTCTCCCGTACCCACGTCAATCGCATATCCGGGGAACCAACTCATCCCCACCGGTTGCCCCCCACTGGGGTTCGCCTCAGAAGCGTTGTAACCTTGGTCGCCAGGCTGACGTCCTTTCTTATCTACAGATGCATGACGACGTAGTCGCATCTTCTCAGGATCATCACCGTCATAGGCCTTTTGAGCAAGCGCCTCAACAGGTTGCATCTCAAGAACAGGACAACGCGTCCAAAGCGTTCTGTCCCTCGTAAAGACAACATCCACATTGTTCAACCCACTGATCCCAGAGAAAGGACTGAGGTCACCCTCGAGGCCTTTTATCGTAGGTGCAATGTTCGGTATCTGAACGGTTTCTCCGGTTAACAGGGTCACGTCATCTGTGAAACTCACAAGACAGTATGGTGACCAAGTACCGCCGAGAATGCCCTCGTACTTCTCATCCTCATCAAGCGGATTGCCCGCCTTAATGTCGTTATATACAACCTCTTCCTCGGATTCAGTATCTCCTTCCTGTGTTCCAGCACGGATCCAGTTCAGCAGATCAAATCCCTCAGAGTCAGGGATCCCTAACAACCATGGTGCTGAAGGATTGTCAAACACAATAGATGATGTCAATGGTTCTGAAAAGTTTCCACTGTTGGGATACTGATACTGATGAAGTGTAATACTTAGTCCCCAGTCTAAAAGAAGCTCCTCATTTAGAATGTTAAGTGCTTTTGTAGAAGTGCGTATCGATTTAAGCGAATCTCCAGTCTCTTCAAGAAGTGTTTTATTCGTGAGGATCCAATGGGACTCGTCCGCATCTTCTAAATCGGAGTCGCTCGCATTCACACGAAGTTCAAACTCAGCATCGGGAACCCTGAGAGGGTCGATCACGCGGATGTTTACAGGAGAACCATTGCCAGCGTATGTGAGCTCTGCAACACGTCCGTTTGCACTTTCTAAAATAGCGGTCTCACTGTCCGTCGAAAGTTCAATCACATTGTCGCCATTTCCTTTGCCCTCAAGGCGCGTCACGTCAACACCATCTCCATACTCGGAATTCTGAATCGTGCCGCCAGATTCAGGGGAAGGGAGGTGAGGCGTGCCTGAGTATGTTCTAATAGAACCTACAGCACCTTTACGAGAAGCCTTGTACTGAATGTCTTGGCCTGTTCCAGTCTCCGGATTAAAATCCCGGTAATTGTTAAATCCATAAGCGAGCGCCATAAAGTAATACGTTCGGTGATTGATCAGAGTGGTGCTGCCTTGTGCAAACGCATCTTTTGTCACTCTGAAGCTGTGCTGAATCCCTTCGTTTCCGCCTTGTGCCATGAGCGAAGGAACTGATGCATCTATTTCTTCGTTGAAAGTATAATTGATGACATTGTCGATCTCGTTGGCAAGATCGCATTGGAAAACCAGACGCGCTTTTTCAATGTTTCCAAGATCAGATGGAGAGACTGAGGCGTCAGATAATTGATAAATTTGGTAGCCCTCAAAAACATAAGACCTGTCCAATTCATTAAGCGCTGTTCCATCTTCAAGTTCTTTAGGGATAGATGGATCAATCGCTAAGTAGTCCTCATGGAAATTGTTTGAAATGGGGTTCTCATTTGTGAGATAAAGGATGAGCTCATTTTCAAGCTCTTGAACGGCAACGTCTGGCGCATCCGGACCGCTCACTATTTCAAAACAATTGTCAAAAAGAGATTGCGCTTTGTCATCCGCAAGGCGAAGAAGTTTGACACTTTCAAATGGCTCACCACCTGAAGAGCGAGCATATAACATCCCCACTGTGATGTTGTTATAATCCCCTGGCTCAAGTGTAAAAGGTCCTGCTGATTGAAGAAAAAGCCTGTCTCCAGAAGGATTGCCCGTTTCGTACTCAGACCAATCTTCAACATTGACACCCCTCGTGCCCCAACTATATGGATCTGTATCTCCGGGAAACATATAATCTGCTGGGATTTCAAGATTGGCACCTGTGGAAGGGTTTATACCATCACCACCATATGCCATTCTTTGTCCATTCTTCCAAAAACCACGCATGTAGTTGTAATAATGCATCGACGTGGTGGGCTGTCCATTCACACCATAATTCCAATTGTAGTATAAGAATTTACGCATGCCATACCTTTCATTGTCGATGACCCCATCACCATAGCCAATCCCAATGCCTTCATAGGGTATCCCCAAAGAGTCAATTGCATCAGTAAACACTTCGGTGAGCGGGTTGTCAACGCCATCGGCATCTTGATAAGGTCCCTCAAAAAAATCAACACCCATCGCTGGAGGATAGAGACCATATCCGATTGAATAAGAGGTCGCCTCATCAAACTGATCTCCGTTGTATGAATATCCCAATCCACGATTTACATCACAGCCCACATAATCGTCCACGTGACCGCCCAAATCAGAATCGACCCATTGCGCAAAATACGTTTCCGTAAGTGTTTGAGTGCCTTGATTAATGAGAACGTAATTGTAGAATGTCATGTTATTAACCTCATCGTTCGTTGAGAACACGAATGCTTGGGCGCGAATTTCCATTCCGATAGGTTCACCTTGAGATTCCGAGTGAACATTGCCTTTATCATTGAAAATCCAATAGTAGGTTTGGTCTCCGTAAAGAGGCACTACATCCTCACGCCTACGCTCGCTGCAATCAATCTGTTGAAGAAAGTCATACCATGGATAGTCCCCCGCTTCTGGGTCATACAACCCATTTCCATTATAATCCAGGTATGGGCTTAGATAAAAGTCCTGACCGAGCGCTACATTTCCGTTTGCTGGATAATCATAAAAATAAGCAGGTATCGAATATCCATCTGGGAACGCCGTTTCTACCGACTCATCCGCTACTGCATCGAAATACTGTCTGTGACGCATGGCATCAGATCTGTAGCTGATTGAAAAATTATCGTATTGTTGGCATGTGAATTCATCCACTTCTGCTTCTCCTGTATTTGTGAGGGGACCTGGCCAAAAATCATTTCCTGAATTCCTGTACTTCACTGCCGCAAGCTTGAGTTGTTGGTCTGGCGAAATCCCTCCTAGCCAAAGTGCACCTCCATAAACGACTGAAACACCCTCATCTTTGGGCACGAAGTGAGCGCCCTTATCAATGGCTCTGTCATACCATAAAGTCCCTCCATTTTCAATAAGTGCTCGGACGTTATTCCACTCAAGATCACGTAGCGCAGTCGCTGGCGCACATGCTTGCGCTTTCGCTCTGGCTTGAATAACATCGGGGTTTAATGGAATTGGCAACCCTTTTTGCATTTTAACTGTCGCGGGAGGATGGGTTGAAGTTTGGGAAAACAATACGGTGTCACAAATAGTGACCTGCAATGCAATCGCAATTAATGTAGTAATCGTGTGTCGAAAAAAAGGAGCCATGCATTCAATCTTGAGGAGGTGAAGATACATACTATTTCACTGAAACGAGCTGAAGCGGGTCTGTGTATAGAAGCCATCCTTTTACACAATCTCCTTCAATTGCACGAAGTGTCTCGACATACCCTTCAACTTGTTTCATGTGTTTGTTTTTTCCAGATTCTGTAGATTTATAATCGACAACATGCCAAATCCCATCTATTCTTACGATTCTGTCTGGTCTAGAAACGCCTCCGTCTATATCTACAAAATCACATTCAGATTCGACATGCAGTCCTGGTGCAAAGAACACTTTGGCGCGCGCTGAATTCAAGATGTTTTCCACGCGTTTCTCAATGATTAATCGATCTACCTCTCCTATTCCCACACCTGCACGCAATGATTTTTTCACATCAAGCCAATCGTCTTCGCTGTTCAGTTTTTCCAAAACTTTATGCACAACCGTTCCCAATTCTGATGGAGTAAGACCATCGTGAAACGTTGAATGGTCTTCGATGTGATTGTCTGTCACAAGGTGATTGGCAGATTCCCCCGTAAATAAATTCTCCAAAGGGATATTTGCCGAAGGATTTATGGATTCCTCCGTCACCAATGACATTCCCGGTACAGGTGTTAAGTCTCCACTACAAATGGACCCGTTGTTCTGTATCTCAAGCGATTTAATAATTAATTCACCCACTGTTTTCACATCATTCCGATTAAAATCTTCCTTTTCAAGTTCTAAAACAATTTCCAATCTTTCTACTGGCCTTGTAAAGGCAACATACACACCATTTGTAAGGTCCAACTTCACCCGATTAACTTCAGCAATTCTTTGACTTTCAACCGTGGTATCCAACATGTCGTAATTCTCGAGCATGGCTGCTTTTAAAGGCATTCCTGAAGCCTCATCTAGTTTAACTGGAATAACACCTTTAAATTTTGTGAAATTCTTAACTGTAATCAATGCAATGACAACCTTAAAGGCCAAACCTTTTGCCTTGTGAACAGTCATGATTTGAACAGCATCTTTAGAGGCGATGGTGACCACGCTTTTTGCATGTCCCTTCCCATCCCAAAATCTTAAGAATCCATGAAGACCACTCTCATCAGTTCGTCCTATTTCATGCGCCAATTCAATAATGCCTTCAGCATATGCAGGATAGTTTGCTGTAATGCCCATGGTTTCACAGACGTGCCCCACAAACGTTGCCACGGGGTCCGAAGATCTTTCAATGGCTTGTAGTTCTGGGAAAAGCTCTTTAAGCATCCCCGCAGTATCTAGCTTCCCCTTCGAATGACTCTTCTTCCCCTGACTCTTGGAAGGCGTTTCGGTGACTTGAACATATTTATTTAAATAATACACCTCATCAATACCATTGAGCGCAGCCATACATTGCAAAACCGCAACACCGTTTCGATAATCATCTGGTCTTAAAATCCAACGAATTAAAGCTACCACAGCGATAGGACCTGGATGCCTGCCTAATTGAAGAGATTCTTCTGTCATGGGCTTAATCCCTGATTTAAGAAGTTCTTGAGCGAGGTGAGCACCCTCTCGATTTGTACGTACCAGAATTGTCATGTCTCCCAATGCGAAACCCTGAGATTCATATGCCCTAATTCTCTTGACAATCGCGTCGCAATGGCTGTTTCGTCTTTCATCAACTTTGGCGCCACACACGAGTTCCAAATGGACCCCGCCTGGAAATTTCATCTTAGGCGTTTGAGAAAGTCCGTCGTAAACCTTCGTGAGTTCGGGTGGAAGGTGATTTCGCATCTCGCCAAACAATTGATTATTCCATTCCACGATTTCACTTCCCGTCCGCCAATTGTCATCTAGACTATCGGAAAAACAATGGTCCTTTAATGTCTTCTCTGCTTCAGACAATGCAATCCCTAAATTTTCACCTTGCAAAGCAGGCAAATCCATCAACTGTTTGTAGTCGCCATTCCTCCACCGATAGATGGCTTGTTTCCCATCTCCTACGACCAAATTCTTTTGATCACTCGCCAACGCGTGATCATATAAAACCACAATGTTGTGCCACTGAGTGACCGATGTATCTTGAAATTCGTCCATGAAAATATGGGCGTATCGGCTTCCCAATCTTTCATATATAAATGGCGTCGGATTTTCTCGCACAATTTTTGAAATCATTGTGTGCATCGCACCAAATGTTCGGACGTTGTTGTCGGTTTGAATTTTTTCGATCTCCTTGTGGAGTTCTGAAAGGGTTCCCATTAAATCGAGGCGTTTCAATAAATTTTTTGCCAACAAATACGTCTTTCCATCCACTGTTTCAGGGAGCATTTTCAACGCTGCATCATACACGTGCATAAGAAATGGACCAAGACGTTGTGCCTTCGAAATTAATTCGTCAGACGCATTGCTTTTAAGCATTGCGCCCGGATCTGTTAGGTGGCTTCGTATTCGATTTGATAAGGCCTTGACTCTGCCATTTGAGAACTTTTTAAGATTTCTAGGGACATCCCCATAGGCAAAATCCGAATCTGACATCTGGAGTTCAACAATGGCGGCGTTGGCCACTTGAACGACTTTTTTTAAATGTGTTTCACATCCAGAAGTGGCCTCCCTTAATGATGTACTGATGTCTTTAAAGTCTTTGGGTGAAATGTCTTCAAATGCTGCAATCACATCTCGCATATTTTCTTTGACAACAGCTTTTCCTAATTCTTTTAAAGGATTCCGGACCCTGGCATCCTTATCCTCCGCTACTTGTTGATTTGCAAAACCCTCCAAAAGCTGAGACAAGGACTCATTTCCTTTGATGCCCACTTTGTCTAAAAGCTGAGACACCGCATCATCAATGATCTTGTCGGAGTCGAGTTCTACTCTAAAATCTTGATCTAATGCCAGATCTCTTGCAAAACTTCGGACCAATCGGTTTACAAAACTATCGATGGTCATAACAGCGATATCACTGTACCTGTGAAGCATCTCTTTGTGAAGATGGGCAGATCTTTTTACAAGTCTTTCTTCTGAAATCTGAAGGTGTTCTAGTAAATGTGTTTTTTTATCGCCTTTCCCCGCAGACAGTTTTTCTAAATCCTCGAGTATCCTGCCCTTCATTTCAGCAGCAGCTTTGTTCGTAAAGGTGAGTGCCAAAATGCTTTTGAATGCACCTGCCACATCACTCTTCAGTGCACATTCAAGATACCTCAGGACCAGTCTGTATGTCTTTCCAGACCCTGCTGAAGCTCTTACGACTTCGAAATTATTTGTGTGGCTGATCATAGTGATTCAAATATTACAACAAATTATGAGCAAAATCATAGCGTTGCGTGCAACATTTTCCGAATTTTGTCGTCATTGAGGTATAACTAAAACAACTAAAATGAAAACCAACTCTCTACGCGTAAGCATTGCCGCGATAACAATGGTGTTAATCAGCAGTTGTAATCCTGATGAAAACCCTGGTGTTGTCGTTTTAAATGCAGAATTATCTTGGTCTGGAGAAACGCTATTTATTGGAGACACCGTCACGGATTATATTGGACATGATGTGCGGACTGAGAAACTTTCATGTTACTTAAGCAATATTTCACTTCGGAATGGGTCGGGGGAATGGATTAATTCTGCCTCGATCTCTCGTTTAGATTTCATCACAAATTCTGCTACAGCATCCGGGGTGTTCAGTAAAAAATTACTCCGAAGTTCCAATGAATTTAACGCTGTTAAGTTTGATGTCGGTGTGCCTTCTGAAATGAACTCAATGTCATTGAATACTTCACTTCCGAGTGATAACCCACTTAGTGTGGCTGGTTCTGCCGGAATGACATGGGATATGATGGAAAGTTATTTCTTTGTGAAATGTGAAGGGAAATTGGCAGAAACCGAAGGCGGGTTGATTCAAACTCCCTTTATCCTGCATCCTGCATCGAATGCGCTTTATCGGACTGTCACATTGGACTTAAACGAAAGCATCGTTCTCAACCAAGATGAAACCATTTCGTTTTCGCTTAATCTGGATTTATACAAAGCATTTGAAGGCGCTTCAAATGAAGACAACCTGGATTTAAGTGCTGTGGGCCATTCGATGGGGCCGGTCGCAAACGCCACCCAGTTTGTAGATAATTTTTCTTTATCCTGGACGCTTAAATAGAAGGTTCTTGTTGTCATGATTCACAAAACAGTATCAAGATATTTGATCACAAGTGCTTTTGTGTTCTCTGCAATCGCTTCTGGTTGCGATTGTGGCGAAAAGACGTGGGAGGCCACCCCATATACCATAGACATTCCTCCTTTCTTCCCACCCATGGATATCCCGGCAGACAATCCCATGACTGAGGAAGGGATACAATTGGGACTACTCCTGTTTTGGGAAACATCCTTGTCCCTAGATAACTCTATTTCGTGTGGAAGTTGCCATGCGCCTTCTTCCAGTTTTTCTGATCCAAATCAATTCAGTTCTGGCGTTAATGGAACACTTGGCGACAGAAATGCCAGTGTGATTTGCAATTTGGGATGGTCATCGTCTTTCTTTTGGGATGGAAGAGCCCTGACTTTAGAAGACCAAATACGTGATCCAGTTGAGCACCCCTTAGAAATGAATGTGTCATGGGAAGTCGTTGTGGAACGTTTGATGACGGAGGATTTCGGAGAACTTGACTATCCACAATTGTTCTTTAATGCATTTGGAAGTGATAACATTACAGAGGATTTAGTTGTAAAAGCAATCGCTCAGTTTATTCGAACTATGATTAGTGCAGATAGTAAATTCGACAAATGGCGAAGAGGAGAAACAAACCTCACCGATGGAGAGTATTTGGGATACCAATTGTTTCTCAAAGAAGGAGGAGATCCCGAGGTCAATCCCGGAGGAGAGTTTGGTGCAGATTGTTTTCATTGTCATGGAGAAGCTGGACTGCAATTTTCTGATTATTTATTCCACAACAACGGCCTCGATTCTTCTTTTGAAAATGACCCTGGAAGAGTGAACGTGACCGGATTTGTTTTGGACTCTGGTTTGTTTAAAACACCCACCTTGCGAAACGTTGCATTGAGCGCACCATACATGCACGATGGTCGCTTTACATCTCTGGAAGATGTGATTGAACACTACAACAGCGGCGGGGTCAGTTCATCAACGATAGATCCATTTATGAAGTACACAACTGGGGGTTTAGCGCTTGCGCCACAGCAGAAAGAAGCAATAATCGCTTTTTTACACGCTCTGACCGACACAACATTTATTCAAAACCCAAATTTCAAAGATCCGCACTAGTAATTTTATAGGTTATAAAACCGCTCTAAAACGTAACCTACAGCAGGTAAAATCGTAAGAATTACTATGTATTGTCAAAAACTCTTCAGCATTGCGACAACCTTAATCCTCCTAACTCTAGTAGGAACAGGCGCTAGCGCTCAATGTCACGATCTTTTAGATGCCGACGGTGTGGCATCTTCTTCCCCGACTTGGTTTAGCTGTAATCCTGGTGATTATGATCTTTTCATACAAACCACGTCCGAATGGAATGATGTGACGGTCAACTGGGGAGATGGTACAGCAGATGAAAACCTCGGTCTTTGGGCCACTGGAAATACAATTACACATACCTATCCTGATGTTTGGCAAGTATATACCTTGACATTTACAAGTGCTGATGGGTGTGTCGTGACTGGAACATTTGTCAAAGAGGAGTCCGTAAATCCATCCATTCAAGTTCCTGAAGGATGGGAAACGGATGCATGTGCACCCGCAACATTGTTCTTTTTAAATGCCTCTACAAACGTAAGCGCTACAACCACGTTTACATGGGAATTTGACGACGGGGTCACAGAGAGTTTTGATGCAACAAATGCAGGAGGTACTGTACCGCACAATTACTCCGTAGGGTCAACAGGATGTAATAGAGAAGTGACGTTATCAGCGACTAACGCATGCAGAAATCACGAGTTTGGCGCTGGGGCAAGTGTGACGATTGACTACATCAACATTTGGGATTTGGACAATGCCGCGATTGGGGCTTCTTCCACCCAGCTATGTTACCCAGACACGACTGTACAGCTGTCAAACGTGACTGATAAGAATTGCACAGCAAATGGAAATACAAGTCAGCGGTTTGAGAAATGGAATTTCGGAGACCTCGACAACAATGGAATGGATGACATCATCGACTGGAGGCCTTGGGTGTCATCGGCGCCCTTCGATCTCGACTTACCAGGAGTAGGAACGTACCATGTTATGCTATACGATTCAAGCTATTGCGGCATCGACTCCACTCAAATAGAACTCATTGTGAGAGCTCCGCTTTCGACAAATCTTTCAGGACCAAACCAAGTTTGTGAAGGGCTTCCGGCAACTTTTGTACAAGACGAAAATGATGCGACTGCGTTTTACTGGAATTTCAATAACGGTGTCGGTCAGTGGTATCCTGGAGGGTCCCCATCATTGACTTGGACTTTTAATGATCCTGGCAATTACACCGTCTTGGGAGTCGTTGCGCTTGCAGATCAGGCATTGTCTTGTCACGATACCGCTCGGTTTGAAATCCAGATTAAACCTTCTCCTCAAGTGATCATTGAATTGTCCCAAACAGAAGGATGCGATTCATTTTCTGCCATCGCGGAAGAGATAAGTGGCGAGGGTGTCAACTATGACTGGACTTTTAATGTCGCCCCTGGAACACATAACGGAACGAGCACCCCAGAGCTCTTTTTCGATGCGCCAGGCTCCTATGTTGTGGGTCTAGAAGTCACAGGTGCAAACGGATGTGTTCGAACAGCAAATGTGACTCCAGAAGTGTTTGAGAGCCCGTCTGCCGACTTCATTAACGGCGTGGTGTGTGAAGGTGACACAACATCCTTTACAGACCTTTCTTTGTCTATGGGTGGAGATCCAATCCTAGAGTGGGATTGGTCTTTCGGTGATGGCACCCACTCGGGAGAACAACATCCAATACACTTCTACAATTCACCTGGTGAATTTGATGTGAGTCTAGAAATATTGACCGAACATTGCAACAATGTCTTAAGTGCAACCATTGAAGTCGAAGCTGCACCCGCTATTACAGCCTCCTCTGATGTGACAGAAGGCTGCACACCATTGCTCGTCAACTTTGAGGCAACGGGGACTGTAGATGCAGATGTGGTTTGGACATTTGGTGACGGATTGGGATCAGATGAACCTCTCATTTCTCACACATACTTGAGTCAAGATATGTTGGGGACAACATTTATTGCCGTCGCACATGCAACCAGTCCATTCGGATGTGTTGCACGCGACACGATACAAGTCGCGACACTGCCTGGTGCACAAGCCTCCTTCTCGGCTTCTGCACCTTCATGTGCACCTATGGAGGCTACATTTACAAACAACTCATCAAATTCAATTTCATATGCGTGGGACTTCACTGACGGTGGCACGAGTTTAGAGGATGCACCGTTACATACGTTTGAAAATACAACTGGTTTTCTTGAGACCTTTCCTGTAAGGCTTATTGCTATCGCAGAAAACGGGTGCAATGACACTACGGTTGTCGGTGTATCCGTTTACCCAGAGGCCTTGTTCGATTTCATTTTACCAGAGGATGAAGGTTGCTCTCCTTTTGCAATCCAAATGCCATCTCTAGGTGGAGCACAAGATATTATTTGGAGTTTTGGTGATGGCTCACCTGACTCTAACATCCCCATGAATACTCACCTTTACACCAACGAGACGGCGTTTGTAGAAACGTTTCTTTTACATGTTGAGGGTCAGTCAAATTTCGGATGTGTCGGTGAATACAGCACAGAAGTGATTGTAAACCCACAACCAATCGCACAATTTTCAGCAGACATTCAAGTGGGATGTGCACCCCTTTTGGTAAATTTTTCAGACAACAGTGAAAGAGCCATCAATCACACATGGATCTACGGAGATGGTGGTGAGGAAAATGGCTTTGGAGGGACTTCACATGCATATACTTTCAATCATCAGGGCATGAGTACCGCAATTCGGGAAGTAACCCTCATGGTTGAAGGTGTGGGTGGATGTATCGACACTGAAGTCGTGGCTGTCGAACTGTACCCAGAAGTCGTGGCCGATTTTTTAGTTCCGCCTTCATCTTGTTCTCCCTTAAATGTCCTATTTGTTAATCAAAGTTTAAATTCAAATGCAGGTTTTACTTGGAATTTCGGAGACGGATCTCCTGAATCTCCTGCCGATCAGCCGACACACTTATTTGTAACACCCGGATACTCAGATACAACATTCACTGTCACATTAAATGGCGAGAGCGTATATGGTTGCACAGGGAGCAAGTCTGTGGAATTAGAAGTTCTGGCAACACCAGTGGCAGATTTAGAAATTACAAACATGACCGGATGCTACCCTTTGGAGGTCACGTTTAAAAATGCATCACAAGGAGCTGACAATATCGAGTGGTATTACGGCACAGGTGAAATATCGAATGAGAGCGCTACAGAACACGTTTTTAATTACTTTAACCCTTCAAATGAACCCGTCACCTACACTGCGATACTTACTGCAACCACAAACAGTGGATGTTCGGCCCAAGACCAAGTGCAGGTAGAGGTCCTTCCTGAAATAGAAGCAGCGTTCGATGTCCCGCAACAAGGGTGTTCTCCTTTCGACGTGTCGTTCCTAAATTCCACCTCTGGAGCCGCTATATACAATTGGGATTTCGGGGATGGTTTAGAAAGCAATGTATTCGAACCCTCTCATACATTCACGACCCCTTTTGCAGACCAGGACACCACGTTTACCATTTCTCTCACTGTAACATCAACATTTGGATGTACCGATACCGTACGTACAAATATTGAAGTTTATGCTGCGCCGCATGCAGGGTTCACGGTGACCCCGATCATTCAAACATTCCCAAATACGACTGTAGAGATTGAAAACACAACGCTGGCAGGTGGGGCAAGTTCGAATATGTGGAATTTCGGGGATGGCAATGTCAGTACAGCTTCCGAACCAGGAAGTCACACTTTTGAGACCTGGGGAAGTTACAACATCGCACTAGACGTCAACAATGGATATTGTGGTGACAATGCATCCCAAAACGTCAAGATTTTAGCACCTACTCCTGAAATAAGCTTTTTAGGAGGTGGTGAAGGGTGCGCACCCTTGAAAATAGATTTTACAAATTTCTCACAATATGCAGAGGAATATCGGTGGGATTTCGGTGACGGAACGACACATGCTGCGGAACATCCTTCGCATACGTATGAGCAACCTGGCACGTACGATATTAAGCTTGAAGTTTATGGGTATGAAGGCACTGTTCTGGAAGACACTCACTACGCAACAGTCGTCGTTTATCCAAAAGCACAAGCCGCATTTACGCTTTCTCCGACTGAGGTTTTTGCGCCAGGAGAGCCGGTTTATCACATGAATTTATCGGCAGATGCATCCGAATTTGTTTGGTATTTCGGTGACGGAACGACATCAACTAGTGAACACCCCATACATGAGTACACCGGAGCGGGCATGTATACTGTGTCATTAACAGCAGATAACGAATGGGGCTGTTCAACCACATTTACGTTGGTTGATGCAATACTCGCCAAACCAGGCGGGGAAATGACCTTCCCAACTGCCTTCACCCCACTTACTGGTGGTGGAAATGGAGGAATGTATGATCCACAGGCTTATGACAACAATGTGTTCCGCCCACGACATGCAGGAATCATGGAGTACGAATTGTTCGTGTTCAATAAACTTGGTGAACAGATTTTCTATTCGTCTGATGTCAATATTGGATGGGATGGATATGTAAATGGTGAACTTTCACCTCAGGATGTATATGCGTTTAAGGCAGTTGCATACCTAAGTGATGGCAGGAAATTACAGCGGGCTGGAACGGTGACTTTAATGACAAAATAATCCCCTAAAAATTGTAACCTTTGGTCGTTTAGAGACGTATGAAAGGATATGATATGCTTCCTTCACTTAGATCCCAAACGCATAATTAGTGCTGCAATGACTGTGATTGCATTTGCTTGGTGTACATCTTCTGTGGAGGCTCAAGACATGCATTTCACACAGTACAATGCAGCTCCGACTTCGATAAATCCAGGATATGTAGGAGCGACAGGTCAGGCAAGAGCCGTGACGCTATACAGAGCTCAATGGGCAAGCTTGCCGCAAGCATACACAGGATTTCAAATTGCTTACGATAGACCCACCTTTGATCACAATGGTGGAATGGGCTTTCTAATCAGCCACGAGGAGGCGGGAGCTGGCGCTTTACGTGCTTCTCGAGCAGCCTTTCAATATGCATATGAATTCCAGCTTGGACCACGCACATTTATTCGTCCAGCGCTACAAATTGGGCTCGTAAGTCGATCCGTGAATCTAAATGCACTTACGTTTATGGATCAGCTTCTTCGCAATGATGCGTCAACGACACTTGAGCAAGGGTTAGGAACTGGTAAACAGTATATCGATATGGGATCTGGATTTCTGATTGTGAGTCGAAAGTCTTGGTTTGGACTATCTGCCGACCATCTGAATACGCCCAATCACAGTATCAGTCATGAGTATGCAGAGAAACTAGAAATGAGATTGTCCGCGCATGGAGGAGGTCGAATGTCTCTGAAACGTGGCCCAAAGGCCAAGCATAGCAAGGATATCGTAGTCGCCTTCAATTACACAAATCAAGGGTTATTCGATCAACTCGATTTGGGGGCATACTACGACTTGAATATCATGACCGTTGGGGTTTGGTATAGAGGGATTCCTGTGATACAACATGCTGCAGATGGCTCCATAGACATCGACGCCGTGAGTTTTGTATTCGGATTCGGAAATAAAATGTGGAGAATGGGATACAGTTATGATCTTACTTTAAGTAAACTTGGCATTGCTACATCTGGAGGTTCACATGAGATTTCATTAAAATACCTTTGGGATGTGAGTAAAAAAGATGGTCCTCCAGCCTACCATCCTTGCGTCGATTACTAAGGCTAAATCATCCCGATCTGATTGACTTCAGGCTCAAGCATAATGCCAAATTTATGTTCCACACTGGTCATAATATCTGTGGCGAGTTGCCATATGTCTTGACCGCTAGCCCCCCCCCTATTTACAAGCACCAATGCTTGTTTGTCATGTACGCCATGCGTCCCCCTGCTATGACCTTTCCAACCCGCTTGGTCGATCAGCCACCCCGCAGCCAATTTGACGGTTCCGTCTGTTTGAGGATAATTGGGAATCTCGGGGTAGATCAGTTTTAGGTCCAAAAACACGTTGTGATCGATCACAGGGTTTTTAAAAAACGAGCCTGCATTCCCAAGTATGGCCGGATTGGGAAGTTTAGAATTTCTGATTTTCACCACGGCATTTGCCACGTCACTGTGGGTGATTTGTGTCTTCGATATTTTCGAAAGTTCTGATTCTAAGGCACCATATCCCGTTTTCAGTTCAGATTTCCGATCGAGTCTAAAGGCCACCCTAACGATCACCCATTTGTCTTTTTCCTCTAACTTAAATATCGATTCCCTATAGCCAAATTTGCAATCCTCTAAATGAAATTTAACGCATTCGCCACTTTCAATATTTATGGCTTCAAGCCATGAAAAAACATCTTTAATCTCAACGCCATAAGCGCCAATGTTCTGCATGGGACTTGCGCCAACACATCCTGGAATAAGCGCAAGGTTTTCTAGACCTCCCCAACCGCTCTCAAGTGTATGCATGACGAAATGATGCCACATCTCACCTGCCTCAGCGACCACCTCTAATACCCGGCCATCGTCATTCAGAACTTGGATTCCCCGACTCGCAATTTTAACAACAAGACCCTCGAAATTAGAATGGAATAGCATATTGCTTCCGCCACCTAAAATCAAGATATTCAGACCTTCTTCTCTTCCAAAAGCGAGCGCATCACGAACCTGATCATCATCCTTCACTTCGATATAGCGACTTGCCATAGCCGGGACATGAAATGTGAGTTCATGGGTTATATCAACATCCGTGATAACTTTCAAAAAGGTATGGTTTGGTTGAGCCGTGATGAATCTGACAATGTGTTCATTTTTGTAGTAATATCGTTTGTTAAAACTACAATACAAATGGTAAAATCTTTACATTAGCAAAGTGACTTTAGAAACAGCAAATAATGCAATTCGCAAACGTGCCTTAAGCTTTATGGAGCAACGCGAATGGAACGCAGCATTAATCGATTGGAATATTTGGTTTTCATCGACTGACAAAGACCAATTAGACCCCAATGCCTTCCATGACAGAGCCATCTGTAAATTTCATACAGGCGCTACAGCGGAGGCCATTGAAGACCTCAATAGAGCGGCAATTTTACAACCTGATTACAGCTACAGATTTGCTTCTAGAGGGTGGATGAAACAAGCTGCAGGTGATACAGACGCTGCCATAGAGGACTACAAACTTGCCATTGAACTCGATCCTGAGGATACAATCGCACACAACAATCTGGGGCTTCTAGAGGAGGCAAAGGGGTATAAAGCGCAAGCACAAGAGAGGTTTAAAGTGGCTGACGAGTTACAGGAAATATTGAACCAAACTGATAGATCAACTGAGATTGACGCTCAAGATGAAATTAAAGATGAGGTTGAAGCTGAAGCTCCAATGGCGGTTCATGAGCAAGAAGTCATTGACGGAGAAGCTGGTGCTCAAACTCAAAAGAAGGTTACAGTCTCAACACCGAAAAATTCATTGTGGGGAGAAATGACATCGGTGTTTACAGATCGTGAATCTCGGAAACTTTGGTGGAAATTTATCCGCAATGGCTTTACCTTGAAGGATTGAATATAGTCGCCTGATCTTGAACACAATCCATTCTATCACACTTGGCTCCCAAACGTTCCTAGAAGACGTTGCGCTCATCCTTTGCCAGCATGAATCTCCTGAAAAGTGTGCCGTCGTTCTGCCTAGTTTTAGAGCAGTTAACGCATTTAAAAGAGCATTCGCCAAAGTGGTCGGAAAACCATGCCGCATGCCTAAGGTGATGACCCTGGGAGCATTTATGGAGGGGGACGAAGCATTTTCTATGGCTGAAAACTTAGAAGTGTTGGCCAGACTTTATGCCGTCCAAGTTAATTTACCAGAAGGAAGAGATGGATTTACATCGTTTTTAAACTGGGGGCCCATAGCCTTGTCTGATTTTCACGCCATTGACCATCATTTGAAAGATGCATTGGCTGTATTTAAAAACCTCCGAGACATAAAAGAAATCGAAGAATGGAGTTTTGCGCCAGAAAAAGAACTGACTGACGACCAAATCATTTTTATGAAGCAGTGGGATCGACTCCCAAACTTATACACGAAATTGCATGAGGTTCTCAGAGAAGATGGCCTTGTCACCAAAGCAAAACTGAGTCGAAAAGTTGCAGAGGCGGGAAAGACAGGCGGGTACGACATGGTCTACGCTGCTGGTTTGGCAGCACTGACTGGAAGTGAGCTCTTGTATATGAAAAAATGGCACGCAGCGGGAAAACTAAGCTACTTGCCTGACGCTGATAATTTTTATGTGGAAGATGGACAAATGGAGGCGGGGTATTTCATCCGTGACATTCACCGTGACATTCAAAGTTCCGCGAACTTTATAAAGTCAAGAATTCAATCCAAGACACCTAAAATAAAGATTGTCGAATGTAGCAGTGTCATGAGTTCATGTCAGTACGTGAGGCAAATCGTATCTGACCTTTCAGATGATGAAAAGGGGAAAACAGTTATTGTCGTGCCCGAAGCATCCACCCTACCTATGCTTTTACAAGCATTGCCGTACTGTAAAGATGGTTACAATGTTACCATGGGTTTAAGCATTCGAGAGACGCCGATACACCCATTCATCAACCTTGTAAATCGCATGACAACAAGACAAGGTCAAGCGTGGAGATATGAAGATTTAATGGCTCTTTCAAGTCAACAAATTGCAAACGATTACCGAAAAGATGCTGCACATACGCTTCATATACTCGCTGAAAAACACGCTGTTTGGGTCAGTGACGAGCTCCTGAAGGAAGTGTCAAAAGGGCCCTTTTATGCCTTCGTCTCAGACCTCACGTCATTAAAAACGAATCAGGCGGATAAATACCTAGAAAAACTTGGTGTTTGGACTGAAAAACTTGGTGGACAATTAGAGCATGAAGAAAATCCGTGGGTAACGGCGGGGTGGAATTGTGTCCGACGTGTGGTAAGTGTCATGGGGCGGTTGCAATCCAAGCATAATCCTTGCAAAACTTCTGAGGATGTGAGAATGCTAATGCAGAAATTACTGAGTGTAGAGAAAGTCAATTTACTTGGAGAGCCTGCAAAAGGTCTACAGATCATGGGACTTACCGAAACACGTGCACTAGATTACGACAGGGTAATCGTTCTTGATTGCAATGAGGGTGCGATGCCTAAACAAGAGATTATGGACAGTTACATTCCGGTCGATCTTCAAAACTATTTGGGTTTTCCAGGAAAACATGAACGAGAGGCCGCATATGCATACAGCTTATATCGACTGTTAAATAGATCGACAGAGATGCATCTACTTCATAGAACCGGAGGCAAGGACGGGGTAGAATCAAGCCGTTATATCCTACAGTTAAAAAAACATTTCGAGACTGAGCTCTTGACGTTCAATATGCCACTCCCTGATGAGAGACCAGAAATTCCTGAACTGGAATTAACTGACCTTATGAAGGAGAGGTTTAACAAGTGGATGGGAGATGGAATGTCGCCTTCTGCTATAAATAAGATGCTCACATGTGAACGTAATTTCACATATCGATATTTATTGAAATTGTCTGAACCCAAAGATTTAGAAGAGAGTATCCAAAGCAATACACTGGGGTCCATTGTACATAAAGTATTTGAAGAGGGTCTTAAAAAAACCGCCCTGAATATGACGCTGAAAGCGTCACATCTTAATGAAATACTCTCTCAAGTAGACGAACTGTTGGCTGATGCAATTGCCGAAGAGTATAAATATGGGCCATCGGACAGAGGTGAGAATTTTCTGCTTATACGCTCTGCGAGATCTACAATTAAAAAAATACTTACACGTGAAATTTCAGAGCTAAATAATGACGGGAGCCACATTACCATTACCGGGTTAGAAGAGGAAATTGAGGCAACCTACACCTTAAAGGATGGGAGAGAAATAAAATTTTTCGGCATGGCGGATCGGGTTGAAAAAATTGATGGTATCACGCGCGTAGTGGATTATAAAACAGGACAAACGACGCAATCAGAACTTAATTTGAAAGATTCAAAATCAGGGGATTGGGATGATGACGACGGGAAATTAAGTAGAGGCAAAGCAGGCAAAGCACTTCAGCTTATGGTCTATTGTGCGATGCTCTTAAAGAGAGATGAACATGTGGATGTGGTAAATGCTGCAATTCGCTCGGGAAGAAATGTTCACTCAGGATTGCTTACGCTTTCGATCAATGAAAGCAAAGACATTACAAAAGATAATGTTGACCGCTTCTTAGATTGGATAGGAATGAGGCTCGCAGCGTTTCGTGAAGAAGGAAAGAAAATCGCTCACAATGAAGATTCGCATTACTGTGAATATTGTGTTGTACTTGATCCTCCCGTAATTTCGTATTAGCTTGAATAACTCAAAAGAAAATAAAAAGGTACTGATCATCACGTATTATTGGCCACCTTCAGGAGGAGCAGGTGTACAACGCTGGTTAAAATTTTCAAAATATCTTCAGGGCTTCGGATGGGACCCAGTTATATTCACCCCAGAAAACCCAGATGTGCCCGTTGAAGATTCTAGCTTGCTAAAAGAAATTCCTGAAGGAATCACCGTATTAAAATTACCCATATTTGAGCCTTCTAGAGTTGTCTCTGTGATCGGCGGAGGGAAATCAACGGGACGTACCGGAGCGGAAAACAAAAAGGGTGGAAACAAATCCTTGATCAACGAATTTACAAGATGGGTCAGGGGAAATATTTTCATTCCCGATGCAAGGGCAGCGTGGATTAGACCTTCCTCAAGATTTCTTAAAAAATGGCTTGCAAAAAACCCTGTTGATGCAATCATATCCACTGGACCCCCACACAGCATGCATCTCATCGCACTGAACGTGAAACAGTCTTTCCCCGATTTAATATGGCTTACTGATTTCCGAGACCCATGGGCTGATATGGACTATTTGGACGAATTTAAAATGGGGGCAAGAGCACGGAAAAAACTCATAGAAATGGAACGAGAAGTGGTAAAAACCTGCGATCACATTCTCATCAATTCTCCATCTGTCGCAAACGCACATATAGAGATTTTAAATCAAAACAAACATACCTTAATACCAAACGGTTGGGATCACCATGATTTTGAAAACATCAACTCCGTCTCGGAAAACAGAACGCGGTTTCGGATAGGTCATTTTGGCGCACTATATGGTTCGAGGAATGCTCCTGGGCTTTGGGAAGCGGTAACAAAATGGAACGCTGAACAAGTGAGTAAAGTAGAAATCGTACTGGTGGGAAGTATCGGCGAAGACGTTCGGAGGGACATGGGAAATACGGATTTCATACAACACTTGCCAGGTATCAATCACAGAGAAGCCATTCTAGAAATGATGAATTGTGATGCCCTTCTATTGGTCCAAAACAACACCGATCCTGCCAGAAAATGTACTCCAGGAAAGGTGTTTGAGTACATCGCGACTCAAAAGCCAATCCTTTCAATTTGTAACAGTCCGAGTGATTTATCTAAACGTTTAACTGAATGGGGACTTCCGTTTTGCGACCACAATGATGCCGCATCAGCATATGAAATGCTCCACCATGTCATTGTTAAAGATGGACAGAAAAAGATAGATGCGTCGCCATATGAGAGAAAAGCATTAACCAAAGAACTCTCGGAGCTCCTAAATAAGCTTACTTAATCCTTGACGCGGAGCCAATCCTGTGTTCTGAAAATAAACCATATATATCCGCGAACTTTGAGGACGTCGGTATCTCCATCTTCGAACCACATTTCGCAATCGTATATAGAACCTTTCTTGGGGTCACAAATCGTACCATCCTCCCATTCCTGGGTCTCTCCATCGGAAAGGACCATGTTCCTGACAATCTCCATCCCAAGGGCAGGAATGTCTTTTCTATCATCTTCGCACAGGTCACATATCGGATTCTGATCTTCTTCAGGAAGTCTAAAAAGTTCTACGATGGTTCCATAAAATTGACCCTCTCTTTCAGTAATCTCAACGACACTTTTTATTCTTCCTGTTTCGTCGTCTATCGTTTTCCAAAACCCCTCAATTGAGGTTTGTGAAAAAGAAAAAACAGAAATAAGTAATAGGGCGCCTAACAAAGGGATTTGCTTTAATATCATCATTTCGCTAATTACGTGGTTTTCGATTTTGTTTGCAAGTTGCTTCGTGCTTCATTTCTCGCTTTGTGGATACTGACATTGAATTCAAACCCCAGCAACAAGACTGAACTGTTCGCATTGATCCATACCAATAACAACAGGAACGTACCTAAAGAACCATATAGTCTATTAAAACTATCCAGATACATAATGAAATATCCAAAGCCAAGAGAAAGAGAGACGATAAGTAAAGTGGTCATTGTCGCACCCGGCGTAAAGGTTCGCCATTTATCTCTTTCACTGTTGCCAAAATGATAGAGCAAAGAAACTGAGAAATAAACGAGGATAAGCGAAAGCGTCCATCGGGCTGCATTAAGCCAAGGGACCAGTCCACCAGGAAGCCATCCATTTGAGGAGACCCAAGTCAATGCTTGTCCGCTAAAACCAATGAGCAAAACGGCAACACCTAGCATAAACACCAAGATAACTAAGAGCAACAGAGACATCAAAGAGTAAATGAACGCATTTCCTTTTTTATCTAACAGATAGCTTGCATTAAAGCCTGCAAGAATCGCATTTACACTGTTAGACGCGTACACAACGGTGAGGACAAATCCTATGGACAGCACAGACCCGTGACTTTTCTCAAGTAAATCGCTGACAGATTGCTCAAAAAGACTGACTGTTTCTCCTGGAAAAAAAAGCAGCAAGGCATCCAGAACTGCATCGGGTTCTAATGGCGTGTGAGGCAGCACACTGAGAAGTAAAATCATGGCTGGAAAAAACGCGAGTAAAAGACGAAAGGAAATAGATGCAGCCCGAATAGAGACCGATCCATTGATTAATCCAAGCCCAAAAAACCTCAATACATCATAGAGAGTCATTCCCTCAACACCCCATGGCGTTTTTGAACGTAAAAATTTCTGAGTATTGATGACCCACTGGAGATTCTTAAGCCACTTCAAGAAAGGGTTCGATGATTTTGGGTTGCGAGCGTTAGACATTTGGCGTACTTTTTAGACTCAAATCTAAACTTTTAACTGAGTGCGTCATGTATCCCATACTGACAAAGTCTACGCCAGATTCTCCATATCCATTGACGTTCTCTGGAGTAATCCCCCCAGATGCTTCTAACGTCACCAGATGCCCATAACTTTCAACGGCTTCGGCTACTTTTTCTGGACCGAAGTTGTCTAATAAAATTCTTTCGATGACAATTTCCGCCTTTTGAGATGCGGCAATGGCATCTTCGATTTCTTGGAAAGACCTTGTCTCAATGACGAGAGGTAAAACTGGCATCGCATCAGGTCGCTTATTTTGATAATTGGCAACCTTTTTAAGGGCCTCGGTCATTCCTCCTGCGTAATCAACGTGATTGTCTTTGAGTAGGATCATATCATAAAGGCCCATCCTGTGATTGACTCCACCCCCAATGCTCACCGCCCATTTTTCAAACCCTCTCAAACCAGGAGTCGTCTTTCTTGTATCTAAAACTTGGGTGTTCGTGCCCTCAAGAATGTGAACGATCTCTGCTGTTCTGGTTGCGATCCCACTCATGCGTTGCATGAAATTTAAGGCCAAACGTTCCCCCGAGAGGATGCTTCTTGCCGATCCGAGTAGCTCGACAACCACATCTCCGGACTTGACGCGTGCGCCATCTTTAACGAATGTTTTAAATGTCAGGTTAGAATCAATTTGGTGAAACACCTCCTTTGCCACGTTAATCCCGGCAATAACACCTGCTTCTTTTGCAAGAATATATCCTTTTTCCACCAAATCCTCGGGAACACTCGATTCAGAAGTAACGTCTCCAGATCCTAAATCCTCTTTGAGAGAATAGGTAATAAAACTCTTCATATCATCATTCAGCATGGTGCGAAGATAATACCCTACAAACCTTAACTTCACGGCGTGCAGATATCAATTATAGCCACGGGCAAGACAAATGCGGTTTGGATCAAGACTGGGATAGAGGAATATGCCAAAAGGATGGTGCGATATGGCCGTTTCTCCTTTATTGAGACCGCAAATCTCAAAAGTAAATTCGCGAAGGCTGATTCAAAAAGAGTCATGAAGGAGGAAGCCATTCTTCAAGAAAAAGCATTAGAAGGCGTAGATTATTTAATCCTTCTCGATGAACATGGAAAAGTCTTTGGGTCCATGGCGTTTGCCAAACATCTTGAAAAATTACAGGTCAGAGGACTCAAACACATCGCTTTTTTAATTGGCGGACCTTACGGATTTGATCCTTCGATCCAAAGCAAAGCAAATGAAAAATGGGCAATGGGGCCATTGACATTTCCACATCAATTAATACGAATATTTGCTGTTGAACAGATCTACAGGGCACATACCATTCTTAAAGGAGAGCCTTATCACCACCCATAGCATACAAGGGAGTCCTACTGAGCGAGAATGGTCACGTGATTTTTGAGTACTTCAACTGTACCTCCTTTCACATTAAAAGACAATTCCTCCTTGTCTGTCTTCACGGTAATTTCTCCTGATGCAAGTGTCGTTACCAAGGGAGCGTGATTGCTCAAAATCCCAAGACTGCCACTGATGCCGGGAAGCCCTACATAACTCGCTTCTCCATTAAAAAGATGCTTGTCCGGTGTAAGAATATCTACTGTCATCTTATGCCGTTTCTGCGAGCATTTTATCTCCTGCAGCAATCACATCCTCAATGGTTCCTTTAAGGTTAAATGCGGCCTCTGGATATTGATCTAGTTCACCACTTAGAATCATATTGAACCCCTTAATGGTGTCCTCAAGAGGAACAAGAACGCCTTCAATTCCAGTAAATTGGGTTGCAACATGGAATGGTTGAGAAAGGAAACGGCTGATACGACGCGCACGGTTTACCGCTTGCTTGTCCTCCTCCGAAAGCTCATCCATTCCTAGAATTGCAATAATGTCTTGCAGTTCTTTATAGCGTTGAAGGATTTTCTTTACATTCTCTGCACAATCATAGTGTTCTTGACCCACTGTTTCTGGATTGAGGATTCGAGACGTAGAATCGAGTGGATCCACCGCTGGATAAATACCAAGAGATGCAATCTTCCGAGAAAGAACTGTCGTTGCATCGAGGTGAGCAAACGTCGTCGCAGGGGCAGGGTCTGTCAAATCATCTGCAGGTACATAAACAGCTTGAACCGATGTAATCGAACCTCTCTTTGTTGAGGTGATTCTCTCTTGCATCACACCCATCTCTGTCGCGAGCGTTGGTTGGTAACCAACAGCCGATGGCATACGACCTAAAAGCGCCGAAACTTCCGAACCAGCTTGCGTGAAGCGGAAAATATTGTCAATAAAGAATAGAATATCACGTCCTCCAGATTCTTCATCACCATCACGGAAATATTCAGCAACAGTTAGACCTGAAAGCACAACACGCGCACGCGCTCCAGGAGGCTCATTCATTTGTCCAAATACAAGTGTCGCTTGAGAATCCTTAAGTTCTTCTTTGTCTACTTTGGAAAGGTCCCAGCCTCCAGCTTCCATGCTTTCAACGAATTCCTCTCCGTACTTAATGACACCAGACTCAATCATCTCACGAAGCAGGTCATTTCCTTCACGTGTACGTTCACCTACACCTGCAAAAACTGAGATACCCTCGTATCCTTTAGCGATGTTGTTGATCAGCTCCATAATAAGTACTGTCTTACCTACACCCGCTCCGCCAAACAAACCAATTTTACCACCCTTTGAATAGGGGTCAATCAGATCGATGACTTTAATTCCAGTTAACAAAACTTCAGTTGAAGTAGAAAGATCTTCGAACTTAGGTGCAGGCTGGTGGATATTACGTCCGCCCTCTTTGCTGACCTCTCCGATTCCATCAATGGCATCTCCAACAACGTTGAAGAGTCTTCCTTTAATGTCATCCCCAACAGGCATTTGAATTCCACTCCCTTTTGCAGTAACCTTCATCCCGCGGCTCAGTCCCTCGGTCGCATCCATAGAAATAGCTCTAATGGTATCTTCACCGATGTGCTTTTGGGTTTCTAAAATCACTTTTATGCCGTCACCTTCAACCACGAGGGCATCAAGTATGTTTGGCAATTCAACTCCTTCTGGAAAGCGAACGTCTACGACTGGTCCGATAACCTGTGATACGACTCCTTGTTGTGTTGACATAGTTTTGTGTCTGGCTTATATAATCGAGTGCAAAAATACAACACGTGAAGTAGATTTCAAGCATAGAAGAACATAACTTTAAGCATAACTTTACAACCTTGAAAGTATACCACCTCAAAGACGGGATTAAAATAGAAAAACCCATCGTTTTAACGATTGGGACTTTTGATGGTGTACACGCTGGACACAGGGCTGTTATTCGAATTCTGGAACAAAAAGCGAATGAAATCGGGGGCGAAACGGCGCTGTTAACTTTCCATCCACATCCTAGAGTTGTTCTTCATCCGCACAACCACAAATTAAAATTATTAAATTCACAGGACGAAAAAATCAAACTTTTAGAGAATGCTGGCCTTGATCATTTAATCATGGCGAGATTTGACAAAGATTTGGCAAGATTAACACCTTTAGAATATGTGCGGGGGCTTTTGGTGGAGGGAATTAGACCCGCAGAAGTCGTGATCGGCGATGACCATCGATTTGGCAGGAATCGAGAAGGGTCATTTGAGGATTTAAAAGAAATGGGAGTGATGTTCGGGTTTGGCGTCACTGCCTTAGATGCTGAAAAGGTCAGCAACGTGAGAGTAAGCTCAACAAAGATTAGAAAGGCAATCTATGAGGGTGAAGTAGGCTATGCAGGCACTTTGCTTTCCCATCTTTTCCCAATGTCAGGACGCGTTGTAAAAGGCGATCAAATTGGAAGAAAACTGGGTTTTCCAACTGCGAATCTTGAATTAAAAGATGAATTAAAAATTGTACCTGCCAAAGGTGCGTATGTCGTTTGGGCAAAAATTGAGGCTGGTGATTGGAGACCGGGAATGTTAAATATTGGCAACCGTCCAACAATGAAGGCGTCTGAGGATACAATCGAATTGCATATCATAGGCTTTGAAGGTGATTGCTATGGAAAACGTATTGACGTTCAGTTCGTAGATCGACTTCGAGAAGAGAGGAAGTTTTCTGGACATGATGAATTAAAAGCCGCGCTTGATCATGACAAATTAAATGCGCTTGCAATCCTTGCAAACACAAAACCTCCCCAACAATGAAGCGTGCATTTCCCCTTGGGATTGTTGTTTGGTTATTCAGTGTTGTCATTTGCTTTGCCCAAGTGCCAGCCCCCATGTATGAAACGATCGAGGAGGCACAAATCGCATTAGAAAATGGACTTCAAATCACTCGGCTTGACTTAACAAAACAAAAATTAAAGAAGGTCCCTTTAGAAATTAAGGATTACAAAGACCTCGTGGAGCTTCGGCTCAATAAAAACCGAATCGTTTCAATCCCCTCTTGGATCTCTGAACTCTCTAAATTGGAACTGTTCTCGGCTGAACGCAATAAAATTGATAAGTTTCCAGTGGCCATTTTGGCCTTAGAAAACTTAAGGCATGTCTATTTGGGTGACAATTTAATATCAGACATCCCCATCGATATTGATCATTTGGGGAGTCTCGAATGGCTTGGGCTTTGGTCTAACTTCATCAGGAACTTTCCTGCTTCACTGAGCAATCTGCAAAACCTACAGACCTTAGATCTTCTGCATAATGACATGACATACCTAGAACAAACCTGGTTGCGTGAACTTCTTCCTGATGTTGTATTAGAACTGTCTGAACCATGCAATTGCACGTTCGATGAGTAGCACTGAAAAAGCATTTAAAGCCAAGCCCAGGCCCCTTCGAATCGTGCTTACCGGCGTAGAGAATTCTGGTAAGTCGACGTTAATTAAGCCACTCGCCGAACGGTTTAATTGGCCCTATATCTTAGAACTCTGCCGGGAGAATAAGGAGGTGTTACATGGTGAGGAAACATTTAAAACCTTGCAGGAATTACACAAGCTCACTGAATATGAAGTTGCAAAACTCCTGTCTCATACACATGCAAAGGGAATCTTTTGCGATACGGGATTGCTCGCGCTAGATGTTTGGTCAGAACTCGTGTTCGGAAAAGAAGTGTCAGGGGACAACAATCCATCGACTTCAGATTCAGAGGTGGATTTATATTTGTTATGTGCCACCGTGAAAGAATGGGAGCCTGATCCGATCAGACTTTTTCCGGATTACAACAAGAGGGTTGAAGTCAACCTCCTGTTTCGTGAAAAGCTAGAAAAAAAAGGGCTTCCGTATGTTTTCGTTCCGATACTACCAATGGAGCAACGGATAGATTTTATTGAACAAGAAATAAGATTAAGGTTCAATGTCTAAAGCCATACAGACCAAACTTATCGAAGCACTCGCAGTCGTTTTTTCGCTTGCGTATACCTGGATGTATTTAAAGGGGGAGCTTCCTGAAGGATACATCTTTGCTGGATTAGGCGCTGGGCTATTTGCTTTTCTGTGTTGGAAGCGGAAAATATATGCAGAAAGTGCACTTCAATTTTTCTATATAGGGATGGCTGTCTACGGATACAATTTGGTCTCTGAAGGCGGAACACCTGCTGATCAAATCAGCCTATATACACATGCTATATGGCTCTCAATTGCAACTTTGGGAACGGTTTTGTTGGGTCTGTTTTTAAAACATTCTACAGATGCAGAAATGCCATACCTCGATGCTTTGACGACGATATTCAGTCTCGTGGCGACGTGGTTGATGATCAATTTGGTTCATGAAAACTGGATATATTGGATCGTGATTGATACTGTATCGATCTATCTGTATGCAAAAAGAGGACTCAAGCTGGGCTCAGTCCTCTTCGCATTATATCTTCTTCTTGCACTAGATGGGTACTTTGAAGCCATTCAAATTTTCTAGCAACTCAAGCAGCAACCTGATTATCTTATAATAAACTTAACAGGAATCGTGTATTGCACACTTACATTCTTACCACGTTGAGAACCTGGGTCGAAACGTGGCAACGATTCAACAACCCGCTTCGCTTCCTTGTCTAAACGAGAATCTACCTCACGTAACACCTTTACGTCCTTGACTTTCCCATCTTTTCCGACCACAAAGTAAACGAAGACAGTTCCTTGAATCCCTGCATCTTTTGCAATGGGCGGGTATTTGGTGTTTTTGGACACATACTTGATGATCTCCATTTGAGTGCATTGATGACGCTCATCTCCCCTCATCGTTTTACATTGAGCGAGGGCAGGCATGTTCTCAACAATCATAAAAGGGGTGTCATCATCGACGTCATCATCCTCTTCAATAATTTCGATCTCAGTATCCTCATCTAATTCGATGTCTTCAATCTCAAGTTCAATTTCAATTTCTTCTTCGTCATCCACAATCTCAATCACAGTTGTTTGTTGAGGGGGTGGAGGGGGAGGGGGAGGGGTAACAATGTTAATTGGAATCTCCTCATCTTCGAGAAGGTCTGCTTCGTAATTCAAAGCTTGTCTCGTGATCACGTCGTAACTGGTCCAAGAAAGCGCTATGAGTACGAGTGACAAAGAAGCAATAAATCCCAACGCTCTCAAAGTGGAGCGTTTGTTTTCTATGTCTGCTTGAGTGGTTTTTCTACTGATCATGTGATGACATTCTAGAATTCGAAATTAATACATCGGAGGGGATTTGGCCCGGAAAAACACCATACACTCCACGAAAAACGACAAACGCGAGGACAGAACCCACGCAATCAGCAACTATATCAAGGAAATCAGCTGTTCTTCCAACAATGAATTCCCCCTGTATTATCTCAAGTATTGTGCCAAAACTTATACAACTGACCCAGATAATCAGCATTAAAACAGGAGTTTTATTTGGAAAAAGGTGCAGTTTCGTAAAAGCGACCGACATAGAAAGCGACAAAAGTGCGAACGCACAACCATGAACTATTTTGTCAAAATGAAATTTTGACAACCACGAGGAAGGATCAACATCCGAGACAGGGACAAGATGCATGATGACAATTAACACCGCCAACACACATGGTGGAGCGAGAGTTCTGTACACTTTTATTGAAGATGGGATGGACACCTAAATGAAATCGAATCTAACAGTTACCCAATAGATGCTTTATATGCAGCCGCATCCATTAAACCTTCTACATCAGATGGATTTGAAACGTTTACCTTAATAATCCAACCTTCACCATAGGGATCGTTGTTGATTAATGATGGATCATCATTGAGCCCATCATTCAATTCGATGATTTCACCTGTGATCGGTAAAATGAGATCACTGACAGTCTTTACCGCTTCTATGGTGCCAAAGACTTCTTCAGCTTCAAGTGTTTCTCCTTCTGTTTCTACTTCCACAAATACGATATCACCCAACTCTCCTTGGGCATAATCAGTCACACCTATGGTTGCAATCTCACCATCTATTCTCACCCATTCGTGGTCCGCAGTGTAGTATAAATCAGAAGGAACGTTCATCGCAAAGAATTTTATTCGTGCAAAAATAGTCTATTGTGTCAGGTTGAAACGAATCGCAATACCTGAATTTATATTCGATGTATTAAATGAGGTCGAAATCTTCGCCTTTGTAATCTGTTGGTCGTAGAAAGCACGAAGCGTGACTTTGTCGCTAATCTCAAGATCTCCAGAAATTTTAATTGAAACAAGCGTTTGACCCGCGGTCACTTGGTTTTGACGCTCTACCATCTTACGTATCACAGTACTGTTATCTCTTATATTAATGTCACAACGAATTAAGAAGTCCGTTTCTTTGAACATCTTTATTGGAAGCTTACCATAGGTCTTCAAAAATGGATTGCGAACATCGGCAAACTTGTAACCTACGCCAATCACAATTCCTTTGCTCTTCGTTTCTGTAATCTGATAATTTGCAAGTCCGAAACTCACGTTTCGATCACGCGTGATTTCGACCTTGACTTGTGGCTCATTGTCTGACGCCGTTTTAATCGTCATATCCAGACCTATTAATGGTGAAAGTTGCTCCGTGATACTGACCGTATTGTACTGACGTTCGGAAATATAATTCGAGTAATCCCCATTGTCAACGGCGGTAGGAAGTCCATTTTCATCCTCGGTATACTGGAGGTTGGTCGTATACGAAGTACTCATCGTGGAGCGGTAGGTATGCGATAAATTAAACCTTTTAAAGGTTTTCTTGAGAGAAGGTATCTTTGTTAAACCATCGTAAGTCACTCTCCAATTTGGGGCGACGGGTGCTTTCATGACATCAAGCGCAATTGTACTGGGATCCAACCCTAAATATGCACTTAAAAATGCAGGGATTGCAACATCCTGTGATGTCGGTCCCCATCCTTGATAATAACCTGTAGGATTCGCTTCATCTACATTGAATGTTTCAGCATTGAGACGGGATGAAATCGTTAATCTGTTTAGCAACAAAGCATCCCAAATGTCAGAATTATATTCATCATCATCATCCATAAACGCCGTAGGCCATGACATCACAGTGGCAGTAAAATTACCTGTCTCATTAGGTGACTCATACACCCAGTCATCAGAATCTTCATCGTAACGGAAGAAACTCTGGTGGTTGCGAGAAGTACTTCTGTTGGCTGTAAGTTCAATCTTGAAATGTTTGATCGGCTCGATATTCATTCGAACATTAAAGTTCTCCGTGAAAGACTCTGTATAGGCCTGATTTAAGTATGGTTGTTGCACCAACCAACCCTGTTCAGCGGCATTCATCGCAAAGTCAGCGTTCCTGTCCCCCAAAATATCCGTGTTTTGATGTCCCACCAAGAAGAGCAATCCAGGCGCCTCGAAATTTTCATCAAAACCAGCCCATTGACTCGTTTGGCCATAACCTGGGAGCAAAATGCCCTCATTGCGGGAAAATGTTCCACTGATGCTTTGAATCCCCATCGCAAAACGAAGAATATGTTCTATCGGATTGATGTCCAGTTTCTTTTTTTCATCCGCTTCTTTCACCTCACCAAATCCATCTCTACGCTCATTGCTCACATCTCTGTCGGTGGGACGTTTGGGGCGTTTGTTATTAATTTCTTTGAGGTAGGGAACCCGGTTATAAAATTTCAGGAAGTTTGCTTGTCCATTCAAACTCAGGTTACGTGAGTTTTGAATCGTTGAGCCTAACGTATCCTGAGCAAAAGGGGCCCTGTCCCAACGGAAGGAGCTTTGGTACCTCAAGTCACCTGTTACAAAATCCATGAGGGGAATTTTATCAAATGGCAACTTGTACGAACCATTGACATTGTGATTGTATGTCGTCACTTCTCCTGCGCCCAATAAATTTGTTCTTACAGTGTCCACGTAGAAATCGTAATCTGCATCTCCCTCAACAGGAATAACGCCTGCAGGTTCGCCCACAAGCGCACTTGCTTGTCCTGTATAATCAAACTTAAGCGCTTGAGTCATGTCGTATTTCACTGAATAATTCCTGTTCCAGTTCCAAGATTTGAGAACCTGTGTCTGAATCAACAGATTTGTTTCTACGCCAAGTAAATCAGCCGTATTGTTTCTTACTTCACTGGTCTCATATAACCGCTCCATTTGGGTGTTTAATGACACTTGTTTCGGGAGCAAGTAGAAGTTAAAGTCCTTCAGCCATTTGAGCAGTTCGCTTTCTCTAATAAACTTAATATTTGAGAATGGTTTGTGCTGCTTGGGTCTGTTCTGCCAATTGTAAGCCAAACCTCCCCTGTGCTCTCTATTCAAACGAAATTTGGTATTTATATCTCTGCGATACAACTCGTTAAAACTATAGTTCCCAGTAAAATTGCTTATTTTAAGAAATGAAAACAGCCCTGAGGATTCTGAACCACCGCCACCAGAACGACCTCCTCCCCTGCCATTCATCATCGCTGCAGCACCACCCATGGACTCACGGTCAGATGTCACGTCATCCTTCGATCTCGAATCGCTTGTGTTTCGGTTGTTACGATCTCGAGAGCCACCACCACCAGATCCGAATTGCGGGCTAATTTTGATGCTGGCAAAGTTGATGCTTCTCAGACGGTTTACTTCTTGGGTTTTATTCACGCGTTCTGGAGACAGTTCAAGATCTTCAAGCTCAATATCAGGAGATAGAGGGTCGAATTGAGGTGTGCTTACTTGCTCGGAATAACCGAGATACATCGGAAGAGATACTCCAAGATTTTGAGGGAGAAGCTTTCCGAGTTGAATCGTGCCGTTTGCGTCAATTCCACGTATTGTTTCTCTTGAACGTTCTTGAACCCTTTGCTCAAGACCTCCCCATCCAGGCGTAGACATATTTGCTGCAACACTCACGTTTCCGAGGTCTGCCAACGTGGCATTGACTCTTGCGACAGCAGCCCAGCCCCCTTCTTCGTTAAAGTCTGAGAGACGCAATTCGTTGGCCCAGATCACCGCACATTTATTCAGACCATCATCTGAGTTACTGAACACATTGGAATCCTTGTCAGGATTTCTTATCCCAATCATCACCGTCACCACATTTGCAAGGTTTGGATTTCCTTTTACAGAGATTCTAGCGGTCCCATCGTACTCAGAATATTCTTGAGATAGCGGTTGCATAGAAGGTCTGTTAATTTTCAAATTCTGCAATTTCTGCAGCTCTATGTCCATGTTGTTTTCCAGCGGCCAGATCAAATCTTCATCTCCTGTATACCAAGGTGTCACAGAAAGCGGAATCTCATACTCGTAATAGTTGGCATCAAAGTCACTGCCAAGTCGCACAAAAGCCGTCATGTCCCCGTCATTTAAAGCAGTACCATCGGGTCCCGCTTCAGCATGGAAATACATTCGCATACGCTTGTACATCCGCATGTCGTAATTGATATTTCGATAAGCGGCTCGCGCGTCACCGTCGATAAGGTCGCAGACCTCCATCGCTAAAGACTGCTCATTCAGACGACGTTGATTTGCTGTAGCCACATCAATTTCTCGAAGAATCCCAGGTGGCGTGACATATGCCACTGGTTCGCGATTTCCGTTTTCTTCAATATTTACAGCTGAGATGTTGAAAGAGGTAGATGATGGGTCTTCGGGTTCTACTTCTTGCTCCCCAGCCAGAGACCCCTCGTACTTCCTCCATTCTCCTCGCACAAGATCCATTCTCGCAAAACGCATCGTGACAGGTTGGCTCCACCCCTTCATAAATACACGCATAAAGCGAATAGATCTGAAATCCGAAATACTTCCAACACGTTTTTCATATTCGCGTACTGGGATTTTAAATTGATACCACTTGATAGGCTTCTGTTCGTTAGAGGAGGCACTTTGACTTAATGTTTCATAGACGTCTGTAATATAATTGTTCCCCACATTTGCCTCGCCCAAATCTGAAGGGCGCATAGAAATCTTGTACTGATAATAACTTTCTATCGTACCCAAGGTGATGTCTTGGTTTATATCCTCACTGTTGGGAATTGTTGTTGCGGTGATGGGATAACCATCTGGCGACCCCGTATTCGAGTTGCCCTCGTAGCGACTAAAATACTTATATCGATCTATAATATTTTCCTCCAGTGCTTGTGAAGTCGGGTTTCGGAAATATCTGAAGTCGTCTGATGAAGGATCGTTTTCAATGGTCGACATCGCTTCGGGAGTTAAAATATCTGACGCCTCTAATTCGGACAGCCAGTCTGCAAAATGTTCTCTTTCTACAGATGAGCTCATCCCGTCTAAGCCGACATCTTGCAATGAATAATTCCCAGAAGAATTATCGAATGCATTGACAACATTGAATGTCGAAGGGTCAGGATAGATCCCCCAAGAGCTCGTGTCTGTGGGGAGGTCAGTCGTTGTTGCTGAAGGCAGACCATTCTCAAATTCAAGCTGGCTATCGTTGAGAATATCTTCACTTACATTTCCAAGGTTAAAATAAATATCTCCACCTGTGGTGTTCTCTGAATCCTCATTGAAAGGATCCATGATCCAAAACTGAATGAACTCAATATTTGCTGCTTCGAAGTCTGTGGTTGTCAATGCTCTTTGAATTCCTCCCCAACGTGATGAAGGATCTTCAAGACCACCGTTTTCATCAAATCCGGCTGAATATCCTGGCTCACCTTCAGGAAGGTCATAATTATAAGGCCCCCGCTCGCTTGGCCAATATGACAAGTCGAATGTGGGAATATTTCGAGGGGTTCCAGGTTGATAATCGCGATTAGGGAATATTTCTTGCTCTAATATTTGACGCATTCTATGATCTTGCCTCACCTCGTCTGAAACCTGACCATCAGACAACCCACTCCCTGAATAAAACGCCGGGTCAATCGTATACCATGAAAGCGCAGCCCTGTTGTATCCATAAAGCAAACTGTCTTCAATCGCAGATTCGGGGAACAAATCATCTTGAAGTTTCGGTGTAGAGGCAAGGAACCATCTTGAAACCGATCTAATATCTATCGTAGATTGACTGCCCTCAAAGTCGTCAATATATGCATTCCCTTCTTCACCGATGGCTCGACTGTGACCAGGTATGAGGTAGGCACCTTCCGCACTTACATCAAGCGTTGAGGTCGCTGTAGTCTCATAAAAAGGAAGTTTATCTACAAGTTCTGTGAGGAATCTACTCTCTGTTTGCCATGAGAAATCAGCACCCAGAATGGTGTTGTTCACCGGCTCATCTCCAATATTTACTTTCTGAGTAAGCGGGCGCTCACGCATATTCAAAAACGTAGCACCTATTGTAAAATCATCACTTGCAACATAATCGAACCTGGTCCCTACGAGTGTCTTGGTTTGAATGTTAAAAAGCGAATTGCTTTCTAGGGAGACCCTGATGGTTTGACCTGATTCCAGAAGACCATCATTGATAATTCTCACTCTACCCAAATTGTAGTCCACAGTATAATCTCGGTTTTCAACCAAACGTACCCCACCCGCAGTCACAGTCACAGATCCCTCAGGAACATTCAGCGCATTCAGTGCTATTTCGGAACTACTCTGTGATTGAAAGCGACCCTTAATGTGGTAGCGATTCAAAGAAGGGATTTGCTGCGCTGCAGTCTTCGTGGAATCGTAGAGGGGATCAAAAACAAGTGTCTGAATGAGTGCGCCTGCCAAATTGGGGTCGCTTACCCTGGCCTCAATAACCTCGCGTAAATTGTCACCAAATGGCTCTACGGAAGGGAAGAAAATCCTGCCGTTTTGGCTGTTAATGGTGCCTCCGTCTGTCGCTGCATTGTCAATATAGTCAAATACACCATCCGGATTTGGCATTGTGTTGATATCCATTCTATCTAAACCCAAAAGCTGTAACAAGAGGGTGCCATCTAATGGATCACGGGGGATATAATTGAGATCTACCCCTGTAGAAGGGTCATTGTACCAAATATCTAACCGGAATTCTTCCTGACTTACACCGAACGCTTTCATAGAATATACGTTCTTCATCATTCCTTCCCAAAGAGGTGACGGATCACCATTACTTAGCTCAAGTTGAGTAATGCTCGATTTGAGCATTTTCAAGACCAACGCACCCATTGCTTCATCAGTACCTGATCCTGTCGTATAACCGTCTTGTGCGAGCGTTCCGACCTGATATGTTTCTCCATTCAGGGTGTATTCATAGGCTACAGCTAGGACTTCAGCGTTATTGAGGGATTGTCTCAGAGAGATAAATCCAAGTTTCGAATTGAATGAGAATTCCGAACTCGACAGCTTCCTCGCATTGCCCACCCTCTCGTAGTGAACCCCTTGTTCAAACCCCATATTCATCGCAACAATGGCAGCGTTTGCGCCTGTATAGCCCATTACTTCATCATTGTTTACAAGGTCATTGAACAAATCGTTGTTTGCATTGTTTGCTGCACGATTAGATGTCGGAAACGTTTCCGAACCGTTAGATAATTGCTTGACAGGTAAGTTTGAAGACATATAGTCTGGATGTTCACCCAAGTCCGTGACAGCGATAATGTTTCTAACGTCCTGTGTATTCGCCTGAGTATTCACAACCCACACCTCGATTCTATTAATCGCAGCCCCCGAATTTGGAACAGGCAAAGACCGCATCGCATCGTCATACTGATTTCGGAAATACTGAGAAAGGAAATAGTGACGGTTGGCTTCATAATCATCTGCGCGAATATCAAAATCTTGGGTTTGCGCACCTCCCTCAACTTCGATATCCTTGCGTTCACCCTTTTGTTGAGAAAGTACTGTGGAATTGTAAAGCTTACCCCACTGAGTCTCAAGCTTGACCCCGAAGAGACTTTGAGAACCCGCAATGAGCGTTCCTTGGAGCGGAAGCGAAATATTTCCCGCTTCAATGTTCTTGAGGATATCGTCTTCTTCACCCTGAAAACCGATGTTCATTTGGTTTTCGAAATCGAACAGAGATTCTGTGTTATACTGTGTCCCAAGCTCAATTTTATCCCCGATTTTACCCGTAATATTTAATTGAATTCTTTGGTCAAAATCAAATGTGGTCACACGTCTTTGACGTTCAGGAATTCTAGGGTTTTCTGTATTAGAACTGTTGATGCCAAACGTCAGCTCAGCGGTTCCCTGGGGAATAATTTCAATTTCATTCGTTCCGAAAAGCATTTCGAACAGTTCGGAATCTATTTCAAGTTTGGGCGCAAACCCACGAGAGGCCTCATCATCTTCTTCTTGCAGTTGATCCCAAAATTCTGATAGATTTCCCTGCATGTTATAATTCAGGAATTCATCCAAAGAAAACAAAGATGCAGGGCGGAAGTCAAGTGTGTCACCAATGGTTTGTGCCACAATATACTGATCCATAATCGGGTCATAAGTGACGCCATAATTAAAGTTTGAAGGCCAATCAAGAGATATGCCTCCAGGATATTCAACAGGATTAAAAATGTCTTCTCCGCCATGTGGAAAAGGCAAATTAATTACAGAAGAGTCCGCTTCTTGTGCATAAAACGAGGCGCAAAACATAGATGCCACTAAGACAAAAAGAGTCGCTGTGCCTTGTATTTTCACCTTATTCACGTGTTCGTTCTGCTATTCAGTTCAAGTTCAAAGCTCCTTTAAAGCCTGCTTTATAAGGACCTCCAGGGTATAATCCCTCTCGGAATTTTCAAGTATTCGGCTGAGTGTGTTCTCGACCCGTGCCTTGTCAAATCCCAGAGTAGATAAAGCAAGTAACGCTTCATTCTTCAATGTATTGTGTTGCGAAGATATTTCTGATACATCATCTCCTCCGCCTGTTTCTGGTCCAACTTTATCTTGAAGGTCAATAATGATTCGTTGTGCTGTTTTTGCGCCTATTCCTTTTACCTTTTTCATGGTGTCTGAATCGCCTGAAGCGATTACCTCTGTGGTCTTTGCAGGATTCATGGCTGAGAGAATGAGTCTCGCCGTGTTCGCCCCGACGCCACTAACACCGATGAGTAAAAGAAACATTCTACGCTCCTCTTGGGTTGCAAAACCATAAAGCGTCATCGCATCTTCTCTTACTACCATATAGATATTTAGAAAAATACTTTCGTCATCCGTGAGTGCTTCATAGGTCGTAAGACTTATAGAAACGAGGTAGCCCACCCCACCACACTCAATCACGACATGTGTTGGGTGTTTTTCAATTAACCTTCCATTTAAATGATAAATCATTCTTGAGATTTATTTTGTGCATCTACGACTGCAAGCCTTACCATATCTAAAATTTCCTTGACTGAAGATCCCATCTGCAAAATATGCACTGATTTCTTCATACCAAGAAGTACAGGGCCTTGCGCTTCTATGCCACCCATTTCTTGCAAAAGTTTATATGAAATATTCCCTGCAGATAAGTTTGGGAAAATTAGGGTATTTACCTTGCGCTGGTGTAAAACTGAAAAGGGGAAGCTCTCAGACAACAGGTCTTGGTTGATCGCATAATTGGCTTGAATCTCACCGTCAACAATCAAATCTGGATAATCTCTGTGCAAAATCTGTGCTGCTTTAGACATCTTCTCAGCATCTTCTCCTTTGGAAGAACCGAAATTAGAATAACTTAAAAGTGCGATCCTAGGGACTAGCCTTAAGCGTCGAACGGCTTCTGCCATAAGGATTGTGATATCGACAATTTCATCGACTGTGGGATTCACCGTGACTGTCGTATCCGCAAAAAACATAGGCCCTTGCTTTGTCTGCATTATATACATCCCAGCGACCTTATTAACGCCCTCAGCCTTTCCTATCACTTGTAATGCAGGCCTAATCACGTTTGGATAATTCCTTGTAAGTCCTGAAACCAAAGCATCCGCTTCTCCGCTCTCAACCAACATAGATCCGAAGTAATTTCTTTTGCGTATTGTCCTTTCAGCTTCAATCGCAGTTAAACCTTGTCGCATTCTCTTCTCGTGAAGGAGGATTCCAAATCGTTCTCGTCTTTCTGCTTCCTCTGGACTTCTGGGGTCAATAATTGTCGCTGAATGTAAAGCAAGATTGTATTCCGTGATGAGACGCCCTATTTTCTCCTTTGTTCCAATTAAAATGGGGTGCGCTATTCCTTCCTGAACAGCTTGTTCAGCAGCTTTAAGAACTTTATAGTGTTCTGCTTCGGCAAAAACAACCCGTTTGGGATTCTTAGACGCGCGTTCACTTATGGATCTTGAAAAATTAGTGGCCTGGCCGAGTCGACTTAATAAAGTCCTTTCATATTCATCCCAATCATAAATGGGTTCTTTTGCAACGCCGGAATCCATTGCCGCTTTTGCAACTGCAGGCGCTATGGCGGTCATTAATCTTGGATCAAGTGGTTTGGGAATAATCAATTCTTTTCCGAAAAAAAGGGACTTTTCGTCATATGCCACACTCACTTCGTCGGGAACCGTTTCTTTTGCAAGATTTGCAATGGCACTCACCGCAGCAAGTTTCATCGCGTCATTAATTGCTGTGGCTCTAACATCTAATGCCCCACGAAAAATAAAGGGAAAGCCAAGAACATTGTTGACTTGGTTTGGATGGTCACTTCTACCTGTAGCCATAATGATATCATCCCTTGTTTCTATTGCTTCGGTATATGATATTTCTGGATCAGGATTAGCGAGCGCGAAAACAATTGGATTTTTCGCCATGCCTTTGATCATCTCTCCATCCACCAATCCACCCTTACTCAAACCGAGAAAGACATCCGCACCTTTCATGGCATCCGTCAAAGAATTGTATTGCTTTTTCGATGCGAAGACTTTTTTTCTCTCTCCCAAATCTTTTCTGCCAGCATGCACATGTCCCGAACTGTCAAAAACGGCAATGTTATCAAGAGTCATCCCTAACTGCATATACAAATCCAAACAGGACATCGCCGCAGCGCCTGCTCCGCTTACGACAATGCGTGTGTCTTTGATATCCCTCGAAGTAAGCTCTAACGAATTCAACAAAGCCGCTGCCGAAATAATCGCCGTTCCATGTTGATCATCGTGCATGACAGGGATATCTAGCTCTTCTTTCAGTCGCCTCTCTATCTCAAAAGCTTCAGGCGCTTTAATGTCCTCGAGGTTAATGCCTCCAAAAGTGGGCGCAATCGCTTTTACTGTGGCCACAAACAAATCAACATCTGTCGCATCCACTTCGATATCAAAAACATCAATATCTGCAAACACCTTAAAGAGTACACCCTTGCCTTCCATCACGGGTTTTCCAGCCTCTGGCCCTATGTTGCCCAAACCCAGAACAGCTGTCCCATTGCTTATGACAGCCACTAAATTACCCTTCGCTGTGTATTTGTATACTTCCTCGGGATTTTCTGAAATAGCAAGACAGGGATCTGCCACACCAGGGCTATATGCGAGAGATAAATCACGCTGAGAACTATATGGCTTCGTCGGAACAACCTCTATCTTTCCCTTCCTCCCCCTTGAATGATAATCAAGGGCCTCTTGTTTATTCGGCTCGTACATTTAGTCGGTTATCGAATGACCACGAAGCGCTCAGTTTTTACAGCAAAACCATCTATTTCCAGAGTACAAAAGCACAACCCTTGAGTCAACTTATCTGAATGTATGGCAATCTTTCCACTTAAGACCAAACCGCTTTCTCGCATGATCTCCTTTCCAGCCAAATCCCTAAATACAACATCTGCTACCTGACCTACGCGAATGTTATACTTTAACCAGCCCATTCCTTCTAATGGGTTTGGATAAACCATAGATAGAGTTGATTCACCAGGGCGATTTAGATTGTTTTCAGTAGATGCAGATGCATCAATAACATACGTTATCTGATGACACGAACCAGCCGCCACATCGTCAACAGGGTGAAAACAATATTCAATGGTGGTTGTTCCTAAAACATCATAAGGGTAATAATATGCGATAAATGTGCTCTCGGTGGCTCCCGAAGGAAGGGTAACAAGCAGAGACGGATTTTGAGATGATGCGTCTGTTCCGTAGTTGTAACAAAGTGGTCCCCAACAAAACTTCTCGTAAGCTCCTTCCACCGGAGCTTCAGGCAATGACTGAACGTATGGGTAGTTAAACGGTGATACTGTATCTACGAACGTTCGCGTACACATCAATGTCATTTCTGAATTTGATTCATTCACGACATCCCAATGCAAAGATATTTCACCAGAATTCAATTCATTAAGTGTATCTAACGAAGCAAAAATCGTATCTGTAGGTGAGATAATTGTAAGTTGTGCCGATAAGGCTCCGACAAGTAAAAATGTCGAAGAAAGAACGAGGGTTTTGAGTTTGGTATAAAACATGGTTACGAAGGTAATACATCTGCTTTAGGGATAAAGCCGTTTCTTTGTTGTACCTATTAAATAATTAAACCATGCATTTTAACTTCCACAAAACATCTCACGCAGCGAAAAGCTTATTGATCGCTGGGGTTATGCTGTCAATCATAATGGGTGATTCATATGCACAGTCCATCCCTTCTGTGAGACTCAAAGACCTCACTGGGTCGACCATTGACACGGGAACGTTAGAAAATGAGGGCAACCCGATTGTCATTTGCTTTTGGGCAACATGGTGCAGCCCATGCAAAAGAGAATTAAATAACTATATGGATTATTACGGAGACTGGCAAGATGAAACTGGGGTTAAAATTGTCGCTGTAAGCATCGATGACACCCGGTCTATCAATCGCGTTTCACCTTACGTAATGAGTTCTGGATGGGAATTCGACATTCTTTTAGATCCCGCAGGAGATTTTAAACGCGCCATGCAGGTTGTGAATGTACCCCATACCTTCTTGTACAATGGAGATGGTGAATTGGTTTGGTCTCACAACAATTACGCAGAAGGAGATGAGGAAGAATTGTATGAAGAACTGATTAAGCTGGAGAACTAATCATGAAACATTTTATCGCATTTTTTACATTTGGAATGCTTGTGGGAGGGGTGGTGAAATCTCAAGAAATCAATCCTGGTGTGGTCTCTGGAAATATTTCTGTCCTATTCCAATCATACGAAGAGGATTCTTTAATTGGTGCGGTTGTGCCTCCTGGAAAATCAGGACTAAATGCATATTCAAATTTAATTTACACACAAGGAAATTTCTCGGCCGGGTTACGTTATGAATCCTATTTAAATAGTGTTCTCGGCTTCCCCGGAAGGTTTAAAGGGTCGGGAATTGGATACCGTTATGCACGTTGGAGTGACAGGGAAGTTGGCGTCGATGTGACTGTGGGGAATTTTTACGAGACATTCGGTAGAGGGTATCTTTTCAGATCATATGAAGCGAGAGACTTGGGACTGGACAATGCGATGGATGGCGTGCGCATTTTGCTTAACCCCATCGAAGGAGTGGCTGTGAAAATGATCTATGGCAAACAAAGATTGGATTTCGACAGTGAACTAATCAACGGTGATGGAATTGTGCGAGGCATTGATGCCGAAGTCAACCTCAATGATCTCATCCCAGGCTTGGCAGATGCCAAGCTGAGAATTACCCCTTCTTATTCCTTTGTTAGTCGATTTCAGGAGGGCGGAAACATTGTCAAGGATACGCTTATTCTTGAGCTTCCGAAAAATGTTGCAGGATGGGAGTACGGAGCCACGGTTCATTATGGCATGTGGAAAGGAGGTGTTCATTTGACCAAGAAGATCAATGACCCTTCAGCTGACAACGGATACATCTACAAAGACGGTGAAGCCCTGATGGGCTATCTCACTGGAAACATCAAAGACTTTTCGTTTCTACTGCAGAGATCAATCACTGACAACATGAGTTTTCGTTCTGACAGAGACCTGCTGCTTTTTGACACGCCAATTAACAATATCCCTTCAACTACAAAGAATCACACCTACAATTTGGCGGCAACTTTGTACCCTTACGCAACCGTGATTAACGGAGAATCTAGCTTCAGAGGGGAATTGTACTACAATCTTAAGAGAGGGTCAAAACTGGGCGGCAAGTACGGCACGAAAATGAATCTTGTTTTTTCGACGTCGTATAGCCTAGACACAATAAACTTAAGCGGAGTAGAAGGGATTGTAAATGGTTACCAACGAAACAGCTGGGGATTTGGGGATTCCCTGAATGTTCAGGATATAAGCTTCGAAATTGAACGAAAGTTTTCCAAAAACTTCAAGGCAAAGGCGATGTATATGAATCTCCAATTTAACACCCTTGCGACACCCGTGACTACAGATTTTAAGGGGATTGTTTTTGCGGATATTTTCGTGTTAGAAACGCAAATAAAAACGGCAAAACGGCAAAGTTTGCGAACGGAATTTCAGGCTTTATTTACAGAGCAGGATAAGGGAGATTGGGCCACCGCTGTTGTCGAGTATACATGGAGTCCCCACTGGTTTGCCAGCATCATCGACCAATACAACTTCGGAAATCCAGACGAAGCAAAACGCGTCCACTACCTCTATGGTTCCGCAGGTTATATTAATGGCCCACACCGATTAAGTATCGGTTACGGAAAACGACGAGAAGGAATCTTTTGTGTGGGAGGCGTATGCCGTGCAGTTCCGGCATCAAGTGGTTTAGAACTGACCTTTACGTCAAGTTTTTAACTGAAAACTGGTTTTTACTGGGTGAATGCTCTTTATATCAGCAGTTTTGCTCTAAATTAGCGGCAACCAAATTTGATTTAGGCATTCCACTTAAAAGTTTTTTATTAAGTAATTAATCTTTTAAATCTATAAATAATATGAAGCACATATACATGCTTTTCGCAGTTCTAGCAATTTCTTCGACTGCTCTCGCGCAACTTCCTTCTGGAAGCATCGCACCTGATTTTACCGCCACTGATATCAACGGCACCGAGTGGAACTTATACGACCTTCTTGATGAAGGAAACACTGTTATACTCGACTTCTCTGCCACATGGTGCGGTCCTTGTTGGAATTACGCTCTTGGTGGCACTTTAGAAGATATGTACTCAACATTTGGGCCAGAAGGCACAGGAGACTTATATGTTTTCTACCTAGAATCTGATGATTCAACAACGGATGCAGACCTGAATGGAACTGGACCAGCAACAACAGGGGATTGGGTCTCAATTACAAATTTCCCAATTATCGATAACGCTTCAAATATTTTTGACAGCTACAGTAATACATACTACCCTACTATCTACACTGTTTGTCCTGATGGGACAGAGAACGCAACTACAGGTGAAATGGAATATTCACTGGTGGAGTCAGGTCAAACTACTTTTGAAGGGCACGTCGCTGCTGCATTTCAGAATTGCGCTAACTCCATTACTGGTGCTGCACCAGTAATGACTTACAACGGTGAAACATCTTCTTGTGGTGGTGGCGAATGGATGGCTTCTACATTGGTTTCTAACCTCGGTTCAGAAAATATTACAGCTATGACTTTTTCTGTAAGCTTAAACGGAGTTGCTCAAAGTGACGTCACATGGGCAGGCGTACTTTCAAATGGTGGAAATGAAACTATAGACCTCGGCTCTTACAACGAAGAAGGAACATTTGACTACAGCCTTATTACTGTAAACGGAGCAGCTTGGAATGCAGATGACGCTACAACTATTGTTGGATCAGTTGAATCTTCAACAATCATACAAGTCCGTATCACAACTGACAACTGGCCAGAGGAGACTGGCTGGACCATTGAATCTGCCTCTGGCATGTACATCGATGGAATTGCTACAGGTGATTTGGCAGGTCAAAATGACACTCCATTGACTTGGGATGTTGCACTCGATCTTAATGAATGTTACATTTTCAAAATGACAGACAGTTACGGTGACGGGCTTAATGCTTCTCAATGGGGTGATTACGCTGACGGTTCGTTTTCTATAGTATACATGATTGGAGAAAATGAGGCGGATACCATTATTTCTTATGATGGTGCTATTGATGGAGAGTTCGCGGAGTTAGTAATAGGAATTGAAACCATAGATTTCGTGTTTTCGGGTTGCACAGATTCATCTGCTTGCAATTATCTGAACTATGCTACCGAAGATGATGGGTCCTGTGTTTTTCCTGAACAATGGTATAATTGTGATGGGGAATGTATTACAGATGTTGACAATGATGGAATTTGTGATCAATTGGAAATTCTAGGTTGCACCGATTACGAAGCCTTCAACTATAATCCTGACGCGACTGATTCTGACAACACACTTTGCATCTATTTCGTTCAGGACTGTAACAGTTTTGGAGATCCTGGCTGGCTTGAAACTGAATCGGGGACTTATCCCGAACAATCCTCAGGCATTTTTGGGGAAATGTATAACGAAGACATCGCCCTTCATTTAAGCACCACCATTGTAGAGCCTGAAAGCGGTGTGAATTATGCTATACAGAGTTTTGATTTCACTTCTATGAGTGGTCTTCCTGAGGGCATAACTTCTACGATGAGTGGTGGTCAGATGAACCCTAATTCTCAGGTTTGTGTCAATATTTCAGGTATTCCCATTGAAACAGGGTTGTTCGATATTTTGTTGACGGGCGAAGCATTCATCAGCGTATTTGGCAACTCCATTAACATTGGCATGATCTCCTTCACGCACACACTCGAGATAGGGGATAACCCCAATCCAATTTCTGGTTGTACTTATCCTGGATCTGATAACTACTTGCTTTATGCGATGATTGATGATGGGACTTGCATAATATCTGGTTGTACCGATCCTGAGGCCAGTAATTTCCATGCATTTGTCAATTTAGAGGACGGTTCGTGTCTGTATGTCGAGGATATCTCAGATTGTATTGAAGATATTAATCAAGATGGAACGATTGGCACTCCGGACTTGTTGCAATTGCTGGGTTCATATGGTCAAACGTGTGAATAAAGAAAATAGACATCATGAAATACATCTTAATCCCCTCTGCTCTGCTAATTTTCGGCAGTGCTTTTGGCCAAACCCCTCTACTCGAAGAGGACTTCGAATCATACCAAGTAGGTGACTACATCGGTGTCGCTAGTTCCGTTTGGACAACTTGGTCTGGAGCTACAGGAACCGACGAAGACGGTCAAGTCAGCGATGAGCAAGCTAACTCAGGAACACAGTCTTTAAAAATATTTGGCACTTTGGCAGGTGGACCTATGGACTTGTACCTACCTATCGGACTTGAGAGTGCTTACGAAGTAAGCTACAACATCTACGTCCCTTCTGGAGGCTCAGCTTATAACAACATCCAAGAAGAGCTAACACCAGGTGTTGCTTGGGCCTTTGATATTATTTTTTCTGGAAATGGCTCTATCCAACTGAGCATAGACCAAGCGGATATCGCATTCGGTTCATACAACCTGGACGAATGGACATCTGTTTCTTTAAGAATGGATCCTATTAATTCACGCGCTGAAGTTTTCATCGGCGGAGAGTTCATTGCGAATTTTGCATTTGATGGAATTATCGGAGGCCTTAATTTATTTGGATATGGAGATGGCAATACAGCTGGTCTTTACTACATCGACGATGTGGTCGTTGTTGAAACTGAAAATGTGCTCATATGTAATGGTTGCTGTCAAGATCCAGTTGCCTGTAATTATCTTGCTCCACAAGATGACAGTTGTCTTTATCCAATAGATATTTATGGTTCCGAAAATCTTGATTGTGATGGAAATTGCCTTAACGATTCTGATATGGATTACGTCTGTGATGAAGATGAAATTATAGGCTGCACGGATTTAGAAGCCTTCAACTATAATCCTGAGGCGACAGACTCTGACAACACACTTTGCATCTATTTCGTTCCGGACTGTAACAGTTTTGGAGATCCTGGCTGGCTTGATACTGAATCGGGCACCTATCCCGGCCAATCCTCTGGCATTTTCGGAGAGATGTATAACGAAGACATTGCCCTTCATTTAAGCAATACAATTGTAGAGCCAGTTAGTGGTGTAAGCTATGTCTTAGCTCATTTTGATTTTATTTCCATGAGTGGATTGCCTCAGGGCTTGATTTCTATAATGACGAGTGGGCCAATGAACCCTAATTCTGAATTATGTGTTAATATTTCAGGGGCCCCCATTGAAACAGGCGTGTTCGACATTCTTTTCACTGGTGAAGCGTATATCAACGTATTTGGTAACTCCATTAACATTGGCTTGATCTCGTTCACGCACACGCTCGAGATAGGAGATAACCCCAATCCGATTTCTGGATGTACCTATTCTGGTTCGGACAACTATTTGGTCTATGCAATGGTGGATGATGGCAGTTGTATTATTTCGGGATGTACTGACCCTGAGTCCAGTAATTTTCATCCTATTTTTAACTTAGAGGACGGTTCGTGTCAGTATGTCGAGGATATCTCGGATTGTATTGAGGATCTTAATCAAGATGGAACGATCGGCACTCAAGATTTGTTGCAATTGCTTAGTGCATACGGTCAAACGTGTGAATAGATAAAATAGACATTATGAAATACATCTTAAATATTCTATGTTGCTGCATGATCCTTTCTGTTAGTGCACAGCCCACTATTTTCACTGCTTCAGATACGGTTTTTGTCAAACTGGATACACTTAATGCACTTTACTCAGGTGAGATTTCCACGCCTTTTGATGTCGTAAACGAAACCAATTCATCAATGACATTAATGTGTACTCGAACTTTCATTGATACAGTATCACCATTTAATTATCCATATGTTCAATCATTGCCAGATTTTCCTGTTGAGGGAAGTCATGAAAAATTTTGTTGGGGACCGATTTGTTATAACTACGGAACAGATGCATCCTCTTCCAATGCTTCCTTGCTAGTAAACATTCCAACGGGAGTCACTGACAACACATTTATTGCATATTTCTATCCTCACAATGTTTTAGGTACTACAACACTTGAATATTGTTTTCACCCAGTTGGTGATATTTCTTCAGGTTCGTGTCAACAAATAACATACGTAATCTCGGATGAAATATTTGGCTGTACAATCGACATTGCTTGTAATTATGATTCTTCAGCAAATGTAGATGACGGCAGTTGCGAATATTTGTCATGTGCTGGTTGTACTGATTTTACAGCTTGTAACTATAATCCTGAATCAACAATTGATGATGGCTCTTGTCTTGTAAATGACGAGTGTGGAGTTTGTGGAGGGTCTGGAATTCCAGAAGGAGAATGTGACTGCGAGGGAAACGTACTCGACGAGTGTGGGGAATGTGGAAGTTTAGAGTTGTCGGGCTGCACTGACCCAACCGCTTGTAATTTTGATTCGCAGGCCACAGAAGATGATGGTTCTTGTTTTTCTTTGACAAGCCAGATTAGTACAGATTTAGTCAATGGCTTTATGATTCCAGACGCTCAAGGGCAGTGCTTTTCAAGTCAAATAAATGTGACTAGTTTTAATGCAGGAGATGTAGTGAATAATGGAAATACAGATATCTTGAATATTTCTATGAATTTGGAACACAGCTATATGGGAGATTTAACCATCACCTTTATATGTCCAAATGGACAAAGTATTCAGGTTCATCAACAAGGAGGCAATGGAACATTCTTAGGGGTTCCTGTTGACAATGACGCCGATTTAACTCCGGGGACGGGTTGGGATTACTACTGGGAGCCAGGGGCAACGAATGGCACGTGGGCAGAAAACGCTGGCGGAACGCTTCCATCAGGTTCTTACGAATCAGTTCAGTCTTTTACAAACCTCGATGGTTGTCCTTTAAATGGAACATGGGAAGTAGAGGTGTGTGACTTCTGGGCTTCCGATAACGGATTTATATTCGACTGGAATATAAGTGTAAACAATACTGAGTATTGTGATTGTGAAGGCGCAGTTCTTGATGAGTGTGGTGTATGTGGTGGAGATGGCATCCCAGCAGGCGAGTGTGACTGCGACGGAAACGTACTCGATGAGTGTGGCGTATGTGGTGGGGATGGCTCAACTTGTTGTGGTGATTTCGATTTCGGAGATGTTGGTTTCGGCTTGTCTCCTGACCCCAGTCTAGGAGAGGGTTTTGTGTCGGGATTTGTAGGGCAAGATTACTTTGATGTCCTACACATATTAACACCAACTTTTGCTTCAGATATCGATGACGCTTATCCGCCAACATTACCGATTGATTCAATCAACCTTATTGACGTCGTCATGACAGATATTGCCACAGGAACGATGTATTCTCCCGAAGAATTGGGTTTAATGGTCGTCTGTAACAACAATGGTGATTCACCTGATCCTTGTATGTTAATTGGAGGAACGCAATATTGTATTTCTATTGAGGGTACGCCAAACATTCCGGGTGTATTCACATTAGATCTTTTGATGCTTGGATGGTTAACTATTTTTGAGCCATTCTCAGCAGAGTTTATGTTTGCAAATTTCAGTTTAAACATTCAGTGCGATCTCATTGAAAGTGTTGCTACAGTAGATGCAGATACTGAATTAGGCACATTGGGGAACATAGACGTAACTCTTATTAATGGTGTCATTCCAACTTCTTTTTCATGGACAAATGAAAATGGTGATGTGGTAGGAACAGGGGAGGACCTTTTAGATGTTGGGCCTGGTAACTACGACCTTACGATTGTAGCTGATAGTTGCACAACAATCTCTGAAAACATGATTGTAGGCGATGTCTCATGTATACTCACTGCAGAATATGCAATAACAAATGAGATTGAAAATATATCATTCGGTATGATAGATGTCACAGTGATAGGAGCAAATGGTGTCGCATCATTTGTATGGACTAATGCTGAAGGGATACCGATTGGAACCAATGAAGATCTTTTAGATGTCTCAGAGGGCTTGTATAACCTTACAGTCACAGACGAGAATGGATGTCTGGTTGTGTTGTCTAATATAACGGTTCTTTCTACTGTGCCTGGTTGCACTAATGTCAATGCTTGTAACTACAATCCGAGCTCATTAATCGACGATGGATCCTGTGTTTTTCCTGAGTTTGGTTATGATTGTTTTGGGGAATGTGTCTCAGATGTTGACAATGACGGAATTTGTGATGAACTAGAGATTGCCGGATGCACGGATGTAGAAGCCTTTAACTATAACTCTGAGGCTACAGATTCTTGTAACTCGCTTTGTATCTACTTCATTCCTGACTGTAACAGCTTAGGAGATTCTGGCTGGCTAGATACTGAATCGGGAACTTATCCCGGCCAAACCTATGGCATTTTTGGGGAGATGTACAACGAAGACATCGCCCTTCATTTAAGCACTACAATTGTAGAGCCAGGAAGCGGGGTGAGTTATACTTTAGAGAGTTTTGATTTCACTTCCATGAGTGGGCTTCCTGATGGCTTATTCTCCAGTATGACAGGTGCGCAAATGACACCAAATTCTCAATTATGTGTTAATATTTCAGGGATCCCAATTGAAACAGGTGTTTTCGATATTCTCTTTACTGGTGAGGCATACATAAACGTTTTTGGCAACTCCATTAACATTGGCGTAATATCATTCACACACGCGATAGAGATAGGGGATAATCCCAATCCGATTCCTGGGTGTACTTATCCTGGCTCGGACAACTATTTGCTTTATGCGATGGTTGATGATGGGAGTTGTATTATTTCGGGATGTACGGACCCTGAGGCCAGTAATTTTCATCCTATTTTCAACTTAGAAAACGGTTTGTGTCAGTATGTCGACGACGTATCGGATTGTATTGAAGATCTGAATCAAGATGGAACGATTGGCACTCCGGACTTGTTGCAATTGCTTAGTGCATACGGTCAAGCTTGCGACTAATACGATTTTCGTTGCTAAAACAAGACGCTTTTTTGAAGACTTAATTTATACATTTGCCTCGTTTAAACTTGAAAGAAAACGTAACAATCAACCTGTATATGAAAACACTTTTCATCATTTTAGGTGTTCTGTTTTTACTCTTTTTAGGCAGTCAAATTTATTTATATAAAAGCAGCCATGACATAGAAGGGTATGAGTATGTCGTTATCAAATCTTATGCAGATTTTGAAATCAGAAAATATGAAGCCAGTTTGTTTACTTCTGTGAAATTGGATACAGATGATTATAAGCAAGCATCAAGCAGTGGGTTTTCTATTTTGGGAGGTTATATTTTCGGGAAGAATGAACAGAAAGAACAAATCTCAATGACGTCTCCTGTTGCGATGACGTTAGAAGATGAGATGACCATGATGTTTTTGGTGCCCAAAGCGCTCACAAAAGACAATTTGCCAAAGCCAGAAAATTCCGCCATTCAATTTATTGAGATGCCAGAAAAGAAGATGGCTGCAATTTCTTTTAATGGTTGGGCAAGTAATGAGAAAATAGAACAGTACAAGGTTGCGTTAATCAAACTGTTGGATGAAAACGGGATTAAATATTCAAACACGTTTTTAGTTTTGGGGTACAATCCTCCTTATGAGATTTTATTTCGGAAAAATGAAATTATTGTAGAGTTGGAGTAGGGGTTCCATTAATATTAATCGAAGGATTGATCTATAATTGATCTTGTGGTTCCCGGTAATTACGTTGAGAAAATCGCTCTAATTTATGCTCTGGGTAGAGATGCCGAGTCTTAACCTGAAACTCTGTATAGGATATTTCGTGTTTTGGCATGGTTTTAGTTTAACAACTTTTAGCTTTAACACGCAATGACATGAAAAGATATTTAATTCCTGATTTAGATAACTCTAGTTTTTTAAAGTTATTGCTTTTGTTTTCATGCGTCATTACTTCTTGTTATTCATATAATCCCATTTACAAACAAGCCTCTACCTCATCATTAAATCCCAAATTAGGAAATTTTACGGTTTCATTTGAGACTGATCTAGCTCCTGAGCTGCAATTCTCTTCAAAAGAAAAATTGGAAAATTTTGTTCTGTCAGATATTCACAGCAACATTATTACGAAAGATTATGATAATCAGGACGCACCATCTGGAAACATACTTTTAAGAATAAACTACAGTTATTATGATTATTCTTCCAGTATGCGCTTCATGAATTTTATTACATTTGGGTTTATGTCGGTGGTGGGATTTCCTTTAGCTGGAGGGGAATTAAAATTGCAAGGAGATGTTGAAATCTATAATCAAAATGGAGATTTTAGTTATTATCAAACATTTGCAAATAAGGTTGATTGGAAAAAAACGCTATACTTTAAAAGTCACATCACGGCATCACATATGGGTATAGATAAAAGAGTAATAGAAAATATGCTTTACAAAGTTACCAATGACTTTTTAATGAGCTTTAAAAAGCAACTGGGTCGTGAGTTTAATCTTGAACCAATAAATAATAATATCCAAAAAAATATA
>PACT01000013.1 GCA_002700285.1 Crocinitomicaceae bacterium | reverse complement strand
CCGTCTCCTCCACAAACACCACAATCGTCATTTACCAAGCCTGAGTTTGGTACGCCATCACAGCCTGCACAAGATGAGTTATCTCCTCCACAAACGCCACAATCGTCATTTTCCAAACCTGAGTTTGCAACGCCATCACAGCCTGCACAAGATGAGTTGTCTCCTCCACAAACACCACAATCGTCATCTACCAAACCTGAGTTTGCTACGCCATCACAACCTGCACAAGAAGAATTGTCTCCTCCACAAACGCCACAATCGTCATTTACCAAACCTGAGTTTGCTACGCCATCACAACCTGCACAAGAAGAATTGTCTCCTCCACAAACGCCACATTCATCTAGAACGTTGCCGTCACAGTCACAATCTCCAGCTGGAATACCTGTTCCACCACAAATTCCACATTCGTCATTGACAGCACAAGAGCCGTCATCTGCAGTAGCTGCAGAATCATAGTTACAAGCTGAAGCGTCTGTACAGCCAGGAACATCAGCAGGCGCTCCGCCTGCAGTGAAAGTTCCAGCGCCGTCAAAGTCAATACTTAGTTGTACTTGATCAGCTCCTACGCCAAGTGGGAACACTTGGAAGTTAAGCGTACCAGAAATAGAACCAGCAGTCGTGATTTGCATCACTAACACTTGGAGGTTTGCATCTGGAAGCGCGTTAGCCGCAGTATTAAGGACATACCAAGAACCACCGGTTAAGGTGTTTACATTAAGTGATGTCCCACCAGATACAAAGTACCCACTTATAGTAGGTGTCAAAGCAGCATCTTCTACAAGAGAAGCATCTGCTTGACCAACGCCAGCAGGACCGTCAAGTCCAACCGTTGCATATGAATCTTCCGCCATATCGGGGAAAAAACCAAGAAAAGCAGGGTTAATACCTGAAGAGCTCCAACTCGCGTTGAAAGAAGAATTGAAAATACCGTCCGGTGTATTAATGACCAAGTTTTCTTGATCATTGCCATACACGGCACTGAATTTATCTGACGCATCAGTTAAGTTTACGTGAAAGCGATAAACTGTGTTACCGGGGACATGGACTGCAGGAGCACTTTCAACTGTAAGTGAATACTGGGCTGAAATGCTCGTTAGCATTGTCGTTGATAGGAGGGCCAAAAAGGCAAGGCAAATATTCTTGTTCATGATTTTTAGAAAATTTTACACCATAAATATACGACAAGTCGATTAAAAAAACACCATCGTCTGCAAATAATTATCATTCGTCGAAGAAAAACAGATACTCGTCCTTTGAATACCTTATAGTTACAGCGTAGGGTGTAACTTCGCATTTTTATAAAAAAAGTGGTAATTAATAATGTTTGACAACTTACAAGAACGATTTGAAAGGGCCTTTAAGGTTCTTAAAGGACACGGGCAGATAACAGAAGTTAACGTTGGTGAGACATTAAAAGAAGTGCGAAAAGCACTGCTTGATGCTGATGTTGACTATAAAACTGCAAAAGAGTTTATAAAGAAAATCAAAGAAAAAGCGCTCGGACAGAAGGTGTTAACAGCACTTAAACCTGGTCAGCTACTTATAAAAATAACCCAAGAAGAGCTCACTGAGCTTATGGGAAAGGCCGCCGCACCTTTTGAAATGAAGTCGAAGCCGACCATTGTTTTACTTGCGGGTCTTCAAGGCGCAGGAAAGACCACTCATGCTGGAAAGCTCTCAAAATATATTAAAGACAAGGGAAAACGGCCTCTGTTGGTTGCGTGTGATGTTTACAGACCCGCAGCGGTAGATCAGCTGATTGTGGTCGGAGAATCTGTGGGCGTTGAAGTATACAGTGAACCTGGCGTGATTGATGCATTGGGAATCGCTGAACGTGGAATAGCATATGCGAAAAAAGAAGGGTTCGGCGCGGTTATCGTCGATACTGCGGGTAGACTCGCAGTAGATAACGATATGATGGACGAGATCGAAGCCATCAGCAATTCGATTCAACCTGATGAAACTTTGTTTGTCGTAGACGCAATGACTGGACAAGATGCCGTTCAGACAGCCAAGGCCTTTAACGACAAAATTGATTTCAGCGGCGTCATCCTCACCAAGCTAGACGGAGATGCACGCGGAGGTGCGGCACTTTCGATATTCAGCATTGTCGGAAAACCGATTAAATTCGTCGGTGTGGGAGAGAAAATGGATGCCCTCGAGATCTTCCACCCAAATCGTATGGCTGAGCGTATATTAGGCATGGGAGATGTGGTGACCCTTGTTGAAAGAGCTCAGAAGGTCGTCGATGAAAAAGAAGCGAAGCGCATCGAGGATAAGATTCGCAAGAATAAATTTGACTTAGAAGACTTTTTAGGTCAAATTCAGCAAATTCGCAAAATGGGAAACGTCAAGGACCTATTGGGAATGATGCCAGGCATGGGGAAAGCACTGAAAAATGTAGATATCGATGACAATGCCTTTAATCAAGTCGAAGCCATTATAAGATCGATGACACCAGGAGAAAGACTTGCCCCTAAGAGTTTGGACTTGAGTAGAAAAAAGAGAATTGCAAGAGGGAGCGGGACACAGGTTGAAGAGGTCAATAAACTCTTGAAACAATTTGAAGACATGAAGAAAGTCATGGGAATGATGAACAAAGGTGGTGGAAAAGGAAGAATTCCAATGCCGGGAATGCGAAGAGGAAGATGAATATTTTAGATGGGAAAGCAACATCTATCGCGTTGCAAGAAGAAATCGCAGCCGAGGTCACTAAGGTAATTGCAGCGGGTGGAAAAAGACCGCATTTGACTGCTGTACTTATAGGTATGGATCCTGCGAGTCGTGCTTACGTTGGGCACAAAGTGAAAGCATGCGCAAAAGCTGGGTTTGAAAGTTCGACGATAGAAAGAGGAAAAGAGATCAGCCAAACCGAATTGTTAGAAATTGTCCGGACTTTAAATAACGACAAGTCTGTGGATGGTTTCATTGTACAACTTCCCCTACCCGACCACATCGATGCCACAGCGGTCATCGAAGCAATCGATCCGAGAAAAGATGTAGATGGCTTCCATCCTTTGAATGTTGGAAATATGTCCTTGGGACTGCCTACATTTTTACCGGCAACACCCTCTGGGATTATGACCTTACTTAAACGACACGGAATCGTTACTGAAGGCATGCACGCCGTAATCATCGGGCGAAGTGATATTGTAGGAAACCCAATGTCTGTTCTGCTTTCTAGAAATTCTGAACCTGGGAATTGCACAGTAACCCAATGTCACAGTAGGACTGTAGATTTAAAGTCACATACCCTGAAAGCCGATATATTAATCGCCGCAATTGGAAAACCACATTTTATTACGTCAGACATGGTCAAGGAAGGTGCAATCGTCATAGATGTCGGTATAAATAGAATTTCTGATTCAACCCGTAAATCTGGAAGTCGATTAACAGGAGATGTAGATTTTGACAATGTTGCTCAAAAATGCAGCTGGATTACTCCCGTACCTGGTGGTGTAGGTCCGATGACCATCGCCTCACTGCTCGAAAACACATTACAAGCTTCACTTCAAAACACAGATGGAATCTCTTGAAAAAGACACCGTCTGGATGGCGAGAGCCATTGAGCTTGCTGAGCTAGGAAGTGCCCATACCCTGCCCAACCCTATGGTGGGATGCGTGATTGTTCTCGATGGAGTCTTGATTGGTGAGGGGTTTCATGAACAATTTGGAGGTGCGCATGCTGAAGTGAATGCATTTGCTCAGATCCCTGAATATACCCGGAAACAGCTTCAAAACGCTACAGCCTATATCAATCTTGAACCTTGTAATTGTTTCGGGAAAACGCCCCCCTGCGTGGATTTACTGATTTCAAGAAATATAGGAAGGGTCGTTTGTGCGATGAAGGACCCGAATCCCAACGTCTGTGGAAAGGGATTTGAGCGATTGAGGACGGCAGGGATAGACATTGTGGTGGGCGTCCTCGAAAAAGAAGCCCGCATCTTGAATCGGAAATTTATCGCGCTACAAAACACGCTTTTTACCCGACCGTATGTCACCCTGAAATGGGCACAAAGCATAGATGGGTATATCGATCCTGAGATGAATGCCCAAAAAGGAAGGGGTTCAATCCCCATAACCTCTATGCACACTCAGAAAGTCGTTCATCAATTAAGGGCAAACAACAAAGCCATCCTCGTAGGCAGAAATACTGTAGAGGTCGACAATCCATCACTTTCTGTAAGACATGCTGAAGGCACCAACCCCACGCGATTGATCATTGACCCTCAACTTGAACTCGATTATTCAACACTAAACATGATCCGAGAACAAGGAGAAACATGGGTGCTCTGTGATAAAGAAAAACAAAAAGAGACACTCAAAATAGAGAACGTCAAAGTGTTGCCTTGGCTCACCTCCAATCCGGAGGATTGGCTCAAAAAACTCAGGTCTGAAGGAATTCATAGCATTCTTGTAGAGGGAGGTGCTGCCACCCTCCAAAATTTCCTTGATTCTGACTGTTATGACGACATCGAGATTTTCATCAGCAATAAAGAATTAAACACTGGCTTAAAAGCGCCTAAACTCCCACAAACAACACATGGGAAGTTTACAGAAATGCATGTTGGAGTGGATTTAAGGAAACAATATATTAGACAATGCTAAATATTATTTTCTGCATCCTTAGTACAGGTGGCGTATTCCTCACCTTCAGAGCATTTGAGCAGTGGGGCGTAAATCGTTATTATGCGATTGTCATCAATTACGGAGTTGCCTCAACACTCGGATGGACGCTCTCTGGTGGACTGCCGATGATGAAAACCGCCTTTGAGATGCCTTGGTTTTTTTTAACAATGGCCATGGGTTTGGGATTTTTGTTTTTATTCAATTTAATGGCCAAATGCACTGCTGAATTGGGCGTTGCAGTTTCTTCAATCGCATCAAAACTCAGCTTGGTGATTCCAGTGGCCATTTTTCTAATCATTGACCCCTCGGATGTTCTCACTACAAAAAAGCTCATTGCCCTCTCTTTGGCGCTCGTTGCAATCTTAATCAGTTCTGTAGGAGATGACTCCAAACATCACAGTCATTCTAAATGGGCATTCCTGTTGCCCATCATCATCTTTGTCGGAAGTGGCGCCATAGACCTTGTCTTTGCCTGGTTCAGCAACCCCGTACATATCCCTACTACATCGCATGCGATGGCTTTCACGTCAGTTCCTTTTACAACAGCCTTTGTTGTGGGATCAGTCATCGCAATTTCAAAGAAAAATACACTTCCCCCATCAAGAAACGATGTGCTGGCGGGGCTTCTTCTCGGTGTGGTAAACTTCGGGTCACTGTTATTCTTAATTGGCGCATACAGCACTCCTGGAATCGACAAATCAGTACTTATCCCTGGTGTCAATTTGGGCGTTGTCATCTTCAGCACATTGGCTGCTGTGGCCATATACAAAGACAGACCAAGTAAAATCACTTGGTCTGGCTTAGCAATAGGTTGTTTCAGCATCGCAATACTTATGCTCTCATAAGATTTTCTTACTCTCCACTGTCCTTCTTTGCGCCTTCCTTTAAGAGTTCGTCGTTCTGACGGGCACGTTGCATGGGGTTATCCCCTTGAGCCCCGTAACGGCTGTAACCATTGCCTTGTTGTTTGAAAATCTCAAATCGCGTCGGCTCAGGACGTGGTGGCCAGCTGTTGTTAGAAAGATCACAGTCTGCGGTTTCTAAATATGGATCAAGTACGATTCTTACCGCCGGTCTGTCTGTTCCAAATATTTTTGTAACGGTAGGCTCGCTCATTAACCAAATCTCAGCGGGGATGCGACGGACTTCCTTTTCGCCATCCTCATATTCGAATTCTATAATTAAAGGCATAACCAATCCACCTACGTTGCGAAAAGTTATTTCGTAGAAGTTCTTCCCACTTGAAAGAAGTGCCATTTGATCATCCGAAAGGCCGTCAAGCATCTCTCTATATTCAACTCTGTCTAATTCCAGAACTTCAAACTTGCCCGTTGTGGTGTAATAATCATTTAAAGTAGAGTCCACTTCAAGATATGTTTCAGGCGTGTCGATGGCATTTCTTATATGCGAGATATCAGAGGGCACATTATCTGATACAGATTGATTAAACGCTGCTTCCGTATCGGGATTTTGAGTGTCAATTTGCATCCATTTCACATTGTCTAGGGCGATATCGACATGGTCATTTGTATAGAACCATCCTCTCCAGAACCAATCTAGATCGACACCAGAGGCATCCTCCATCGTACGGAAGAAATCCGCGGGAGTCGGATGTTTAAACGCCCAACGCCTGCTGTATTCCTTAAATGCGTAATCAAACAAATCACGCCCCATGACTGACTCCCGAAGAATATTAAGTGCTGTGCATGGCTTACCATATGCATTTGGACCAAATTGATAAATGGACTCGGAGTTCGTCATGATGGGAGAAATACTTTTTTTATTACCTCCCATATAAGATGTAATGTCACGCGCACTGCCTCGACGTGAGGGGTAGTCTCTGTCAAATTCCTGCTCGGCGAGATACTGCACAAATGTGTTGAGTCCCTCGTCCATCCAGGTCCACTGTCGTTCATCAGAATTGATAATCATTGGGAAGAAATTGTGGCCGACTTCGTGAATGATTACAGAAATCATACCGTGCTTGGTTCTTTGGGAATAGGTACCGTCGGCTGATGGCCTGCCCCCGTTAAAACAAATCATGGGATACTCCATCCCTATCCATTTCGTGTGAACTGAAATCGCCACAGGGTAAGAATAATCAATAGTATATTTCGAATAGGTACGTAGGGTTTGGGCCACGGCTTTCGTACTGTACTGCTCCCAAAGTGGATTTCCTTCCTTGGGATAAAAACTCATGGCTAGAGGACGATACTTACCCACAGGAACAGTCATTGCATCCCAAATAAACTTGCGGCTCGATGCCCATCCGAAATCTCTGACATTTTTTGCACTAAAAATCCAGGTTTTCATTCCCTTTTCTTTTGTCAACTCAGCCTTCCGAGCTTCTTCTTCTGTAACAATGATCACCGGCTGATCTGTTGTGTTTTTTGCGAGCTCGAAACGTTTGCGTTGCTTAGAGGTAAGGACAGACTTCGGGTTGGTGAGCTCTCCTGTAGAGGCGACAATATGATCCGAAGGCACTGTAATGGCAACCTTGTAATCACCAAAACAAACCGTAAACTCTCCATTCCCTAAAAACTGCTTGTTCTGCCACCCTTCATTGTCACTGTAAACAGCCAATCGGGGATAGAATTGAGCAATGGTATACAGGTAATTGTCATTTTCCTCAAAGTATTCATAGCCAGAGCGACCTCCGATCTCCATTCTGTTGTTGATGTTGTACCACCAGTCTATGCTGAACTTAACTTGCGAGCCCGGCTTTAATACACGTGGCAAATCGACACGCATCATGGTTTTATTAATCGTATAGCTGAGCGGGTTCCCTGAAACATCTTTTACACCCTCGATATTAAAACCTCCATCGAATGTAGGCTCCAGTTTATTCACGGTGTTAAATGATTCGCTATCTGACCAAGAACTCTCAGATATTTTATATGAATCTGAGGATTTAGCTCTCACGTTTTGGTCCAACTGAAGCCAGAGATAACGGAGTTCGTCGGGACTGTTATTTGTGTATGTAATCGTTTCAGAGCCATCAATGCGCTGCGTGGCATCATCCAACTTAAGCTGCATGTCATAATCCACCTGTTGTTGCCAATAATTGTGTCCAGGGGCACCAGAAGCTGTCCTGTATGTGTTTGCCGTAGGTAGCTCCGTTCCGAGTTGACGAAAAACATTCGTGTTCGTTCTGCTTATTTCTTCTTGCTGTGCCATCGATGGGGATGCCACAAACAAGAATGTGCCGATCGCAAATCCAAAGGTTCTAATACTTAATTTCATGTCTATGTCGTTCATATGAATTGAAGAACCGCAATTTACTACGAAGACGAACAACTCGCGAATAAAAGTCAACAATATGACAGGCAAGGGAGTAAATCTATTCCAACTCCTTCTTGGCCTTATTCCAATACGTTTCCATTTCCACAAGGGGCATCTCCCCCAAATCTTTGCCGTCCGCTTTGACTGCATTTTCCAGATGCATAAATCTTTTGATGAACCTGCGGTTTGTTCGCTCTAAAGCTTCGTCGGGGTTGACGTTTAGAAATCTCGCGTAATTAATAAGTGCAAATAAAACATCGCCAAACTCATCAGAAATACGATCTGATTTGGCGTCCACCTCCACCGCCAGCTCCTCAAGCTCTTCATTTACTTTGTCAAGCACTTGAGATACATTGTCCCAATCAAAACCGACACCGCGCACTTTGTCTTGGATTCGATATGCCTTTATCAAAGGTGGCAAAGAACGCGGAACCCCTTCTAAAACAGAATTACTCCCCTCCTTCAACTTTATTTTTTCCCAGTTTGCTTTCACAGTCGCTTCATCATTTGCCTTTACATCTCCATAAATGTGAGGATGTCGAGAAATTAATTTTTCACAAATCGAATTCAACGCGTCTGCAATGTCCCATCCACCTTCACCTTCAGGAATTTCAGAGCCAAGTTTTGCATAGAAAACCATATGAAGGAGAACATCACCCGTTTCCTTTTTAATTTCTTGAATATCGGCGTCAATAATCGCATCTGCCAATTCATGGGTCTCTTCAATCGTCAGATGACGAAGTGATTCAAAAGTTTGTTTCTTATCCCAAGGACACTTTTCACGGAGTTCATCCATGATATCTAAAAGTCGTCCAAATGCTTCTAATTTTTCAGCGCGTGTATGCATGTCGCGAAGATAGCAATAGTCTATGCTATGGCGCTTGTTTATGGACTACATGCTTCTCCATAAGCAGAGAGTAGATCTAACAAATCAACAGCAGTCACAAAGCCATCGCCATTCACATCCGCTGGACAGAGTACCGCAGTCTCAAATATGCAAGAACCATCATCTGTATTCACTGCAGCATCATAATTTGTAGAATTCTCATAGGTGCAACCCAAACAACTGTAATCACACACTCCGGAGTCTGTTGCTGAACAATCATAATCACAGGCTGCGGCATCTTGACACCCTGACACCTCAAACGCATCGCAAATGCCATCTGAATCGGTATCAGTCAAACACACTCCGTCACAATCATATCCCGCCTCAGCATAAGTACATGACAAATCATCTATATACGCCACGTCATCAAAATTACATGCATTCACATCAATGCATCCAAAACACACGTCAAACTCACAGGAACCATCATCTATCGTAGCCTCAACATTAAAATTACACGCACTTAAATAAGTACATCCTGGAACAGAAACACCACCTAATGAATCTCCATCAGTGAAAAGCCCTACTTGTTCGAGATAACTCCAACACGTCAGCCAATTTTCTCCTCCCGGTTCAAAGGCGCCAAAATACATTTCTTGATCAAACCAAGCGTCAGGAGAAATATACTCAAGTGCAGGGGTCAGACCATGCCCTGGCTCTAAAAACACCGGATCCGACACCATGCCCGTTACTTCATCAATTGCCACAGAATAATCAAACATAGGATCCTCCGCCACATTTCCCCATTGAACAAACGAGTCCATGACATTAAACTGAGCGGAACTAATGTGTCCATCATAAAGAATCATGTCACTGATACTGGTACTGTCACCAACATCCCATAATTGGTTGTTTTTTAAGACAAGCTCGCCAAACAAGAGCATTTCCCAAGCATCACAAGGGTCGTGGTCTTCAAAGTCAATGCCTTGCCCGAAGCCTGCGAAAATTGAGTTTGACATCTTTGGAGACCCTCCGTTATGAATTCGCATTCCAGATTGAGATTTGGGACCTATAAAAGTACCGTTAATAATCGCGGGGTTCGTATAAGGCATAAAGGATATATCTACGTTTGATTGCTCCCAATCGTCCCCTTCAATGTCTATCGCATTTGAAATACCTAAACTATCGCCTACGACCTGAGAACTGTCATTGATGACAAACAAATATTGCATTCGCCCTGCCCAACCATGATCAAACTCTACCCCATCCTCCGCATTAAATGCGGCAGCAACATATTTTAAATCGACGGTACCTCCCATCACTTGTAAGCCATCATCTGCCGAACTCACAAGTTCAATGTGATCGATTTGTGTCCCACTTCCTAAGGCACAAAGCTGAAGGAGATTTGTTTCATTGCCATTGTTTGATTCATTTGTGGCAATGTTTTGAGAATAGCCTAATGAAGTACTTCCATGTCGTAAGGATATATATCTTAAAATTCCGCTTGACTCTGAAGGTGCAGTATTGCCACCATATACATGACGGTCATTGCCTGAAAGGTCAATGATTCCTTCTGCCAAATCTGTTCCGGTACCAGGACCTAGCGTCTCAGATGGAAAATCCGACGGATTATCATAGTAAATCGTGTTGGTTTGTCCTGCGCCACATATAATTAAGCCACCCCATTGACCTTTTACATCAACGCCAACTGTCCCATCAAGAGGATCTGCTTCATGTGTGAATGTGATGGCGCAATCTGGTGTTCCTTCAGCCAACAGAACAGCACCTCTAGAAACAATTAAGGAGCCAGGATAAGTCGCGTAGGTAATTATTTGTTCAGTATTATTCCCAAATGAAAAACTGGTTTCTTGAAAACCAGAACCTGCGCCACCTTTAACGATTGCACCAGGTTCAATGGTTAAAGTATCACCTGAATTCACAAACACCTGTTCTTGTAAAATGTATATGCTGTCACACCCCCAAGTCACAGTCCCAGTACCTAGACCACCATTGTCTGTAACAATCACATCGGGTCTGTCTGCTGCTGGAGGACATGCGCAAGGTGTATTCCCTTCATCATCTTGAGCAAAAGCGGAAAATGATGCCGCTAAGGACAGGAATCCAAACAGCAACAACCCCTTAAAAGGGCGCATAAATTCAAAATGAGGTGTGTTTTCCATCAAGTATTCTGCTAATAACATAAAAGGTACAACTATCTCAACGATTATTATGTGTAAAAGGTTACGTTATTCAGGTTATATCATCACATTCAACTTAAATTTACACCATGGAAGTAAAAGTATTGCTATTGACCGTTGGATTGTTGGGGGTGGCTTTTGCAGGAATTGCCATAAAATTACTTATAAAAAAAGATGGTGAATTTGCGGGCACATGTGCGAGCAACAACCCGATGTTTCAAGACGACAACGGCTCATGTACTGTGTGTGGTGCCAGGCCTCAGGATCAATGTCTCAACGAATCATAAAAGAGCCAGACAAAAATACTTAAAGCCAGATGATGTCTTCCTTCCATCCTTCTGTAGCCCAAAACTCAAAGGGGACGTCTGTTGTTGCGTTGACACCTGCATCAATAATAAAAAGAGCTTCAATAGATTCTCCTGGATTCTCTCTAAGCATTCTCTCAATAAAAGCACGCCCATCTTTCGGCCCCAGCACCATACATGCTGTAGCGTAGGCATCCGCAACAGCAGCACTTCCTGCTTGTATTGTCACACTTAATAATGCGTGGTAGGCTGGATATCCCGTTCTCGGATCTATCGTATGTGAAACGCGCACACCGTCTATTTCTTTGAATTTTCTGTAGTTGCCACTTGTACAAACAGAAGCATTATTTACTTCTAAAATAGCTTGAAGTGGACGTCCCCCAGCCCGATTATTTGTCACGGGTTTGTCCACCGCAATTCTCCAAGGCAATCCCTTCAAATTTAACCCAATACATCTCACTTCACCGCCCAGCTCAACCATTGCATTCTCAATACCTGACTCCATGAGAAGATGGATCAGCATATCTACAGTATAGCCTTGAGCAATGGCATTAAAATCCAATTGCGTCCGACCATCACCTTTAAATATTTGGGTTTCAGAAAGCGAACGCGAAGCACCTGGCTCCTTCAAATCTATATTCTCAGGGCCAAACCCCACAAAACGCATGATGCTATCGACATCGGTTGAATCAACACTGTCGACATGTTGTAACCCAAACCCCCACAAATCGACAAGCGGCTTGACTGTCGGGTCAAAAGCACCATCAGAATCGGTGCGGATGTCTGAAGACAACTCCCAAATCACAGACCAAATCTTGCTGTGATCATCAAAAGAAAAAGCGACATCCTCCCTTGTGAAGTTATTTAGTTTCGAAATCCGAGCATCGTTTCGCCACGTATTCATCTCAACATCCATGGATTCGATCACAGAATCAACTTGAAGCTGAGTGACACTTTCATCTCCAGTGTACTTAATCATATAAGTCGTCCCTTGTGCTTCTCCTGAGTGAATGCGTTCAGAAGAAGGTGAGGTACAACTATATAAATTAAGGACAACAAAAACGGTAGCCACTTTAAGAGTCGCTACCGCAATGTAATTCGTATCTCTTTTCAAAACTTGAGCGTTATCCTCCGAAATCATCAAACGCCACATTCTCCTCAGGCATCCCCCAATCGTCTGCCATTTTAAGAACAGCTTGATTCATTAAAGGAGGCCCACAGAAATAAAGCTCAATATCTTCAGGTGAATCATGACCTTCGAGATGATGTTTGATGACAGCATTGTGAACGAACCCAAGAAATCCATCCCCTTCAGAATCTTGACAGTCTTTTTTCTCGACCCAGTTATCTTCAGGAGCTGGTTCTGAAAGAACAACGTGAAATTTAAAATTTGCAAACTCATCAGCAATTTTCTTGAAATCTTCTAAATAGAAAAGTTCACGTTTAGATCGTCCTCCGTAGTAGAATGTCACCTTTCTGCCTGTTTTTACGGTGTGAAAAAGATGAAAGAGATGTGAGCGCATTGGCGCCATTCCAGCCCCACCTCCAATGTAGAGCATCTCAGACTCCGTTTCTTTGATAAAGAACTCACCATAAGGACCTGAAACTTGAATCTTATCACCCTGCTTTAAATTAAATACATAGGAAGAACACACGCCTGGATTGACTTGCATCCATCCATTTCTATTTCTATCCCAAGGTGGAGTCGCCACACGAATATTGAGCATAATGATATTCCCTTCTGCAGGGTGACTTGCCATGGAGTAAGCCCTGACAATATCCTCATTGTTGGTCATCTTCAGATCCCAGAGATTAAACTTATCCCACTCAGTCTTAAACTTCATCGGCTCATCATGATGATCTGGATGCGCTGTAACATCCACATCTTTAAAATCAACAACAACCTCCGGAACATCAATTTGAATATATCCTCCTGCCTCAAATTCAAGATTTTCACCTTCAGGAAGACGCACAACAAATTCCTTAATGAAGGAAGCCACATTGTAGTTTGACACGACCTCACATTCCCATTTCTGGACGCCGAAAACTTCTTCCGAAATTTGGATCTGCATGTCCTCTTTCACTTTCACTTGACATCCAAGTCGAAAGTTGTCCGCGATTTCTTTACGTGAAAATGTAGGCTCTTCAGTAGGTAAGATCGATCCTCCGCCTTCATGCACTTGACAAACACACTGAGAACAAGTCCCACCACCTCCACATGCAGATGGGAGAAACACGCCGTTATTGCTAAGGACATTTAGGAGTGTAGACCCTCCTTCAACCTCAATCTTCTTTTCGTTGTTGATTGTGATTGTAATTAAGCCGCTCGGTGAAAGTTTGGCCTTTGCAAAAAGGAGCAAACTCACCAACATAAGGATGAGAAGAAGGAAAAATCCGGTTGCGAGTATAATTGTTGTTGTCATGGTAACCTATCAGATTTCAATTCCCATAAAACTCATAAAGGCTATGCCCATGAGACCTGTAATAATATATGTGATGCCCAATCCCTGAAGAGGAGCTGGGACATTTGAATAACGTATTTTCTCACGGATCGCCGCGATGGCAACGATGGCAAGCCACCAACCGACGCCACTCCCCAAGCCGAACGTTGTTGCCTCTCCAATTGAAGGATATTGACGCTCTTGCATGAAGAGTGCACCCCCTAAAATCGAGCAGTTTACAGCGATCAAAGGCAGAAAAATACCGAGGGCACCATAAAGCGAAGGGGCAAATTTCTCTACAATCATCTCTACAAGCTGAACCATAGAAGCGATGACCGCAATGAACATTATAAAGCTTAAGAAGCTGAGGTCTACCGTCGCAAAATCAGGGTCTAACCACGTTAAAGCACCTTCTTTTAGGACATAATTCTCAAGCAAATAGTTAATTGGAACTGTGATTCCCAATACAAATATGACTGCAAGCCCCAAACCGTTGGCAGTCTTGACAGTTTTAGATACAGCGAGGTAAGAACACATCCCTAGGAAATAGGCAAAGATCATGTTCTCTACAAAAATACCTTTGACGAAAATATTGAAATATTCCATTAGTCTTCAATTAAAGCTTCGTTGCGTGAACGTTGAATCCAAATAATAATTCCAACAACGACGAGTGCCATGGGCGGCAGAATCATCAAGTTGTTGTTCTCGTAGAATCCGCCAGATGAAAGAAACCAATCCTGGGGCAGAAACTTCACCTGGCCCATCCCGGGAAGTGAAATCGCACCAGAACCAAATATCTCACGAACAATAGAAACGGCCAAAAGTACCCAGGCATATCCCATGGCATTTCCAATCGCATCGAACACGGATGGACCGGGTTTATTTGCGAGCGCAAAGGCCTCAAGACGCCCCATTATAATGCAGTTTGTAATAATAAGGCCGACAAATACAGACAACTTCTCGCTGATATCAGGCTGATATGCTTTGAGGACTTCATCCACAATAATCACAAGAGAGGCAATGATGACAAGCTGAACAATGATTCGTATGCGGTCAGGGATAAGATTACGCAGCAAAGAAACAATGACGTTTCCTCCGATCATCACAAACAAAACAGACAAACTCATAATCACAGCTTGTTGAAGTTGCACAGTAATCGCCAGTGCTGAGCATATCCCCAGAACCTGTATTGTAATCGGATTCGAATCTCCAAGCGGATCTTTGAGAAGCTTGCGGTTCTTCTTGCTGAATAATGACTCCCTTTTCGGAGTAATTGCTGTATTTTCAGTACTCATTATTGTTCGCTTGTGAATTCATAACTGAATTAAAATAGAGCTGGTAAATAGAAAGTGTTCTATTCATCATTTCTCCTACACCGACTGATGTAATCGTACCTCCTGTTATTCCATCGACACTGTGAATATCCGTTTCTCTCCCTCCTTTTTCAATGGTAAAATACGGCGCCGAATCTCGAAGTTGTTTACCTTGAAACTTGTCTGAAAAAAATTTGTCTTTTATTTCCGCGCCCAAACCAGGCGTTTCTGTTTTATGGTCAAACTTTGCGCCGTAAATGGTATTCATGTCGCTTTTAAGGGCAACAAAACCCCAAATTGGACCCCAAAGACCTGAACCCGCAACAGGGATCACATAAATGCTCTCACCTTCCTTTTCACAAATGTATAGGGGGAAATTGAGTTCCGATGCTGGCTTTTTGCTTCTGTAATCTTTCTTTACATTTAAGTTAAAAGGATCAGAGGCATCGTTTGAATCAACAGTGCCAGATGCACTGTTCAGCACATTCCCCTTATGATCTATGGACAACCTTTGCTTCACAAATGTCGGGAAATCATTTTTTGCATTTTCCCTCGTGGTTGTAATACCTACAGCTCCCAGTATATCAACCATTTGCTTGTCCGCTTCATTCTTTTTTTGAAGAGGCTTAAGAGAAAGTGATGTAAATGCGAGTGCTATTCCTACGATTAACACCATCACGATGGAGAATAGGAATGTATAACCTGTTGCGTTTTTATTCATTGCCATATCAAATATTTTGAAGGCGCTTTTGACGGCGGTTAATATTAGCTTGAAGCACGTAGTGATCTATCATGGGAGCCATGACATTCATAAATAGGACGGCCATCATTACGCCTTCAGGATACGCGGGATTAAACACCCGAATCATAATTGAGAAAAACCCACCCAAGAATCCGTAAATCAATTTCCCTGTATTGGTGGTCGATGCAGTGACTGGATCCGTCGCCATAAAAACCATTCCAAACATGAAACCTCCGATCAAGATTTGGTGTAACGGATCAAGGGTCATAAATCCATTTAATCCCAATAAATTAAAGATAAGCCCCATCACAAGACCACCCACAAGAAATGACCCCATGATCCTAAGACTCCCTATTCCAGTAACAATAAGAATAACTGCACCTAGAAGTATAGCGATGACAGAGGTTTCACCGATAGATCCAGGAATCGTTCCAACAAGACAATTGTGAAGCGAAAACATGCCCCCATCAGCAAACATATTCATGACACCTTGCACGGCTGGCGTATCGACTACTTTCCCAACAGTACTTGCGAGATACCCAAGCGCAGTTGCACCTGTGGTACCATCAACAAGTAACCCACCACCTTTGCTCGCTGCAACGTCGTGAATCCAAATCTCGCCTGACATTTGCTTAGGATACGCAAAGAATAAAAACGCACGAGAGGTCAGTGCAATGTTGACAATATTCATTCCTGTCCCTCCGAAGACCTCCTTACCTATGATCACTGCAAAAGCAACTGCAACCGCAACCATCCAAAGCGGGACATCCACAGGCATAACAAGAGGGATTAACATCCCTGAAACAAGGTATCCCTCGTTAATCCCATGACCGCGTTTGGCTGCAAAAAAGAATTCTATACCCAGTCCTACACCATAACTTACAATAATAAGTGGAATCACCTTAAAGGCACCAACCATCATCTTCTCAAAAAGAGCTGCGCTTTCTCCAATACTCGAAAAGTACTGATCGCCTATATTCCAAGTACCGAAAAGAAGTGCGGGCAACAAGGCAACGATCACAAGAAACATTGTACGCTTCAGATCAATCCCGTCGCGAATATGAGACCCGTTATTTGTGACGTGTCCTGGCGTAAAAGTGAACGTTTCTAATGAATCGAACACCACCCAAAACTTGGCCAATTTTCCACCTTCCTCAAAATGAGGCTTGACAGAACTAATTATTTTATGCAGAGCTTTCATAATTAACCGAGTTCGTTTCTGAGGTTATCTAATCCTTCGCGTACAATCTTCTGAACTGGAATTTTGGACGTACATCCATACTCACAAAGGGCAAAGTCTTCAGGAGCAACTTCATAAATGCCTAGTTTCTCCATCGAATCGATGTCATTTACTATAATTGATTTGACGAGGTGAACAGGGTGAATATCCATTGGAAACACCTTCTCATACTGACCAGAAACAACAAACGCTCTCTCCTCTCCACCCATATTTGTATCAAGTGCCCAGGCCTTACTCTTTGGCATCAGCCATGTCAGGAATGATTTGGACAATGAAAAGCGGTTGAGTCCAAGACTTAACCAACCGTTCGTTAATAAGAACTTGGGGTCATGACCTTCAGGCAGCAAAGCGATTGCGAAATGGTGTGCACCAAGAAAACCATCCTTCGACACCTGATCTCCTGTAAGAGGACTTCCGGATATGACACGTACTTCTTGACCGTTGTGCGCTATTGAAGGAACATCAACGATGCTTGAAATTGAAGCACCTGATAGGGTTAAGACATGTTGAGGGTTCTTGCACTCTGATCCTCCACATGCCACAACTCTTGAAGGTATATACTTGCCAGAGGTAAGCAAAGCGCCAAGGTTTGCAACATCTTGAGGTGAGATCGTCCAAACCACTTCACCCTTGTTTAAAGGTGCAGTATGGTGAATCTGAACACCTACATTGCCTGAAGGATGGGGTCCTTCAAAATAAGTAATCTGACAATTTTTTACTCCGGCAAGTGTGGTGTCGGAACGACGAAGTCCCAAATGAACACCACCGTCTCCGGCAAGCTTTGCCAATGCATCGACGCCGCTTTGAAAATCGACCAATCGACCATCTAAAGCCACAGATGTAGATGCTGCTAAAGGTGAGGAGTCAAAAGCACTGACGTGAATCGAACGCGGCAAGTCTTCAGGGTTTGCGGCTACATCAAAAGGTCGTTGGCGAAAGAATGGAAACATTCCACTTTCTAGAAGACGCGACAATACCTCGTCACGGTTGGACGTTGAAACGTCCAAAACACCGAAATCGCAATATGAATTCTCGCTATCCGCTTCAATTTCGATTGCCAAAATGCGCCTTTTTGCACCACGAACGATGTCCTTGATTGTTCCTGAGACGGGACTCGAATATTTAACAGATGGCTTTTTCTTGTCGTAAAACAAGGTTGATCCCGCTTTTACACTGTCGCCTTCACGAACAGTCAGTTTCGCAACAACCCCAATGAAATCAGAGGGTTTCACAGCATAATTTTGAGCACTCGGTGCTTTTGATACTGTATCTGCGGGCCGACCTTCTAGTCGAATATCGGCTCCTTTTTTTATCCGTTGTGTACGGCTCATTCCTTTTGAATAGATTCAATACGCGGCGCAAAGATAGCGCCTCTATACTCTATCTAAAAACAAACATATGTCAAAACACAACATCGAGTTACGAACTTTGTCGCATGAGAAATTGGAAAAGTCGGACTTTCACATTTTTGTTTTTTGTTTTTACGTCAAATATTATTAATTCTCAGGCAGTTAGGATGAATAACACTGGTCTGGGATTGGCTTCAGTCACGCTTCACCCCAAAGATTTGGTGATTTCGCCTCCATTCATTCCTCTTCAAGATGGTGTGCTGACATTTCGCTTCGATGATCTTAGGGCTGAATATTCATCTTATAACTTGCGTGTTCGTCACTGCACACATGACTGGTGGTACAGTGATTTACATCCAAGTGAATATTTGAATGGCTTTCATGATGTTGTGATCGATGAAATGGAAGACAGCTTCGGAACGAAAGTGAATTATACGCATTATACCATTGATTTACCTCAAGACGATTTTTCCTGGACAAGAAGCGGAAACTATGTCCTTGAAGTTTTCTCTCCCCACGATCCTGAAGAAATATTGATAACCAGGAGATTTGTGGTGTATGAGGATTTAAGTCTCGTCCAAGCTGAAGTGCGAGAACCTGTAGACATCGCACTGCGAAGAACACATCAAGAAATTTCATTTGTAGTCAAGGAAGACACTTACAGTTTCCTCGACCCCTATAACAATTTATTTACGACAGTACTCCAAAATGCCAGGTGGGACAATGCTGTAAGTGACATTCCACCTCGTTTTATTAAAGGTCAAGAATTAGATTTTTCTAAAGTGGGCTATGTTTTCCCGGGCGGAAATTCCTACCGATTTGTAGATCTTAAAAGCTTGAATTTCACAGCGAGAGGGATTGCAGGCATTACTGAAGGAGAACATTCTTTCCACCACCTACTAGATCCAAGTCAAAGAAGAACCTACACATATCATAAATCTCTTCCCGACATTAATGGTGCCTTCGTTATTTCAAATGACAGGCATGAAATCTATACAGGGAGTGATTATTCTGTGGCTCATTTTTCACTGCCCATGCCCTATGAACTTCATGGACGAGACATCTTTATATTCGGCGAATTGAGCGGCGGGAAATGCAAACCAAGTATGAAAATGAAGTGGGACCCTGAAGCATCCGAATACAAAGCAAATATTCTTTTAAAACAGGGATACTACGACTACCTTTATCTCGTTAAGGATTCCAGCGCTCCTGATTTTGAGCATGGCATTATGGACGATATTGAGGGCAATCACTTTGCGACAGACAACTTATATACCGTTTTTGTTTACTATGCTGATTTTGAAGGATACGACAGAGTCATCGGATTTGCACAATGGAATACTGACCCATACTAAGCATGAATAAACCATACACCGTTTTTATCACAGGAGCATCAGAAGGCATTGGAGCCCATATTTCCAAGATGTTGTGTCGCAATGGACACAATGTATTTGCGTTCGCCCGAAGTAAGGACAAACTTCAAGATTTAAAGACATCGTGTTCAAACATGAATGGAAATTTGATGTTTTTTGCAGGTGACGTCTCCTCGAACGATGACCTAAAAAAAGCCAGCAATTTATGCGTCACAGACTTCGGCAAGCTTGATATATTAATCCCAAACGCAGGCGTCGGTTATTTCAACCCGCTTCATCAAGGCAGCATTGAAGAATGGGAAACCATGGTCAATGTAAATGTGACTGGTGTACTTCGAACGATTCATGCCACACTTCCGCATCTCATAAAATCAAAGGGACACATCATTAATATAGGATCGGTGGCTGCGCGCAATGTATTCCCTAACAGCGGGGTGTATTGTGCAACCAAACACGCTGTTTTGGCCATCAGTGAGTCTCTGAAAATTGAATTTCAAGATGTCTTAGCTATTACAACCATAAATCCTGGTTCAGTAGACACATCCTTTATCGACAAGACGAACAACGAAAAGCTTAAAGCACAATACAAACCCACATTCAACTCAGGCATGCAGCCTGACTTTATTGCAAAAGCAGTTTTACAGGCCATAGAAGCAAATGGAAGTGGTATTTATAGTGAGATTACACTCAGACCAGACCGCCGTAATTAATCGTACTTTTGCATCCGAATTCGTACCCGACTCACCATCATGTCAACCATACAAGAAGAAATCTCTAAGCGCCGAACATTTGCCATCATCTCTCACCCAGATGCTGGAAAAACGACACTTACTGAGAAATTCCTTCTGTTCGGTGGAGCCATTCAGACTGCAGGCGCTGTAAAAAATAACAAAATCACAAAAACTGCGACTTCTGACTTTATGGAAATTGAGCGTCAACGTGGAATCTCTGTAGCAACGTCTGTCATGGCATTCAATTACAAAGACATGCTCGTCAATCTACTTGACACCCCTGGTCACAGAGATTTCGCCGAGGACACATACCGAACGTTAACCGCTGTCGACAGTGTCATACTCGTGATTGATTGTGTGAAGGGAGTCGAGGCCCAAACCGAAAGGCTCATGGAGGTGTGCCGCATGCGAAAGACGCCTGTCATCGTTTTCGTTAACAAGATGGATTTGGAAGGACAAGACCCCTTTGATCTGTTAGATGAACTTGAGGAGAAATTAGACATTAACGTGAGACCCCTCAGCTGGCCTATCAGCGGAGGTGCAACCTTTCAAGGAGTCTACAACTTATACGATCACAATGTTCGCTTATTCCAGGCTGACAAAACCAAGATGGCGACAGAGGTCTTCGCAATAAAAGATTTACAGGATGAACAATTAGACGCCCTCGTCGGAACACACGCTGATCAACTCAGAGAGGATGTCGAATTGATTGACGGTGTTTATGACACCTGGGATACCCAACCCTATCTAGATGCAAATGTTGCACCCGTATTTTTCGGAAGCGCAGTCAATAATTTCGGCATCCAAGAGATGCTAGACATCTTTATTAAAATCGCACCTCTCCCCAGTCCAGTAAGAGCTAGCTCAAGACTAGTAAGTCCTGTTGAAGAGAAACTTACAGGCTTTATCTTCAAGATACACGCGAATATAGACCCCAAGCACAGAGACCGTATTGCATTCCTTAGAATTTGCTCTGGAAAGTTTGAAAGAAATACGTTTTACAAGCATACGAGATTAAATAAAAAATTAAAATTCGCAAACCCAGTCACTTTCCTCGCCAAGGACAAAAGCGTGGTCAATGTCGCTTGGCCAGGAGATGTTGTCGGCCTTTACGATACAGGTAATTTCAAAATTGGCGATACGATTACTGAAGGCGAAGATCTTCAGTTCCGTGGAATCCCAAGCTTCAGCCCAGAAATCTTTAAGGAGTTGGTAAATAAGGACCCCATGAAAAGCAAACAACTCGAGAAGGGGATTAAACAACTTACCGACGAGGGGGTGGCACAGCTCTTTGTACGTACTGCAGGAAACCGTAAAATTGTTGGAACTGTTGGGGAACTTCAGTTTGAAGTCATCCAATACCGCCTTGAACACGAATATGGTGCAAAATGTGAATTCCAGCACAAGCCCTATCACAAAGCGTGCTGGCTCGTATCTGACAATGAAGAAAAACTTGGTGAATTTAGACGAATCAAAGCAAATGACATTGTTGTCGATAAAGATGACAATGAAGTTTACTTGGCGCCCTCCCCGTTTCTTCTAAAAATGGAAATGGACAACTTTCCTGAAATCACGTTCCATGTGACGAGCGAATTCAAAACAGAACTGGCTTAACTTGACAACAATGTTTACACGACTCATCTGCATATTTACAATGTTCACTCTGGCTTCAAGTACTAGCGCTCAGACTGACTCGACACAACTCATTACAGGCGTGGTTCAAGTAAGTGGCCTTGTTGTAACAGGTGACTCACTGATGCCTATTCCATATTCTACTGTTTACAGAGCAAGAGACGCGAGAGGAACCATGACTGACCCCCAAGGATTCTTCAGTATTCCGGTTCTTGAAGGAGACACCTTACGTTTCTCAAGCACAGGGTTCATTACAAGAGAAGTCGTAATCACAGCTGGTGGTGAGTTGAATCGAATTAGCTTGGTCCAACCTATGAGTCGGGATACGGTAATGATTAACAATGCATATATCTATCCTTGGCCTTCACGCGATGCGTTCAGAAAAGAATTTATGGCATTGGGCTTAGATGAGGATGCATACACCATCGGCCAACAAGCGATAAACCCTTTCGACATCTATGACAGGTTGATCGATGTAGGTCTGGACGGACAAGCCCTGGCAAGCCAAGACGCTCGCGAGGTCGCATTAGAGTATTCTAATTTAGGAGGTATACCCACAACAAACCTTCTCAACCCTGTGGCATGGGTTCAATTTCTGAAGGCACTGAAAAATGGGGATTTAAAAAGAAACTAAATGATGAAAATTGCTCTTTACATATCTTTGTTTGGCGCATTTTTGTGTTTGTCTTTCAGTCCTCTAGCTGCACAAACAACATCGACTGATTTTATTGTAGAAGGCACTGTACGTGGAAGTGACGGCGTCTTTTTGCCCGGCGCAACGTTAGCCATCCTTCAAAACAACAGACTGGGTGTGTCAACTGATGGATTAGGCGCATTTAAACTCGCCCTCCCATCTTCAGGACCTTGGACGCTCCGTTGTTCAATGATCGGGTATGAGATACAAGAAGTTCCACTAGATTTTGAAGGAAAGAAGCGATTAACCATTCAAGTCGTGCTGAAAAGCACCGTCACAATTGGTGCTGCAGAAGTCATTGAGTCGGGACGTGATGATGTTTCTATCCAACGCATTGACCCTCGGGTAACAAGTAGGATACCAACTCCACGCGGCACTGTGGAAGATGTTCTTTTGCAAGCTCCTGTTAACTTTACCAGCGAGCTGTCAAGCGCATACAATGTAAGGGGCGGTAGCTTTGATGAGAATTTGGTCTATGTAAATGACATTGAGGTCTATCGACCCTTCCTTGTGAGAAATGGACAACAGGAAGGGCTGAGTTTCCCTAACCCCGACATGGTTCAGCGTATTACATTTAGCGCGGGTGGGTTTGAAAGCAAATTTGGCGACAAGCTGAGTTCGGTTCTAGATATACACTACCGCAAACCCACAAAACGGAGAACGCAAGTGACAGCCAGTATGCTTGGTGCACAGATTCAACACGATGGGATTGCTGCAGGCGGAAAGATCAAAGTAAATACAGGTATTCGATATCGGAACAACTCCTATGTTTTAGGAACCCTCGATGAGAGCGGAGAATACAACCCCACCTATCTCGACGCCCAAACCTACATCACATGGGATCCAGATGGTTATGGACCGTGGGAAATCCAACTCCTCGGCGTATACGGCCAGAACGATTATAATTTTGTACCTCAGACACGAGAAACAGACATAGGTACAATCAACAATGCAATACGGTTAAAAATATTTTTCGATGGAGAAGAAGAAACCGCTTACCAAACAGGTTTTGGTGCACTTGCTTTTGAGAGGATCACCGAAAACATGCGAATCCGTTGGATTAATTCAGTATTCAGAACGGTCGAGACGGAATCATTTGACATCCTAGGCGCGTATTGGTTAGATGAGCTAGAGCTCGATCCTGGCTCAGACGATTTCGGTGAATCGGCGAACAATCTTGGGGTGGGTGGCTTTCTAAATCACGCAAGGAATCAGCTCGAAGCCACAGTTTTATCTTCTGCCTTAAAGGGGTCCATAGACATCGGCCAAGGAAAACATTTTTTGGAATGGGGATTCAAGGGGTCCACTGAACTGATTCTCGACAATTTATCGGAGTGGTCTTTTGTGGACAGTTCGGGATACATCTCACCACATCCTCAAGACAATGTAGGCTATACTGATCCTGGATCACAGCCCTTTCAGCCCCTGACGTTCCAAAACGTCATCCGCACTTCCAACACGGTACGGTCCAACAGATTGACAGGCTATGTTCAAGACACATGGTCTATCGACTTAGAAAAAGGAATCTTAAACGCCCACATCGGCGCTCGATTCCACTACTGGTCTTTAAGTACACCTGAAATTGCACCTGGCGACACCTCTAGAAAGCACCTGGTGGGTGGACCTCGGGCTCACATCAGCTTCACACCTACTGAAAGCCCTCTCACCACCTGGTCTTTTGCTGGCGGATATTACTGGCAGCCCCCCTTCTATCGTGAAATGCGAGGCGTCGACGGCACACTCAATCCGGACATCCTTCCCCAGCGTGCCATTCATGCTGTAGGAGGAGTGGACCATCAATTCGAAATGTACAACCGTCAATTCAAGTTTGTAGGTGAAGTCTATTACAAGGATTTGGACCAAATCATCCCCTATGAAGTTGAAAATGTTCGCCAACGTTATTATGCCACAAACAACTCGAGTGGATACGCGACAGGAATCGATTTGATGCTCAACGGCGAGTTCATTGACGGGATTGAAAGTTGGATGAGGTTAAGTGCGCTCAAAACTGAGGAGGATATTTCAGATGACTTCTATTTGGAACTATACAATGATGAGGGCGTTAAAATAATCCCTGGATATACTTGGAATGATGTCGCAGTGGATACTGTTCTCATCGAACCAGGGAATATTGCGCGACCCAGTGACCAACGCCTTAGTGTCAGCATGTTGTTCCAAGATGAGATGCCTAACAATCCTGAATACAAGGTCTTACTGAGTTTGTTTTTTGGTACTGGACTCCCCTATGGACCACCGACAATGAACCGGTATCAAGATGTCCTCAGAACACCTGCATATAGGAGGGTTGATCTCGGTTTTTCCAAAGAGCTTTTGACATCTGAAAAACATCAGAATAAAAACGGCTTTATCTCTCTTGAGGTATTCAACATCCTGGGAATCAACAATACGATTAATCACACATGGATCGAGGATGTGAATGGAAGACAATATGCCATCCCAAACTTTCTGACGGGAAGACGTTTGAATCTAAAGCTTCATATTGAATTCTAAATAAAAAGAATTCAAATCAACACAATCTGTCACCATTGGAGTGTTAATCATCTTGATGAAGAACTTCACAATACACACTCGTTTTTCGTAGTTTGTCTTTAAATTGGCACAATACATGCACATTCGTAACTACATAGCTATATCCCTGTGTTCCCTGTCTATAACAGCAACCGCTCAATACACTCTTCAGGGCGATGCTGTTCCTTTAAGTGACAATTGCTATCAACTAACGGACGCTTTGCCCGCACAAGTAGGTGCTGTGTGGTATGATGAGGCCATTGATTTAGAGCAACCATTTGACGTTCAGTTTAAAATGAATTTCGGCGAAAATCAAGGGAATGGATCTAGTGCGAATCCCGGCGGTGACGGGATGATGTTTGTGATGCAGACAATCGGGCCTTCAGCGATAGGTGCACTCGGTCAAGGGATGGGGTTTCAAGGGTTGCTTCCCAGCTTAGGCATTGAGTTCGACACGTATCTGAATCCTGATGTAGGCGATCTCATTGAAGACCACATCGGCATCATCTCTGATGGCATTGTCGACCATACCGCAGGAACAGCAATAGCAGGCCCTGTGACAGCGACATCTATTGGAGCAGATATTGAAGATGGTTTGGACCATGCTGTTCAAATCACATGGGATCCCAGCATAGAAGAACTCAATGTTTATTTCGATTGTGAATTCAGACTTGTAGCGAGTATTGACTTGATCAACGACATCTTTAATGGAGACACTCAAGTCACTTGGGGGTTCACCTCCTCAACAGGTGGCGCAAACAACATACACACAGTCTGCCTCTATGAAAACGCAACACCGACTGGAGATGTCACACTGTGTCCGGGTCAATCCACGCAATTAATCTCGGGCGGCGACCTCTCACAACCATTTACATGGACTCCCACGGATTTTTTAAGCGACCCAAATGCATATGATCCGATTGCGACACCCCCATCCACCCAAGAGTATACAGTCACATATACTGACTTCTGCGGTGATTCACAATCTCAAACGATCGAGGTATTTGTAGAACCCTTGGAGGTTGACATCTCTGCGGATTTCGATGTCATAGATTGTATCAATGCAAATGTGATTTTAACTGCCAATTCGAATTTCGATGATGGCTTAACGTACGATTGGTCCGCTTCAAACGGAGGTAACCTTCTCAGTTCTGAAGAATTTGGCGCCGTCATTGACAATGGCGGATCGTATACTGTAAATGTTTCTTTTGATGACGGAGCTTGTACCGCAGAAGACACATACAACATAGAACTGGACACATTGTCCTTTTCCGCAGATGCAGGATTGGATGGCGTGATCAATTGCGACACCCCAACCATCGTGCTTCTGGGAGCATCTAACGACAACGGGGCTGAGTTTTCTTGGTCAACAACTGATGGCGACCTTTTTGGAAACAGCAATGTTGCTGAACCCACAGCTGTCGCTGGTGGGACATACAATTTGATCGTCACCAATCCTGAGAATGGATGCACCTCAGAAGATGAAACGGTGGTCTTAGAAGACTTTACAACTCCGGCAATAGAAATCGGGTTTGCAGAAGGCATGATCAGCTGTGAAACACCCCAAATTTCTATCTTAGGGACAGTCATTTCTCCTGACACCTACACAAATGAAATTGAGTGGTCATGGGTTGAAGGTGAAGGAGGGCTTCTTGACCCAACATCTCTCGAACCTGTTTCAGCTCTGCCAGGAGAATATACGCTTACAGTCACATTTAGTGAAAACGGTTGCGCCACCACCTTCCCCGATTTCGTCACCGTTGAACAAGACGAGAATGCATTTATCGACATCTCTCAACTCACGATGCCCAACGTCATCACACCCAATTATGACTACTACAATGACTACTTAAAGCCTTTTCTTGCAGATCAACCAAATGTGGAAGCACTCTCCGTTCTCGACGAGTACAACCTCGTCATTTACAACCGATGGGGAGATCTGGTTTTTGCGAACAACGGGCTTCCTCTGGCATGGGATGGTAGGGCAAACGGAGACCGACTTGCAAGTGGCGCTTATGTGATGGTCGTGGACTACAAGTCCTTATGTGGAGAAATCCAAACAGGCTCATACACCGGACCTCTCGAAATTCTCTACAAAACGCCTTAGCCAGAGGAACAAAATAAGCCTAACCCGAAATTTTATCAAGAAACTCATCCTCTGATATAATCGGCACACCAAGTGTGGCTGCTTTCTCTCTTTTGCTGGGCCCCATTTTCTCTCCTGCGACGATGTAGCTGGTTTTCTTTGAAATCGACGATGAGACCTTGCCCCCATGTTGTTCTATGAGTTTTTTAATCCCTGTCCTGTCATATTTTTCAAACACCCCACTTACGACAATAGCTGCACCGGCCAGTTTGTTTGTTGCCCCTTCTAGTTCTTGGACAACAAACTGTAGCCCCACATCTTGGAGTCTTTGAATGAAGGCCTTATTGCGCTCTTCTGCAAAAAACGCAAGGATACTGTCCGCGATACGTTCACCGATCTCGTCAACTTCAATAAGGTCTTCGCGATTTGTATTCATGATGACATCAAGGCTCCCTAAAGCACGTGCAAGTTTTTTTGCGACTGTCTCCCCTACATAGCGAATGCCCAATCCAAATAAGACTCTTTCAAACGGAATACGCTTACTCGACTCGATACCCAACAGTAATTTCTGAACCGATTTTTCTGCCATGCGATCCAGGGGAAGAAGATCCTCAGGAGTGAGTTTATAAAGTGAACCAGGATCAATCACAAGCCCTGCTTCTACCAACTGGGAAACAGTTTCAGACCCCAGCCCATCAATGTTCATGGCTTTCCTGCTGATAAAATGCTTGATTCTACCTTTCACTTGAGGCGGACAAGACGCCGCATTTGGACAGTAATGCACGACTTCACCCTCTTCTCTGATCAGCGCAGTCCCACATTCCAAACAATGTGTCGGAAAAACAGATTCAGATTGAGTGAACAAATCCACTGCAACTGCTCGGGCGCTTTCATCTACACCAACTACTTTGGGTATAATCTCGCCCCCTTTCTCAACAAACACGTAATCTTCAGAACGAAGTCCCAAACGCTCAATTTGATCAGCATTGTGAAGAGACGCACGCTTAACTGTCGTCCCACCTAGAAGCACTGGTTCTAAATTTGCCACTGGGGTCACGGCACCTGTTCTCCCCACTTGAAAAGTAATGTCCTTTAATTTCGTTCGAACTCTTTCAGTCTCAAATTTGAAAGAAATGGCCCAACGAGGACTCTTCGACGTTAGGCCTAATATCTCTTGCTGATCATATCGGTCCACTTTTATGACGACCCCATCGATGGCAAATGGCAACGCATGACGCGCGCTATCCCAATAGGTAATAAACGCCATGACACCCTTTGAATNTGTTGATGTCGAGATCATTTTTAATTCCTCAGAGGGCACCTTAAACCCCCAGTCCCCTGCGCTTGAAACAGCCTCGCTGTGTGTTTCTGAAACGTCTTTTGACATCACGCCGTACATCATACAATCTAGTTTACGCTTGGCGACCTCTTTGCTGTCCAGGAGCTTGAGAGAACCCGCAGCCGTATTTCTGGGGTTTGCAAACTGAGCCTCTCCCGCCTCTTCTCGCAAATCATTCAATGCCTTAAACGCGTCAAATGGGTAAAATATCTCACCGCGTATTTCAAGGTTCTCAGGAGCAGGTTGTTGCATGAGCAAAGGAATCGTTCTGATCGTCTTCACATTGTCTGTAATATCTTCTCCTGTCTCACCATCTCCTCGCGTGATGGCTTTCATCAGTCTTCCCTTCTCATAGACCAAACTTATGGCGACCCCATCGTATTTGAGCTCCATAACATAGACGACCTCTTGTCCCTCAAGACCTTTTTCGACCCGCAACATCCAGTCTTCCACTTCATGCGATTCATATGTATTTGAAAGAGACAGCATCGGTGTAGAATGCTTCACTTTGTCAAATCCATCAAGCGCTGCACCTCCAGGACGCATTGTAGGTGACAAAGGATCATTAAATTCTGGATAACCAAGCTCTAAAGCCTCGAGTTCTTTCATCAAAAGATCAAACTCCTTGTCAGATATAATCGGCTGATTTTTATTGTAATACAGGTGATTATGCGCATGGAGTTCTATACGCAATTCCGATATTCTTTGATCGGCAATTTCCTTATCTGATTTCGTCTCCATGCGGTGTCAAGTTAAATCAATACGCGCAAATACATGCCTCGGTTTACCCTGTAAATCTTTAATTAATGAGATCTGACTCCATCGCGTCTTTGATCCGTGAAACAGATCCGAGACATCTGTTGCAAAACCCGTGTGGCACTCAAAAGCCAACCACCCCCCAGGATTTAACATCCCTCCCTCACATAGGCCTATGATTCGTTTATAGAAAAGAAGTGGGGCATTGTCGGGGACGAACAGGGCCGACAAGGGCTCGCAACCTGTGACCCTATGTTCCATTGTCAATTTTTCTTGCTCTGGAATATATGGCGGATTGGAAACCACAGCATCGAAACATGTGGGTTCAAACGGTCTCTTTTTCAAGATATCTGAACATTCAAAAGTCACTTCAGCTTCGATTGATTTTGAATTCTCTTTTGCGACATCAATCGCTCCTTGAGAAAAGTCGGATGCAAAAACCTTCCATTCTGGCAGTCTTCTCTTGATTGCCACAGCAATGCATCCTGAACCTGTGCCGAGATCTAAAACCCTCCCTTTCGCATCAAACATCTTTATTTTTTCCACAAGAGAAAATACCAATTCTTCTGTTTCCGGCCTTGGAATAAGCACGCTCGCATCAACTTTAAAGTCACAACCATCAAAATGCGCTGACCCTATAACATACTGGACTGGCTCACCTTTAGCGACCCTGTCAGCCATAACAGCCAACGTATCTATCTCAGACTCAGGGAACCGGTAATTGTTCATCAATCTTTCCCCCTTTCCCATTCGTGACACAACCTCCAAACACAATCCCACCACGGGATTCCTTTCCGCTTCCTCTACGCCATTCGAAATCCTTGATTTCAACCAAACTTGAACCGACCGTTCATCATTCGAACCAGGCCATGGACCCGTCCCCCGTGGACTCACCTTAAACTTCCTTGAATCATTCATCTGTTTTGTTCAAAACGATTTACCCCCATGGAGCAACAACAACAATTGGGACAAAAATCCGCATCTTGTAATCTCTTTAAAACAGAGTGCTCTGACCATTTTCTCCGAACGCTGTAGAATCTTCTTCAGAATCAGAAGCTTGATCAGAAGCTGTTTTTTCTGGAGTGTTAACTTCTCCCGAAACAGCACTTTCCGACGCCTGATCTATGAGGTCATCGGCTTTTCGCGCTTCCAATATCTCCAGGGCGACCGCATTTTCCAAATCTGTATTGGCTGGCTCTAACAAAACTTCAGTCACAGGAAGTGAACTTAGTTTGTTACCTAAAGCTTTAAATCCTTTTAAAGAGATAAACCCACGCAGATCTACAATCTCGTCAACTTTATCTCTGGTATGCTTAAATCTCCTGTTGAACTTCACTCTGGCTTGAGGATGATACAAAGACGTTGCAAAGGCCAGCCTGCTATTCGCATTGTCACCTATAAAACTTACAGGTTTTAATGAAAGTTCCGTTAAAAACCGCTTCACATACCAATCCTGTTTCTCACCATCAAAATAAACCACAGAAACCGGCCGCTCAGAATCCCATTTTTCAACAGATATCATCTTGTCATCAAAATGGGTACTGAAATCGAATCCCGTCATGACATACGTGCCATTTGAATGGAGCGCCATAATGTGATCTTCTGCATGAAACTCACCCAGAAATACGCCTCTAGCTTCTCCATTTAATCTCCGCACTGTCTCGTCAAACCACACTTTTCGGGCGCCCAGAGTAGACACCCCGGCTTCTTTTAATTCGATTTTCTTGATTGGAAACTTCGACACAATATTCCCTCCCGAGGCTCTACCCTTGATGGCAATGTCTGAAAAGTTTAAATCTATCTTAAGGCGTTTTAACTTTGGTTGATTTTTCAAGTTGACGGTCACAATTTCAGCCTCACCATTTCTGTTTGCGGTTAAATACCACACCTTCGATTTTGGGGTTCCTTTTGTAATGGGATACTCACGATCTCTTGTAATGGACTTCACATTAAAACGCTTCACCATACTGCGTCCCGATTTTCCGTCGAGATAAATCACATTGTACGTGGTGCGAATATCGCCCTTCTTCCAAACCGCGACGTGCAGAATATTCTTGCCGAAAAAGGCCTTAGAAGTAATCTTACTCACTTGCATGATTCCGTCTTTGCGAAACACAATCACATCATCAATGTCTGAGCAATCACACACAAACTCTCCTTCTCCTCTCTTCAATCCAGTGCCTACAAAACCCTCTTCAGCTTGAACATAAAGCTTGACGTTTGCCACAGCGACTTTAGATCTGTCAATCGTATCAAACGTTCTAAGCTCCGTTTTCCTTTCTCGGTCTTTTCCGTACTTCGATTTTAATGATTTAAACCAATCAATGGAATAATCTGTTAAGTTTTCCAGACGGTGCTTCACCTTCTCAATATCCGCTTCCAGATTGCTGATTTTAGTGTCTGCTTTAAAGGAATCAAATTTTGAAATCCTTTTAATTCTGATCTCCGTCAATCTTGTCACATCCTCATCTGTAACTTCTCGAAGCAGATTCTTAATGTGTGGTTTCAGTCCTTGGTGAATGTTTTCCAGAATCTCTTCCCATGTTTCACACTCTTCAATGTCACGGTAAACACGTTTTTCTATAAAAATCTTCTCCAATGAAGAGAAATGCCATTGCTCCTGCAACTCTCCCAATTCAATCTCAAGCTCCCTACCTAAAAGATATTTCGTTCTTTCAGTGGACGTTTTGAGAATCTCTTTCACACCAATAAACTGAGGCTTATCGTCAAGAATGACACATGCATTGGGTGAAAGTGACACCTCACAGTCTGTGAATGCATAAAGCGCATCTAACATCTTGTCCGGCGAGACATTGTTTGCAAGGTGCACCACGACTTCTACAACTTTAGCTGTGTTGTCTTCGACCTTTTTAATTTTTATTTTGCCCTTTTCGTTGGCCTTAAGAATACTGTCAATAAGCGAACTCGTAGTGACGCCAAATGGCACCTCACGCACAACCAAAGTCTTGTTATTCACCTTGTCAATACGGGCACGCACCCTGATTCTACCACCACGCAACCCATCGTTGTACATTTCTACATCAGCCATTCCGCCTGTCGGGAAATCTGGCACGAGCTTGAATCCTTTTCCCTGCAGAATGGCGATGCTTGCATCAATTAATTCAATGAAATTATGAGGCAGGATTTTGCATGCAAGACCGACTGCGATTCCCTCCACTCCTTGAGCGAGCAAAAGTGGGAATTTCACAGGCTCCGTTTCAGGCTCCTTATTCCTGCCATCATAAGACGCAAGCCATTTTGTGGTCTTGGGATTGAATAAGACTTCCTTTCCAAACTTACTTAAGCGGACTTCTATATATCTCGCAGCCGCAGCACGGTCTCCGGTTAAGATGTTCCCCCAATTCCCTTGACAATCTAGAAGAAGGTCTTTTTGGCCTATTTGAACCATCGCATCACCAATGCTGGCATCACCATGTGGGTGAAATTTCATCGTGTTACCGATGACATTTGCCACCTTGTGAAAACGTCCATCATCCATCTCGTCTAAGGAATGAAGGATGCGACGCTGGACAGGCTTCAGTCCATCGTATTGATGAGGAACAGCCCGCTCGAGTATCACATAAGATGCATAATCTAGAAAGTATTGGTTGTACATACCCCTGACACGAACAACGTGGTCCATGTCATCTGATGCATCCTCTGCTGGTCCATGCGCAAACTCGCTGTCTCTTTCGTTTTCCTGACTGTCTTGTCCCTCGTGTTCGTTTACAATCATTCCTCTACATTGTCTTTCTCCACACGGAGGTTGTCAATAATAAACTTCTGGCGGTCAGGTGTATTCTTGCCCATGAAGAAGCCAAGCATTTCTTTTAAACTGGCATCTCTTCCTACGACCACTGGATCAATCCGCATGTCTTCTCCAATAAAATATGAAAACTCATCAGGGCTGATCTCACCCAAACCTTTAAATCGGGTGATTTCCGATTTTGCACCAAGCCTAGAAAGGGCACCATGCTTCTCCGATTCATCGTAGCAATAAACCGTCTCCTTCTTATTCCTCACTCTAAACAATGGTGTTTGTAAGACATAGAGGTGACCTTTCTTAACTAAGTCTGGAAAAAACTGCAAAAAGAACGTAATTAAGAGAAGTCGAATGTGCATCCCGTCTACATCGGCATCTGTTGCGATAACGACCTTATTGTATCTTAAATCATCTAAGCCATCCTCAATATTTAAAGCGGATTGTAAAAGATTGAATTCTTCGTTTTGATAGACAATTTTCTTCGTTAAACCGAAGCAATTAAGCGGCTTACCCTTCAGAGAAAAGACAGCCTGCGTGACAACATCACGGGCCTTTGTAATCGACCCTGAAGCTGAATCACCCTCCGTAATAAACAACGTTGACTCCTCGTTACGTGCGTGTTTATCGTTGAGATGCGACCTACAATCGCGCAGTTTCTTATTGTGCAATGAAGCTTTTTTTGCACGAGCCCTTGCAAGTTTTTTAATGCCTGCCAAATCTTTCCTTTCACGCTCGTTTTGAAGAATTCGAGATTGGAGTTGTTGGGCAATTTCAGGATTTCTATGGAGGTAATTGTCAAGCTCAGTTTTTAGGAAATCAAACATGAAGCTCTTCAGCGTAGGCCCCTGAGGGCCCATCTCTGATGAACCAAGCTTTGTTTTTGTTTGTGACTCGAAGACGGGGTCCTCAACTTTCACACTCACCGCACAAACAATCCCGGAACGCACATCTCCAGTGTCATAATCCTTATTAAAAAAATCCCTCACGACACGAACATATGCTTCTCTAAAAGCAGCTTGATGCGTCCCCCCCTGAGGGGTGTATTGACCATTTACAAAGCTTTGAATGTCCTCACCATAGGCTTCTGAATGCGTGACAGCAATCTCAATATCATTTCCTTTTAATTGAATGATTGGATAGCGTGCCTTGCCGTCCATGCTTGACTCTAGTAGATCAAGTAAACCATTGTCACTCTTTAACTTATCACCATTTAAGTAAATAGATAGTCCAGTATTAAGATAAGCGTAATTCCAAAGGAGCTTTTCGACATGCTCCATTCTGTATTTATACCCTTTAAACAAATCTTCATCGGGTATGAAAGTCACCTTTGTGCCGTTGCGTTTTGTTGTGGACTCTAGTTCTCTGTCCTCTTGAAGCTCACCCAATGCAAACGTGGCTGTTTTTGACTCGCCTTGTCTAAAACTCACGACTTGAAAAGAAGATGAAAGTGCATTGACAGCCTTAGTACCGACACCGTTAAGTCCGACCGTCTTCTTAAAAGCACGCGAATCATACTTGCCTCCAGTGTTGATTTTTGATACACAATCAACCACTTTACCAAGAGGAATGCCTCTTCCGTAATCACGTACCCTCACCTCTCCATTTCGAATCCCAACTTCGACACTCTTGCCATTGCCCATCGTGTATTCATCAACACTGTTGTCAATCACTTCTTTGAGCAGCACATAGATGCCATCATCAGAGTCTTTGCCGTCACCGACTTTTCCAATGTACATCCCGGGGCGCATACGGATATGTTCCTTCCACGATAGTGAACGAATGTTGTCTTCTGTATAGCTTACTTGTTCTGCCATTAAGCAGCACAAGTTATTGCTTTTCTTTTGCGAAGTTCCTATTTATTGCTAGACTTTTTCCACATTTCACACAATTTTTTAACCACTTTTCTTTCCTAACTTGCAAAGTTCAAACAAATAATATTTTTCACACGATGTCATCAGCGATTCGCAACCTTGAACCTTCAGCACTTTGGAATAGATTTGCAGACTTAAATGAAATACCAAGGCCCTCAAAACACGAGGAAAAAGTATGTGAGTGGCTAATGAAATGGGCTAAGGAGCATCATCTTGAAGCTTGGCAAGATGACGTGAAAAACGTATTTATGAAAAAGCCGGCAACACAGGGAATGGAAGACAGGCAGACAGTGGTGCTGCAAAGTCACGTTGACATGGTGTGCCAAAAAAACAATGACACCGCGTTCGATTTCATGACGCAAGGAATAAAAATGGTCGTCGACGGAGATTGGGTTCGCGCTGAAGGAACAACTTTGGGATCTGACAATGGCATCGGTGTCGCAACGATATTGGCCACACTGGAAAGCAATGACATTCCCCACCCACCTTTAGAAGCATTGTTTACAATTGATGAGGAAACTGGGATGACAGGTGCGTTAGGGCTCAAGGCAGGGCACTTAGAAGCCACAATACTACTCAATCTCGACACTGAAGACGATGACGAGATCAGCATTGGATGTGCAGGGGGCGTTGATATTACATCAACTGGCACCTATACCCCTGAAGATTCAATTCACGAAGGCACAACAGGACTTAAAATAACTGTAAAAGGAGGTGCAGGTGGGCACAGCGGGATGGACATCCACAAGGGCATAGCCAATGCAAATAAGCTCATCAATCGCGTCTTGCTCGAAACCATCGAAGCCGTGGACATACGTGTAAGCGAAATACAAGGAGGTGGTCTTCGAAATGCGATTCCTCGTGAAGCTCATGCACTCATAGTTGTCTCTGAACAGGATATGACAACACTTGAGGAGGCCATCAACAATACAAAAGCAGATATTACAGCTGAATACAAAACAACGGATCCACACCTCAACATCAGCTGGGAGCGCGAGAAGACACCTGCCCAAGCACTCCCCGAGGACGTGCAGAATGTTCTTCTTCTAGCAATTCAGACGTGCCCTGTGGGAATCCACCGCATGAGTCCAGATATAGAAGGCTTGGTACAAACCTCAAACAACCTCGCTCGTCTAGAAGTTGGCGGTGGCCAAGTGAATATCCAATGCCTCAACAGATCTTCCGTGGATTCAGAAAAATGGGATCATGCCAGGTCGATTGAAGCTGCATTTACAATCGCAGGTCTTTCTTCAACAAGGGGAGGATCCTACCCTGGATGGACGCCAAACCCCTCTTCTGCTACAGTAGAGATGTTGCGCAAATTATATGTGGAACGGTACAATGAAGACCCAAAAGTAATGGCCTGTCACGCAGGTCTTGAATGTGGCATTCTCGGCACAAACTATCCGAAAATGGACATGGCATCGTTCGGACCGAATATCCGTAGAGCACACTCACCTGATGAATGTTGTCAGATTTCTTCAGTCCAAAAGTTCTGGGACTTTTATCTCGCAGCACTAAAACGTATCCCTAAGCGTTAATCAATTAAAACATGTCAAAACGTCCACTTATACTCATCACAAATGATGACGGAATCACTTCTTCAGGAATCTGTGCGCTTGCAGAAGCAGTCGCAGATCTCGGAGAAGTCCATGTGGTGGCTCCTGACAGCCCCCAATCTGGCATGGGACACGCTGTTACGATCGGAGAAATTTTAAGAATCAAACCAGCATACTTTCCCATTAAGGGTATAAGTGCGCACAGCACATCTGGGACACCTGTAGATTGCGTTAAACTCGCGATTTACAAAATTCTTAATCGCAAACCAGACCTCTTGCTTTCCGGCATCAATCACGGAAGCAACAGCTCTATCAATGTGATCTACTCAGGCACAATGTCTGCGGCTGTCGAAGGTGCTGTCGAAAACATCCCCGCCATAGGCTTTTCTCTTCTTGATCATGCTGCAGATGCAGATTTTACCGCAGCAAAAAAGATTGCTCGCCAAATGGCTACAGAAGTACTGGAGCGAGGCCTGCCTTCTGGCACATGTCTCAACGTGAACATTCCCAAGCTCCCACTCAAAGATCTAAAAGGAATCAAAGTTTGCAGACAGGCAGCTGGATTTTGGAAGGATGCCTTCGAAGAGCGAACTGCTCCCAACCACGAAACGTACTACTGGCTTACGGGAGAGTTCACCAACCCTGACCAAGGAGAAGACACAGATGAATGGGCACTGTCGAACGGCTTCGCTTCGGTTGTCCCAACGCAGTTTGACCTTACAGCGCATCACGCGATATCTGAACTCAACAGTTGGGGGCTTAAATGAAGCGATACCTCAATACAATCGTGGGAGGAATCCTTTCAGGAGTGTTAGGCACATTCTTCGGATTCCTTATTCTCGGAGCTTACTGGTCATATTCAAATGCTGTCGATCTAAATTACTTTATCGAAAACATTGCTACCAAATCTTTGCTCTACAGAGATAGCATGCTTACGCTTAGCACACTCTTTAATGTGGCGGTGTTCTACATCGGCATTAAAGCTGAATGGTGGATGTTTTGTCGCGGCATCTTAATGGTCATTATGGCATGTGTGCCACTTATCATTTGGTTTCAAATGCAAGCAGGAATTTCTTGAAAAAAGTATTTTTCATAGCGGGAGAAGCCTCTGGCGATATCTACGGGGGGCTTATCGCTCATGAAATGTCAAGGTTGACTTCCCAGTCAAACATCGGACGCTTTGAAATGCGAGGATGGGGAGGAAATCAAATGACCGATGCTGGAGTTGAGGTCACCACGCATTACCGTGAACTAGCATATATGGGGGTTTGGGAAGTGGTTACTAATCTTGGCACCATTTTAGGAAACTTGAAGAAGTGCTGGGAGGAAATCGAGGCCTTCAAACCAGACGCGATTGTTCTTGTAGATTTTCCAGGGTTTAATATGCGAATTGCAAGAAAGGCGTCGAATGCCAAATGGGGTGAAGTGAAGATTTTTCAGGTTGTGGCGCCTCAGGTTTGGGCTTGGAAAAAGGGGCGGATGAAAAACCTAGCGCGAGACTACACCGCCGTATTTCCAGTACTGCCATTTGAGCACAACCTACTCATCGCTGGAGGGGTACAATCCATCTACTGCGGACACCCCCTTCTCGATGCACTTTATACAAATCAAGACAAGACAACACACGTGCCCACCCAACCTGTCCTGGCACTCCTACCCGGCTCACGCACGCAAGAACTCAATAAAATACTGCCTGTTCTTCTTGAGGTCGCAAAACGCTTCCCTGAAATGGAGGCTGTGATCGCTGGGGCACCTGGGGCCTCAGACACCTTATACAATCAGGCTCGGAAAGCTGGCGTGCAAGTGGTCTTTGGCCAAACCCGAAATCTACTGAAGTCAGCTGAAATCGCCGTGATTACATCAGGTACTGCTACACTTGAGGCGTCACTGCTAAATACACCTCACATTTTGGTATACAAAACGAGTTCGCTCACATACGCAATTGCAAAGCTCCTCGTAAACGTCAAATTTATAGGGCTGACAAATTTAATCCTCAACCGTGAGGTCGTCCCCGAACTCATACAAGGAAGATGCACTGCAGACAATATTACAAAAGAAATTCAATCCATAGAAACGTCAATGCAACGAGCGTCCTTTGCTGAATTAAAAGTGTCTTTAGGAGACCGAGGCGCATCCGAAAGAATCGCGCAAAAAATGTTAGAAATTATCTCCGTCGACCATACGTCCTAGGGAACCAAGAACAGAGCCCTCACCTTTAGACTTACCCCCTTGACTTGGGGCAGAGCGAAGAATACGATCCGCTAGACGACTGAATGGAAGGGTTTGTAAGTAGACCGTTCCGGTACCTTGGAGCGTTGCGAGAAAAAGACCTTCGCCCCCAAACAACATAGATTTAAGACCGCCAGCCTGTTCAATACTGTAATCAATATTTCCGGTAAAACCAACAATACATCCTGTATCGACCCTAAGCTTATCACCGTTAAGCTGCTTTTCGACGATTGTACCGCCTGCGTGGAGAAAGGCCATACCATCTCCAATAAGCTTCTGCAGAATGAAGCCTTCACCACCAAAAAAGCCAGCACCTAGCTTTTTATTTAAGGTAATGGTGATTTCTGTTCCTTTTGCCGCACATAGGAATGCGTCTTTTTGGCAAATAATACTACCTCCTGCTTTCGCTAAATTTATAGGCATAATCTTCCCTGGATAGGGCGAAGCAAATGCAACACATTTCTTTCCTACTCCCTGATTTGTAAAGTGGGTGAGGAAAATTGATTCTCCTGTAAGCAATCTCTTGCCAATCCCTAAAATTTTACCAAAGAATCCGCTATTTGGCTTTGAACCATCACCAAGTCTCGCCTCGAATTCAATGTTATCTTCCATCCAGTTCATACCACCTGCTTCAGCAACAACTGTTTCCTGCGGATCTAATTCTATCTCAACTGCTTGGAGATCGTCACCGTAAATTTTGTAGTCTACTTCGTGGGAATTCATTGGGTTATGTTTTAGAGATTAAAGCCCCTTTAATTTGTGATTTCTGGGATACATTACTGTAATGGTTACTGATACGTCTTTACGTTCATTTGGGGCCAACATGAGCGGAAATACAACTTGGTGATTTAACCGATCTACCCTCCCACCTTCAGACACCTCCACGACAACGTCTATGTCATCATCATTCGACATTGCATATGGGATTGCATCTACAAGATCAACTGAGATAGAGTCTGATTGAAAATTCTCCACCGCGAGCACCCAAGTTGAGACAATCTTTTTCCGGCTTAAAAAAGAAGCTTTTGAATCTTTTTGAGACAACTCGCGAGAACATAATACGTTTGGATTTGCGCCCAAAGAAAGCACCAACGTATCGCCTATAACAGGAAGATCAAGTGACACACTACCTAGATATGCATTGTCTGCAATGATCTGTGCTTTGCCTTCCATGAGTTTTTTTCCTGACCAATCTTTAATCCTTGCTGTAGAATAAGCCTCTGTGTTGATCGCTGGAGCAGCGAAGTACCTGATCTCTCCATCTAGATAAAACGTGTCTATTTCAACCCTACTGGGTGAACCATCACCCAAAATCACTGAAGAGGTTTCCAATTCAAATCTGTGACGTGTTTTGCCCACAAAAGAAACATCCTCTTGAATTTCTACATCGTAATAGGCATCCATCTGTCGATTTGCCAACGTCCCACGATGAGTTTTCGAATATGACACCCCACCCGATGATGCATCCGTAGTGAGGGGCCAATCATCAAAAGGACGTGGAATAAGAGCGCCTGAGGGGCGACCTGAAACAAGTGTTAATGGAGAGGCATTCCAAGTCAGTCCAGATGTTTGGGCGATAGAAGCAAAACGTTTAAAGCGGATTCCGTCAGATGAAAAGTTAACCTCATATTCAGGGACCCAATGCGCCGATGGAGAAAGGTATTTAACCGAGATAGCCATGACATTTTTATACATAATGGAGTTCTTCAGCTTCATCGTCAATTCGCCTTCTCGTTCAGCGTGAATCATATCAAGGGCACTTTCGCGTGCCTTTAAATGTGCCAATTGATTGTCTAAATCTTCTATTTCTAGTGTCACATCTAGTATCTCAAGTGACAGTGATTGATTGCGGTTCCGCAAAAAGTCAGCCATCTCGATCACATCGTCAACCAAAAGAACTTCTTGCGTGCTGCCTATACTTCTGTTGGCTGCTAAAAATACCTGTTCCTCGTTTAGCGTATGCAGGACAGACTCTTGCATTCTTCTTTGTAGATCTAAAATACCAATACTGTCCTTGATATTGTTAATCTCAACAGCGCGAGAAGTGGGCCGAGATTTTGACTCAAAATGAAGAGATTCTATTGACGTGCCTTTGGGAAGAGCTAAGGAAAGCGAACCAAGGACCAAATCAGATGCAAGACCCCGAACAACAATTGTTTCATTGGTCTTCACAACCGGAATGAAAGAGGCGTGTTCAATCATGGCGCCCTCCTGGTGAATCTCGACTGAAGTGATTGGCATCACAATCTGATTCTGAGAAAGCGAAGATGCGCATACTAAGAGCAAATGAAGCAGTAAGAGATTAAATTTCATGAGGTTAAGTTATGAAAATGGGAGTCAGTTACAGAATACAGTATCCACTGATGCGGAATAAGCGATCCACCATCCTAGCCCCCCTTCAATGTTGGAAGCTACATTTGTAGGCGGCGCAAATGGGTTGCCTTGCGCAGAAACCGAAGCCTCAAAGCTCAGTAAGGCTGAATACGCCGCTTTGTCAATGGACTCAAGGCGCACCAAAACCGTATCTCCGGTTTTCCAAAACCCAGCTTCACCATCAGGTTCAGCTTCGAAATCAGAAGAATATCTAAAGGCCAGAAATTCGAAGGGTATCCCATTTCCGAAACTGTCATCCCAGGCAGAGCCCAAAGGATAAATAAATGAGGGATCCTTACTTACCCTTCGAGACGACCAACGGTATGAATTCCCAAGCGTATCAGGATCAGTATATGAGGTTGCCATTAAGCCAAGTGAATCGTTTGTGGCAGTGGCAGGAATCTGAAAATAGGAGGTGTCAATGGGAATGAGATTCTCAAGCTTAGAGGAAGCGCTAACTTCAATAGTGTCGTAGATTACGTTAAGATCATATCTCGATCCAAAGCTGCCTACCAATGCCGGCTCATTAAAAGAAGTATACGCGCAAATAGGAAATTCCAGCAAGACCTCTGCAGAGACTCCGAGTGCGTTTGAGACCTCTTCAAGCGCAAAAGAAGGAAGCGCATCCGTACAGACCTCATCCAACAAATATGGCGTTCCATCTACAGAAACGGTAACATCAGCACCGCTAAGATAATACCCCTCTAAAGAAACAGAAATTGGGTCGAAATAACCTGCTGATTTGCTTAACAGAACGAGGGGTATTTCACCGTTTCGAATACTTCCCTCAACAACAAGAAATGGCTCTGAGTCAGGCAGTTCTACTTCAACAATCTTTGAGCAACTGGAGATTACGATGAAGACAAAAAGCAGAACAAGAGCAGAAGCCGTAAATCGCGAAAATATCATAATGCAAAAGTAGAGGTAAGTAGTGTGTATTTCACAAGTCTAATTGCCTAAAATTACCTAAATTTGCAACACGTAACGACGACATGCTGAACAGACGACACCTTAGAATTAAGATCCTTCAAATCCTTTATGGTTTTTATCAGGACGAAGACCTTGACACCACAAAAGCAAAAAAGGCACTTGACCACAGTATAGATAAGATGTATCAGTTATATCTGCTACTTATTTCTATGATTGCAGAAATGCAAGGTCTCGCAATCGATAAAATTGAAGCGGGTAGAAAAAAACAACTTCCCACTGAGGAAGATCTTCATCCCAATACGAAATTTGTTAGAAATGCTACTTTGCGCATACTCGCAAACAGCAAGCAGCTTAAGAACAGACTCTCAGAAACAGGTGTAGGATGGGGGAAACAACGTGAATTGCTCCGTAACTTACACCGTTCTCTCATCGAGGATGAAGAGTATATGACATATATGAGTTCTGATGAGAGAAGCTTTCGTCACGACAGAGAATCTCTGTTACGTATGTTTCGAAAACACTTAATCAACGAGACGGCATTTCATGAAATGCTTGAGGAAGAGAGTATTTTCTGGGTTGACGACCTAGACCTTGCAAGCTCTATGGTGATTAAGACGATAAAAAACATCGATGAAGAGGATGAAGAGGTCGACATCATGCCTGTTTGGAGGAATGATGATGATGACAAGGACTTCATGGACAGTCTTTTCACTCAGACACTTGCTCAGGGTATACTTAATGAAGAACTCATTAAGGAGGGCGCCCAAAACTGGGAACTTGAGCGCATTGCATTAATAGACAGAATCTTAATGAAAATGGCCCTCGCCGAGGCAAAGACCTTTGAGTCCATCCCATTGAAGGTCACCCTGAACGAATACATTGAATTATCTAAGTACTACAGTACGGAAAAGAGTCATGGCTTTATCAATGGCATACTCGACCAACTGTTTACTTCACTTCAGGAATCAGGAGACATTAAGAAGACTGGAAGAGGGTTGATATAATGAGGGGCACACGCTCAAAAATAACCCCTAGCGTTTTGACAATATTGTTGTGCCTTGTTTTTGCAAGTTGTATCGATTCAAGATCAAATAAAATGAGCACAGAGTTGATTGATATTAAAGCCACCGCATCAGAAGGCATGGATATCAGCACCAAAAGCGCATCTATAGAAATGGATCACTTGGCATTCGATTTTGGAACCATCGTAGCAGGCAAACGCATTGTCCATTCTTTTTCATTCATCAATCGTGGCGATGCATCATTACTTCTTGCAAACGTCCATGCTCCTTGTGGATGTACGGTCGCCAAAGATTGGACAAAAACACCAATAGAACCGGGTCAAGGAGGCGAAATACTTGTTGAGTTTAATAGTGCAGATAGAACAGGAAAACAAAATAAAATAGTCAACGTTGTCACGAATTCAAGCCCCTCAACGATTGAACTTAAATTAACAGGAGAGGTCATCGGACCAGATTACACACCCTCAGATATTGATAAATAAATTTGACTTTAGATAGACAAAAACATTCACACAATGAACTTAAATATTTTATTACAAGCAGGCGCATCAGAAGGAAGTGACTTCTCATTCATCATCCTTCTTGGAGGGATGTTTCTCATTATGTACTTCTTCATGATCCGCCCTCAAGTGAAGCGCCAAAAGGAAGCAAAAACATTTCGAGAAGCCATTTCCAAAGGCGACAAAGTGGTCACTATAGGAGGCCTGCATGGAAAGGTGATTTCGGTGAGCGACCTCACGGTCATGATGGAGCTTGAAAGTGGAAAAGTCCGTGTAGATAAGACGGCTATTTCACCAAACGGTGGAGCTGACGAAGAAGATATGAAACAAAAGAACGCATAAGCCATGAACGCTTCTAAGCCCTCCACAAGCATGTCGCTATTAGTAGCGCTGTTCCCAGTGATCGCTTTAATCGTGATGCTCGCCGCGGATGTGGTTTGGTTTGGAGAGGACAGTTCCTACGGATCAAACCAAATGGCGCTTCTTATTGCAGCATTCATTGCTGGCGGTATCGGGGTTGCAAGAGGAACGAAATGGAAGGAGATCCGGGATGCAATCGCATCTGGCATAGGTCAAGCGACTGAAGCCATTTTAATATTATTGCTCATAGGCGCTCTGGCAGGAACGTGGCTTATGGCTGGCATTATTCCTGCGTTTATACATTATGGGCTTTTGATCTTGCAACCTGGCATCTTTCTATTCGCAGCATGCCTCGTTTGTGCGGCACTTTCTCTCGCAACTGGAAGCTCATGGGGAACGGTAGGCACGGTGGGAATCGCTTTGGTCGGAATAGGCACAGCTCTGGAGTTAGAACAAGGATGGATCGCTGGAGCAATTATCAGTGGTGCCTATTTTGGGGACAAACTCTCTCCGCTTTCTGACACCACAAACCTCGCCCCTGCTGTCGCAGGTACTGATCTGATTACGCATATCAAGTATATGACGATCACTACTGTTCCAAGCATCACAATTGCACTTATCGTGTTTTTGATTGTGGGATTCGGTGGTGGTGCCAACACTGTTGTAGAAGCAGGTATAGCAGATGGATTTGGTGTAGCAGTTGGGCGTATTTTCAACATTCACCCTGGCTTATTTATCGCCCCTGTCGCAGTGCTCGTTTTAATCGCAAAAAAAATGCCCGCTGCACCTGCATTGTTTATCGGCGTATTGTTGGGCGCACTAACGGCTGTCATATTCCAGCCAGAAGCAGTTAGAATTCTCGCGGGAGAAGAATTAGGTTTCGGAGCAGCAGCTTACGTTGCATCCATGAAAGCGATGGCTATAGAAACATCGTACACCACAAATCATGTGCTGGCCGATAAGTTATTGAGTGCTGGAGGTATGAATGGAATGATGAACACCATTTGGCTTATCATCTGTGCGATGACTTTCGGTGCTGTCTTACAGGCGGCAGGCATGCTCAAGCGCATCACGGGTGCGCTTATTGCTGGAGTCAACAATGTATTTGGATTGGTCGGAAGAACAGCAGGCACCTGTATTGCTTTCAATGTTCTCGCCTCAGATCAATATATCGCAATTGTCGTTCCGGGTAAAATGTTTAGCGAAGCATTTGAAAAGCAAGGATTGGCTCCCGAAAACTTAAGCCGAACCCTCGAAGATGCAGGCACAGTGACTTCTGTACTAATCCCTTGGAATACATGTGGCGTTGCACAAAGTGGAATTTTAGGTGTGGCTACGATCGCTTACGCGCCGTATTGTATCTTTAATTGGGTGAGCCCATTGATGTCACTGCTTGTTGCTGGCTTAGGTTACAAACTGAAGTACAGAGATGACGCCGAAGGCTAAACAAAATTTGGCTGTCAATGCGGATGTTATTGAGGATCACATTGTCGTTCGAGGCGCTCGTGAACATAATCTATGCGACATTGATCTTGTGCTTCCCAGGAATAAACTTATCGTCTTTACTGGCGTAAGTGGTTCGGGAAAGTCAAGTCTTGCATTTGATACATTATATGCAGAAGGATCACGTAGGTTTCTGGAGACGCTATCAGCATACGCAAGACAGTTTATAGGTGGGTTAAAGCGTCCTGACGTAGATGGCATTACTGGGCTAAGCCCAGTCATTTCAATTGAACAGAAAACCGTGACTCGAAATCCTCGGTCAACCGTAGGCACTGTGACAGAAGTCCATGACTTTCTTCGTCTATTATTTGCGCGAGCGGCAGATGCATACTCACTAGAAACAGGTGAGAAGATGGTGCGTTACACTGATGAACAAATCACAGAGAGCATCGAATCCCGATTTGGGAATACACGACTGATGCTTTTGGCTCCTTTGGTGAGAGGCAGAAAAGGTCACTATCGCGAGTTGTTTGACCAAGTCAGGCGACAAGGTTATGTAAAGGCAAGAGTAGATGGCGAAATCGTCGAACTCGATTCGGGATTTAAAGTAGACAGATATAAAGTCCATGACATTGAACTTGTGATCGACCGAGTNGTCGTGGGAGAAGATAACAGCAGACTGCTTAAATCGGTGAGAACAGCGCTTAAATTAGGGAAGGGCTCTATGTCTATCCTTGAACACGGCGTGATCAATCCCAAACCGGTTCACTTCTCTCGAAATTTAATGTGTCCGACCACTGGACTCGCTTATCCAGATCCTGAGCCTAACTTGTTTTCTTTTAACTCTCCGTATGGTGCATGCCCCACCTGTAACGGACTCGGAAAAGTTGCCGAAGTCGATCTCGAACAGGTCTTTCCAGATATGGAAAAGAGCATTAGAAAAGGCGGAATCGCACCTTTGGGAGAACTTAAGAGCAACAAAACGTCTCACATTATTGAAGCGCTTATTGCCTCTCATGGCGAAAAACCCACCGCAAAAATCGGAGCGCTTAGCGAAGAACTCATTGGAAAAATACTCTATGGGACAGAGGAGCTAATCAATGTTCCTTCTCGGTTTGGCCCCAAAAACACAGGTGAAAAATATGACGGGGTTATCGCAATTATTGAGAAAGCAGCCAGAAGAACCACCTCAGTCCCCCTGAGAAGATGGGCGCAGTCCTTCATGCATAAAATACCATGTCCTGGTTGTGAAGGAACACGTCTCAAACCGATAAGCAGGCAATTCAGAATAGGAGACAAGAATATCTCACAATTGGGCGCTATGGACTTTTTGACGCTTCAAAAATGGTTTGAAAACATTGAAGATGCATTGAATGAGCGTCAGCAAACAATCGCCCGTGAACCGCTTAAAGAAATCCGCGCAAGAATAGGATTCTTGCTGAACGTTGGGCTTGGATATCTGAGCTTAGACCGTCCAGCACGATCTCTTTCGGGTGGAGAAGGACAACGAATCAGACTTGCCACGCAAATCGGGTCAAGTCTTACCGAAGTGTTGTACATCCTAGATGAACCCTCAATCGGACTGCATTCACGAGACAACAGAAAGCTGATTAACTCTTTACAAGCATTGCGAGATGCTGGAAACTCAGTGATTGTCGTTGAACATGACGAAGAAATGATGCTCGCCTCTGACCACCTTGTGGACATCGGACCTGGAGCGGGAAAATATGGTGGGAAAATTGTGACCCAGGGGCCTCCATCAGAACACTTGAGTTCTGATTCAATTACTGCGGCATATTTGCGAGGCGACAAAAAAATAGACATTCCTAAAAAGAGGCGCAAAGGATCAAATAAAAAACTCATCCTACACAATGCGACAGGGAACAACTTGAAGGGAGTGTCATTAACAGTGCCTCTGGGAACTTTGGTCTGCGTCACAGGTGTCTCGGGAAGCGGCAAGAGTTCGATTATAAACAACACTTTATATCCAGCGCTGCTCAATCATCTGCATGAACCGATTCGCACACCCCTTCCACATGATACAATCAAAGGGTTAAAGCATTTGGACAAATCCATCGCCATAGACCAAACACCGATCGGACGGACCCCACGTTCAAATCCTGCGACGTACACAGGCATCATGGACCACATTCGCAAACTTTTCACTATGCTGCCCGAATCTCGGATACGGGGATATAAACCTGGGCGCTTCTCCTTTAATGTGATCGGGGGAAGATGTGAAGACTGTAAGGGTGCTGGCGTCAGAACGGTTGAAATGAATTTCCTACCCAATGTCCATGTACCATGTGACTCATGTGCAGGACGCAGATTTAATCGTGAAACGCTGGACGTACGCTATAAGGGAAAAAGCATTTCTGACGTGTTAGACATGACCGTGAGCGAGGCAGCCGAATTCTTTGATGCGTATCCGAAAATCAAACGCATTGTATCGACCCTGAAAGACGTCGGACTTGGATATATCTCATTGGGGCAACCATCGACAACATTGTCTGGCGGAGAAGCACAACGCGTAAAGCTAGCTGCTGAATTGGCGCGTGTGGGGACCGGAAACACCCTATACATTCTTGACGAACCCACAACTGGACTTCACTTCTCCGATGTCCAAATGCTCCTAGATGTTCTGAACAGACTCGTGAATCAAGGAAACACAGTCCTTGTCATCGAGCACAACCTAGATGTCATTAAAATCGCAGACCATGTCATCGATCTCGGACCAGAAGGCGGGGATGGTGGTGGAAACATCGTTGCCTCAGGAACTCCTGAACAAGTCGCATGTGTAAAAGAAAGCCATACAGGAAATTATCTCTCTCAGATTCTGCATTAAGTTTGGCATATGTCAAAACCCTTAAAACATCGCACTTGGGCCGAAATCATGTCGAAAGACAGCTGGTCCATTTTTAAAATCATGAGTGAATTTGTTGAAGGATTCGAAGCGCTTCAACGAATTGGCCCCTGTGTCTCTATCTATGGATCTGCAAGAACAGGTCCAGAAACCCAAGTTTACAAAGACGCTCAACAAATCGCCTCTCTCCTATCTAAAGCTGGCTATGGCGTCATTACTGGCGGAGGTCCAGGTGTGATGGAAGCGGGAAACAGAGGGGCACATGAAGTGGGTGGGCCATCAGTCGGTCTTAACATCCAACTCCCATTTGANCAACATGACAATCCTTATATCGACAGAGACAAGAGTATCGATTTCGATTACTTTTTCGTTCGCAAGGTGATGTTTGTGAAATACAGTCAAGCGTTCGTCGTCATGCCAGGTGGTTTTGGGACACTTGATGAACTATTTGAAGCACTGACTTTGGTCCAAACTGGAAAACTAAACCACCGACCTATCGTGCTCTACGGATCTCATTTCTGGGGAGGTTTGATTGAATGGTTCCGCGAGATTTTGCTGAAAGAATTTAAAACCATTTCTTCAAAAGATCCCGACCTGCTTTTTGTTGTAGACACACCCGACGAAGCTGTTAAAGTGATCACGGACTATCACACAAAAGCCAAGCTCAAACCCAATTTTTAAAATGGGTGATCAATCTCTGATCTTGGTGAACTGACATCCTGACGTAAAACCGTACTGAAAAAATCAAAAACTGCCCTGTGATGTGTCATGGTGGCAGTTTTTGTTTGGCATAAAGAGATGGCATAAGACTTGCGTAAGGAAAATCAACAAATATGAAATTAAGTCCAAATGGCTACTACAGATAAATCAACCAAGAGCGAAAAGTCTCAAAAGGGAAGTATTAACGTAACAACGGAAAACATCTTTCCTATCATTAAGAAATTCCTATACAGTGATCACGAAATTTTTCTAAGAGAACTCGTTTCAAATGCTGCTGACGCGACAATGAAACGTCAAACGATTTCAAAATCTGGAGATGTAACGGCATTTAAAGGAGATACGCCACAGGTTTTCGTCAAACTCGATAAAGACGCAAAAACGATTACCATTTCGGACAACGGAATTGGAATGTCTGCTGAAGAAATCGACAAGTACATCAACCAAATCGCTTTTTCTGGCGCCACCGAATTCCTAGACAAATACAAAGAAGATGATGCAAAGCAAGCAATCATCGGTCACTTTGGACTTGGATTCTACTCATCATTCATGGTTTCTGAAAGGGTGGACATCATTTCTAAAAGCGCCAAGAAAGGATCTAAAGCCGTCACTTGGAGCTGTGATGGATCTCCTGACTACACGATTACACCTTCTAAGAAGAAAGAAGCTGGAACTGACGTCGTACTTCACATTGCAGAAGATTCTTTGGAGTTCTTAGAGGATGAACGCTTGATGAGCATCCTCAATAAGTATTGCAAGTTTATGCCCGTTGACATCATCTTCGGTACGCGTTCTATTCAAGAGGATGATCCTTCTGGAGAAAAAGATGAAGAAGGCAACATTAAAAAGGTCAGTGTTGAGATTCCAAACGTAGTAAACAACACAGCGCCGGCTTGGATGAAGAAGCCTTCAGACATAACCGATGAGGAATATTCAAGCTTCTACAGAGAACTTTACCCCATGAATATGGAAGATCCACTCTTCAATATTCATCTCAATGTAGATTTCCCATTCAATCTCACTGGGATTCTCTACTTCCCACAGCTCAAGAAGCAGATTGATCTTCAGAAAAACAAGATTCATCTTTACTCCAATCAAGTCTTCATTACAGACAATGTTGAGAACATCGTTCCCGACTTTCTAACGATGCTACATGGCGTCATTGACTCTCCCGACATTCCATTAAACGTCAGCCGTTCATACCTTCAGGAAGATGGTAACGTCAAGAAAATCTCGGGCTACATCTCAAAAAAGGTGGCAGACAAGCTCACCTCGATGTTTAAAAACGACCGCAAATCCTTCGAGACACAGTGGGACGATTTAAGAATCTTTGTCGAGTACGGAATTCTTACTGATGAGAAATTTGCAGAGCGTTCTAAAAAATTCTATCTATACAAGGATACCGAAGGCGTATGCAGAACACATGAGGAGTTAATCGAGGCTGTGGGAGAAACTCAGAAGGATAAAAACAACAAAGTCATCCTACCCTACACCTCTGATGTCAACGCACAACACTCATTTGTGAAAGATGCAACAGAACGAGGCTATAAGGTTCTCAATATGGAGGGACAACTTGCAGCACATATTGTTGGAAAGTTAGAACAAACACATACAGACATTCAATTCAAGAGAGTCGATTCAGAAATCATCGAGAACCTCATTGAAAAGGACGAAGAAACAACTAGTGCGTTAGATGAGAAACAACAGGAAACGCTTACGCCTATTGTTCAAAGTGCATTTCCAGAAAAAGGGTACGATATAAAATTCGCAGCAATGTCTCCAACTTCTTCTCCTTTTGTCATTACTAGAAGCGAGTGGATGCGAAGAATGAAAGAGCAACAAGCCATTGGAGGAGGCGGTGGATTCCAAATGTTTGGAGAAATGCCGGAAAAATATGATGTCACCGTCAATTCAAATCACCCTATCGCAATGCAGCTTTTGAATGAAAAAGACGACTCAAAACGTTCAGCGACATTAAAAGATGCTGCTGATTTGGCTCGCCTGTCTCAAGGAATACTGGAAGGAGAAGAACTCACCGCATTTATTGAGCGTGGATTTAAAAACTTACAATCATGAGAACTTCAATGTTAAAGTGGTTAATCCCATTCGCTCTTCTTGTATTTATCGGAATGAATGCAATGGGTAGCTACAACAGTTTTGTTAATACAGAAGAAGGTGTCGATGGCCAATGGGCGAATGTAGAAGCCCAATACCAACGTCGTTTCGATCTTATCCCTAATCTCGTCTCTACTGTTAAAGCTTATGCAGATGTTGAGAAAGAGACCCTTATTGCTGTCACCGAAGCACGTGCAGCAGCTCTAGGTGCAATGCAAAAAGCTGGAGAATCGGGGGACCTTGGAGAGTTCGAGAAATCTAACGTTGTACTAGGAGGTGCGATGCGCGGATTGTTCGGATACACTGAACAATATCCGGATCTTAAATCAAGCCAAGGTTTCCGAGACCTTCAAGTACAACTCGAAGGCACAGAAAACCGCATCACAAAAGCTCGTACTGATTACAACGAAGTAGTTAAAGGCTATAATAAGAGAGTGAGGCAGTTCCCCGGTAAGTTGTGGGCTAACATGTTCGGATTTGACTCAAAAGAGTACTTTGAATCAGCTGCTGATGCTGCTGATGCTCCTGTTGTAAGCTTTGACTAACTTAATAGTAAAACAGACAAATGGCGAATTCTTTAGCTCAAGACAGGTTTCCTTGCATCAACGCTTTACGTGTTGAAAGTTCCATTGCGTCAGCAGAAAAACAAACATCTGGCGAACTACGCGTTCACATAGATATGAACTGTAGGGGTGATGTTATGGACAGAGTCGCTGGATTATTTACAGCCCTTAGTATGCATAAAACAGAGGCTAGAAACGGAGTTCTCATTTACTTAGCGATCAAGGACCGAAAGTTTGCAGTAATTGGAGATGGAGGAATCAACGAAAAGGTACAGGATGAATTTTGGCAATCGACATATGATGCAGCCCTTCCGCACTTTAAGTCAGAGGATTTTTCGACAGGACTCTGCTCTGCTATAGAAACATGTGGAAAAGCTTTATCCGAACACTTTCCGTACTGTGAGGATGATGTCAATGAGCTAGACAATGGAATATCTTGGGGTCTATGAGAGTCGCGGAAATCATTCTTCTGAGTGTCATTTTTTCACTCTCATTTATAGGTTTTAGGGCTAATGCTCAAACAGCTATCTCAAACTGCCTACCACCAGCAAAACAACACGTACTAGTATATGACCTGGCAGATCTACTTACTGAAGGCGAAGAGCGTTCTATCCAAAAGGAACTTAGCTCTTTTAAAGAATCTACCAGCAATGTGATTGTCGTCATTACTCACCCCGATTTTTGTGGTTATGAATCTTCTGTATTTGCTATAGAAGCTGGAGACCACATGGGAGTTGGGATAAAAGAGTTGGATAACGGAGTCGTCATGGTCATAAAACCAAGGAATGAATCTGGTCAAGGGCAAATATTCATAGCAATCGGAGAAGGTCTTGAAGGAGCTATCCCTGATATATTGACTGGCAGGATTGTCGATAGAATGATTCCTGGATTTAAGTCGGGAGACTGGATGTCGGGGATAAAAGTGGGACTGTCAGACTTAAAGCAGCTTGCTGNAGGAGAAATNTCTGAGAGTGATTACTTAGATAANCATGGCAATGGTGAGAGCCTTAGCCTGTTTCAAATAATCATGTTTGGGATGATCTTTGGGATGATCCCATTATTTGCTATAGGGGCAAACACAATGAGGGTTATGAGGTTAAATAATATTGCATTCGGAGCTGCTCTTGCGATTACACTTGTTGAAATGAAAGCTCGACAAAATGCATACAACAACTTCTCACATGGAACAGGTCGCTATTCAAATCGTGGGTTTAGTTCAGCTAGATTGAGCGGAGGCTCTAGTGGATTTGGAGGATTTGGAGGAGGTGGATTTGGAGGAGGTGGAGCTGGAGGTAGTTTCTAAAAAATTTACAAAACAAGAAATGGCAGGATTTGGCAAATGGGTTGGTGGTGCGATAGGCTGGGCCTTAGGAGGTCCAATAGGCGGCATACTAGGCTATCAAGTCGGTAAACTCTTCACTTCAGGAATTCAGATGGATGAAGAGGGAGGCCGAAGAGCTTATCAAAGTCAAAGAACCACTCGTGGTGGTGATTTTGCGATGTCGCTTGTAGTCTTGAGTGCTGCTGTGATGAACGCCGACGGAAAGGTGCTCAAATCTGAGCTTGAGTTCGTTAAGAAATTCTTGAAGTTGAATTTCGGTGACGACATTTCGGATCAGCTTCTACTTCTGCTACGCGAGGCTCTTAAAAAGAATGTCGATGTTAGGGGTGTAGCAGTCCAAATCCGTACTAACATGGATCACCCTAAACGACTTCTACTGCTTCAGTATCTTTATGGTATCGCAAATGCAGATGGGCATGTTGACACACGTGAACTAGAATTAATCCGATTGATTGCGCGTCACCTCGGGATCAGTCTCAAGGACATTGGGAGTATTGAAGAGCCTTTCCAGTCCGGAACACTTAACCCCTATAAAGTCCTCGAGATTACCGAGACCGCCACAGATGCAGAAGTAAAAAAGGCATATCGAAAATTAGCCATAAAATTTCATCCTGATAAAATTGGTGACCTTGGAGAAGGTCCACGGAAACTGGCAAAAGAACGGTTTCTACAAGTTCAAGGGGCCTACGAACAAATAAAGAAGTCTCGGGGTTTTAAATAAGAATATTAAACCTACTGGGTATATATTCGTGTTCCATTTTAAGATACGCCTCATGACAATTCGTGCTCCATTTATGCTTGCCGCACTGGTGATTTCGTTCACATCATTAACGCCTCAAAACGCAGACGCTCAGATATTTAAGAGGAAGAACAAAACAGAACTTCCGGGTGATAAAAAGTCTGGGAAATCAGATGTTAAGTCGATTGAAGAAGTCACAAAATCTGCTGTGAAATTAGAAGGACTGTTCACCATGTACAGGGATACAGTGACTGGTGAGTCTTGGATGGCTATTCCAGAAGAGGCCTTTAAAAACGAATTTATTTACTTTTCCCAAGTTGAAGATGGTGTTTTACAGACAGGGAATTTCCGGGGGAGTTACAGATCAAATAAGATCGTGACTTTCCACAAACATTATGACCGAATAGAATTACATCAGGAAAACACTAGCTATTATTTCAATCCTGAGAGCCCCCTGTCAAAAGCGAAAGATGCAAACATAAACTCCCCTATTTTGGCCAGTCTCAAGATCTTGGGAGAAGACAGTGCAGGAACGACTTACTTAATCTCTGGAGATGCACTCTTTTTAAGTGAGAAAATCTCGATGATTAAGCCCCCAAACAGAAGCGGTGGAAAAAATGCCCTTGGCAAGCTTTCAAAGGAAAAAACCAAGATTACTGAATTCAATAACTACCCTGAAAATCTTGAAGTCAAGGTGGACTACGTCTATGACAATCCCAGCCCTTCTGTATATGCAAGCGCGCTTACAGATTCTAGATACATCTCAGTAAGCTACCGACATGCATTGCTACACATGCCAGAAGAAAGTGGATTCACACCACGTAAAGACGATGGCCGAATCGGATTTTTCATGACGCAAGTCAATGACATGACTAGTCCTGAAAGCACCCCATGGAAGGACATGATTCACAGGTGGAGACTCGAAAAAAAGAATCCCGAGGCTGAACTCTCTGAACCCGTGAAGCCGATCACATGGTGGATTGAAAATACGACACCATACGAATTTAGAGAATACATTAAAACGGGAGTTGAAGCATGGAATTTGGCCTTTGAAAAAATCGGATTCAAGAATGCAGTTGTTGTCGAAATACAACCCGATGACGCGGAGTGGGATGCGGGCGACATTAGATACAACGTACTTCGATGGACTTCATCTCCTTCAACACCCTTTAGCGGCTATGGACCAAGTTTTGTCAACCCCAGAACAGGAGAGATTTTAGGCGCCGACGTGATGCTTGAATATGCAGGAATGGCAAGAAGACTTTGGAAATCTGATGTTTTTAAAACTGCTGGCATGCACCTGTCGTCTAGGCAGCAAACTGCAGAGATGATGAAACGATGCAATGCTGGAGATGCAATGGTTGGAAACACACTTTTTTCTCTTGCAGCGATGCAGGTTCGTGATTTTGACGATGATGCGCATAAGGAATTTACCCGTCAAACGCTTCACCGTCTTGCCCTTCATGAGGTAGGTCACACACTCGGATTAAGCCACAACATGCACGCAAGTACCATGTTAACTCCTGATGAGCTTAAAGATCCAGACATCGTTGCGGTAAATGGAATGTGTAACAGTGTGATGGAATACCCTGCAATTAATTTTGCTTTAAAACCTGAAGACCAAACCCTCTTCTATGACGATTCTCCTGGCCCATACGATTACTGGGTGATCGAATATGGTTACAGTGTGGGTGTCGAGGATGAAAACGAGGAAGACAAGCGACTTGAAGCAATTCTATCAAAATCCAATTCACCACTCCTTCAGTTTGGCAATGATGCGGATGACATGCGCGGTGCAGGGAAGGGTATCAACCCTGATGTTAATATTTACGACCTTTCTAGCGACCCTGTAGCATATGCTTCTGAACGTTGTGAGCTGGTCAACGAACTGCTCAAAGGTTTCGTTGATAAATACGCAAGTTCTTCGAAGACATTTCACGACGTACGTGACGCCTACTTAACACTCACTGGAGAGTACGCCATTCAATTGAGAGTCATGACTCGTCAGATTGGTGGTGTGCGTTACAACCGAACTGGCACAGATAACATTGGAGATGACAAACCGTATACGCCTGTATCTTTGGAAGACCAAAAGAAGGCCCTAGATGCACTTTCTAAGTACGCCTTTGCACCCAACGCATTCGATGCCGCTGAGCATTCATATGCATACCTACAAGCGCAACGCCGTGGCTTTGGATTCTTTGGGTCTGATGAAGCTCCGCGCATTCACGCCCGAGTTCTTGCCTCACAACAAGAAGCGTTGTATCATCTCTTACACTACAATGTCCTACAGCGCCTTACAGATTCCGGCATGTATGGAAATGAATACGACGTCGCGACATACATGGGAGATTTAACTGATGCCGTATTTAAAACCGACCTTAGAAAGTCCGTCAACACATTCCGTCAACAACTGCAAATCTCTTACACAGAATCACTGATTAAAGCGTTGGCGCCTAAGACCAGATACGACAGAATCGCCAAAAGTGTCATTCTCGCAGAGCTCAAACGCATAGATCGACTTGAGAGAGATGCATATTCTCCCGACGGATTGACAAGGGCGCATAGAGCGCATGTCAGACACTTAATAGACCAGGCTTGGAAGAACTAAATATTATTTGACACATAGATGATCCTTTCATAAAGTGCGTCCTTGTGAGACTCCCAATTTGAAAATTTGTGTGATACTCCCTTTCCGTACTTCCAAATTTTCTCCCATGCAACGATTTCAGATTGAAGCCCGATATAGCCTATTAGTGCGAGACTACTCTTTATTTTATGAAAGATAATTGCTGCGACGTCTGATGATATAGCTGCTTCTAGTACAGGTAAATCCTGATCAAAACTCCTTTTTGCGAGAATTTTGACTTCATCAATCATTTCAGGCATTTCTCCATAGAGCAATCTCAAAGCATTAGAATCCGTCTTTATGGCTGGTTGATCCGGAAGATTATCTGAAAGAAATGTATAAAAAGATTTTGGAGTCACAATCGGCGCCTCGGCTGATTGTATGACAAGGTCATAGTCTGTGATATTAGACACAGAGGTCCCTGTTGTGACTACTAATCCCCAGCTATCTAGCGCCGAAATCAATGAATCAGGGATAGACCCAATAAAAAAAACAGCGTAACCTGCAAAAGCATCTGGAGTGTCGTGCATAATAGTAAGTTACACTATGTACTTTTACAATATGCAATTACGACTCATTATAATTTATAAATGTACTTTGTTTTTATTTTGTCTTGCGCTAAGTATTGTATCGTTTTCTCAAGATCAAAACATACAAAATCTTACTTCTTCACCTATATCACTTGATCATTTTCCTCTATTAAATTTCAATCCGGAACTTAAATCCAGCCTTCGCGCACCCGATCAATGGGAGCTAGCCATAAATGTCGCAGCTGACAACAAAGAAGTTCAGTCCTTAATCATGACATTTTACAGAGACAACGACTATGCTGAATTGCAATGGCTGAATCTTTGGCATTCTCGATGTGCTGACATCTGGAGAGAAATCGCCGATTCATTGCACCTTCCTATTTCTGCATCTTTTATCCCTCTGATGTTAGAAAGAAATAATCTTAAGTTGTGTTCATGCACCGATTCAGGCGCTGTCTTAAAGGATTTTGTGGGTCTGGAAAATGAGAGTACTGAAGTGATCACCAAACTCGAAGAAGTTTTTAAAAAATCTGAACAGAAGCATGAACCGTTCATGGTTTGGCTGCACGAACTCAGAATCATAATAAGATTGTTAGAAAACTTCGAATTGCCTGATTACAAGGATAAATGGCTGAATAACAAAGCCGTAAAAAAAAGACACACAGTATTGAAAGGAGAAACGCTGTATCGACTATCTGTTCTGTATCAAGTTCGGATACAAGACATTCAATTGTTAAATGAATTAGGTAACAGTACAGTGATTTCTGAAGGACAATCTTTATTTATACCCGTGGAATAATGAAATTTCACGAACCGGGCATCACTGTCTTTTTCTTACTGGTTCTTGTCTCCACATTCTATCTCGCGACGTGGGCTGAAAACATCCCTATTTTCAGTGAAGGGCATACAGAATTACCAAATAAAAATGTTGAAGTAGATCTACCAAGTTGGGCCGATTTCACATTAGACATGCAGGAAGTAGACGTTGAAATTGAAGAATATTTAGAGGAAGAAGAAGAAGAAGAGGAAAGAAGCATGGTTGAAACGCGGACGATAAATCTGCGACACAACCTATGGTCTCCGGAATTTGACACATGTACGATAGAAAACATTGGCAAATCAATGAGGTTTCAAGGCACTGATGAAGCGGTCGCAAGACTTCACAATCTCTTCATCAACTTGAATGAAATAGGACGTGATGAACGCGAAGCGATACATGTTTTTCATTTCGGTGATTCTCAAATTGAATGTGACCGCATCACAGGCAGAATTAGATCGAGCTGGCAGAAAACATGGGGAGGCAGTGGGCCAGGATTAATTCCTGCAACCCAACCCGTTCCGTCATTGTCTGTCAGGCAAGAAACTGAGGGAAATGTGACGAGGTTTACGAGATTCGGCAAAGTCGACACAACTTTGGGGCACACGTGCTATGGAGGAATGGCTGCGTTAGCCGTGATTAAAGACTCCGCAAGAATTATTTTAAAGGCACACCCAATGGGGTTTCATAAAAACAAAATCTGGGAGGAAGTCGAGATTTTATTTGGCGCTGTCCCCATGGGAGGCACATTGAAAATTTATGGCCAGGCTACAGACACTACAATCACCAACATCCCTCCTTCTTCAGAGGGCAAACATTTCACTTTAAAAACCATGCTCAAGGGGGAATTAGAGGATCTGGAAATATGCATAGAAGGCTATCACGTTGAAATAACAGGCATAAGGATTGGCAGTCCAGACGGTGTCCAAGTCCACAACATCCCTATGAGAGGGAGTTCTGGCACGCTCTTCAGTCGACTCCATAAAAAGCATTTTAAAGCGTACATGCAAAACTGGGATGTTGGAATGGTGATTCTACAATACGGAGGAAACGCTGCACCCTATATTTCAGACTCGACTTTAGCTGAGCGATACGGAAAACGATTTGGCAGACAGGTGAAATATATTCGATCTGTTCTACCTGAGGCTGCCGTTTTGGTGATTGGCCCCTCAGATATGGGCCAAACGCTTGATTCTACAAAACTCTCTTATCCCATGCTGGGGAATATTAGGACAGCTATGCGAGATGCCACCATCAAGGAGGGTGGCTTATTTTGGGATTTAAGCGATGTCATGGGTGGACCAGGCACAATGGAAGCATGGGCATCAGCACAGCCCCAACTTGCAGCGCCAGATCTCGTTCATTTTACGCCGAAAGGTGCGAGAAAAATTGGACAAGAACTTGACCGTGCATTCAGAGCAGAATACAGAACTTGGGTAGACGAGATCAGAGAGAATAACAAATGAGCTCAGAATTACTTTTTACACAGCCGGCTTTTTGGGTTTTCATGCTCGTTGTGATGATCGCACTCGCACTCCTGAAGCATAAAATTGCGATGCGTAACGTTTTTCTTTTCGCAGCTAGTTTGTTTTTTTACTGGAAAACAAGCGCGAGTTTTGTCTTTCTACTCTTGTTTTCAACTTTAGCAGATTGGGGCATCGCCATGGCAATGGCCCGAAGTGAAACATGGAAAAGAACAACGTGGCTCATTTTAAGTGTGGTCATTAATTTGGGTTTGCTGGGGTTTTTCAAATACGCTTATTTCTTTGCTGATGCCAGCGCCACTTTGTTTGGCACATCATGGGAAGCAGTCATCCCTGGGGCAAATTGGATGAACGCCCATCTCAACACGTCCTTCCGTGTTGAAACCATTTTACTGCCTGTAGGAATCTCCTTCTATACATTTCAAACCTTGAGTTACGCGATTGATGTTTACAGGCGTGAAATTGAGCCTGTAAAGTCATTTTGGGATTTCGGATGTTATGTCACATTCTTTCCGCAATTGGTGGCGGGGCCAATTGTCAGGGCCAAATCTTTTATACCACAACTGCACGCTGCATATCACTTGAGCAGAAAACAATTTAAAATGGGGGTCTGGTGGATCCTTACTGGCCTCATTAAAAAGGTGATTTTCGCAGATTATATTGCCATGAATCTTGTCGATCGTGTTTTTGCATCACCCACAAGTTACAGTGGCCTGGAGGTGATGCTTGGCCTCTATGGATATAGTCTACAGGTATTTGCCGATTTTAGTGGCTACAGTGACATTGCCATTGGCGTTGCACTCTTGATGGGATTTCGCCTAGAAGAAAACTTCAGATCACCTTATAAAGCGAGGAATTTAGGAGAATTCTGGAGAAGATGGCATATCTCTCTCTCCACGTGGCTAAGGGACTACTTATACATCCCGATGGGGGGAAGTAGAACGGCAAGTATATTTTCCGGAATATTTTCTTTTGCAACAGTATTCTTCTTATCCATGATGTTTGGCGAGTCTGGTGAGATTAATTTCGGTGTATTGTTTCTTGGATTTGGAACGATGTTGTTGCTTTGGTCTTCAGGAGTAATGTATCCCAAATGGGGACAGAAACTCGCTTCATATGTCAATATTATGGCCACGATGGTGATTGGCGGGTTATGGCATGGCGCATCATGGAATTTCCTCCTTTGGGGTGCGCTGAATGGTCTGGGCTTACTCGTATACAAAGTCATAGGGGCAAAATTGCCGTGGGCCACACACCATGGTTGGTGGGCCAGAGCTATAGGACTGATTACAACCTTCAATTTTATCACATTTACCAGAATTTGGTTCAGGTCTGGATCTGGAATTGGATGGGAAACAACGCCCGGAAATCACAACCTTCTCACCGAGTGGTTTACAGCGAATGACCTTCTTTATCAAATGTCAAAACACTTCAATGACATTCCATGGATGGATGTCGCTTGGGGACATCTCACTTGTATCACAATCATGGCTGTGGGTTTCGCGCTACATCTCAGCCCAGAGCGAATAAGGTCAAAGGTCATCGATAAATTTACCTCTTTCTCTATTTTTACAATTTGGGTGATTACTGCGAGTGTGGCAGCAGTGTTATGGAAGGTTGGAGCGGCATTACCTACGCCATTTATTTACTTCCAGTTTTAGATAAGCATTGACGTTTTACTCTGACTCAAATTCGAGTTCTATGCTTTGATATGCTTCACACGCCTCGTTATGAGATGCACAAGAAGGGAGCGTGAGTGCAATCATCATCAGAACAAATGCAGCTGAAACGTATACACGCTTTCGTGTTGTAGAAAAAGTAATCTTCATGAATCTAAAAATTTATAGGTGAAAAGTTAAGGTATTGGGTTCAATAACCAAGCGTATATTTATTTCATTGCTCACTATAAATAGTTAAAAACCCTTTTTGAGCACACTATCTTTGCCAAATGGAAAAAGATGTCAAGTACATACGCATAACATTGTGGGCAATGATCGCCATTAATACACTGTTCCTGTGGTCTGAGTTTATGGATGGGCTATCTCCCATTAGCGCTGCCATAATCGCAGGGAAAATTGAGTCCGTGCGAACACCTTTAATGATCATAGAGCTCATAGCTATCGCAACTCTATTTGTAGACTTAGTCGTCCGTTATGACCGTATTAAATCACGCTTAAAAGCACTTCACATTCTTGCAGTTGGCTTCTGTGTTGCCTCCTTCATCTTTCAAATTTTTGTATACTATATGGACTCTGCTTTTCTAAAATAAATCAGTCCAAATCGTATCTATAATCTCCGTCTTCCAATTTGTTGGGCAACATTCTGAACAGTCCATACTGTCTTTTTACATAGAGGATAAACTCGTACTGCGTCATTTTTTTCAGCATTGCGTCTCCAGGATCACAAAATGCAGCAAAACTTTCAAATTCATCTGTCTCAAGCTGAACGATATCATAGTCCACATACTTCACAAAGAGCTCTTGAAGCAAATCTCGTCTGTTGTCCTTGTTAATTAACGCTTGCTCCAATCTTTTAGATTGTTCGCGTTTTGAAAATTGCTCGTATAAAAAGGTGATGGGGCTTTGCATTGCATTTACCCCTGAAACCCGAAAATCTTTTTCGTCATATCCAAGTGCCTCGATATCGTGAAGGATCTCTCGTAAGGCACGAGGTGCATAGACTTCAGCCACTCCCACGGTGACTTTGAGTCTTGCCAAATCAATTTGAATATCCATTGTCTTCATCAAAGCGACCACCTCTTTTTCGACAGAATAGAATCCGATTGCACCAAATACTATTGTGTCACCTGGGCAAGCACGAAGCAGGAAACTACCGTCTCTCTCTACAAATACACCACCACCACTTTCCTTGTTGACAGCCATGGCAGCGGGAATAATACCACCTCCCAATTCAAAAACCCAACCACTCACTACAATCGAGGAGTCGCATCGGGTTTGGGCCTGAATCAAAGCCGCAGAAGACAAGACTTGTAAAACAGCCACAAAGGCTACGACAAAAAAACGATATACCATACACGCAAGTTACATCTACAAAGATGCGGTCAGATATGAAACGATTGTTAACTTCACCACATGACGAATAGAAAGTCCTCATCGAAAGAACATGCGGTTGATGCCGCACGGAAGAGAATAAAATCTAACAGGATTGAAAGTTCAAATATTCAAGACATCGCAAGGTCAGTCGTCGCTGGCCATCGAGAGGATTTGGCACAAGCCATTACTTTAATTGAAAGTGAACTTTCATCAGACAGACCACTCGCACAACGCCTTTTACGTGAAGTAAAAACACTTACACAAAGCTCAGAAGAAAACAAGACAGTGAGAATTGGGATCACTGGAATCCCCGGGGTTGGAAAGAGCACGTTCATTGAACGTATGGGAATTGACCTGATCAATGAAGGCCACCGAGTGGCTGTACTCGCAGTAGATCCAAGTAGCAGAAGAACTCGGGGAAGTATTTTAGGTGACAAAACACGAATGGATAAACTCGCGGTTCACGGAAAAGCATTCGTACGACCATCACCTGCCTCAGATGCATTAGGTGGCGTTGCTCGGGCCACAATGGAAGCTATCCTCCTCTGTGAGGCAGCAGGGTTTGATCGCATTATCATTGAAACTGTAGGTGTAGGCCAAAGTGAAATTGCGGTTCGTGACATGGTGGATGTTTTTATTCTTTTGCTTATCGAGGGCGCAGGTGACGACGTCCAGGGAATCAAGCGTGGCATTGTAGAAATGGCCGACCTGATTGTCGTACACAAGGCAGATGGAAAGAGAATCGATGCCTGTGCAACGACAGCTCAATCTTATCGCAATGCGCTGCATTTATTTCCTCTACCAGAAGGGGGTGAAGTTGTTGATGTGATGACTGCAAGTAGCTTAGAAAACATCGGCCACAAAGAAGTACGTACAAAAATAAATCACATCATCGATGCGTGGAAAAGCAATGGATGGTGGATACAACAACGAACCCATCAAAGAAGTGACCGAATGACGTCACATGCCTCAGAACTTTTATTTTTAAAACAATTGAATGACCCTTCGTCTGAACAACATTGGCAAGCGCTTAAAGACGAGGTTGTAAATGACACACGAAGTGCATTCTCGGCTGCCTGGGAATGGGTACATCGCGGGGGGGACAAAAACACGTAAGCATTTCCTTGTGAAGTTTCACCCACAACAATACCATTGGATATTCTAGAAAATATACTCTCAACCGCAGCAACCATTTTCACAATTGGAGGTTTGGGATATTTTCTAGGCTACCTCTATCAAAAACGGATACTCAAGCACGAAGACAACGGAATCAGCACGAAAGACAACAGTGTCATCAGTCAGCGATTAATGAATGTTCGAAATCACATGATGCGACTCCACGAGCTACAAAGCTTGAAGAAACGTGTACGCGATTTTAAGCGTGAAAGTAAAGCAATCGACAAATCCATTGATCGATTAGAAGTCACTTTAGATATACTCCACAAGATGATTGAGGATGGAGAAGAAATGTTGGCAGAAAGAGTGCTTACAAGGTTCAGTAAACATTTGAGACAACTCCTTCATGAATGTGCTTCTCCTGAAATTGAAGTGTCCGTTCATTTAGAGCATATCGATTGCATATTGGCATTGCTATGTGCTTTGAATCAGAACAAATGGTCCTATGAAATAAATACCGACACTTTGGCGAATATCGACCAAGGAAGATGCATTAAATCCATGACAATATCGCCTTGGATATTTGAAAAAATGGGGGGATCAGTGCAAAATACAGGTGTAGAAAATGTGGTTAAACTGAAGATCAGCAGCGACACATACAGTGTGAAATACACGCTAGAATCACACGGTAAAATTTATTTTAACGAAACTATATTACATTAAATTATTTATTTAATAAATAACTCGTAATACTTTATAAATAAACTTATTGCAAATTAATTGAACCGAAAACATCATTCATTAAAAGCAATTGCTGCGAGCCGTCAGACATATTTTTCAGTGTGACTTTTCCGGCTGTTCGCTCCTCATCACCTATCAGAACTACAAAGGGAATCTCTCGGTCTCCGGCGTACTTCATTTGTTTTTTGAGCTTCACAGGATCAGGGTACATTTCTACAGCAAGACCCAGAGACCTTAATTGAGAAACCAACTGCAATTCAACGTCGCAGTTCTTTTCGTTCATATACGTGACTAAGACGTCAGTCGTGAGGTCAAGTGTTTCTGGAAATTTATTGAAATGCGTCAATACATCTTCTATCCGATCGACTCCAAAACTAATCCCTACCCCACTCATTCCAGACCAACCAAATATTCCTGTTAAATCATCATATCTTCCCCCTCCACAAATACTTCCTACCGGAGAATCCGCAACGCGCACTTCAAAAATGGCCCCTGTGTAGTAATCCAAGCCACGCGCAAGCATTGCATCGAACTTGATTTTCGGGGCTTCTATACCGTCTGCCGATGCACGAGACAACAAGGCTCTCATGTCGGAGACTCCTTGCATCCCCTCGCTGTTGTTAGCGATAACAGACCCTATGTTAGAAAGCACATCCAAACTGTTTGACGCTGAATTAATCTCGAAAAGCTTTTGTATTCCTTTTGCGACATCGACCTCGAATCCCCTGACCTCGAGTTCTTTGACAACACCATCCACACCCACTTTGTCGTATTTGTCAACGGCAACCGTCCAGTCCGTCAATCTGTCGGCACCGACACCCATGGACAGAGCTACAGCAGCCAGGATACGACGGTCGTTTATTAAAATCGTATATCCAGGAACTCCTAAGGAATCTAGGGCCTCAGAGAACACCTGGACCAAGTCGAGTTCACACAACGAACTTGTGCTACCTATAATGTCGGCATCACATTGAGTAAATTCCTGATACCTTCCCTTTCCAGGTCTGTCACCTCGCCAAACAGGTTGAATTTGGTATCTCCTAAAGGGAAGAGTTAATTCATTCCTATGCATCACTACAAATCGCGCAAAAGGAACTGTGAGATCGTATCGCAACGCCTTCTTACTTATGGTCGGGGTTAACAGCTTACTGTCCTTAGAAATTAAAGCTTCAGGGTTGGCTTTAGATAAATAATCTCCATTGTTAAGAATACGGAAAATTAATTTATCGCCCTCTTCGCCATATTTGCCTGTTAATGTCTTCAGGTTTTCAAACGAAGGGGTTTCAACTGGAAGGAATCCATGCCTTTCAAAGACGCCACGAATCGTTGAACATACCCATTGTCTGCGGGCCATAGCACGTGGACCAAAATCTCTGGTCCCTTTTGGAATGGAGGGTTTACTCATCTGGCAACAATTATACTTAATTATTTCTATCTACTTCAATATGTTTCGATCTTTTATCAAGAATGATCATCTCTTTTCTTGTTACCAAATGATTGGTGTTTGACCGGAGGCCTCTAGGACGTCATTTACACTTGAAAAAGGCTTAGAACCAAGGAAACCTCTATATGCAGAAAGAGGACTTGGATGCGATGAAATAAAAACGGTGTGGCGGGAAGTATCAATGATGGCTTCGAAACGTTTTGCATACTGACCCCACAGTAAAAAACAAACCTTGCTTTGCTTGTCGTTTACCGCTTTAATCAAATCAGAAGTGAGATTTTCCCACCCCCAGTTCGCATGTGACCCAGGGGCTTTATGCGCAACCGTTAAGACAGAATTAATCAGCAACACACCTTGTTTGGCAAGATCTGACAAATCAGAACTTCTAGAACCAACAACTAAATCGTTTTTTCTTTCTTCAAAAATATTGCGAAGAGATGGGGGTATTTTTGTCCCTTCTGGCACAGAAAAAGCAAGACCATCTGCTTGATGTAATCCGTGATAGGGGTCTTGCCCGATGATGACCACTTTCACTTCTGAATACTGACATAATCTGAGTGATCTGAATATGTAATCAGGAGCAGGAAAGCACAATCCGGTCCTATATGCTTCGATAATGCGTGCTTCAAGTGGTCTCCAATACGCTTTTAAGGACATTTTATCAAAAGTTTTCCCCCAATCCCCCACCCCTTCACCAACACACAAAGCGTCATCTAAAGAACTGATTAAGTGATTTTTAGAGGCTTCAAAGTGATGTGGCTCAAAAAGTTCTTTTGACATCTTTTTTAATAATCGTTCAGAATTAATTTTTGACTATGCAAAGTAAAAGTTATTTTTGTCTTTTCCCTATCAAATTGCAGACCACTATTCTCCCCACCATGGATCCTAAAATTAAGGCTCGACTTCAAAGTAAGAGTGGGAAAACGCTTTATGGCTACCAGAAGGAAGCTATTGAAGAAATGATGGGCAAATTCAATGACAAGTCAACGAATTTTAACCTTCTTTTCCAACTGCCCACGGGAGGCGGAAAAACGGTCATTTTCTCCGAATTAACGAAGCGATTCATTCTGTCAACTGAAAAAAAGGTCCTTATTCTTACACACCGCATTGAACTTTTAGGCCAAACAAGCAAAATGCTTTCTGAAATTGGTGTACCAAATAAGGTGATCAATGCAAAAGTAAAAGATCTAGATGACGGGAAAGAGCACTGGTGCTACGTGGCCATGGTTGAAACATTGAACAATCGGATTAACGATGAGCAAATGGTGTTCGACAATCTCGGACTTGTTATTGTTGACGAGGCGCACTACAACAGTTTTCGCAAGCTTTTTAGGCACTTTCGTGAGCAAATACTTCTGGGCGTTACCGCGACTCCCCTAAGTTCGAACATTAAACTTCCGCTGAACGACAATTACAATGAGCTTATCGTTGGAGAAAGTATTTCAAGCCTTGTTGAACAAGGGTATCTTGCGCGCGCGCACACCTACAATTACGACGTCAACCTAAGGGCTTTAAAGGTGGGGATAAATGGCGATTACACGGTAAGTTCCTCAGAGCGTCTTTATGGAAATTATCTCATGCAAGAGAAACTTCTCTATGCATATGAGGAGAAAGCAAAAGGCACCAAAACCCTCATCTTCAATAACGGCATAAACACCTCAAAGCAGGTGCAAGCGATGTTCGAGGAAGAAGGGTATGAGTGCAAGCACCTTGATAATACCCACAGTGAAAAAGAACGCGCTGAGATCCTACAATGGTTTCATGATAAGCCCGATGCGATCTTATCCTCAGTAAGTATTCTCACAACCGGTTTTGATGAGCCTACGGTCTCTACCATTATACTTAACCGTGCCACGAAATCTCTCACACTTTACCATCAGATGATTGGTCGTGGATCAAGGTCTCTTCCAAAAAAGAAAGAATTCAGTGTCATCGATTTGGGCAACAATGCCCGAAGGTTTGGATTATGGGATGCGCACATCAACTGGAACGAAATTTTCAAAGCGCCTCAATCTTTTATAGACGGTTTATACACGGATGAGGAAATTGAAGACGAATTCGTTTACAAAATGCCTCAAGAATTGTTAGACCGATTCGAAGGTGGCCCAGAGACATCATTCGATATGCTTAAGGTATATGAAGATGTCATGAAGCAAGCAGAGCGTCCAAAAAAGGCAGTGGACATTAGTTTATTACAACATAAAGCGATTATCCAGTATGCTGCAGACGACTACTGGGATGCTGTTGAAATCATTACTGCGCTCGAAGAAGACATTAATTTCCGTGTTAAAATCTATGCCAAATGCATGGCGAAAACAACGGACAATTATCGCACTTGGCTGCAGGACGAGTATACGCGTCGCTTAAAAACTGAACTGCGACACGATTTTAACAAAGCTTCTTCTGAAGAATAAGCTGAGCCAAACAACACCATGTTTGCGCTTTATTTCATAGGTATAACAGCAAGTTTAATTGTGGGTTTCGGCATGGGGTTAAATGCTGGTGAAGGCACCACGAATGAGGGCATCTCATTCAACCTTTCTGAGAGATACCGAGGGATCAACACTTCTTTCATACAGTTGAGAAAGAGAGCAGATGCAGAAGAGGAGTTGGTCAAAGCAAGACAAAAAAACTTGCAGCTTCAAATGAATCCACACTTCATTTTCAATGCACTAACCGGAATCCACATGCTCATCTTGAGAAGCGACACAAAACCCGCTTTGACTTGTTTAAATCAGTTTAAAGGGCTTCTTGTCAGAAGTTGGTGGAGCGCGACAGACAACCCCAGAACCCTTCGACCATCCACCATTTCTAAAGAAATAAAATTCTTAAAAGATTATATCGCACTCGAGTCCCTCAGACTTTCAGATGAAATTGATTTCAAAATCCATTCTTCTGTTCATCCCAAGCACAAAATTTCAGCATTTTTAATCCAGCCTTTGGTAGAGAATGCGATTTGGCACGGATTGGACGGCAGTAAAAAAGGAAAACCTGAGATCACCCTTACATTCAAAATAGAATCTGAGAAGGGGTGCCTTGTCATTTGTGTTGAAGACAATGGAGGTGGCTTGTCACGCTCAAATAATTTCATAGCGAAAAGACAATCGCATGGTTTAAGAATCATTCAGGAACGATTGAAATTAATCTCCCCATTCGCAAGCTTGCGTTTAGAGAACCGAAAAGACGCACAAGGATGTATTGCAACAATTTCAATTCCTAGCGATGAGATCCGCAAGGCTTAAGGGCTGGTATTCTGGGTTGCGGTGTGTCACGAAGTGTTCCATACCTGCCCTCAGCGGCATCTAACACGCCGACAATGCCTACCATGGCCGCATTGTCTGTACAATAACTTAGGGGCGGTATAAAAACCTGCCAACCTTCCCGTTGCGCCAACGCTTTTCTGAGCCCACTGTTAGCAGAAACACCGCCTGCAATGGCCACTTGGGTAATCCCAGTCTCCACAACGGCTTGCTCAAGTTTAGACATAAGCATCCCCACAATTGTCGCTTGAACTGATGCACAAAAATCATGTAAATGAGTTTCCATAAACTGAGGGTCTGACTTCAGTCGAGCTTGTAAAAATCTAAGAACTTGAGTCTTTAGGCCACTAAAACTCATATTTAACCCGTCTACTTTAGACCCCTTAAATACAAATGATTCCGGATTGCCCAAATGAGCATATTTATCTATGAGAGGGCCTCCGGGATAAGGAAGACCTATGAGTTTGGCAACTTTATCAAACGCCTCTCCAGCTGCATCATCAACTGTCGTCCCGATAACATCCATTTTTGAATAGCTGTGGACATGAACAATCTGGGTATGCCCCCCAGAAACTGTCAAACAAAGAAAGGGAAAGTCTGGAGAAGGATTTGGCGCTATGAAATGAGCCAAAATATGAGCCCGCATATGGTGAACAGGCACGGTGGGCAAATTGTGTGCCCACGCCCATGATTTTGCAAAAGAAGTCCCCACAAGCAAAGAACCACTTAAACCAGGACCTATGGTATAGGCAACAGCATCAATATCTGATGGAGAAATTTTCGCGTCTTTTAGGGCCAAATCAACTGTTGCAATGATGTTACTCATATGGGCCCTTGAGGCAAGCTCAGGCACCACACCACCGTGCCGGGTATGTATCTCTTGATTTGCAACAAGATTAGAAAGCACGCTGTCCCCTTTCACTACAGAAACTCCCGTATCGTCACATGACGATTCAATGGCGAGTATCGTAAAGTTTGGAATTTTCATCTTTTATGAGTTGGCAAACTAAAATAAGTACAACTGCGAAAGTACGGCGCACAAGACTTCTTATATTGCTTTCGCAATCAAAGAGTAAGTGCCCAACAATTCAAACATAGTAAATAACAAGGATCACAAGCTTATGAAGCGGGCCTTCCGCGCGCTTAAAATATTTATCATACTTGTTTTAATTCTATCTGGCGTCACNCAACTTCCACCCTTCCAAACCGCAATTTTAAATTATGCGACTGACATCGCCACTGAATCTTTGGGCCTTGACATGGACGTCGGCGCTGTAGAAATCCACCTCTTTCAAAGAACCTTAACCTTGAGTGACCTGACTTGCAACACAGGAGGTGCCGAGGTTTTGTGCAGCACATTGGACTTAAAATACAAAGGAGCCAATTCTGAAGGCGTTTCTGAGTTTGGAAAAATCCGTTTAGACGGTGTTCGTTTTTTTGCGGACAGTCTAGAACAAATCTATGACGCATTCCCAAGTGATTCAACAGGCGAATATTCTCGCCGTAAAATGTTATTTGAACGTTTCGAAATGTCCAATTTTGAATGGCAAATAGGCGATTCACTCCATGGACATATCGCATTATTCGCACTCGATTCAATCGTCATTGAAAGTGGGAAGGAAATGAGCGAAGATGATCTTGATGTAAACATTGGCGGATATGAAATCCGAGGCGCCAACACAGATTTTAAAGGAACAAATGTGATGTCAGTTGAGAATACTCATGGAAAAGGAAAACTTACAAACAACGAATTCTACTTGACAATCTTGGACTTTAAGACTTCAGGAATACAGCTCCATGGCGAACTTGAAAGCGTTCATATGTCGGAATTGGAAGACTCGTTGGCAAAGAACCAAGGCCCACATTTTGATATCGCGGTCGTCGTTCACCCCAACTTCATTGCCCCATGGGCAAACGATGAGGTTAACAACATTCTAGAAGCGCTTAAGACTGATGAATTGACGGGGGATGTCGTTTACAAAGACGGAGCGCTTGTGGTTAATAATCTATCTAATTCTGACGTAACTATTTCGGGAAGTGGCCGCAAAATAGGCGAAGAATATGCATGGAATCTCAACCTAGACCTTAAAACAAGCTTATTGAAACCATGGACTGAGGATTTAAAGGTGGCCATGCAAGAAAAGTCTCCTGAGGCCAAAAAAATAGCAGACAAGATAGATTCCATTCATCTTTCGGCAAGCGGCGGCACAAATAACATTGAAGGCACTTTGGCTGTCTCACAGGATGTAGAAGGGGGGCTTTCTCTTCAAGCAAATTACACATTGAATTGGGAAGAACAGGGGTTTGATGCGGGATGGGAAAGTACGTTTCATCTCGATAGCCTCCACAGCGAATATGGAATCCTCGAAAATCTACATGCCCAAATCAATGGCGAAAAAGGACATGTCGAGGTAAAGTGGTACAACGACATCCTAAACGCAAAGGCGATATCAAATCGTTGGGGATTGTATTCCCGTTTAAACGGCTTTGCAGAATGGAATGACGACAAAAGGGGCGGCAAACGCTCAGCAAGTCTTAACTTTAGAAAACCCTTGCTAATTCAACTTAATGACGGCAATACAGCAATACAAGCTCCGATTAAATTCGACAGATTCAATCTTGTTGTCGCCAATCATCCAGAGAAAAATCGAACGATAGAAAAAGGACTTCTAGATGTTCAAGTTGAGTCAGATGTGATCATCGGAGATGCAACATTCTCTTTGGATGAAGAAGTGTGGACAGAATGGCTTGACTTAATGATCAATAGAATCGATCGCGAGAACAAATTATCCGTTGCAAATACACTACTTACAAGTGGTCGCTTTGAAATTCTTCGATCCGAGCCCCTTTCTGCGATACTGGGGACCACGCTCGCTGTGTCACAAGGCACTGAATTCAAATGGCTCATTGACAATCAAAAAACAGAAGCCGTCGGAAAAACTGATTGGATAGCGTTTGATGACTTTCAATTAAACCAAATCTTTCTTGACTTCAGCGGACGAACGGATGAAAACTGGATAAATATAGAGGCTTTAGAGCTTTTAAAGCAGGGTGACATCTATGCGCAAGACATGAATATAGACATCCATGCAGACACGGTTTGGACTGCTGATTGTGGATGGAAAAACTTTGCTGGAAATGAGGGCATTGTCAGCTTAGAAGGCCTTCTAGAGCAAAAAGGGTCATGGGGATTTGACCTCTATGAGGCAACTATACCTCTGGGAAATGACACCCTCGAGCTCACGAGAATCCCATCTTCTTTGTCGCTAAATTCAACTGAGGTATCGAGTGATGGAATGAGCTGGACAGGGGGCGGATTTAAAGCTGATATCGAAGGTAAAATAGGTGGCGACAGTGCCAGGCCGTTAAACTTCTTAATCCATACAGACCGAATCGATACAAACAGAACAAAACGTTGGTTTAATTTACCCGTGAGCGCATCAAACATTAATCTTTCTGGATCACTTGGCGGGACATTGAGCACCCCTTTGCTCCGTATTTCTGGAGAGGGTGAAGGGATGTCATATGGCGGAGAAACAATCCCTAAAAGCACATTTACACTCACGTATTCAAATCGAGACATTTACATTGAAAGCGACTTAACGGGATTTGGAGATAACAGAGAGGGCATTATCCACACCTCAGGATATGTCACTCCCCTCCCCTTAGGCGATTTCAATTTAAACCTTATGACTTATACCACAGATTTTCCTCTCAGCTGGACAAATACAATCTTAAATGAAAAAACGGCCAAACTGGGTGGAGAACTCGATGCAGCATTCACCATTCAAGGCCCATATCGAGAACCTAGCGTACTAGGTGGGGGTGATTTAAAAAAGGCAAAAGTAAAAATCGAATACTTGGGCACTGAGTATGATGTAAGCGGAAAATTTAACGTCAAACCTGACGGAATTGAACTCAACGGAATTGACATCAAAGACAACTATGGTGGTCAAGGAGTCATGGTGGGAACCGCTTTGCATGATAACTATGAGAAATGGAATTTAGACATTTCTATGAGCATAGATGACCCCAAGAAACCTTTAGAGGTCATGAACATACCACGATCGCCAGAGGCCTATTTCTATGGAAATGCAAATGGTATAGGGGATATAAATGTCTTCGGTTATGAAGACAAACTCTATATTGAAGCGCGACTTAAAACAACAAAAGGCACTCAGTTTGTCCTTCCAATGGATGCAGGCACGAGCTCTACATGGTCTTCCTTTGTAGAAATAATTGACAATTCTCCTCAGGAAAACATTGGAGAAGCAACCATTGAAGAGAACCAGTCCAAAACCTCCGTTCGTCTTGACTTAATTATTGATGTGAATCAAGAAAGTGAAGCCCGAATTGTTTTTGACGAAGCTGTAGGAGATGAAATCATCGGGAAATGTGAGGGCGTCATCCAATTGGCCCTTGATGATTTTGAACGGTTAGCGATGTTTGGCTCACTCAAGGTGATAGAAGGTGAATACCTCTTCACCTTATCCAACTTCATAAATAAGAGATTCATTGCAGAACCTGGGGGCACGATAAAATGGTATGGCGACCCATACCAAGCAGAAATAGATTTAAGAACGTTGTACTCAACACGAACCACCCTCCTACCGATTGCTCCTGAAACTTTAGACAACAGCAAACAAAAAGTAGACTTGATTCTAGAAATGCATGGCGACCTCATGAGACCTGGCATAAATTTCGACATCCAACTTCCAGAAGGAGATTCTAGGACGAAGGCTACCTTGGCCTCACTCTTGGCAAACGAAGAAGAAATGAACAGGCAAGCCATATCGCTACTGATTCTTCAACAGTTCCTTCCTCCTCAATGGCAAGCCGCCGCTATAGGAAGTACTGGGCTCCAAGAAAACAGCACAGAGCTGATCTCAGCCCAATTGGGAAACTGGTTATCAGGACTTAGTGACGATGTAAATATTGGAATAGATTACGATGCGAAAAACAATTCTGGCAACGAAGCTGCGCTCGCGGTGGCACTTTCTACTCAACTTCTTAATGACAGGCTCCACGTTGAAGGCGAGCTCGGAACGCAACAACTCAATACTGGATCCTTGGATGATTTACAGCTCAAAGAGTTCCGTATCAAATACGACCTTAAAGACGATGGAACGCTACAACTTACAGGATACTCTACACAACGTGCAAATATTCCCGGCCTGGAGGGCGAAAGTGTTCAGGGCGTCGGAATACTATTACACCGAGACTTCACTCGGTTCAAAAATTTATTTGGAAAACGTAACAATTAGTCATTTTCAGAGAAACCGCGAAGGCTTTTAGATCAAGTGAATTACATAAAGCAAGTCAAGAAAAACAACAACAGAAGCCAGGTGCCGATTTATAATTCACGGTGCCATCTGTATCAAAAAGTCGACAACCATACCTCATCAGAAAAAAGAACGGATTTAATCGCGTCAATGATGTTGTTCTGTTCATTTCCAGTCGGGATGATAGATGTAAACTTAGTCATCTAGCAACGTATTATAAACTTGAAATAAGCTTGAGGCAATCTTATGGTCAGTGAAGTTTTGGGCATATTCAAACCCTTTTGAGACCATTGTATTTTGTAAATCTATTGAATGTTGAATTTCGAGAACTGCCTCTTTCATTTCATGCACTGACAAGGGGTCAATGTATTTGGTATATGGACCTCCAGCTTCAAAAAAACAACCCTGTTTAGTTGAAATAACAGGGGTTTTTGAAAACAGAGCCTCTAAAATAGGAATGCCAAACCCTTCAAATATAGAGGGGTAAATTAGCATTTGTGCATTTTGGTATACAGCCGCCATTTCTTCCGTCTCAATACCTGTCAAAAAGAGAACGCGGTCAGATAAATCATGTTTTTCTATAAATCTTATGCACTCCATTTTATAGCGTTTTCCGCTGCCAATAACGACGAGTTTTTGATGTGGCAATTCTAGCAAGGTCTTAAGAATTGTTAAGAGGTTTTTGCGTTCCTCTATGCGACCAACACTGAGAATATATTCCTCCGGTAAGTTGTATTTTATTTGTACTGCTCGCTTTGTCTTATCTGGCACCTCATGATGAAAGACTTCATTACAACCTTGATAAACAACGTCAATCTTCTCTTCCGGAATGCCGAAGAATTCAATGACATCTTGTTTGGTTTGCTTGCTGACAGCAATGATTTTATCAGACCTGTCGCACGCTGATTTGAATTTTTTGTAATATATTTTCCGATCAAGAGATCGAAACAATTGAGGATAACGGATGAAAATCAAATCGTGAATAGACACGACCGTTTTAATATCTGTTTTCTCAATACCTAAAGGGATTTCATGACTTAACCCATGAAATAAATCAATATTGTCGGCGACCATATATTTGACAACACGCTTGCTCCTCCAGTACGATGTGAAAAACCTGTCAATAAAAGACTTAGGTGTGCGTGTGACCGTGTTCTCACTCCCATTCAAAAAAGAGACATTGTTCTTTTGGTGTTCTTTTGGTGTGAATAGAAAATATTTGTTTTCAGGAAAAAAATGAGAAAGCACACGAATTGTATCACGTGAATAGTTCCCCAAACCTGTGTTATTTAAAAACACTCTTTTTGCATCAAACCCTATATTCATCTCAACGGCAAAATTATACGTTTGCAACGTTACACAATAGAACTCAGCAGAAAACTTTGCTGTTTGACAAGAAGGTGGGGTCGGGAGATCGGAATGATTGGCATCCGAAAAGAGTGAAATAACGTAACTTGCAATATGAAAATTACGCCATACATCATAAGCCTTGTTGCACTTTTACTCATTGTTCACTCTAAAAATGCTCAAACCACAGTAAATGCATCTGACCTTCCTCAAGCAGGGGGAAGCTATCTCATTCAAACATCTACGGCGGACATCACAGGAGATTATGTGAGTACTGGTGCAGATTATATTTGGGATTTCTCGACATTAGATTCAAATTCGGAGACACTTGTTGAATTTGGAGCAACAAATGAAGCCCCATTTTTAGCTCAGCTTTCTTTCAACAACGCGTTGACTAATCCAGATTATATATGTGATGTGTTCGGGCCTGGAGAGTTTGATCTCACTTTCTTGTCTGAGTTCGGCATTGACCTCCCAGTGACAATTTCCAACTTGATGAGCTATTACCAAACCTCTGGCTCNTCATATAATATCGCAGGAATTTCTCTGAATTTAGAAGGATTTGATCTGCCCATCGAATACAGTAACATTGATGAAATTCATCCCCTGCCATTAAATTTTCAGGATGTCATTTCATCTACTTCTGCCTACGAAGTTGACATTCCAAGCGTGCTTAACTACGCGACTTCCGCTACGCGTGAAGGCTCAGTGGACGGATGGGGAACGTTACTTCTCCCAAACGGCGCTTCGCATGAAGTCCTGAGAATAAGCACCACAATAACGACGCACGATGTTATAACGCAAGAAGGAGGCGAACCCTTTGAAATTGAACGCATTTCAACAGTTTACACATGGCTCGGAGACGGAGGACTCCCATACCTTGAAGCAAAAACACTTTTCGGAACCACATACAGCGTGAAGTATCAAGGGGAAGCGCCAAATCAAGACACCTCAAATACAGATGGAATAACAGCGCATACGCCTTCTGATTTCGTGGCATTCCCTAACCCCGCTTCTTCAGGAGAAAACATTGTGTTAAGTGGATCTGACCAAGAAACAAAATGGGAGGTTTCAGACCTCATGGGTAAAATGATAATTTCTGGCATGGGAACCGTGATTTCTACCGATCTCTTCTCCCCTGGCACGTATATCATCTCCACTTCCTCAGAAAAGAGATTGGACACTAAATCCGTCAGGGTCATTATTCAGTAAACAACTTTGTAGGGCACTAAATTTCTTTTCCTTCCATATGGCTATACCACACATCAATAAGCCACCCTTTTGCGACCTGCGTGTTGCGAAAGATTCTGAAGGGAACAGAGGGCCTGAATAACGCCCATCTAATTTTATCTTGTATGACCGCAAGGTTTGACGGCACGACCACAGCGCGAGCAATAACACCGTCCATCGCTTGATCACTGCCCAACCATTTAAGCGCATCATGTTCAACGAGTGGCGAGTCTGCTGGGATGATGTGAAGTACAGGCCCCGTATTTGAAAGTGCTTTCCTGTCATCTTCTGTACGCATAACACAGGCCAAATCAATCATAGAAGCTGCCCGGTAACTCACGATACACATCCCCATAGAAAGCTCTATTTCAGCTTGACTATGTTTAGAAATTAAAGCATGTTCGTTCATAGGTCAGTAGGTCGCAAGCGAATTATTGACAAGTATAGTCAGAAAATGGATTCGGGGTACAGAAATTAAGTTCGGCAGTATCATCGCCCTCCTGAAGGTGCTCGATTGTATCTGTTGTATATCCCAAACCAAAGACGCCTTGCGTCGTTCTTGAAGCCCAAAGACCAAGCGCGCCATTCACATTTGAATATTCGGGGCGCTCTTGTATGATCCCGGTTACAGGTGCGTTGACATCTAGATATATCGCAAGTTCTTCATTTGCGACAATGAGCAAGAAATCAAACGCACGTGCAATTTGGCTATCCGAATCCCAAACACCCAACTCTCTTGTAATTCTGATGTTTTTATCCAAACGGGTCCTTAATGTGGTGAAAAATATTTGACCATCGAATAATTTCTCCAGCTCTTGATTCCCAGCGTCGCCAGATGGTTCTACCGTTCCAATGGGTATTTCAATCGTACGGTCACGTGAGCTATCTAATACAGTATGAAAATCATCGGCCCAATAGTGTTCGATGAAATGGACACGTAAAACCGCATCATAACGGGCAGCTCCAGCTGTAGACCTCCACTTGAAAGGATAATTAGGATAGGTGACTTGCGACGGTCCAACGTTCGCAAAATTTAGTTTCACGTTGTTTAAACCCGCTGGAGGTTGTTGAATATTACCAACGGAAACAGAAATCATATTTGTCTCTGCTTGAACATTGACTGAATCGTCTATCACGATTTCCAAACGATAGCGCGCATCAGGGTTAAGTGATTCATTCGCACGTGTTGGGACAAAATATGCTCTATGTTCTGGCGCAAAAAACACACCATCCTCATCTTTGTTTTGCAGTAAAGTATCCCTGAGCTCAAAAACTCTGGCATCAATGTCATTTTCAACCTCCACAAAGCTCGCTGAAAGCCTTGATGTTTCATATTCTGAGGAATCCGAGACAAGGGCGATTTGGTTTTGGTCTCCCTCCCCTAACCACGTGCGATTAATCCTGACCCACTGCGTATCTGCCTCAGCATCTAGAAGTCCAAAAACCACAGGAATAGATACATATGGTGCAGTCAAATCAACATCAGTAGTACAACGTGTGAATCCCAAAGTAAAAATAGCGGCAAGCAAAAATATTGAGCCACTCTTAACAATCAGATGTCCATCCTTTTTTTCTTGCATGATGCGAATATACCAAGAATCTCGGCAAGCATTAAATATTTAACAAGAACTCCACAGAATCGACGCCATCGGCATAGTCACTTAGTGAAGGACATTGCGCCAAACCCAAATCTTGCTGTGAGATACAAGGTGCCAAAACTGACAAAGCTTTTGTGAACGCTTTCGCTCCAGACCTAGAAGTCACAAGCTGCAGCCCCTCTTTATAATCGCTTAGTTTCTTGATTAATTCTCCAACATCATCATATCTCTCAATGAAAAGCGTACCCACTGGTGACACCCAATTTTCATCATTTTTCACCAATAAAAATCCATTTTCAATTAATTCTTCTCCGTTCAGCAGCCAAATAGCTTTATGGTAATCATAATTGTTTGCGTACTTATTGTTATTTGCCAAAAAGCTCCACGGAACCCAAGCAGCAAAACACCTGTCCAAATCAAAATCAGTCGGAAGGAACACTTTTGTTGTGCTTCTGCATCCAAGTCCGAAATGTGTGAAAATATCATCCCCTAACCCTTTCAACTCTTCTTCAGATTCTTCACCATCTAAAACGGAAACACCTGTTCTTTGTGTTCTAAATATATGAGGGATATGGCCAAAGTATGCATCGAAATATCTCATGGTATTTGAACTTCCAGTTGCGATTAGCGCATCAACATCTCCTAATTTGCCCTCCACAAATTCTATTCTACCTTTTAAAGCAGGTTCAATCGATTCTATTTCTTGCACCACTCTTTTTGGAAGAACTGTATCATCTCTAGATGTTTTAACTGCCACTTTGTGACCGGCCACGAGCGCACAGAACATATCATGAAGCCCCACCAAAGGCAAATTACCAGCCATGATAATTCCTATTCTTTTGCCAGATTCTGCATGAATTACATCAGGGAGCTGATACGCTCCTAACCATTTTTCAACAGCCTCATCTCGCAAAGAATCCCCATGAGATTGAAACGATTTGGCCACACTTTCCTTTGTAAACCAACCGTTATTGGCTTCAGCCAATCGCAGCAATTCACTTTCAGTATGTGCTTTTTCTCGAAACCAAATTCCGAGTTTTGTTAATACGTGTTTAAGACTGTTCACTGTACCTTTGTGTCTGTAATTGAAAGGCAAAAGTACATGGCAATCATTATAACTGACGACTGCATTAATTGTGGGGCTTGCGAACCGGAATGTCCAAACACTGCAATTTATGAAGGAGCCGCAAAATGGAGCTTCAAAGATGGCACAGGATTTAATGGAACGGGAGTTCATCCGACTGCAGGAGAAGTTGACGCTGAAGAAGAAAACGATGCGATTAGCATGGACCTATATTACATCTCTCCTGACAAATGTACTGAGTGCGTTGGCTTTCACGATGAACCTCAATGTGCCGCAGTTTGCCCTGTAGATTGTTGTATTGATGATGAAGACCGAAGAGAAAGCGAAGAGGTGTTGCTTTCAAAAAAGGCGTTTTTACATGTATAACTATTCAAAGTAATATCTTTGGATGATTGATCGTTTAAAAAGTATGAATTTAAATTTAGTTGGACTCATGATCGTTGGACTCATGATCAGCACTCCGTATTCTTCATATTTNGCCCAAANCNCTCAATCTTATCAAATACCAACNATGTTNGANANTCTGGGNANAGCNTCCAATGATGACGAACGTTTTATCCTTCACAATGAGCTGAAGGCCCTCGTCAGAGAAACCCTGACCGATTTCGACTCTGCAGAATCTTTGTCAGAACTCTTCGCGCTATGGCCTGCAGGAATTGCGACAGTGGGAAGAGGAGAGGAAATGGTGACTGTATTATCATGGAATTCTGAACGACAAGATAGAACTCAAGATTACGGCGCATTTGTAATATATGGCTTTGACAAAGCGGGACAGTTTGAGAATCTCAAATGGACTGAATTGGTTCATGACAGACGTGAAGATCCCAAAGACGAATCTCGAAGCTACAGAGTGGATGATTGGCCTGGTGCGATCTATTACGATATAATCCTTACACATGACGGCAAAACCCCTGTATATACGCTACTGGGATGGGATGGTGCCAATGCGCAAGTCACGAGGAAAGTTATGGAAACCATGGTTATATCTAATGACTATATCAGAATAGGCGTGCCGTATTTAAACCGTCCAGATGGCATCCGAAAGCGCCATGTTTTGGAATACTCCGACGAGTTACAAGCCACACTGAGATACGAACCTGACAACAACAGAATTGTCTTGGACCGCTTGGCGCCTAGTGACCCATCACTCGCGGGGGCAACTGCCTTTTACGGACCTACAATGTCGTATGATGAATATGTTTGGAAGGACGGAAAATGGGCGTTCACATCAAATATTGCAGTACGAAACTCAAAGGACAGGGAGCGCAACAGGCCATACAACGCGACAGAAAATTAGAAAACACGTATTCAAAGCCATGAAAGTATTTTTAAAGTTCAGCATTTCCGCATGTTTTCTATTGTTCCTCTTGAATGCCAACTCTGACACCTTTGCACAAGACGCCAACAAACGACCCCCTTCTGTGGCTGATGAGGTTGCGAATCTCACCAGACTTCCTTTGGGTGAAGGAACACTCATATTTGAGAACTGGCTGGTCTACTCTGTAAATTTAAAAGGAAAAAAAAGGACTGCGAAGATTTATTATTCCGACAACCACCCCACGTTCTGTTGGACTGATGATTTGAATAACACGAAGTCTTTCTTTTTCAGAGACTCAACAAATGCGACCACACTTACTTTAATCCCGAAGAAAAAACAAGGCACTGAACTTTCCCCAGCAATGATGAAAGCCATGGGATTTACACAAGAAAAGCGGGGTGACATAATCTATAAAATCAACAAAGAGGCAGAGAATACTTTGATCAATGATCATTCATGTCACGCAGCGATATCTTCATTTGAAGATATGGAATATACGATGTGGGTCGCAGATCGAAAGAAAATAAAACGTTCTGAAAGAAAGATGTTGGGCATAGGATTACGATTTTGGTTTTCTAATCAACAAAGGGCAGCATTGGCTTCAGCAAACATGAAGGAATCTTGGATTCCTCTGGGATTTAATTTCGAAGGATACGAATTCCGAGTTTTAGATTGGGGCACCGAAGGTTCTTTCAGTGTGGTCAAAGATGACTTTATGATCAATGTTCCGGGACTTGACCTCAAAGAGGTCGCAAAAAAATATGTCGAAGATTTAAATAGGAAAAAAGAAGAAAATTTGCCTCAGAACGAGGATTGACCCAACAACACCTCTGTAGCTCCTGAGCCATATTCACGGGGGTTCCCATCCCTAACAGTACAATTGGGATAATACATTTCAAGACGCGTACGGATTTGGTGTCTTAAAACACCTTGACCTATGCCATGGATGAAAATCACTTTCCTTACTCTCTGCTCTCCAGCAATCCGCATCATTCGTTCGAAATGATTTAATTGAATATCCAATTTTGTTCGATCTCTAAGACCCGACTGATCATCAACAAGCTCATGAATATGAAGGTCAATAACCATATGCTCCCCCCTTCTTTTTTGATTCGTGGCATTCGCATTCGCATACTTGATGTCAAATTCTTTTTGAATTTCCTTTTGGCGACCCTCATCTAGATCTTGTGCCAAAATAGACGCCAAATCTGGCAACTTGTTGTTATACGCTTCAATCTCTTCTTCACGACTCATCACGCGCAGGAGCTCTTGCAATTTATAGGTCATATCAAACCCATCTTCCCCTTCCACAGACGCTGTTCCGTCAGAGAAAACCTCCAACACCTTACCTCCGCCTACTTCATTCAGAAACCGCACTTGGTCTCCTTTTTTAATTTCCTGTGACATCCGTAAATTAAATGTTTGAGAGGTAATGACAGGCGCTATCTATTTGAGCGTCTGTATTGTCCAGATGGGTTACAAACCGTATGCTGGAAGGACCAAACTGAAAACAGTCAATCCCATTTCTTCCCCACTCAGAAGATAGCGCGCCAGAATCCACACCTTCCTTAAGCTTGAGAATGACAATATTTGTGTCTATCGGAGCATGTGATATCACACTGGAATGATGAAGCGCGGCTGCGCCCAATCTCTTCGCGCGGGAGTGATCTATTTCAAGTCGATTGATGTTGTTTTCTAATGCATATATTCCCGCAGCAGCTACGATTCCGGCTTGACGCATCCCCCCACCAAATACTTTCCTTGNTCTATGAGCTTGCGCAATGAATGACTTGGACCCAACAAGCACCGATCCGACCGGACAGCCTAATCCTTTTGACAAGCACAGCGACATCGAATCGAAATTGGCACCGTAAGCATGAAGTGCATTTGGATCATTATGAATGCCCCGAGCCACAATGGCATTCCACAAACGTGCTCCATCAAGATGCACCGCAAGCCCCAATTCTCTGGATGCTTTAGATACTTCATTTAATTCTGAAAGATCCCAAATCGCACCTCCTCCTTTGTTACATGTATCTTCTAAACTTACCAAAGACGTTTTGGCATAATGGCTGTCTAAGGGGTTTACATTCGACCTTACGTCAGCGGCGGTAAATCTTCCAAGGTCTCCATTTAAAAGACGCACAGAAGCACCACTTAGTCGCGCAATACCGCCACCTTCATAATTGTATATATGTGAAAGCCTGTCACAGATCACCTCCTCACCGGGTGAAGTATGAACGGCAATGGCTATTTGGTTTGTCATCGTGCCTGAAGGGCAGAATAGGCCATCCTCCATCCCAAACATCTCAGCACATCTTTTTTGCAATTTATTGATCTCAGGATCTTCAGCAAAGACATCATCCCCCGTCACCGCCTTATGCATACATCCCCTCATTTCGGCAGTTGGTCGCGTAACGGTATCACTTCGAAGATCAATTGTGAACGTTGCTTTTGTCATGGGATTTTAAAATATAAGCAAAGATAAATTAGGAAAGTCCAATAAAATTTTGCTAATTGATAAAGAATCGAATAAAGCTCAACATAATGAAAACCACATTATCCTACCTCCTAATTGCATTTTTCGCATTTTTCGCGAGTGCTGAACTCAAAGCTCAAGACCCCTGCACGTTGCCAACCTATAGCGTAAATGTATCCTTTGCTCCTGGCGATGTTGCATTCGACCTGTTCCAAGCACTTACCAATGATGGATACAATTTTTTGGGTTATGAGAATTGTTATGGCTATACGGGTNATGGCGGTTGCTTTTATTCAAATTTCATTGTGAATGAGGCCTTAACTCCATTTGGGTGTGCGATAAGTCAGTGGGAAATTTTATTGTCACCTAATGCAAATAAGGAAGCATGTTGCGGAGATCATCTACTGCCATATTATTTATCCTACAACGCTCCTGATGGTTTAACTATGTTTTGTGAAGGATTCATAAATATCACAATTGATTGTGGTNATGATTGTGGAATTATTGACTTCACTGACCCTGCACTTACCCCTAGCATAAGTTCCTCTGGAGATGGATCCGCAGGTNCCATTGAATGTATCAAAGTTTGTGAAAATTCATCTCTTATCGCTTTTGCTCCAGTTTTCGGTTCAGGCTTTACATATGATTGGGATGTACAAGGTGGAATCATCACAGGTGGCCAAAACACTTCAGAATTAGACGTGCTATGGGGGCCTCACGGTGCGGGGAATATAGCTGTTACCATCACAAACATAGACCCTAATTTCACGCCTGTCACCTATACCGTCTGTATAGAAATACTAGAGGGGCCTGAGGCACTGTTCAGTTCTTCAGGAAATGCTTGTTTAGATAGTCCCATTCAGTTTACAGACTTGAGTAGTTCTGGCGCATCGAATTATTTTTGGGATTACGGAGACGGACAATCGTTCTCTTCAGTTAGCTCCACAAACCCTTCTCATATTTACAGTACTCCAGGCCTTTATGACGTTACACTCACGGTATATAGTGACATACTTGGCCCAGAGGGAAATGTACTTTGCACATGTGCTGACACATATACTGAACAAGTTCTGGTGGACAGCCTTGTCGGTCCAGACATCCAGTGTATCTCTACTTTATGTGAAAACGACACAGCCTCATATTTTACAACCGCAGACTGTCTTGATTACACGTGGTCTGTTTTCGACGCATTTGGCGTTCCTATTCTTCCTGTCAATGGACAAGGCACAAACGAAATATTCGTACAGTGGGGACAAGGACCCTTCGGTACGGTTGAACTGCAGGTCGACAATTGTACGCCTGCTCACTGCAACACCCCCACGTCAATACAGATTCCAATTATCCCTGCCAATGGATCTATAAATGGGCCTGACATCGTATGTGAAGGAGAAGTCGTTTCATATGACTTAACCAAATGGGTCAGTGTAGATTATGAATGGTCTGTTACAGGTGGATCGCTTATTAATCAAGAGGGCTCTGTTGCAACTATTCAATGGAACACTTCAGGCATCGGGACCATCGATGTCACATATACAAGTGATTTTTTACAAGATTTACCTGGAAATGGACCCAATGACTGTACTGGGTTTGCGACATTAAATGTCGAAGTCAAGCCCAAGTTTAATGTTTACCCGTCACAATTGGATGTATGTTTAGGTGCAACAACACTCTTTACCGCATCCGGAAGTTTAGGTGGCATTTTTGATTGGTCTAATTCAGGAGGCTTGGCTCAAAACGTGACAGGAAATACCGCAGAGATAACATGGACTTCGAGTGGTTCATATACTGTCACTGCAGACCTCAATGCAGCCAATCCAGATTTATACTGCAATTCAACAGTGACTTCCTTCGTCACTGTCCATGAAGTTGCTCCCCCTACTGCCGTCACCGGGCCAATTGAGGTTTGTGTGAATTCACCCAGTTATATATATGAAGTCGCAGCAAGTCAAGGACTTAATGCAATTTGGACACCCAATAGCACAAACCCTGGCGGGGGAGTTCCTGCCGCAAACCCAGTTGTAGGCTTATATACAGAGGTCACATGGGGTATGTCGGGCCTTTTCAATTTAGAGGTTGTTTATGAAATGGCTGAAGCACCTTTTTGCACTTCAAATCCTTTTACATTGGTCGTCGAAGAACGTACGCACGGCCCAGCAGTTGCTATCACATCTCCTGATGCACCATGTGCAAACGAAATCGCAAATTATTCGATTTCGGACATCCACCCAGACGCAACGATTCACTGGACGATAGACCTCCCTCAATACGGCAGTGTGGTAGGTGGACAGGGCACAGATAATATGACGATACAATGGAATGACATCCCCAGCAATTCTGTGAATACAACGGTTACAGCCACGGTTGAATTATGTGGCAACACGACCATATACACCATGGGAATCATCCTGAATAGAGCAATTGTACCTACAGTTGTTGGAGCAGATTTCTGTGTTGGAACATCGGGAAGCGTAGCCGTAAGTAATGCAGGATCATTTAGCTCACCCTTTATTTGGGTTGGATCTTCACAAACGACCAGTTCAATCAGTACTTCAAGTGCTGGAGACTATATTGTAAACACTATTGACATTAATGGATGCGCATCTTCAGGTGGTGCTACAATTGGAATCTTACCAGCTCCTATGCTGAATTTGACGACAAATGGCCCAAACACCCTTGTGGACGGCGTCCCAGGTTCCACGCAAATTGTTGCTCCATACAACCCAAACTACCAATACAGCTGGAGTTCAGGAGGGGGAACATCGGAAACAATTACGCACTTTTGGCAAGGCGGAACATTGCCTAATGCCTACACCTATACCCTCACAATTACTGAGCAACCTTCTGGCTGTACAAACACAGAGTCTATCACGATTTATGAGGAAGATGTTAGTGGTCCACCAATCCCATGCACTGGCCCCTGCTGTGATCTAGAGCCTTATTCCATAGTGCCTTCAGCAACCATTTCCGGAGGATATTGTGATACTTGGGACTTCAGTTCTTCTGGGAGCTCAACAAATGTCACCAATATTAATTGGAATTTTGGAGATTTCAGTGGGTCATCTTCAAACCCAACCACACATACCTACACTGAAATTGGATATTACAATGTTATTATGTCTGGCCAAGTTCCAAATACGGCAGGCACGGCATTTTGCTCTGTCTCTGAAAAGATTGTTGTCGAAGTGGCGATGATCGCGCAATTCGGAACTGAGGTGAGTTGTGCCCCTAACCCTACTGACATTCCACAATTGTGCTTAACAGATGAGACAGCATACCTGCCGGGGACATCACTCAGTGCTATTAATTTCACTTTAGGGTTAAGCAACAGTAGTCTTTCGCCTGCTTGTTTTGGCGGTTTAACTTTGGGGTCTTCATATACGCCAAACCTAACTGCGACACATTCTTCTGGGTGTATCGACGATTTCTCTCAGGCAGTTACCATTCCAGGACCCGTTATAATAAGTGGTCCTTCGCCTCTTTGTCTTGAAGAATCTGGAGCTTTCTCAGCTTCATGTGCGGGTGCCGTGAGTTTTGACTGGAATTTTGATGACACAGCTGTAGGGGCAAATGACAACAGCATTTTTGATGGCGCGAGTCCGCAACATGCATATGCCCAAAACCCAATTACACAGACACAAAACGGACCTTACAATCCTGTTGTGAGCGTTGTGGCGACTCATGTCAATGGATGTCAGTTTACAAACAGCATGAACATTGTTGTAAATGACTTGCCACCTGAAAACACAATTACATCTGTGGATGGAGATTTTATGTTTTGTTTTGGATCTACGGAAACACTAGAGGTTTCCCCTCTTCCGCCTTCACAAGTAACATGGTGGTCTGCTGACCCAGGAAATCCTGTTGGGTCTGGAACATCTTTCGATGTGAGCGCTGAGGGAGAATACGGAGCTACGATTATCAACCCTGTCACAGGATGTTCAACAGAACTTGACCCCGTACTTGTACAACAGTGGCCATTGGTTCCTGCATTTATCACAGGACCGAGTATTCTTTGTGAAGGAGAGTGTACAACCTTACTCGCACCTCAGGGCAACTACCTCTACGAATGGTATGATTTGGCCGGAAACTTGCTGGGAACAACTAACTCCATTGATGTTTGTTCGAATCAAATAATTGGAAATGACACCTTTACCTTAAAAGTGGTGGATGCAACATCTGGATGCAACAACTCATCTGACCTTGCAATCACGGTTGCGCAAAGTCCAACAGTCCAAATAGGCACATTTCCTGACCCACCCTGTGAGGGCTCAGAGGTCACACTGTTCGTTGACCCATTAGACCCGGCGCTTAATTATGTTTGGACTGGAGGACAAACAGGACAAACCTTTACAACCTTGTCTGAAGGAATCTATACTGTCGTTGCAATCGATCCGCTTACAGGATGCAAAGGTTCTGCAAACGAGACTGTTCACCCTTGCCCAAATCTATGTGAAGTGCCAACAGGTTGCTATATCGCTTGTGATTCAGGAAAAACAGTCTGTGGACCACTTGGGCTTGCATCATATGAATGGAATTACATCCCACCAGGATCGAATGTTTCTACAATCGTAGGGATGACGAGATGCATCACAATGACTCAGGATGGAGACTATTCTCTAACAGCTGAAAATATCTATGGATGTCCCAAAACATCTGGACTTTTAGAGATGGAATTTATCGACTGCGACAGTTGCCAGTTTTCTGAAACCGATATGCTAGACTTACAGCTTCTGTCATTAGGCACATCCCTATACAATACTGACATTGATGGTGATGGAGTAAATGAGGACGTGGCATGCTGCCTTTGGTCTATAGACCCATTGATATCATATGCAAATGGGGCAAATCCAAACACATTGTGTATGGATATCATCTGGGGTGACGGAACCGTTCAAACCAACCTTCCTTTGGGATCTCCTGTCGAGCATTGTTATACGGATGGATGTACTGACTATCCAGTCACTGTGAAAATTAAATGCTGCGACGATGGATCAAATGCATTTGGATTCACTGCAACTGCATTTTGCGATTGTGTTCCCGATTGCTATGTGAGAAATTCGTTCTGGGAAGCCATTACTGAAGTCCCGGGAGCAGATAAATGTCACATTGAATTTACGGGCACTCAATTTTTAGGGCCCAATATGGTGTCGTATCAAAACCCTGAGTATACCATCATAGGGGTAGAAAACAGCGGAAACCTCATCAATTTAAGTAGCTTAAGTTATGGGGGTGGATACAACTTCAGCTTCGACTTAAACCCAGGTGTATACGAGGTTTGTTATTCAATAGAAGGTGTTTCAACGCTGGGCGAAATCTGCAGTTCCGAACATTGTCATGAAGTCGTCGTTAATTGTTGCCAAGACCCTGTCGTTACGGATGATTGTTTGGTCAACTGTAGCAATTTAGAAGTGGGACTGGGCCTCGTTGACCTTGGCACATCCACTGATTCCGATGGGAATGTGTGTTGTGAGTATGGTCTTTCACCAATAATATTAAGCAACTGCCCGGTTAATCTGCTCGACCTCTGCATCAACATAGACTGGGGAGATGACTCTGCGCCCCTTCAAAATGTTTCATTCGCTCAAGGATATACACATTGCTATCCATCTGGAGGGACTTACGTTGTAACGTTAGATGTCTTTTGTTGTGCACAAGGTCAGACACAATCCTGGACATTTACAGACACCGTTACTTGCCCAAGTGGTGGATGCGATATTCCTCAGGAGTTTGACTTTGAATGGGGTACAAATTCCAGTTGTCCCACGACAGGATGTGATCAGATGTGGTTTTGCGCGGTGAATTTCACTGGACAAGACCCGAACATCTGTATAAGCTGGGATTTCGGAGATGGAAACATCTACAACCCCTCTCTTCCTGACTGTCCGATACATTGCTATAATTCAGGAGGAAACTACAATGTTTGTATGACAGTATATTGTTGTGATGAAGGACCATTGGGGCCCTCAGCATATACAATATGTCACACAATAAATGTATCATGTGGCGTTGTCGCATCCGACTGCACTGGTGACTATGACCTCGATGGATTTATAGGCGTCGTCGATCTGTTGGAACTTTTGGGTCAATATGGAGGTGCTTGCCAATAAACGTATGCATCTCATCTGGTTTTGAGTAGATTGCACTCATGATCAATCGCAATGATATAAAAGCAGTCACGAAGTCAATTGTACTTGGTGGCTGCTTTGTTTTTCTACATGGATTTGGAACTATCCTAGGCCAAACCTCCACCCCATCGGATTCTGCTGCGATCCGCGCCATTTATGATGAGGTCCTAACAAATGGGGAGGCTTACGAGAACTTACGTGTCCTTACAAAAACGATAGGGCATCGACTCAGTGGCTCTCCTGAAGCTGCTGAAGCCATGAAATGGGGAGAACAATTGTTACGTGACTATGGGGCAGATCACGTTTACGTCATGCCCGTTGTGGTCCCAAGCTGGACACGCGGAGACACAGCAAATGCGTCTGTAGAAATGTCATCCGGAGAGAAAATTGACCTTCACATTACCGCTTTGGGTGGATCTGTAGAGACACCTTACAACGCCCCTGTGNCCGCTGAAATAATTGTCGTCAAACACCTTAGCGACCTCGACACGATGCCGCGGCATAAAACAAAAGGTAAAATTGTACTGTTCAATCGCGCGATGGATCCTGTCCTCATCAATACAGGTTCTGCATATGGCGGGGCAAACGACCAAAGAGGTCAAGGCGCGATTTACGCATCTAAAGCAGGCGCTATAGGTGCTTTGGTAAGATCTCTGACACATTCACTGGACACATTGCCTCATACGGGCGCGATGCACTACGATGAGGATATTCCACGAATCCCAGCAGCAGGAATTTCAACAGTGGATGCACGAAAACTGGCCCAGCTCTATAAAACAGACCCTAGCCTCCAAGTAACATTTCAAATGAACTGTGAGGCGTTGCCAGATGTCATACAAGGAAACGTTATCGGGGAATGGATTGGATCGGAATTACCGGATGAAATTATCACACTCGGTGGACATCTCGACTCATGGGACATCGGAGAGGGCGCGCACGATGATGGCGCTGGCATCGTTCATACCATAGAAGTACTGCGCACACTGAAAGCCATTGGATATACGCCCAGAAGAACGATCAGATTCGTTCTTTTCATCAACGAGGAAAATGGAAATCGAGGTGGCATCAAATACGCCGAAATCGCTGCTTCTGAACTTGCAAAAAACGAACATGTTTACGTGGCAGCCATGGAGTCCGATGCAGGCGGATTTAGTCCACGTGGATTCAGCATGGACGCCTCAGACACTCTTGTGAACATTGTGAAAAGCTGGAGTCCCCTTTTCGAACAATACAACATACACCGATTCAAGAAAGGATGGTCCGGCGTTGACATCGGTCCATTAAAGCAACTTGACAGGAGCCCCTTGTTAATAGGACTTGTGCCAGACGGCCAACGCTACTTTGATTTCCACCACAGCACCTCAGACGTTTTTGAAAACGTACACAAAAGAGAATTGGAATTGGGGGCCGCCACGATGGCATCGATGATTATGCTTATCGACAAATACATCCCTGCCCCATAAACACGCTTTTTTGTTTATTCTCAAACAGTACCAAACATAGACAACAAAGCCAAAAGGGCTGAAGTACCCGCTGTATTGACTCCATCTAAATCACCCAAACAAGTTAATATGCCTGGAAAAATACACGAGGCATCATCATTATCGGAAGCAACTGGACCACCATTTGGATCCCACCCCACCAAGGACCTGTCAGTGAAACCGAAGAAGCCACATCGCAGACAGTGGTTGTTATTGTAAGTAAAACGTAGAATAACGTGTGTTATTTTTTATGTCGAACGAGTAATAAGTAGCATAAACCTAGAAACCAGCTACATTCTAAATAAATAATTCTCTTCTTCTACAAGTTCTGAATAACGCTCAAAATCAAATTTGAATAAATGAGCAGGTCGATGATTGACATTCTTCTGCTTCTCATCAAGATTTATAAGCGGAATGGACTTGATCTTTTTACGAAAATTTGCTTTATCCAACTCCGAGTCCAGTGAATATTCATAAAGCTGTTGCATTTCATTCAGTGTAAACTTCTCTGGCAATAAATCAAAGCATATGGGTTCTCTTTTTAACTTTTGACACAAGAGCTTAAAAGTCGATTCTAGAATCTCATTGTGATCAAACGCCAATTGAAGTGTTTCACGAATAGGAACCCATTTAACTTCTTCGGCCCATGAATCTGCTACTGCATTAATGTCTTCTTTTCTAACAAGTGCAAAATAAGCATTCGTAATAACACGACCTTGAGGATGCCTGTCAGGCTTACCAAATGTTTGACCTTGGTGTAGCGTTACTTCCTTGACTTTGGTTAATTCTGTAAGAATTCTACTTGCAGCATCTTTTAAATCCTCATCAGGATAAACAAGATCACCTGGAATTGCCCAAAAACCCAAATAAGGCTCAATTGCTCTTTTAATTAACAGGGCATGAATCTCACCTTTTTCATATCCAAAAATAACGCAATCTAAAGAAAATGAATAGGAGAAGAAGTTGTCGAACTTAATTTTATACGCCATCTTTTTTTCTGAGTTAAAAAACGCCTTTAAAATATCAAAACTTAATCTCTCTGTTCTGAAATGTCCTATACTTAAATCCCAATAGATTTATTTCTTTCATGAATCCGGGTGAATCGTTTGCTCATCCGATGTTTTCATAATTGGATATAAGATGGAAAATGTTGACTCTAATTTAAATAACAAATTAAGGTAAAAAGATCCAACAATCACATCAAACTAATTTTCGTAGATAAATTATTTCGAATTCATTACCAAAGGCGGCTGTCACAAAAATCATTATGGCCAAAGCTCTAGAAAGAGTCGGATGAGAGATCATTATTTCAAAATTTCTTTTATCATAATTTAAAATAGTGTCAAATTGATAAACATCGCAATAAACTTCGTAGCTTTTCGCCTTCAATAAATAAAGAACATGAAAGGTCAAGACACAAATTATTCGGCATTAGCAACACTTACAACAGTGTTCTTCTTTTGGGGGTTTATTGCGGCTGGCAACAGTATTTTCATTCCCTTTTGTAAAAATTACTTTTCATTAGACCAATTTCAATCTCAACTTATTGACTTTGCCTTTTACCTCGCTTACTTTCTAGGCGCATTGGGATTATTCGTTGTAGGCTCTCAGAACAACAAAGATCTTGTAGGTAGTTGGGGATATAAAAAAAGCACCGTTTACGGTTTGCTCTTCTCGGCGCTCGGCGCTGGAACGATGATTGCATCTGTCTATATGAACACATTTACAGGAATGCTTTTGGGTCTGTTTGTCGTTGCACTTGGATTCTCACTTCAGCAAACGTCAACAAATCCGTTTATGATCGCATTGGGCGACCCTAAAACAGGCAGCAACAGAATCAACCTTGGGGGTGCCATCAATTCCTTAGGAACAACATTGGGCCCGATTATTATTGCTTTGGCGCTTTTTGGATCTGCTACTGCTGTAGATGATGACATGATTGCGTCTTTAAGCTTAAACAAGGTGATCGTTTTATATGGTGCCGTAGGTTTATTATTTATTGCACTCGCTACCATTTTAGGGAAGTCGAAAAGTGTGCCTGCGGGCATTTCTGAAGAAACCCCTGAGAAAGCAAACAACGCACTCCTCACACTGTTAGCTATGACAGTATTACTTGCAGTCTGCTTTGCCCCCGTTTTTAACAGCTACAGGTTCGATTATGCAGTACTTGACATGCCAGGCATTGAAATGACAAGAATGTGCTGGCTGGCTGGAGGCCTTGCGGTTATTGTCATCGGCATTCTTTTTGCGCAGTTTAAATCATCTCGCAATGCGACCGGCTGGGGCGCGATGCAATACCCACAGCTTACACTGGGCATGCTTGCTATATTTGTATACGTAGGGGTCGAAGTGGCGATCGGGTCGAACCTCGGAGAGTTTTTAAAGCAGCCTCAGTTTGGAGGATTTGAGTCCTCTGAAATCACCCCATTTGTTGCGATGTTTTGGGGGAGCTTAATGATCGGGCGTTGGGTGGGCGCAGTCAATGTTTTCCCGCTCTCTTCTGTACAGAAAAACATTCTGAAATTCATCGTGCCGTTTGTAGCATTCGGCGTCGTAATGGGCGCCACATACCTTGCTGGGTATGACACCTCCGCCCTCAAGTGGTATTTTATTTGCATCTTAGTCCAAATCGCAGCGTTCTTCCTCACGAAAGACAAGCCTGCCTTTACACTTAGCGTGTTCGGGATTCTCGGACTCATCTCCATCCTTATTGCGCTCAACACAACAGGTCTTGTCGCAGTATACGCGCTTCTTGCGTGCGGACTTGCATGCTCTATCATGTGGCCTTGTATCTTCTCACTTGCAATCGCTGGACTGGGCAAGTACACCACACAGGGATCTGCATTCCTCGTCATGATGATTCTCGGAGGCGCCATCATCCCTCCCATTCAGGGTAAACTTGCCGACCTCGCATCCGTGGGGATTCAGAACTCTTTTGTGGTTGGAGGACTTTGCTTTGCATACCTCGTTTACTACGCTTGGTTTGCAAAACGTGCACTTAACAAGCAAGGTCTAACATTTGAGTAACGCGCTACTCGACGACAAATCTTTTGATATCGTGGTGAACCCTTCCGCTACTTGACACGTTAATCTGAAAAACGTACGCTCCAGGCGCAAGCTTTTGAGCTCCTGAATGCAATACGATTTGATGATTCCCATCATTCAGCATTCCAAGGGACTTCTCATATACTTTGCGCCCACTGATCGCATAAATAGAAATCTCTACCTCTGACGATGTCAAGAGATGCAAGGAAATCTTTGAATTCAAAGAAAGTGGGTTTGGGGTGGGCTCACCAAGAGAAAATACTTTTGCGGCTTCTCGTTCCAAATAGCCGACTCCATTAACGCCTGCTCCTACAACTGCCACCTCAATATCGCTTACATAAGACTGTAGTTCCTCATCCCACACCAGTGTCGCAAGTTGATGTTCATATCCATCGTTAAACGCACCATCCACTTCAGGCGTCATCGGATCTGGGCCTTGGGTATGTATGGTCGGGTTGTTCGTCGCGATATCGACTGCCACTTCGTGAGGCCACGTAAATTGTGAGACCGCTGCGAAGGACGTGCTGACATGGACTTGAAAGTGCATGTGTATGACGCGTCCAGGGTACCAACCAGGTAAGATCGATATAAATTCAACATCACCATTGTCATCTGTGATTTGGTAACCACGCATGTACGTCTGACCTTCACTTCCAAATGCAGAATATCCCGAGTAATCTCCATTGACATCACACGCCCATAAATTCACACGCAGGTTAGGCATGGGCTGACAATTGTCAACGCCCACAACACGCATGCGTTGAATGACGCGTATCCCAGGTCTCCCTTCAGTAATGTCTTGTCTAAAGAAAAATGTGTTGTCCGACAAATCGAGTGGAAAGGGTCCTGCTATCTCAGATGGAATCAATGTACACCCACCTTGACGCCCAGCTGGTCTGACTGACAATTTAGAAGTGGCTGTAGCTGCAACGATAGGTGCAGAGATGACTGCTCCACTGGCGAGGCCCAAAGAACGAAGGAATGTTTTTCTATTCATTCATGTAAGTTAACCATAGAGAATAGATTTCACAAGGAAGCCCAGTATTCAACTTTAAGACTCGGCATCTCTATCCCAAGAAAACCGTTTAATTCTCAAAGTAATTACCCGGGACCAGAATATCCACTAAAAGGCCCAATATCGAGCTCGAGCACATTAGTTGCGAAACCTATCACCACAAAACCAAAGGTCCCGATGATCCCGACGAAACCATTTAACACTTGGTTATCAGAATAAAATTCGACTTTTTCAATATCATCAAATGAAAGTGTCATGAGGTTAGAATTATCATCTTGATATAAATCTTTATGGCACAATCCTTTTTGCATATAAATATGCATTTCATTCTTGGGTTTTTCTGTAAATGCATTATAGATGTTCAACCATCTTTTTGAATTCTTGTGATTTTGATGTTTTTTTGAAATATAATTATGATACCCAGTGACAATTTTCAAATGATCTTCGACCACACATTGAGCGATATGACAATCAAAATCTTCAGTATGAACAATGACATATCTTTTTTCCTTAATATTTTTTCTTCTATTATAAGAGGTTCGATTATGCAGTGCTTGAAATGATGTTCTACTTCTCTGATCAACATGATCAATATGAGCAATTTGACTTCTATCGATTGTAAAAGTGTCCTTTGAAGTTTGGATAGTAACATCCGATTCAGTCGATTTCAGGATTTCACCTTGATACATCTGATGGTTTTTTAAAAGAATCCTCGCGTTAATCCTTTCCGAATTCATCAATAAATCAGAAGTCTTAAGGGTGTTTTTAATTTTGTAGAAGCATCCTGAATTCAACAATGAAACAAACAATAAAGACAGAATGACGTGCGTGGATATATGTGAAGGAAGTGATTTCATAGTTTGGTTATTGAATATTAAACATAAGCATAACAAAACATCTATTCTTAGTGAGGGTAAAGTCACTTATAAACAAAATGTAAGCACAAGGGTAGGCACAGTAAAAAAACAAAACCTCGCTATCTCAATGATAACGAGGCTTTATAAATTTCATTTGTGACCTGGGATTACTCACACTGCTTTGCAGTGATCGTGACCGAGGGTGTGTCTTACTCAACAACAAAGAAGCCTTCGCTCTGCGAGCGAATTTGGGCTTTTTTATACACTTTTTCATACACAAGCTTTGCTTGTGACGACAGCGCATAAAAAAAGCCCGATACACTTTGTGTATCAGGCTTTTATTTTTGTTGTGACCCTGTAGGGATTCGAACCCCAAACCTTCGCATCCGTAATGCGATGCTCTATCCAGTTGAGCTACAAGGCCAATTCGAACTCAAAGTCGTGTTCTAAACGGACGGCAAAGATACTCACGTTCAAGCATCGTGCAAATTTTAAGTGAAATTTTCGTGAAATAAGAAATCCGCACCGGTGGCTTGGATTTCAAGTCGAAACTTTCGTCGTCAGCAACATCGATGCGGATCCTCCCAGTCTCCGTCACCTGAACCGGGTAGGAGTCCTTTGAGGGGCCAAGGCACAAGGCCCTAGCATCTCTCCGGTCCGATCAATGTCAATGTTCATTTCTATCGATCGGCTGGATTCCTCAAGCATCTTATTCCGTGCTGTCTTGCGACGTCGTCCATATCCTCACCAACAAAAGAAAACAAGAGGGGAACCTCTTTATCTCTCCAGTGGATCGGGGTCGGTGCTTAACAACCGAAGTTGCAGCGACACGGGTACGATACCCTTTGGAAAACCGAGCTTCACCTTAATGGGTTAATCTCGGCCTTTGCGCAGCTTTCACTGGCGCTGTTCGAACGGCGGGCCTACTTAGAACTTGGCCTTCAATCTCGTGTCGAAACACGACAAAAAATTCCTCAGTTTTACAAGTGCAAAGACAAGCCTTGCATTTGTGCATTCCGCTGCTTCCGTCATGAAGAACCCATTAAGTCCGATAGTAAGCGCGTATACACACAAGGTGTACCGGTTGCTACCCGTTACTCAACTGACAACTTGAATTTGACCAGGTCAAATCACAAACTGCGAATTCCAATAGTATCTTTCGAAGACTACGTGATGATTCATTCTACATGTTTTTCAATGTGTCAACTTAAGATCGCCGAAGCTTTCTTTCGTGATTTCTTTCGAAACCCAACCATTCTCAGGCAGAGACGCATCTCAAACTCGAACTCCCAATCAACGTTGCGACTGGGATAGCAATCTAAACCTCAATCGGTCTAGGATCTGTGAAGAATTTCATTGCTGAATTTCTTCCCATCGTGTAACTTCTGTTTTCTCTCTCAAGAATACCCCCCTTTCGGGACCCCTTTCACCTTTCGGATGCCTTCTATATAGAATTCGACTTGCATCTCATTGCACATAGATCGCTTTGGGGGTTCAGCCACATTGCTTGACACAAATAAGCAACTAATTTCTTATGTCAGTCAAATTATTTGGGCATAAGGAATTCACAAGAAACACACATAGCTTATAAACAATTGTTAACTACGTGCTTATGTACTTCAAAGTGTTACGATATAAAGTATCGTATACTTACTGTCGCAGGCAATTCCGCCGGAAAAGTCCGCGAACAAGACTCGTCTATCCTTAAACCTGCTTCTGCAGCCATGGCGTCGTATACTGGTATTTCTACAATATATTGATCCGTAAATCCATGTGTTGCGTCATAAGCCGTAGCAGGCATTCCGCCCTGACGATCTGCAGCATCATCGGGATCTATGGTATGAAGTTCAACGACAAGAAGACCGTGTTCAGCCACATATGGAGACCATCTTAAAAAATGTTCTTTTAAGCTCTGTTCCACATGACGAAGTTTAAGCCGTTCACCTCGAAAGGCAAAAGCTCCCGTAGAAACTGCTTTCTCAGGCCTGTCAATGAGCGGACGGTTAAAAATACGGTTGTGATCTAGAAAAGAACGCACACTCATTAAATCTCCCAAGCGAATCTTATGATGGGTCCAAAGATCAAGGGCGAGCTGATCGGGATCACCAATGTCTCCCCAAATAAAATGGCCATCAACGCCCTCCTGTTTGAAGTGATCTGCTGTGGCCACCAGTGCTTCTTGATTAAAATCCGCACCGACAAGTTCCAAGGGATGACTGTCTAGGTTCTTTCCTCGTAAGGTGGAATTCTTGATCACCTCATATAAGTGCAGCAGCATGGCTCCATTGCCGCAACCCATATCACAAATTCCCACAGGTTGATCTTGTAAAGGAGCGTTAAATATTGATTTCACAACCTCATCCAAGTGGGTGAAATATGCTTTGTGGGCACCTCCTGAGCCCCACACATTTAAGGTTCTGTCAACATGTATTTCTGGCTCGCCTGGCTCGGTTCTCCACAAATAAGAACCATCTCCGAAAATTAATTCTCGGGCCCAGATAAATGTTTTCGTGTAAGATGTTGTGACACCATAAGAGGCTGAACGATTTAAAAAGAACGCACCCTTTTCAGTCCTGTCCCACCCCAATAACTGCAACACTCTGCCCCAAGCCTCCTGTTTAGATGCATCCATTTTAAGGACTGCAGTATCGTGCGCTTCCCAGGTGGATAAAGGTCGCGTTCCGTGAATGGTACCAAGGGTGACAAGCCATGGAGACACAAGTGCCCCTTCCAAATGTGTTTTTATCCTTCCCATAACCCCCTCATCTGGCATCTCTGACCAGGCATCCATTAAAATCTCCATCGCCATGATTGCGGAGGAGGTCATGGGGGTTGTGGGCGTATTCCAAGCATTTGCCGATTCTTCTAGCCAAACCCGACCTGTGGCATATGAACTGCTGTGACGGTACCAATCCGAGGGTAATTTCCCTACAGCAGGTCTGTAATTAATTTTGTCTTCAGCGCGAACTGCTTCTAGCAACCCTTGTGAACAAAGCATTCGGAGTGCCACATTTAAATACCCTGCATTTGCTCTATACTCAGCAGCAAGTTCATCGACATCACCAGAAGAACGAAACACCCTCTCTAACAATCCCCATTCCTCAAGAACAGGAACAACTCCACACATGGCCAAGCCATCTAGATGATAGAATAGCCTATTCCTTAGCAATCGTTTTTCTGATTTCTCCATTGTGACAAATTACCTTAATACTCTTTTAACAGCGTCTTTGTGAATGAGCACGGCAATGGTTTTTGCACGGAAGTAAGCCATTGAAATATATTGACGCCCCCCGTATTCATTTCCTTGACCCCAGCTGTTTTTAATCACAAAATATTTTTTCCCTGACTGATCCGTCGCCAATCCGACAATATGCATCAGGTGGTCGTCAGTCGTGGTCTGATTGTCAAATCCTTTCTGACGAGACTCCTGAGTCACATCAGCCTCAACAATCTCTTGCTTCCAAAGTTTGGACTCCTCACCTGCTGCAGGCAAAAGCGCCATTCCATTGCGGAAGCTGAAACCCTTCTCACTCACATCGGCATCCCACGCGACCGTATAACCATTCACGATAGCAGCCTCCACAGAACGTTGGAGATCATCTAAAGGAACATTGTAGAATTCACCTTTGCTGAAGTTATCTGGAACTTCCAGAATGAATGTCTTGCCAAACGGGTGATGGCTGAACGACGTAATATTTATATACGCTTGAGGATCTATCCCAAGATAATCTCGAAATGACTCAGGTGTATAAGACGTGCCTTCGAAGTCAAATGATGTTGGAAGTTCACCCAGATAGGTGTCTAAGATTCCATCTATTGTTTCTTTCCATCTTGGATCGAGCGTGCCACTTGGCTTTTTCACAAGCGCTTCAACAGTCGCAAGAAGTGCTGCGTCCATGTCTCCATGATTGTGAAACGTTTCACCATCTTGAAGGCCAGTATACGCTTCTTGTGGTGCAAGCCCCCATCCGCTGGCAGCATTTAATACATCATGACAAAGACTACCAGCACTAAATTGATACTTCCCTTGCATTCTGAGATATATGTCAGCCTTAAGGGGGTAGGTATATCTGACGGTCGCCATTTCACTCAAATCAACAACATGTCCAGAAATACGGGCAGCCTCAGATTCCAGAAAGCTCGAAGTAGAATAACTCCAGCACGTGCCTGTTTGGCACTGGTTCTTTACAGAAGTTGCTGTAATATCAGCCAATGACTTAAATGAATATGAGAACGATCCACTCTCCGCATCTTGAGCCAACAATGAAATATTCATCAAGAAAAAAGAAGCTATAAGGGATACAAAGCCGGTGTAAATAAATTTATTTGTGATTTTCATGCCCTAAAAATACGAACTTGCAATCTATGAATAAAGAATTATTACTAATAAGCACGTTCATTGCGATAAGTTGTTTGCAGATTTCAGCCCAAACAACACCCTATTTCCAACAAACTGTAGACCACAACATCCACGTTCAATTGAATGATGTCGATCACGAATTAGATGCAGAAATTTGGACCCAATACCTCAACAACAGTCCATACGAACTCGACTATTTGTGGTACCATGTATGGCCAAATGCGTATAGCAGTGCCAAGTCAGCCCTCGCAAAACAGCAGTTCAGAGAAGGAGATTTATTCCTCTTTTATGCCATGGCTCGAGATTTGGGAGGCATGGATGGACTCGACTTCAAAATCAATGGCGAATCTGCACACTGGGAGTTTCACAATGAACACCCAGACATTGTAAAGGTTTATTTAAACACCTCACTTAAACCTGGGGAGTCAATAGAAATAAATACGCCATTTAAAGTGAGAATACCCAGTGGAAAGATTTCACGACTGGGTCACATCGAACAATCCTATCAAATCACACAATGGTATCCCAAACCTGCGGTATACGACCGAGACGGGTGGCATGAAATGCCTTATCTAGATCAAGGTGAATTCTACTCTGAATTTGGGACGTTTGACGTGCATATCACACTCCCATCTAACTATACCATTGGGGCGACAGGAGACATGCCCGTTTCTGAATCCAACAACAACGCAGAAGAATTAGAACGACTTGAAAAACTTGATCACGACACCAGAGCATATTTTAAAGAAAAAGACATCTCGGGGGAAAGTAACACCTCCACAAACGAATTTCCTGAATCATCCGAAACATTGAAAACCTTGCATTACCATCAGGAAAGGATTCACGATTTTGCATGGTTTGCCGACAAGCGCTTCAAGGTCCTTAAAGATTCAACAACGCTCCCTCATTCTTATCGTCAAGTCACAACATGGGCAATGTTTACACCAAACGAAGAGGACCTTTGGCGTGAGGCTCCCGATTACATCGGCGCTGCGACATATTATTACTCCCTCTGGAATGGAGACTATCCCTACAACCAAGTCACAGCGATAGATGGAACGATCTCTGCAGGTGGTGGAATGGAGTATCCGAATGTGACTGTCATCGGTGAATCTGGAAGCGAATTCGCTTTAAATGTTGTGATTGCACACGAAGTGGGACACAACTGGTTTTACGGAATCCTAGGATCCAACGAACGAACAAATGCATGGATGGATGAGGGATTAAACTCATTCAATGAAACGCGCTACCTCTTGGAACGATATGGAGAAAATAGAATTGATCTGGATCTTTTCTCAAGTAGACTGTCGAACAAGTGGATGAAAAGGCTAGACCTCACAAATTTTGAATACAGATGGATCGACGAGCTCGCTTACATCTTTACAGCAAGGTTAGGAACAGATCAACCTTTGCAATGCCACAGTGATGCATTCACATCTTTTAATTATGGCGCAATTGCCTATAAAAAGGCAGCCGCAGTCTTTGCTTTTCTCAGACAATATCTAGGTACAGAAAGATTTGACGAGGCCATGCAGCAGTATTTTGAAGACTGGAAATTCAAGCACCCCTCTCCCATTGACATGCGTAATTCGCTGGAAAATTCTTGTGGAGAAGACCTCGGATGGTTTTTTGACGGTTTTATAGATACTGCAGCAAAAAATGATTGGGCCATTTCTCGTGTGAAGAGAAAAAACACAAGCACAAGTGTCACAGTCAAAAACAAAGGTGAGATGACCTCACCCATTGAAGTTGTTGCGTACAATGGAGACAATGAAGTAGGGCGAGTGTGGGTCGAACCCTCGAGCCCTGGATCAATTGTAGATGTTGTCATTCCGGGATCAGGCACGACAAACATTGTCTTGGACCCAGGACGTTATGATCTTGATTATGACAGACAAAACAACAACGCTCGAACAAAAGGGATTCTAAGAAAGGTAGAACCCCCACAAATTCGTTTGGGTACTCGCCTAGAAGACGGTACGAAAACGCAAGTATTTTGGCTTCCCACGATTGCATGGAATGCCCACAACAAGATGATGTTTGGCGCAACCATTCACAACACCACCGTTCCATTAAGAGATTTCGAATGGATGGCTACACCTCTGATCAACAAGAAGGCACAATTAGCAGGATTGTCGAGACTTTCATACCACACTGGCCCATGGTCTATTAACCTGAAGGCTCAAAGATTCTCAACAGATGAATATATTGATGCTTCAATTACCAACAATACTGACGCTACACCCATGAATCGAATCAGTTTCAGCATCTTAAGAAAATTAAATGCTGTTCAAAATTCAAACTGGGAATCGAAGCTCAAGGTTGAAACTGTTGTTGTCAATGGTTTTATGGACAGCAATGAATATTCAGAAACACCTAGTAGACGTTCGTACAGCCTTGCTTTTGATGCAATGAAAAAGCGGGGCAAGATAATAGGCCTTCAGCAGAAAATGGGGGTCGAGACTCGTCATTTCATCACAATGGAGAGTCAGATTGAGCCCCCAATTTTAGGTTATAACCTTGCTTTATATCAAGACGTTTTCAATATCTCGACGGCATACTATGAAGCGACGAAACAGATCTCCAATTCAAATAAAAGAGTGAAGCTGAATATTCTGTCGCGTGTTATCTTTCATGATGAAGAGGTCGCTGTTTGGAATGGACCAAATAACAATGCACAAATCCCAACGGCTGGATATGGCGCCCAACTGGACCCCATGGCGGACAATTTACTTTTAGACAGAGGTGCGTCGTCTGGGCTTCTTTCAACCCAAACCCAACTTGAACACGGCGCTCTGCCTGTCAATTACTTTGCTAACAATTGGATGTCCAGTGCAAAACTTGAATTTTCATTCTCTGAGTTTTTATCTGTTTTCGCTGGCGCATTGGCCTATGACGACATTGAATTCGAGCCTGTTGCTGGCTTGATATGCGCCCTGGGACCTCTGAAAATCCACATGCCGCTTTACTCAAATGAGATCCTCGCTGAGGGCACGTCTTATGAACCTTACAAGCACTGGATGTTCTCGCTCAATTTGCGCAACTTGAATCCTTGGGGCATGGCCCGAAAAACAAATTAGGCCCTACCCATTTAGAAGGAAGCTCTCACAAAATCTCCTATGTGAGGTGGAATCAGCCAGGTGACATACAAAGAAAAATTCCAAAGTTTTTCCTGATAGGCGCCATCTCCATTACCCAGTCGGATATTGTCGCGACTTGCTCTTAGATTTAATTCAAGATTCCCACCCTCTTCAAACATGGCTTCAAGTCCGACCACAGCGTAATATCCAAAACCCACTGATG
>PACT01000012.1 GCA_002700285.1 Crocinitomicaceae bacterium | reverse complement strand
CTTACGGTGACGGATGGAATGGGTTTGTGATGGGTATCACAGATTCTGGTTCAGGAACTGAGTATTCTTTGACCTTGGAGAATGGAAATTCTAACAGCGTAGCGGTTTCAGTTTCTGGAGCTTCAAGCTGTACGTATCCTGACAGCGACGCTGTGGACTGCGACGGCAACTGCCTTGGTGGAGGAACCCTTTACCAATTTGACATCGCTGACGTATATGCCGATGGCATGTGCTGTAGTTATGGAGAAGGCTCATATACCATTACTGTTGATGGCGTGGAAGTTGCTTCAGGTTCTGACTTTGGAGCGAGCGCTTCTCACACCTTCTGTGCAGATCCATCAGAATGTGTTCAGTTGACTTTTGTTGCAGACAACTACCCTGAGGAGCAATCTTGGAGTTTCAGCGCCGATGGTGTTGAGCTAGCAGGAGCTGGTCTTGATGGATCTTCTGCGACATATGACTTTAATTGCGTATCTGGTTGTACAGATGCTACAGCTTGTAACTATGATGATACTGCTAACTTAGATGATGGCACTTGTGCTGTCGAAGACGATTGCGGTGTTTGTGGAGGAAGCGGAATTGCTGAAGGCGCTTGTGATTGTGCCGGAAACGTTCTTGACGAGTGTGGCGTATGTGGTGGCTCTGGCATTCCTGTCGGCGACTGTGATTGCGATGGAAACGTAGAAGACGAGTGTGGTGATTGTGGCGGTGCTGGCTTACAGCCTTACGTCACTTCATCTGCGATAGATGCATGTGGTGATTTTGTTTCAGGACCAAATAGCACATGGACTCACGTTCTTGTTGCGACAACAATTACAGCTGGAGCATCGAGTCAAGGCGCTCAATCGTTCTCAATGAATGTCACTTCTTTACCAGAAGGCGGAGCAAACTATAGAGTTTATAAAACCACTGCCAATGGAAGCGACTTCTTTGGATCGCCTCAGGCATTGACTTTAGGTTCAAATGGCATTACAGTAGGTGGTGTTGGCTTTGATCGTGCTGTTAAATTCCAGTTCTCAAGTGGAGCTGTAGTGTTTGATGCTCTTACCTTGAATGGAGAGGCTTCAGACTGTGCAGAGGCTTTAACTGCTGTTGCCGCATCTTCAGTAGGAGCTTGTGATGACTTTGTTGCAGGACCAAATGGCACATGGACTCACGTCCTTGTTGCGACAACAGCTGCAGATGGTGCATCTAGTCAAGGCGCTCAATCATTCTCAATGAATGTCACTTCTTTACCAGAAGGTGGCGCGAACTTCAGAGTTTATAAAACCACAGCCAATGGAGGAAACTTCTTTGGAAATGCGACAGCCTTAACATTAGGCTCGAACGGTATTACTGTAGGTGGTGTTGGTTTTGATCGTGCTGTTAAATTCCAGTTCTCAAGTGGAGCTGTTGAGTTTGATAATCTTTCTCTAAATGGCGTTGAGTCGTCATGTGTTGGATCAGCTCCAGTATATGTATATGGTTGTGATGGTGAATGTATCAATGACGTAGACGGCGATAACATTTGTGATGAACTAGACGACTGTTTAGGATCATACGACGAGTGCGGTGTATGTAATGGCGATGGCATTGCTAACGGCGCTTGTGACTGTGACGGAAACGTTGCTGACGAGTGTGGTGTTTGTGGTGGCAATGGTATTGCTGACGGTGCTTGTGACTGCGACGGAAACGTACTCGATGAGTGTGGCGTATGTGGCGGAGCAGGCATTGCTGACGGCGCTTGTGATTGTGACGGAAACGTTCTTGATTGTGCAGGTGTATGTGGAGGTTCTTCTGTTGAAGACGAGTGTGGCGTATGTGGCGGAGCAGGCATTGCTGACGGCGCTTGTGATTGTGACGGTAACGTTCTTGACGACTGTGGTGTTTGTGGCGGAGATAACTCGTCTTGCACTGGTTGTATTGATGATGCAGCTTGTAACTATGATGCTACAGCGACAATCCAAAGTGGATCTTATGGCGCTGGAAGTCTAAACTTCGAGTGGACAGGAGCAAGTTCTTGGGTTAGTGAAATCTCTTATGAAGTTAACGGATTGACTTACTCTGGTGATGCATCTGGTGATATTAGTTTAGACGCAGGAACATACACTGTGACTGGTTATGATTCTTATGGAGATGGTTGGAACGGAGGAGAACTTACAATTACTGACGCATTTAGTTCTGTCTCAGTTGTTCTTATAGTTGCCGGTTCAGAAGATTCAGTTTCTATTGAAGTCACTGGAGGATTTACTGCATCAGGTTGTGACTATGAGTCGTGTGCTGGTTGTAATGATGCTACTGCATGTAACTTTGATGATACTGCTACTTTAGATGATGGTTCTTGTACTTACGAAGTAGAAGGATTTGATTGTGATGGAAATTGTCTAGAAGGCTCAAATGTTACGTTGACACTTTATGACTCTTATGGAGACGGTGGAGGATCAGTAACTATTAACGGTGATACTTATACATTAGGTGGTGGTACTTCAGAAGATTTTGCGCTGTGCCTTGATTTGTCAGTGTGTACAGAAGTTATATATGCAGCTACTGATAATTGGGGATATGAAAACAGCTGGTCTTTATCTGATTCTAATGGAGTATTGGCTTCAGGAGATAATGAGGATGGAAGAGTTGGAAACTGTATAGATGGATGTACAGATGAAACAGCTTGTAACTTCGACGATACGGCGAATGTTGCGGATGATTCTTGTACCTATGCTGATCAGTACTTAAACTGTAATGGCGATTGTCTTAATGATGCCGACGGAGATGGAGTATGTGATGAGCTAGAGATTGCTGGATGTGTTGTTCCAGGAGCTTGTAACTATGCAACTGGCGTTACTGATCTAGCACCATGTGTCTACGCAGACCCAGGGTACCTATGTGATGGTACTTGTGATGGAGATGCTGACGGTGATGATGTTTGTGATGCAAATGAGATCGCTGGCTGTCAAGATGCTGCTGCATGTGACTACAATGCAGATGCAACTGATGCAGCTGATTGTGACTACACATCTTGTTTAGGATGTACAGATGCTTCAGCATGTAACTACGATTCAACGTCAACTCAAGAAGATGGTTCTTGTGATTACTGTTCTTGTGATAACGCAGGAGGAGGACAAGACGGATTCGGGTTAGCGCTTGAGGAAGTTTCTATAGATGGTAGTTTAACGACATACCGTGTGTATGTAACAACTCCTGACGCTGGTGACTTTGTTTCTGCGATATCAGGAGACGTTAATAACCCATCTTTCTTGAGAACGACAACCTCGTTCGCACAGAGTGCAGTGGGTGGCTTAACAGCTGATTTAATTAATCCAATGTTCTTCGGATCATTCCCAGACCTTGCTACTGATAGCTGGTTGACAATTGGAATTGATCAAGCGCCTGCTGAAGGTGAGGGATCTATCTCTACTGCCGTTGCAGCTGGTGATACATGGGGTACTGACTTTGAAGCTGGAGGAAACCTTGAGATCAATAGTTTCTTCGGGGGTAGCTGGTTTGCATTGAATAACGTGAGTAACGGATTTGCTGGCGAAGACAACAGAGTCCTTGTGGCTCAGTTGACAACAGATGGTAATGTTACTGGATCACTTTATACTCAGATCTTCCCTGCTGGCGATTCGGGTCAAGAACTTCTCTTGAACTTGTCTTTCGGTACAACTGGATGTGGATGTACAGATGAGACAGCGTGTAACTATGATGCTTCTGCTATATATGATAACAACGATACTTGTGGATATCCTGACGCAGGATATGATTGTTCTGGAAACTGTCTCGCTGATGATGACAATGATGGAATATGTAATGAGTTCGAAGTGCCTGGATGTACAGATGCTGAGGCTTGTAACTACGACGAATTAGCGACTGATGATGACAGTTCTTGTTACTATCTCGAGCTAACAGATCTCCCAGGTGGAGCTCCTGCTTGTGGTTTATTCTTCAGCGGATATGCTGAAGGCTCTGCTAGCCATAAGTTCTTAGAGATCTATAACCCAACTGATTCAGATGTGGATTTGACTGCATATGCTTTCCCTAGTGTAGCAAATGGACCTAGTAATCCTGGAACTCACGAGTATTGGAATGAGTTCCCAGAAGGTGCTGTGGTTGCTGCAGGTGATGTATACGTTATAGCTCATGGAAGTTCAGACGCGTCAATCCTTGCTGAAGCAGATCACTATCATACTTACCTTTCTAATGGTGATGACGGTTATGCGCTTGTTCTAGGTACAGAAAGTGACAATGTTGTCATTGACGTCATAGGTCAAAACATATATGATGCAGATTATTCTGATCCAGGTTCTGGATGGGAAGTTGCTGGAGTTTCTAATGGAACAAAGGAGCACTCTCTGATTCGTAAATCTGATGTGAATAGTGGTAATGCTGGCGATTGGGCTGCTTCTGCTGGAACTGACGCGGATGATTCAGAGTGGATTGTTTTAGATCAAAACGATTGGTCTGGTGTAGGATCTCACGACTTCACAGGATCTTGTGGAGGTGCTGCTCAAGCATATGTGTACGATTGTGATGGAGCATGTTTCAACGATGCTGATGGTGATAACGTTTGTGATGAGTTAGAGGTTGCTGGATGTACAGATTCTGGCGCTTGTAACTACGATTCTGCTGCGACAGATGATGATTCATCTTGTGAGTACTTAACATGTGCAGGTTGTACAGATGCTACAGCATGTAACTATGATGAGACTGCGACGATAGAAGATGCTTCTTGTTGGTACGCTGAGCAGTTCCAAAACTGTGATGGGTCTTGTATCAATGACATCAACGTCAACGGAATCTGTGACGAAATTGAAATCGAAGGTTGTACATATGCTGATGCATGTAACTTTGACTTCGAGGCAAATGTTGAGGACGGGTCTTGTGACTTCGCTTGCTTAACAGATGGATGTACAGATTCTGGTGCAGTGAACTACAACTCTGACGCGACTGTAGATGATGGTTCTTGTTTGTTCATCGGTTGTATGGACGAAGGTGCTCTTAACTACGATGCAGATGCGAACTTGGATTGTGGTTGTCAGTACCCAGACGCTTGTCCTGGTGACTTTAACGATGACAACGAGGTTGACGTAAGTGACCTACTTGACTTCTTCCAGTTATGGGGTAACGTTTGCGAATAGCATTCATTAACGAATAAAAGAAACGGGCTGCCTTTGGGCGGCCCGTTTTTTTATGCTTTAGAATTTCTTTGGATTAACTTTGCCTCATGACAGAACTTTCTGACAAGGAGAGGATGCGAAAGCAGCTTGATGCGACCCATAAGTGGCCGTGTGAATTTATGTTTAAATTTATTGTGCCTAAGGGAAATGAAAATGAAGCTGCGTTGCGGGCGATTTTCGGGCAGAAGGCAAAGCTTCAGATGAAGGAGTCGAGTACGGGCAAGTATAAATCGTTCACAATATTAGATCGTGTGAAAAGTGCAGATGAAGTTTTTTCTAGGTATGGAGCGGCATCACAGATACCAGGAATCATCTCCTTGTAATTTACATGCGCTCAGGCATAGACACGCCCAACAGAGACATGCCTGTTTTCACAGCGCTACTGCATAAATAACAAAGCGCCAGTCGAATGTTTCGTACCGCTTCGTTTTCCTCTTTGATGATGGGGTGGTTCTGATACCAACGACTGTATGATTTGGTAATATCGTAGCAAAGATTAGCAACGAGAGAAGGGTCATAAGATTTGGCTGCTTCTTCGATGACTGAAGGCAGGGATAATGCCGCCATTAACAGTGCGCGTTCAACATCATCAAGATGTACTGGTGAGAGGGGGGGAAGGGACGCGATATCATCTATGCCTGCATTGCGGAGCACTGATCGTGCACGCACGTAATTGAATTGAATATATGGCCCTGTATTTCCGATAAAGTCAATACTGGCTTTGGGGTCAAACATCATCGACTTTTTAGGGTCGACGCGTAAGAGGAAGTACTTAAGTGCACCGTAACCTACGTTTTTGTAGAGGGAGTCTCGGTCTTCTTCTGGAATGTTCTCTAGCTTTCCAGCGTCGCGTGCGAGCTGTTCGGCTGTCGTTTTCATCTCTGCCATGATGTCGTCAGCATCGACGACAGTACCTTCACGAGATTTCATCTTGCCCTCAGGGAGCTCTACCATGCCATATGAAAGATGATGACATCTAGATGCTTGTTCTAGACCAAGCTTGGAGAGGATTTCAAAAAGAACTTTGAAGTGATATTCTTGTTCATTGCCTACAGTATATACTTGGCGATCAAGGGAAGGGTAGTCCTTGAAGCGGAGTATGGCTGTGCCGATATCCTGAGTCATATATACAGATGTCCCGTCTTTGCGAAGGAGTAGCTTTTCATCTAAACCTACGTCAGAGAGGTCAACCCAGATTGAGTTGTCGTCCCGTTGGGTAAATGCTCCAGAAGCGAGTCCAGCCTCGACTTGAGACTTTCCCGTGAGATAGGTGTCGGATTCGTAATAAAGTTTGTCGAAATCGACGCCCATTTCTCTGTAGGTGTAATCAAATCCCTCATAGACCCACCCGTTCATCGTAGACCATAGTGCTTTGGCCTCGTGATCTTCAGACTCCCATTTGTGAAGTAAATCACGCGCAGCTAAAAGAATAGGGGCTTGAGATTCAGCAGTTTCTTTATCTGCACCTGATGCGATGAGTTCTTTTACTTCCGCTTTATAATGATGGTTAAATAAAACGTAGTAACGACCTACAAGTTTGTCTCCTTTCTCACCTGTAGAAGTGGGTGTTTCTCCGTTCCCGAAAAGTTTCCACGCAATCATGGATTTACAAATATGAATGCCACGGTCGTTTATGATTTGGACTTTCACCACATCGTGACCGGCAGCTTTGAGGATTTCAGCAACACTGTAGCCGAGGAAAATGTTTCGTAAATGCCCAAGATGTAAGGGTTTGTTGGTGTTGGGAGAGCTGTACTCTACCATGATTTGTGACTTGGAGCCAGGAGTGTTTCGACCGAAGGTGTCCTTTTGTAAAATGGCCTGATTTAAAGCGTAAGCCCAATATTCATCAGAAATACTTAAGTTAAGAAATCCCTTGACAACTTGAAAGTCAACAATAATCTCTTCCTGTTGCACCAAATAAGCGCCTATTTCTTTGCCGGTATCTTCAGGAGACTTTCCTGCAAGTCTCGAAAAAGGAAATACGACAACAGTCCTGTCCCCTTGGAATTCTGACCGCGTACTTTGTATTGAAATTTGAGTGTCACTGGGACGAGACCCGTAAAGTGAATTGCAAGCTGAAGAGACAGCCTCGGTAAGTCGTTTTTCGAGTTGCAGCATGCTAAGATTTGTGTTTAGGGAGGTGTACTTCTGCCATCATACATCGTGCAGATCCACCCCCGCACGCTTCGATAATGTCGAGTGGAATTGAAATAATTTTCCCAAATTTAGAGATTTTTTCTATCTGAATTTTATCCAATGCTTGATGCGCAGATTTACTCATGACAATTCTAGGGGTATCATCTAATGTTGAGGATACCTCAAGCATGTTGCCGGCAAAATGTGCGATTTGATCTTCAGAAAGCGTGATGATCTCAAGGTCATTCTCTTTAAGCGAATTTTTAAGAATCTCTCTGTCCTCAGGATGGTCACAACTGTCAAGACAGACGGTAGTCCAACCTGAACCGATACACATCATGACGTTTGTGTGATAGATCTGTTCACGGCGGTTTTCCACGGGTTGTAATGATTCAAAACAGATTCCTTCCATCTCAAAAGTGTTACAGAATTGTTCAAAAGCGTTGCGGTCCGTTCTGGGACTGAGTGCAGCATACGCTTTTGAATGTAAACGGTCAAGAACGATACTTCCAGTGCCTTCAAGGAATACGGAATGGTTTTCAAATTCAGTAAAGTCTAGGACGTCTGAAATTTTAAATCCATGAACGTGTTCAAGGTCAAATAAGATGTCCTCACGTCGTTCTAGACGTCTGTTTTCAGCCAACATGGGATAAAGTCCCACTCTTCCGTCAGAGTGAAAGCTGACCCAGTTGTTAGGGAAAAGCGCGTCGGGAGTGTCTGTTTCCGGATCATCTTCAAAAACGATGACATTCACACCTTCCGACCGAAGCATTTCGACCATGTTGTCGAATTCTTCAAGTGCCTGATCTACAACGTCTTCAGGAGAAACATGGTCGAGAACTTTTTGGTAATAATTGTTTCCGGCAGTTTCTTCATTCATCCTAAACGCAGTCGGTCTGACCATCAGGATATTCGGGGTGCTCTGTGCTTTCATTTCTCTCTTAAAAGGGGCAAAGTGCTACAACGGAGGAGGCCTTCGAGTTTGCCTGTCTCTTTAAATGGGGTTTCAATGACTGTATATCCCCAAGTTCGAAGTTGGGCATTGACTTCAGTGAACCCGGTTTCACTTACGATTGTCGTGGGGGAGATGCTAAATATGTTGCAGTGCATGTTGTACATGGCATCCGCACTCACTTCCATAAGTTTCCCATTATATTTTTTTCGGATCCACTTTATATCTTCCGGGTTTTTCATTCCCTCTGGATGGAAAATAGCATGGCCATTGCTTAAAGGGCAGATGCAGCAATCAAGGTGCAAAGCATTGGCATACGGATCTTTATCTGATTTAGATAGTTCAAAAGAACGGATTTTTGCTTTTGGGAATTGCGCTTGAAGCCAATGAATAGCTGCTCTATTCGTTCTGGATGTTTTATAGATGTTAAAATCTTCTTCTTCGCTATACCCCATCCATATTTCGTCACTCATGGGCATAATGTCTCCACCTTCTAACCTTACGCCTTCTGGAGGTGTAAGGGTGTTTTCTGGTGTGATGTGTGTGCTCAAGCTGCTGATTCCATCCCATTCAGGCGCTCTTTCGGGAATCATTGAAGAACGAATGAATTTGTCACAAAGTGTCACTCCTACGTCCCTGGTGAAAATTTGATTAAGGTTTGGAATTGGTTTTGGCCTAAGCACTTCAACTCCGTGGGCTTCTAGAATGTCAACAAAGGCATCCAATTCTTTTTGAACATCAGATTCAGTCGGGTACGTGCCCGCAAGGATATGTTCTCTTGATTTCGGGTCAACAGCTTCTTCCGCCGATGGGGTAGGCCCCCAAGACGTTGCAGAGCCCACGACGACTTTTTTAAGTGTGTCCCATTCATTGAGGACAAAGCAATTTTCAGTAGAACTCATTGCTTGTTGTCGTATTCACGTGATTGACGCAACAATGACAACATGGTTGAGGATTCCATCAAGTCCTTACCAAAAGCAGCTTTGTTAAAGCCTACAGGCAAGAAGCTGAAATGTAAAGTGTCGTATGTGGTAATGGCGAAAAGATTCGAGTATGCGTGAGCATGCCAGTTTCTGATTTGAAGAGAATCTCCATTTTCGTCCAATTCATTGTAAGCATTGTATGTGATGTTTTCACTGCCATATTTATCGCCTATCACAAAGCGCATTCCCTCAGGATTTCCTTCAAAGTTTGGGAGGAAATCCATATAGAAGTCAATGTCACTTCCGATAATAGCAACCATTTGGTCTTCCTCTTGGATCCATTCACTCACAAATTTAATGTCTGATTTTTCCATGCGATTTATGAATCCTTTCTTCTTCCAATGAGTGATTCCTGCAAACTGCGTATTCAGCATAGCAGTGTCATTGAATTTGTGAACAGGGAAGTGCGTAAGATGAGTAATCCAATCTGCAGAATCGCCAGTATTCATTGTGTGGAAATAGGTATACATATCTTTTGCGATTAGATTCAGAGTATCACTGCCGATTCCTGAAACGAGCTGTGATTCGTTAATGGTGACTTCCAAAGGGTCATTTTCCCAATCGAATCCAGGGACGCCAGGATGAGTGGGTGTCTCCGTTAGTGTGGGATTGTTACATCCAGTTGCGATACAGATAAAACAAATAAAAATTGAAACAAATCGCACGTTGACTTGGGAGATTATATAATTCACTTTCATTTCGTAAAGATACAGAGTTAAACTAGCTTTTTCAGAAACTTTACGAGGTCTGAAATGATGTTTTTATTTGAAAACTTATGCCTCATAAACGTTTGTCCAGATTGTGCTATTCTATTTGCGGTGTCAGATGATTCAAGTAGCAATAGGATGTGCTTCGCGAATTCTGCAGGTGCGTTCGCCACTAAAGCGTGTTCGCCATGTACCAGCGCCAATCCATCGACGCCGATTTCGGTGCTTACAGTGGGTCTTCCTGCCGACATTCCTTCGACGGCTTTTACTCTCATTCCTGAACCCGTTAAAAGAGGGATTGTCATAATGCCATTGCGTGTCAAAAATTCGGCGGCGTTTTCAACTTCTCCGATGACGTGGATGCCTAAGGAAACATCGGATTTAAAGCTTTCGGGCATGTTTCTGCCTGCCAGAAAAAGATTTGCGTTCTGATTCTGTTCTCTTACTTTTGGCCATACTTCTTTAATCAACCACTCTACGCCTTGAATATTGGGCAACCAGTCCATGGACCCCAAATGAAAGACATGGTCTACAGATGTGAAAGTAGATGCAGCTGGTCGTTCTTCGAAATCCATTCCGAAAGGAGAGACGTGCATGGGGGTTTTTACGCCTAAGTCTTTAAAAATTAAGGCGTCACCTTCGCTAATTGGAAGTACAGCATCGAAGTTGTTCAGGTGATTGATTTCATATTTCTTAAGCTGTGACGTTAGTTTTGAGAGGTACCATTTTTTCGGTCCTATTCTCGCTTCTTTTGTAAGTCCCTGCCAAATCTGATGTTCAACATTGTGCGCTCTTAAAACCACACGTGCAGCACTGAGGCGACGAACAGATGCCTCGTATGATGCCATGAAAAGCGATTCTAGAATGACAACGTCGAAAACTTCATCACGAAGTATGTGCTCAAGTTTACGCGTTAAGTCAGGGGAATGAAACCGACCAATGTGATAGCTTTCGCCCGCAATTAAATGACGGAGCGCATCTATGGGATTTAAGGCTGTTTCTATATCTACAGTTTGAAATTTTGTTGTAGTAATGTAATCAGAATCAAGATGTTCAGTGATGTGCGGATGTTTCTCGGTACTGATCGCAAGTACTCTTACAACATGACCATCTGCCAAAAGTCCCCGTGTCATCGCATCCATGGCTAAACAACCGCCGTCACGAGCTGGCCGTGGGGGTTTAGGACAAAGTTGTAGGATGCGCATCTTTTCGACTTTGATTTTGTGAGGATGTGAAAATGGCAGGGGGGATGCGCAAGTGTTTTCGGCCTCCTTTGATGGAGAAATATGTAAGGAGCATAGCAAATGGGACAAGTATGATTGTGCTAAGCCACATTCCTATATCTGGTCCGAGTGTGCCGGATCTCACCATTTGCTCCCCGACCATCGAGATGATATAATACGAAAGAAACACACCTATCGCAAGTAGGACAGGCATTCCCAAACCTCCTTTTCTGGTGAGCGACCCGATAGAGGNGCCCACAAAAAACAAGACCAAACAACTGATGGCCAAGATAAATTTTCTGTGCCATTCGATCGCGTGTCTGTCTCTTCTCAATGTTCTTCCTTTGACTTTTTCCAAGGCATTTTCAATACCTTTCATCTGACTTCTCGAGAGCTCTTTCGCTCTAGAAAAGGTGTTGTTTCTCTCAACTCGGGTTAACGTCGATAAGAAATGTGGTGTTGAATTATTGGGTTCTAAAAGACGCAATGAATCTGAAAAATACCGTATGCCTCGTTTTCCATATTTTACAATCTCATTCCGTTCAAAATCGGCCATTTTGTCTAATGAATCTGTGGCTGTTTTAAGTTGATGCAGGGACATCATCTCATAGGATCTTCTGAATAAATCTTCATCAGCGAGATCAAAGTCTAAAGATTGCAAATCAATTCGTAAAATTTGAGATTCAAAGGCTGCGATAATATGTGGATGTAGTTTTTCCTTTCTTCTGACGTTGCTTTCAGGTTGTTCTTCATAACTCGCCCCGTTGTATAATTCAATCACAAGTTCTTCACGGTTAGAGTCGTGATTCATTGTTCCGCTTTCTGCTCTAATTATTCTAGAGGAGCCTTCTTCTTGATTGCGGTGATCGTGAATTAAGATATCCGTCATGGTCCCTTTGGAATCCTTGCTCTCCACTCTAATGGCAAACCCTTCAATCCCGGTATAAAAGACGCCTGGGCGTATATTTAAAGCAGGTCTTTGACGTGTNACAGAATAAAGTAATGCTCTGAATTTTACGTTTGCGCTGGGCCAAGCACTGCTCGAGAACCACAGTGCTCCGGCAGAAATAATCAGCATAAGAATGATCAACGGCCGTATGATATTCAGGAGAGACATTCCAGCAGACTGCATCGCAGTTAACTCATTTCTTTCAGCCAAATTACCGAGTGCCATGATGCTCGCAACCAATATTGCTAAGGGAAGAGCCAGGTTTACAATCCTGGCTGAAGCAAAAAAGATCAATTTTAAAATCACCCAAGGTTCAATTCCTTTCCCCATGAATTCATCAGCATAAACCCATAAAAATTGCATGTCTAGAACAAATAGTGCAACAGGGAATGTCACGGCCAAAGGACCGAGAAATGCTTTTAATAGTAGAATTGATGTTTTACGCAATGAAATAAGTACTTCGAGCAAAGATAGCATTGTAACTTGCCATCAATTAAAATTAGATTATAATGCGTCAAATATACTTTTCAAATACGATTTTTGCTCTTTGGGCAACGGTAATCTCAATCGTATGCTTTACGGCATGTCATTCAACTCCTCTGGAAGAAGATTTCCAACAGCTTGATCTCACCACATTCTCTGATGGAGCTGGTGAAGCTGATTCAGAAGGTTTTGTTTGGCAAGCGGAGCAGTTTGCAGACTTAAAAATTGTACGTTATCAGGTCCCAGGTTGGGAGAAGCTCTCTGAGAGTCAGCAATCCCTCGTGTACTGTTTGAATATGGCTGGTCTCAGTGGGCGTGACATGATGTATGACCAAAACAACCGCTATAACCTTCGCATCCGACGCATGCTAGAATCTATTCATGAAAACTACAGCGGTGATCGAGGGACAATAGGTTGGAATCGTTTTGAGACGTATTTAAAGCGCATCTGGTTTTCGAATGGCATTCACCACCACTACTCGAACAAGAAGCACATCCCAGCATTTTCAGAAGCATACTTTGACCATCTTCTTTCATCAACGGATACCACCTGTGATGACGAAATCCGCAAAGTGATGCTCGATCCAACTGTTCAACCAAAAAAGGTTGAATTAGATCGTGAAGCAGGTCTTGTAGAAGGATCTTCCGTCAATTTTTATGGACCGAATGTGACCACGGAAGAGGCAGAAGCTTATTTCGAGTCGATTAAAGTTGAAGGGGACCGTAGTCCTGTAGAGTATGGATTAAACTCTCGTCTTGTAAAAAACAAGGCAGGTGAAATTGTTGAGGAAACATACAAACTTGGCGGACTATACAATGACGCGATTGTTGAAGTGATCAAGTGGTTAAATGAAGCACTGAACTACACCGAGAATGACAAACAGGCAGCTGCCATGCGTCATCTGATTGATTACTACGAAACTGGTGATCTCGAAAAATGGTCTTTGTATAACATTAACTGGGTCAAGGATGTCAATGGGGATGTAGATTACATCAACGGATTCATCGAAGTTTACAACGATCCACTCGGATATACAGGGTCTTACGAAACAGTTGTTGAAATCAAGGATTTCGATGCGTCTGAAAGAATGGCTACGCTGATGGACAATGCTCAGTGGTTTGAAGACCACATGCCATTTGACCCAAAGCATAAGAAAGACGAGGTCGTAGGGATTACCTATAACGTTGTTAACGTTGCAGGTGAAGCGGGTGATGCTTCCCCTTCAACTCCGATTGGCGTCAATTTGCCAAACTCGAATTGGATTCGTCAAGTTCATGGGTCAAAGTCTGTAAGTTTGGGAAATATCGTCGGTGCATATGCACAAGCTGCTGGCGGCGGAATGCTCAGTGAATTTGCGCATGATGAAGCGGAACAACTCAGAGTAAATGCACATGGCGATTTGGCCGGAAAACTTCACACCGCGATGCATGAAGTCATCGGACATGCTTCAGGGAAGCTGGAAGAGGGAGTTGCTACACCTAAAGAAACGATTATGGAGTACAGCTCTACGCTTGAAGAAGGTCGTGCTGACTTGGTCGCCCTTTATTTCTTATTGGATGAAAAGCTTGTGGAACTTGACCTCATGAAAACACTTGAGGTCGGTCGGGCAGAATACGACAGCTATATCCGCAATGGGATGTTGACTCAAATTCGTCGTCTCGAATTGGGCGACGTGATTGAAGAGTCGCATATGCGAAATCGTGCTTGGGTAAGTCACTGGTGTTACGAGAAAGGTCTCGAGGATGGGGTGATTAAGAAGTACAAAAAAAACAACAAAACCTATGTAGATGTTTTGGACTATGTTGCGCTAAGAGGTCTGTTTGGTGATTTGCTGAAAGAAGTTCAACGCATCAAATCTCAGGGAGATTACGAGGCTGCGAAAGCGTTGGTTGAAGATTACGGTGTGCAAGTAGATCAAGAGCTCCACCAGGAAGTGTTAGACCGTTCTGACGCTTTGGGTATCGCTCCGTATGGAGGATTTATAAATCCTTGGATGGAAGCAACAAGGGACGCAGAAGGTAAGATTTCTCATGTTGATCTTACCTATCCAGATAACTTTACTGCTCAAATGAAAAACTACAGCTCTAGATTTAACTTTTTGCCAGACGTAAACGCATTAAACTAGTCCTGTAAATTACTTCTTCTTAACTCTAAGGAAACCGACTTCTCAAGAAAATGAAACATACTGTTATCCTCCTTTTTGTTGTTTTTGCAGCAATGAATATCAATACGGAATTTTCAGCCCAAACCATTTGTGAAAATGGTTTTGCTGGAGATTACGCGTGTGACGGTTATGATCTCTATACTTATTTTCCCCTCTCTGCTGTTGGAGGAGGAGACAACGGCAATGATTGCTGGGGTTGGGTTGATTCCGAATCTGGACGTGAATTTGTTCTTTTTGGACGCTCCGATGGTATGTCTGTTGTTGAAATTACCGACCCACTTGCTCCCGCTTACATCGCGAACCTACCTAGTGCAACATCTCCATCTCTTTGGAGAGACATTAAGGTGATTGGGGATTATGCGTTTATTGTCAGTGAAGCGGGGATGCATGGCATGCAAATTTTGGACTTGACTCAAGTGCTTGATCTTAGTGGGTTTCCTTTCAATATAACTGCGACATCGCATTACCTAGGGTTTGGTAATTGCCACAATGTTGCTGCAAATCCAGAGACAAATTACGTGTATGGAGTAGGTACAAATACATTCGATGGCGGACTTCATATTGTTGACGTGAGCAATCCAGAGAGCCCCTTTCTCGCCGGTTCATATGATGGCGCCTATTCTCACGATGTTCAGCCAGTGATTTATCACGGGTTGGATACAGATTATCAGGGGCAAGAAATCGTCTTCTGTTTTAATGGTCAAAATGGTATTTCCATTGTCAATGCTGAAGATAAGAGTGATGTATATCTCATCAAAGCGATTTCGTATGAAGATGGTTTTTACACGCACCAGGGGTGGCTAAGTGATGACCATCACATGGTCTACTTCAACGACGAACTCGATGAAACGAATAACGGAAACAACACGCGAACGTACATGATGAATGTGGATGATCTTGATAATCCGGTCATTGTTGGGTTTTACGAAGCAGAGAACACAGCCGTGGATCACAATCTATATACGCACAACGGGCTTCTTTATGCGTCGAATTACAGAAGTGGACTCCGCGTGTCTACAATCCTTGAGGATGGCGCTATCGAGCCATATGGATATTTCGATACATACCCTGAGGACGATTTAACAGGATTTGATGGGACATGGTCAAATTACCCTTATTTCCCAAGCGGATCGATTGCCGTGAGTAATTTTGATGGACTCTTTATTCTGAGGGCGTCATCTATTCCTGAAAGTATAGAGTCAACAGGTTTCAAACTTCCCACTTTCGGCTTGACACCCAACCCCGCTTCTTCATCACTTCTTCTGTCAGGTTCATTTGTAAATTGTGACGTCCTCATACACGATTTAAGTGGTCGTGAAGCCTTGAGGGTAAATTCTATTCCAGTATTGAATGGACTGAACCTCGACATACATGCACTCACGGATGGTATCTATATCGTCACCCTCATTGATTCACAGTCAGGAGTTGTCAATGCGACAGAAAAGCTTGTCGTAGCCCCAAATTAGGCTCTATTTTATTGCGTCTTCCTTTTTTGGCGTAAACGCTTTGTCAAGAATTTCGTTGAGGTCTTGCTCTGCAATGCCGCGATGTAGCTGTCCGTCCATTGCGATACTTATGAGGCCAGTCTCTTCACTGACAACAATGACAAGCGCATCTGTTTTTTCGGCAAGTCCCAGCGCAGCGCGATGTCGCATGCCGAGTTCTGGGGGAAGGTCGGTTCTTTTGGTGACAGGTAGAACACACCGAACAGCGCGAATGCGTCCAATTGCAATGTACATACCTCCATCATGCATTGAGTTGTCCTTATGGAAGGTGGCCTCAATTAACGATGCCAATATATCTGCGTTGAGTTTTGTCGATCCCTGAAGGTGGAGCGTAAGGTCAGACAAGCGTTGAAGAATGATGAGCGCCCCTTCTTTTCGGTCAGACAGTTTCTTGACGGCAATTGTGATCTCATCTATACGAAGCGGTGAACGTTCTGTGTGTCGAAGATTAAGAAGCTTTTCGAGCCAGATTTTGGGCTTGTCAATATTTGCTCTTTCACCGATTGAAAATAAGAATTGTCGGATTTCCTGTTGGAAGACGATGATGATCGCAATAATTCCGACCCCGATGAATTGACCAAGCAATTCGGCAAGTATTGGCATTCCAGCCCATGAGACCACTTTCCAGATGAGGTATATCGCAAGAAGCCCCATGATAACTGGGATTGCTGATGTGCCCTTGGTGAGTCTGTAAAGCCAAAGCACAATGATTAACACGAGAAGGACATCTAGTATACGAGCACCAAACTGTATTAGTGGCCAAACGGCTTCCCAAGATTCAAGTAGAAAATTCACTTTTGATTCATTTTGCCTGTGCAAAGATGGCGATGAAGTTCTATCACTTGACGCGCTTCCTTCACATCGTGACAACGAAGGAGGGAGGCGCCTCTTTCTAGAGCCCAAGTATGTGTGACTGTTGTTCCGTTTAGGGCTTCCGAGGGCACAACATTGAGCGCCTTACAAATCATTGATTTACGGCTGGTCCCCACAAGTATAGGTAGTCTTAACTCAGTAAATGTCTCAAGGTTCGCAAGCAGTGCGTAATTGTCCGCGGTGCTTTTTCCGAAGCCAAACCCAGGGTCAAGTATGACATCTTTAATTCCCAGTCCGGAGAGTTCTTCGATTTTCTGCAAAAAGAAATCAGAGACTTCACGAACGACGTCGTCGTATTCAAGATTGTTTTGCATGTTTTCGGGTCTTCCACGCATATGCATGAGTACGTAGGGAACATCGGCCTCAGCGACTACATTGAACAGCTCCGGGTCCAATGATCCAGCTGAAATGTCGTTTATCATTGCAGCTCCGGCATGAATCCCTTTGTATGCGACTTCGGATCTGTATGTGTCAATGCTTATAAGCGCATCGGGGTCTCTTTCAAGAATTCCTTGCAGGACAGGCTCAATTCGTGACCATTCTTCTTTTGCGCCCACAGATTGTGCCCCAGGGCGAGATGATTGACCTCCGAGATCGATTATTTCTGCACCTTTATGCTTCAAAGACAGTCCTTTTGAGATGGCTTTTTCAACGGAAAAGCTATGTCCTCCATCAAAAAAAGAGTCTGGAGTCACGTTTAAGATGCCTAAAACGCCAACGTTTGCTTTATTGTGAAAACTTTTCAATCGTTCACGTAATTTCAGTATGTTGGATCTTTGTCTCATTGTAACTTCGTGCAAGTTATTCAACCTATGGACAAACTCGCACCCACTTCCGCACAATACGACAAAGCACTTCATAAGTGTGAGTCTCTTTTTAAGAAGAAAACCTCAGATTATGGTACTGCTTGGAGAATTCTTCGCACATCCTCCCTGACGGATCAGATTTTCATCAAGGCCAATCGCATTCGAACTTTGCAAGAAGTAAAAGTGGCGAAAGTAGATGAAGGGATCGTTCCCGAATTTGTCGGGATCGTTAATTACAGTCTGATGGCACTTGTTCAATTGGAAATCCCCGAGGGTTATCCTCTAGAGCTTTCAACAGACGAGGCAAATAAGCGGTTTCATACTGCTGCAAATGAAACACGTGCATTGATGCTCAATAAAAACCATGATTATGGGGAAGCGTGGCGAGACATGCGTGTGAGTTCACTCACGGACTTAATTCTCATGAAAATCCTTAGGGTGAAGCAGATCGAAGACAACCACGGCAAGACGCTTGTCTCCGAGGGCGTCGATGCGAACTACATGGATATTGCAAACTATGCGCTTTTTGCGCTTATCTTAATAGAGGAGGATTCAAACGAAAACAAATAAAAATGGATTCAAGCAGATTTTTTCACGGCATTACGCTCATCAGTCGCATGTTTGTCGGTGCACTTTTTGTAGTCTCAGGCTTAATCAAATCGAATGATGCATTGGGCTTTATGTACAAGCTCGAAGAGTATTTCGAACCCGGTGCGCTTAATCTAGAAGCTTGGAGTCCATATGCACTAGAAATTGCTGTCTTTGTGTGTATTGCAGAAGTGCTTCTGGGAATCGCCTTGCTTGTCGGCGCCTTGCCCAAGCTCACGTCCTTACTCACTTTGGTGATGATGGTTTTTTTCACGTGGCTTACGTGGTACACTGCGACTTGCGATCCTTTCGGAACGAAGATGATTACCGACGCTTTGGGTGAAAACATTCAGATTGCAAATCAATGCGTACTTGAATGTGGTTGTTTTGGGAATGCGATTCCGCTAACTGCGTACCAAAGCTTCTTAAAAGATCTCTTCCTCCTTGTTTTTGTAATCCCCATCACAATTGCTGCGTTCAGAAATAAAATTGAACTCAACGACAGTCGAACTGCAGTCATTATTTATACAGGAGCGCTTGTCATGACCTTCCTCTTCAGTTACTTCATGTTAGACTGGAATTTTCCCATCCTTTACCTCGTGTTTCTTCTTCTAGCAGCCAGTGCTGTTCGTCGCAGAATAGATCATCCCAAAGTGGAGTGGATGATGGCCATCGCAGTGATGATTGTCGCCGGGCTTATTCAATATAAAACACTGACGCATCTTCCGCTTAAAGACTATCGCGCATATGCTGTCGGTGAAAACATTATCGAAAACAGGATGTCTGCGGATGAGTTGGGGCTAGATGCGCCTGCTTATGCGACTGAGTACACGTTTAAAATCCTTGAAACTGGTTTGGACACAGTGATTCTAAGTTCGGATTGGCTTGTGATGCAAAAGGCCCCATCCTTTAAAACGACTTATGAAGTTGTCAGTTACAAAGGGCCAGAGGTTAAAATAAGAGATGGCTATGAGCCGCGTATTATGGATTTGATTATGGAAAATGCAGACGGTGATGATCTCACGGATGCGGTGCTTTCAAAGAAAGGGTATACGTTCTTTCATGTTTCCAAAGATCTCGAGGCGGCAGTAGCTGATGGCGCTCCAGCTCAGGAAGCATTCAACGCGCTCGCCAAAGACGCGCTTGCAGCAGGGTTTGACTTCTATGGTCTTTCAAATGCAGGAACAGAATACAATGCGTCATTCGCAGAGGATTATTCAACCCCCTACGGTTTTCTGTCTTGCGATCAAATCGAGCTTAAGATTATCATACGTTCAAACCCTGGTCTTGTCCTTATGAAAGATGGTGTTGTCGTTGAAAAATGGGCGTGGCGTGACGTTCCCACTTTCTCTGATCTAGAATTACAATAAGTGCGATTTCTGGCTAAGAGGCTTGCGCAAGGACTCGGCGTGTTGCTAGGCACGCTTACCCTTGTGTTTTTTATCTTTTCCTTTGTTCCTGACCCTGCGCGTGAGCTTGCAGGTCAAACGGAACGGGAGTCAGTCGTTCAGGCCTTTAGAGTCAAGCACGGACTGGATAAACCTACGCATATACGTTATTTACACTTTATGTCGAATGTTGCTCGAGGCGACCTTGGCGTCAGTTACATTACCGATAGGCCTGTCATTAAGACCATAAAAGATGCGCTTCCTGCGACATTAATTCTCGCTTTTGTGGCGATGTTTTTCGCAGCTATTTTCGGGATTTCAATCGGACTGACACTTGCTGTGTTTCCCCAAACCCGCTTCGGAGATCTCATTCTTTCTATTTGTGCTTTGGGAATGAGTGCACCGAGTTTCGTGGTCGCGATTGTCGTTGCTTGGATCTTTGGATATCTCCTTCATTCATATACCGGTCTGCCGATGACAGGAGGGATGGTCACAGTCGACCCCTTTGAGGGCCCGAGATTGGCTTGGGCGCATTTAATTCTTCCCGCCTTTACATTAGGGATTCGACCTCTTGCGGTCATTATACAGTTGTCGCGGAATTCGGCACTGGAGGTTTTGGCACAGCCCTACATTCGGACAGCGCGTGCAAAGGGACTTTCATCATCGCGAATCCTGTTCAAACACGTGTTGCGCAACGCGCTCAATCCTGTGCTTACTGCGACAAGTGGATGGTTTGCATCGATGCTCGCAGGCGCAGTATTTGTAGAGTTTGTTTTTGGATGGAAAGGCATGGGGCTTTTGATGTTCAACGCCCTAGAGAGAGGTGATTTGCCTGTGGTGATGGGATGTACGCTCGTGATCGCAACCATCTTCGTTCTCGTCAATATCGTTGTCGATTTGCTCTATGGTTATCTCGACCCGAGGGTGCTACAAAACTGAGGTTTCACTTATGCTTGCGTTAAATGCGTCAAGTAATTTACATGCAGTCTTGTTGAAATAACGTTTCGTTCTGTAGCTGGAAACCCACTTGATGCCCTGAACTGCGTTTGTCAAAAACACTTCATCTGCCTTTAGAAGTTCTTGAGGAGTGAGATTGCATTCAAAGACTTTAATGCCCATTTCTATTGCCAGATTGATGACTGTCGCTCTCATCACGCCACCTACAGGTCCAGAAGAGAGCTTGGGTGTATAGAGCTCGCCACCACTCACGAGAAATACATTTGATGACGTCGCCTCGATAATGTTGTTGTCAGAATTTAAAATCAGCACATCTCCAATGTTTTTCTCCTGAGCATAGATCGCTCCTTGGATGTAAATCTGAGAGTGAATGTTCTTGAACATGGAGAATTCACTTGGGTTTTTCTTCAGATCCTCAAAGATGCTGATCGCAATCCCTTTTTCATTGAGTTTAAAGCCGACGTGTTCATTCCTTTCTATATGGGCAATCCAATCCGCATCGTTTGAAGTGGGTGTATATTTACCGCCCCCTTGGTTGCTTCTGAAAATTGTAAGCCTGATTCTGGCGCATGTGCTTAAACCGGAACTGTGTGCCAGTGACAAAAGATGTTCTCGCAAGACTGAAGCGGAGAGGTTTTCGTTTGGCGTGATTTTATATGCGGACAAACTTGCTGAAATTCTTCCATAATGAAGTTCAAAGAGCGGAATTGTATTGTTAACGACGAGCATGGACTCAAAAAATCCATCAGCGTATAGAAACGCTCTTGAGTCAAATCCGTTGGGTATGCTACTCGGATCCGTTCGTTGTCCGTTATAAAGATATTGATGCTTGTTCTGCATTTGATTTATACTAGTGCGTGTATGTAATCAATTAACGCACCATTTGTAGGGATAAGTACCCCATCAACACCTAAAACAGCTGCGCAATCCAAATCTCGTTGTTTGTCACCAATCATCCACGATTCTGAGGGGTTGATATTGTAGCGTGCGATGGCACGTTCCACCATCATAGATCCAGGCTTTCGGCTTAATGAAAGGCCCGTGATTTCGTGATGTGGGCTGTAGTAAATATCGGTGAGTGGGGTGCCATTTTCGCGGCAAAGTTTGCGCAGATGATTGTGAATTTCATGCACTGCTTCATGGGTATAAATGCCTTTTGCAATCCCGCCTTGATTCGTGATGAGAATAAAGATATAGCCTCTTTCTGCGAGAATTCGGAGTGCCTCGAGCGCTGTAGGAAGCATCGAGAATTCTGCAATACACCTTGTGTAGTCTCCCGGATCATGGTTGATGACACCATCTCTATCTAGGAAAACGGCCTTGCACAGGTCGGGTTTAGGAGGTGAAGAGAAACGCATGTGACAAATCTAACCTTTAACCCACATTGCTTGTGTATTTTTGGGGTGTGAAAAAAGGACAGAAAATAAAAGATTTTGCGGAAACCACATTTAACATGTGGAAAGAAAAAGCAGAAGCATCATTAAAGGGTGTGTCTGTGGATTCTGTTGGAAGTGAAAGATTTGACGGTATGCCTTTACCTTTAGTGGTCGATGATGCAATGAAGCAATCACCCATTGCCATTCCTTCAAGCCCCAGTTCTATAAGAGATGATTTGGGAAATGCATGGGAAATTCAACAATGCTTTGCAGACAAGAAACACCTTATGCAAGGTCTTATTCAAGGTGTGGAGGCTATCAGGACGGATGCTGATCTTGCAGATGGGGATGCCATGCGTGAAATTCTCGCAGATGTAAGTCCTGAGATGGTGGCACTCCATGTAGACGGGTATGAAACGGTGGGTGCTTTGAGGGCGGTATCTGCATGGGCAGGCAATGTAGATGTCAGAGGGTCTTCAACTTGGGATGTTGGAAGGGGGATTCCCGCAGACCCAGCATTCTTTTTACGTCATGTCGAAGCATGGGGTGTTGCGTTTAAAAAGTTTTCGACCTGGGGCATAGACGCCTCGGTTTGGCAGGACAGAGGGATGCTCCCCGTAGACGCGTTGGCACTCTCCTTATCTGCAGCCAAGTGGGGGATAGAGACGATGGTGAAGCAGGGTTACACCATAGAAGAATCAGCGCGACGATGTACGGTGAGGATCGCTTCTACCACCGATGTGATTTCAACGGTTGCTGCCATTCGTGGATTGCGTGTGGCGTGGGCAACAATGATTTCAGAAATGGGTGGTGTGCCAGAGTCTGCGCCCATCTGGATTGAATCCCGAACAACGTCGATTTTCGCTGTAAAGGAGATTCAGGAGGACAATTTATTGAGGCATACGATGATGGCATATGGTGCTGTTGTTGGTGGCGCCGACGGAATTGAAGTGCGCGGACACGATATATTGTCGCCTCTCAAAGACGAGAAGTCGATCACACAATCAAAGAGATGGGCGAGAAATATCCAACATATTTTACGTGAGGAGGCACTTTTAGGCAGGACAGATGATCCGATGGGGGGGAGTCATCATTTGGATTTGGCCACAAAATGGTTTGCCTCTGAAGCACTGCTCCGCATGGACGCTTTGAAGACTCTGGAACAGTGGGAGGAGGCGACTTTAAAGGGCCGTTCCTCATGGCTTCAAGCACCCGTTTTCGTGCCTGTAGATTCTTCTCGAGGCAGTGCCCCCCTTTCTTTAAATGCAAATGATCCGTTCTATCTGCTCAATCATCAACCTTTAGAGCTCACCACAAAGAACACACAAACGAAGACAATTGAAAACATAGATACAGAAAGATTGTATCGCACCACGCATGATGTGGCTCAGGTCGAGACTGTTGAAACAGCTGAGGGCATTGACGTTCCGGAATCATTTGGAATTCATACGCCAAAACGGTCCCACGAGAAATACTGTGCGGGGATCCCTCCCTTTTTGGGAGGCCCATATCCGACCATGTATGCCACTCGACCTTGGACGGTTCGTCAATACGCTGGTTTTTCCACTGCAGAGGCGTCAAACGCTTTTTATCGACGGAATCTTTCTGCAGGACAGAAGGGGCTTTCAGTGGCATTCGATCTTGCCACCCACAGGGGATATGACAGTGACCACCCGCGAGTGACCGGTGATGTGGGCAATGCCGGAGTGGCGATTGATACGGTGGAGGACATGAAGCGTCTGTTTGAGGGAATTCCCTTAGATAAGATGTCAGTGAGCATGACGATGAATGGTGCGGTGCTTCCCATTCTGGCATTTTATATTGTCGCTGCAGAAGAGCAAGGCGTTATGCCTGAACAATTATCAGGGACAATTCAGAACGACATCCTGAAGGAGTTTATGGTGCGCAATACGTTTATTTATCCGCCGTCGCACTCCATGCGAATTGTATCGGATATTTTTAAATATACCGCCTCAAAAATGCCCAAATACAACTCGATCAGCATTTCGGGATATCACATGCAGGAAGCAGGAGCTACCCCTGAACTTGAATTGGCCTACACCTTGGCCGATGGAATCGAGTATGTAAAAACGGGGATTGATGCAGGTCTTGCTGTGGATGATTTTGCGCCTCGCTTAAGTTTTTTCTGGGCAAACGGGATGCATCACACGATGGAAATTGCGAAAATGAGGGCTGCAAGGATGATTTGGGCTTCAGAAATGTCAGCCTTCCAACCTTCCAACCCAAAAAGTTTAATGCTACGTACGCATACCCAAACTTCAGGATGGACACTGACCGCTCAAGACCCTTGGAATAACGTAGCCAGAACAGCAATAGAAGCGCTGTCTGCAACATTTGGCGGCACGCAGTCTCTTCATACAAATTCATTGGATGAAGCCATTGCACTCCCGACGGATTCTTCAGCTAGGATCGCGCGAAATACGCAATTGATTTTGCAAGTTGAAGGTGGGTATACGACTTCTGTTGATCCTTGGGCTGGGAGTCATTTAATGGAGTTTTTAACGGAGTCTATTGTCTCTCGGGCATCTGATCTTATGAAAGAAATTGCCGAACTGGGAGGGATGTCAAAAGCGATTGAAGTGGGTCTTCCAAAGCTCAGAATTGAAGAGGCTGCGGCTCGAAAACAAGCCAGAATAGATCGAGGAGCTGACAGGATAGTCGGCGTAAATATTTTTCAGATTCCTCCCGAGGAAAATGAATTGGAAGTGCTCAATGTAGATACTTCTGCGGTTCGTGATCAACAGTCTGAGATGATTTTAAAGATTAAATCTGAGCGTGATTCTCAAGCGGTATCGAATGCTTTGGAGGCGCTTACTTCGGGCGCGAAAAATTCTGAGAATTTGCTGGGGTTGGCGATTGAAGCTGCGCGTTTGCGAGCGACTCTAGGAGAGATAAGTAAGGCGTTGGAAAGTGTATTCGACAGATATAAACCTACAGACAGAAGGGTAAGTGGTGTATTTTCGAAGGAGATGAACAACAGAGATGAATTTAAATCGGCATTAAAGTTGTCAGATTCTTTTGCCGAATCCGTCGGTCGTCGTCCACGAATCTTGGTCGCAAAGATGGGCCAAGATGGTCATGACAGAGGGGCAAAAGTCATTGCGTCCTCTTTTGCTGATTTGGGGTTTGACGTCGATTTGGGCCCGCTATTCTCTACGCCTCAAGAAGTAGCACGTCAAGCTGTGGAGAATGATGTACATGTCATCGGTATTTCTACGCTTGCTGCAGGTCATTTAACGCTGATTCCNATTCTNGTAAAATCTCTTGTAGAATTAAATCGCGCTGATATTTTAATCGTTGTAGGGGGTGTAATCCCACCTGCAGATTATGAGATTCTATATAAAATGGGGGTTGTAGGCGTTTTCGGCCCCGGAACCCCTATTACAGAGTCAGCTTCAGATATCCTTTCTGTTTTAACTTCTTCGTATAATTAATTTTTTTATGCAACCTTATGAACTATTTTACGTCTTCGTTAGACAGGTCTCAATTCTGTTTAAACCAAAACGTTAATCAAGATTATATTAATATCCTATTTCGATGAAACTCTCTCTATCTCTTTTTTCTTTAGCACTTCTGACGACATTGTCTGTATCTGCTCAAAAGTCGCCCGCAACCGGAACCCCTGGTGAACTTGTTCCTGGTGAACTAATTGTGATGTTCCACAAAGACGCCGATGCGGCCTTTTTTGCAAAACAACACGCTTCAATTAATGGACTCAAATCTGGTCTTAAGCCAGTTAAAGAGCTTTCATCTCTTTCTCACATTCACCTTTTCAATTACAGTCAAGATATTTCTGATTCAGATCTCATCTTACGCGATTTGGCGCTTGACCCTTCTGTTCGCGCAGTTCAGTTTAACCATTATGTTGAAAACAGAGCTACAACACCTAATGATCCTAGTTTTAATCAGCAATGGCATCACGTGGAAAGTGGTGATCATGATATAGACAGTGATGAGGCGTGGGATATATCTACTGGTGGATTTACTGCCAATGGAGACAGAATTGTTGTTTGTGTTATGGAGAGTGGTGATTATTCTCACCCAGACTTAATCGACAACCACTGGACGAATCCTAATGAAATTGCAGGTAACGGTATTGATGATGATGGAAATGGATATGTAGACGATGTGGATGGATGGAACACGACATCTAACAATGATGCCATTTCTGGAGCTTCTCACGGAACCGCTGTCAGCGGTATGATTGGCGCTACAGGAAATAACTCAAATGGTGGAGCAGGCGTTAACTGGAGTGTAGGTATTATGCATGTTGAATTTGGAGGATTAACTGATGCTGGTGTTGTGGAAGCATATAGCTATCCACATGCGATGCGTAACTTATACAACACGTCTAATGGTGCTTTAGGTGCTTTCGTTGTTGCAACGAATGCATCTTGGGGAATTGATCAAGGAAATCCCGCTAATTACCCAGTGTGGTGTGCTTACTACGACGATTTAGGTTCAGTTGGAATACTCAATTGTGGTGCAACAGCAAATGCTCAGTTTGACATTGATGCTGTTGGTGATATGCCTACTGGTTGCAGTTCAGATTATATGGTTGCTGTCACTGCAACCAATAACCAAGACCAAAGAACATTTTCTGCCTACGGAGCGACTACGATTGATTTAGGAGCGCCAGGAGAAAGCGTGTATCTTCCTTCACTAGGAGGAGGTTATGCAAATACGTCTGGAACTTCTTTTGCGAGTCCGTGTGTTGCAGGAGCGATTGCGCTTGTTTACAGTGCGCCTTGTGCCGACCTTGCATCAAACGCATTGACATCACCTCAAGCTACTGCAGACTTGGTTCGTTCATTTATTTTCGATGGTGTTGATCAAATTGCTCAGCTAGGTCCTGAGACTGTTACAGGTGGTCGTCTAAACGTCAATAACTCTATTGTTATGGCCATGGAAAACTGCAATCCTGATTTAGGTTGTACCGATCCAACCGCATGTAATTATAGCCCAGAAGCTATTACAGACAACGGAAACTGTCAATTTGATGATCTTTGTGGCGTTTGTGGTGGAGATAATTCATCTTGCACAGGATGTACAGATGCTGAAGCATGCAATTACAGCGCTGGAAATACAATTGATGACGGAAGCTGTGTGTTCGGAAACGGTGTGAACATCACTGTAGGTGGTGGCACATGGGACGCAGAGATATCTTGGTCTGTCATACTCAACGGTGCGTCTGTCGCATCTGGAGGTGCTGGAAGCCAAGATATCTGTATTGGAGATGGCTGTTACACACTTTCTATGGGAGACAGCTACGGAGATGGTTGGAATGGTGCGATTTATACTCTAACTGATGTTGCTTCAGGAGCAGTTATTTTGACAGGTTCTCTTGATACAGCCGCAAATGGTGATGGTGCCAGTGCTGGAGATGATTACTTTACAATAAACGCTGAGTGTGGTTTGGGATGTACAGATGAGGCTGCATGTAACTATGACATGAATGCGACTCAGGACGATGGCTCTTGTAACTTCGATTGTGCAGGGTGTACAGATGCAACAGCGTGTAACTATGACGCTACAGCAACACAGGATGATGGTTCTTGCCTTCAAAATGATATCTGTGGTGTGTGTGGCGGAGATGGAACGACATGTTCAGGTTGTACAGACCCTGCAGCTTGTAACTACGATGCTGCAGCAACTCAAGACGATGGATCTTGTATTCTGGGTGGAACAGGCGTCATCATCAATATTTTGACAGACAACTACCCAGCTGAGACAACATGGTCTTTGACGGATGACGTTACTGGCGCAGCTGTTGCTTCAGGTGGTCCATATGTTGATGTTGCTACAGCAGTACAGGAGGTTGTATGTGTAGGTGATGGATGTTACACGTTTACAATCAATGACAGCTTCGGTGATGGTGTTTGCTGTGCATATGGAGCAGGATCTTATGATCTAACTGTTGACGGCGCTGTGCTTACAACTGGCGGCGAATTCGAGGCGTCTGAATCAACTCAATTCTGTATCGGAGAAGGATTTGGATGTACTGACGAAACAGCTTGTAACTACGATTCAGAGGCAGTCAATGACAATGGTTCATGTAATTTTGATTGTGCTGGTTGTACAGATGCTTCGGCTTGTAACTATGACGCTACTGCAACTCAAGATGATGGTTCTTGTATCGCTCCTGATCCAATTTTCGGATGTGGTTGTGAAGTGGAAGCTTCTGTGGCAGCAACAGGTCTTCTCGGAATGGAAAGTTCTGAGGCATCAGAAGTTACTGGAGCAGGAACTTTATCCACTGTTTCTATAGATCTCAACTGGACCAGTTTAGCTAACGGAAGTTGGCCAGCTGATATGCTCGTTCAAATAGGAGCTCCTGATGGGTCTTGTATCGAATTTGGAGGCTACGANTATGCCAGTGGCACTTGTACCAATCAGGGAGATTACACAGTTTTCTATCCAGAGACATGGTATGTTGATGCGACAGGGACATACGCTGTAGAGGTAGATTTATCTTCAGCTGGAGTTTCAGGAGATGGCGTTTGGACTGTCACGATTGTCAATGGATGGCAAACTTCTACTGGATCTGATTATGATGCAACATTTACACTAGGGGGTATATGTCCGGGTGAGTTCGTTGAAGTCTTAGGATGTACAGACGCTGCGTCTTGTAACTATGACTCAGCGGCAAATACAGATGATGGATCGTGTGAATACACGTCTTGCTCAGGATGTACAGATGCTGCTGCTTGTAACTACGATGCTACAGCAACGATAGACGACGGATCTTGTGAAAGTGCAAGTTGTGCTGGATGTACAGATGCTGAGGCTTGTAACTACGATGCGTCATCAACGATTGACGATGGGTCTTGTGAGTTCACCTCTTGTGATTGTCCAGAGGACATCAATGGTGATGGCGTGATCTCAGTTGCAGATATTCTTGAATTACTTGGACAATTTGGATGTACATCTGGATGTGCAGTAGACCTTAACGATGACGATGCTACAAACGTACAGGATATCTTAATCTTACTTGCTGCCTTCGGGACATCTTGTTAAACGACACCTGTACTTTGAAACCATATAGCAATTGATCAAACGATCATACAATTGCAAATGAAGGGACGCCGAGAGGCGTCCCTTTTATGTATGTCTTTTTTTTATTGTACTTTCGTATCGGGTGGGATTTATAACACTGCTTCGGGAGAAGAGTCTTCCATCTCGGGGGGGCTTAGTAACACCGCTTCTGATGTTTTGTCTTCCGTCTCGGGGGGGAGTGATAACACCGCTTCGGAATATTTGTCATACGTTTCTGGTGGGTATAATAACACCGCTTCGGGATATTTATCTTCCGTCTCCGGAGGAAATAGCAACAATGCTTCAGGGGAAGCTTCTTCAGTCTTAGGTGGGCATACTAACAACTCTTTTGGATCTTTTTCTTCTGTCTCTGGTGGTTTTGAAAACACCGCCTCACCAAACTACAGTACCGTCTCCGGAGATTCTGGAAGCACTTTCTTAGATAACTCGGCTGACGGGAATACAATCGATTAGTGATTGTTGACTTTCTGAGTAATCTTGTGCGTCTTTGGCACCGCTCACCTATCTAAAAATGTAAGCATAAGGGAAGGTGCAATGAAAAGCAAAACCCGCTATCTCAATGATAATAAGATTTTGTGACATTTAGTTTTCGCACGAAGGGCAGTGACGAGGTTTTAATCTCAAGGGCAGCCTGCACTGAAAATAGACAAGAAGTAGAGGATGTCTCCGACCGTTACGCTTCCGTCAGAATCGATGTCAGAGGTACATCCACTTGAACATCCGAATTCACTGAGGATGACGAGTAAGTCGGCGACATTCATTCCACCATCGCCATTGATGTCTCCTGGGCAGCATGGTGGTTCACAACTCCCATCATCGATGGATGCGAATGCATTGTAGTTGCAAGCTTCAGGGTCTGTACATCCCATCGGGTCAGCGACAACAGAAAAAGACTTGTAGCCTGAAGGTGCTGTCATAGGACGTCTTTGGACTTTGCCTGAGTAAGCGGCCGCCTGCACATAGTACTCTATCGTTCCTCCGCCACTTGCGGCAGAGCTAGGAATGGTTCCGGAATAAGTATTCCCGCCCACAGGGGACATGCTGACTGGAATAAAGCTAAATGAACCTTGTTCACGATAGTAAACGGAGGCCAAAGAAATCCCATCGCGGTGTCTGATATAGGCCTCCACAGTATATCCTTCAGAAGATACAGAGGTGTTTTCTAAGGACTTGTAACTGATCAGAAGGGGGTCTTCAACACCTATTTCATGTGTGATGCAATGGATGGCTCCTGAAGCGCTGATAATGGCTTCGGGGTTGTTGTCACAATCTATGCCTACGATGTTATACCCAGGGAGCAGTTCTTCATAGATGCGGAGCGCTGTGGTGTCGTATTGCGTGTAATAGGTAGGGACCAGAAGGGTTTTGTTCACAAACATGGAATTTGAATACGTGCAGTAATATCCGCCTTGGTTGGGATATCCTCCGCCTGATTGTGGGGGGGCGGGGATCCAGTGCACTTTAAACGGCGTGCCCCATTTGGTTGTAAAGTTGTCCAGGACATACTGGATATTCGCTTCNATCTGTGGGCCGTCCGCCACTCCGTCAGGATATTGGGAGACGAGGAGGGTTTCTTCGTCGAGGAGCTTCATGTGCATGTCGATGTGGTGAATCCCATCGTAGGGGAGGTTAGGCATCTTGATGTAGTTGTCTATCCCCATGAAATCGTCCATGATGCCGTCGATTTCCGCCACCGAGTGATTTGGAAAACTGCCTCCCCAGCCTGTGTTTCCNCCNGAGTTTTCATCGATNATTAAATTCGACGAAAACNCCGTNCCAAATCCATCGCTCATAAAGTTTCCTCCGGTCGCCATGAAATCGTAGGGTGCATTTGTCGTGGTGTAAATTTCAAGTCCCAAAGCGCTTGCGACATCGTCAGGCGTGATATCGTCGGCAGGTCTCGGTCGGTTGTAGATCCAGTCTATTAGCATCCCGTTATCCACTTCGTTTGCATATACGGTCGTGCCGCCATAGTCTCTCACCCAAATCGAGTTCAACTGCGTATCAATCATCGTGATGTTATTCATACTTACCGCTCCGCCATAGCTCGAATTTTGGAGGTAAGACTGGGTGTTAGATGGGTTTTCCGTTAAGATGATGACGTGGCACTCGTTTACGGAAGCGGCAACGATTTGCTTCAAGATCCCTTGATAGCTCGTCCAGCTGACGACCAGCGCTTGTATTTCTTCCCACTCCGCCATGGTGCGCAGATTTGCATAGGGCGGAGGGTTTGTATTCGCTCGGCTTGAGTTGTTGGGCGACGTATATCCACTTTGTAAGGCGTGGAGTTTTTCTTCGATCGTGAGGTTGTGAGGCAATCCCTGACCGAAGGCAAACCCTGATAACAGGGTGAANGTGAGCGCAATAAGAAGTCTGTTCATGGTATTAGCAGTTTGAGCCGAATGTAGATAACATATCTAGGACGTCAGAGACACCCACATAGTTGTCTGCTTCAATTTAAGATACGAAATTTTCCAATGAAATTCTCGCTCCCCGTAAAAAATCTCCGATGTCCATGGCGCCTTTCCCTGGAGGTTGTATTCTTTTTATTTCCAGAGATCCGTCCTTCGTTCCGACAGTAAAACAGTTCTCTGAGATATGGATTTGGCCTGGCGCAAGTCCTGTCTTTTCTGATGGACTGGCAGAGAGGATTTTAATCGGGTCGTTTTCTGATTCAGACAGATAGGTTATCGCTCCTGGGGTGGGGGAGAGTCCCCGAATTAAGTTGTGGATTTCTGTGGAAGGTCGGTGCCAATCTATTTTCCGGTCCGCTTTAAAAAGCTTGGGCGCTTCGAGGCGTTCCGACGCTTCAAGGTCATATTCTGATTGAGGTTTCACTTGGGCGACGCCCTCTGCGAGGTGATCCACAGTTTCTGCCAGCAGATGCTTGCCTGCCTCTAAGATTCTGTCGTGGAGAGAGCCTGCGTTTTCGTCTGCGCCGATGTTGAGTCGCACTCGTCCCAAAACGTCTCCTGTATCGATGTCGTGTGAGAGGAGGAATGTGGTCGCGCCGGATTCTGTGGCGCCCGCCATGATCGCCCTTTGTATCGGAGCAGCTCCCCTAAATTGTGGCAAGAGCGATCCGTGCAAGTTGACTGTTCCCATCTGAGGCATGGCCCAAACCACTTCGGGCAACATCCGAAACGCCACGACCACCCCCAAATCGGCATTCCATCCCTTCAAAATCTCGAGAAACCCTTCCTCACGAAGTTTGACAGGCTGTTCAATCGGCAAGCCCTTCTCAAGTGCGAGCTTCTTCACCTCAGACTGCGAAATCTTTCTTCCCCTTCCGCTTTCTCTGTCGGGAGCTGTCACTACACCTACCACTTCGTGCCTGCCCTCGAGAAGGGTCTCCAAGCACGTAGCCGCAAATTCGGGCGTCCCCATAAAAACTATTCTCAGGCGTTTTCCGTTCATGCCCCAAAATTAACTCCTCCACCGCCATTATTTATCTCCCCTTTTACGGATTAATTTATGTATCTTACACGTTCAGTACCAAATCAACTGACCATGCGCCATTTACTTTCTTCTGCCTTAACGCCATGCTTGACGCTGTGTCTTGCGCTCTTATTCGCTTTTCAGCTTTCAGCCCAAACCGAACCGACATTAACATATCCCTACAATCCGGATATCGATGCAGACCAGAATATCCTGCTTGACGATCTCCTTGAGCTTCTCATTGTCTATGGCAATGCCTTTGAGGTCAGCGAGATTATGGTAGATAACCAAACCCTCACCGAGTACCTCACGTCTCTCAATGTCCTTATCGAGGCCATTGCGATGCCTGACGGAACGGAGACAGGTCAATTCCTCAGATGGGATGGCACGGCGTGGGTTCTTGTCATCCCTTCGGTAGGATGTACAGATTCTGAGGCGTGTAACTACGATCCTCTCGCCACAACAAACTATGCCTCTTTGTGTCTATACCTTGATGCATGTGGNGTTTGCAGTGGGCCTGGNACCATTTACGAATGTGGATGTGNAGANATCCCTGAAGGAGATTGCGACTGTGACGGAAACCAGCTCGACGCCCTCAATGTATGTGGCGGAACGTGTTCTGCGGACCTCGACGGAGATGGGATTTGCGACGATGGCGATTCCTGTATAGGTCAGGCNGACNTNTGTGGNGTNTGTAATGGNCCNGGCGCNATTTACGACTGTGGATGTTCAGGCATACCTGANGNAGATTGCGANTGNAATGGCACNCCCGATGCCGATGGCGATGGTGTNTGCGATACCGAAGACGATTGTGTCGGGACGCTCGATGCCGCTGGAGTTTGTAATGGCGATTGCGAACTCGACGCCGATGGCGACGGGATCTGCGATGACGATGGTAACGATACCTGTGACGGAACGGTGGACGCCTGTGGNGTATGCAACGGTCCAGGTCCTATCTACGAGTGCGGATGCGCCGATATGGCTGAGGGAGCATGCGATTGTGCTGGGAATACGCCCGATATAGATGGGAACTGTCAGGACTGCCTCTCCGATACCGATGGCGACGGCCTTTACGACGATATATGTGGCCCTTGCCTCGGAGAGACGAGCATTACTTATAACGGAGTAGCGTACGGACTTGTAGAAATAGGAGGGAAGTGTTGGTTTAAAGAGAACCTCCGCACCACGTCATACAATTCAGGAACGCCTATCCTTTACACTCCTGACGAAGCGGAGTGGAACGANNTNGGAGATTNNGGNGGGTATAGCGTTTACGANAANGACAACGCAAATACGTCCATTTACGGNCTTCTATATAACGGATATGCTTCTGTCTCTCCCGAGGGGATCTGTCCGACGTACTACAACGTTCCTACTTTGGAGGAATGGGATGCATTAATTGCAGAACTCGGAGGAGAAGAGGTCGCAGGAGGAGCTATGAAAGAGTCGGGTTTAGATCACTGGGCNTCTCCGAATACGGGAGCTACTAACTCAAGCGGGTTTACCGCNCTNCCTGGCGGGGGGCGCTCTGTAGGTTCGGCGGGTTATGTAGGCCAAACCTTATCTGCTGAATTTTGGGCGCAAGGAACGTATATCGCTCCTATAGACCACGTTGAAGATTACATACAAGCGATAACCATATCAAATACTTCAGCCTCGATTGCAGATATATCACACTCTAGCGTGAGAGGCCATAGTATACGTTGTCTTAGAGCGGACGTTTTGCTTGGATGTACCGATTTTAACTTTATGGAATACAATCCTGACGCCAATGCCGATGACGGCTCGTGTGCTGTCCCAGCCGTCTACGGATGTATGGACCCTTTGTTTGTAGAATACAATCCCCTTGCAAATGTTGACGATGGCTCGTGGTGTCATAATCTAATAGGTTGCGCAGACGGCGATGTAGTAGAATATAACGGATATACTTACCCAGTAGTCACGATAGGAAATCAATGTTGGTTCCAAGAAAACCTAAGAACGGAATCCTATAGAAATGGCGATGCTATTCCTAATATCCAAGACGGTGGAGAGTGGTATAATTTAAGACTCACACAAACTGGCGCTTGGTGTCACTTTAATAATGACATCGACTATTTGGGTGAACAAGTGGGTAAGCTATATAACCATTATGCAGTACAAGATCCACGCGCACTCTGTCCTTCTGATTGGCACGTTGCCTCAGACCCAGAGTGGCTTGAGCTTATAGACCTCTTCGGTGGACTTCAATACGCAAATTCAGCGCTTAAATCGGATGATCTTAATGATTGGAGTTCACCCGTATATGTAGGTACCAATGAAAGTGGCTTTAGCGCGACAGTGGTGGGGACAAGAAGTGATGTTTTTCAATACTCCACTTATGGGTATTATTGGACGTCTTCGTTGCGAAATGGTAACGAAGCTTGGTTTTTATTTTTTAATAAAACTAATAACGGGCAAATAGAATTAAACGATAGATATTTTTACAATGGCCTAGCCGTCCGCTGTTTAAAAGACGCATGTAACGGTCAAGGTTTGCCAGAAGGCGATTGCGATTGTAGCGGGAATCAGTTGGATGTTTTGGGGGTATGTGGAGGAACGTGCTATGCGGATGAAGATGGAAATGGTGTGTGCGATGACGCGGAGATTTTGGGCTGTATGAACAACTCCAATGCATGTAATTACAACCCTTCCGCTACGCAAGACGATGGGAGTTGTGCCGTAGTAGATTCTTTGGGTGTATGTGGAGGAGGTTGTTTCGCCAGTGATGAAGACGGGGATGGGATATGCGATGATGTGGATGAATGTGTGGGGGCGTTAGACGCGTGTGGCGTGTGCAATGGTTTTGGTGCGGTATACGAGTGTGGGTGCACGGATATCCCAGAAGGCGATTGCGACTGTAATGGCAACCAAGAAGATATTTTAGGTGTGTGTGGGGGTGGGTGTTCTGCCGACACCGACGAAGATGGCATATGTGATGATATCGATGACTGCGTAGGTGAATTAGATACGTGTGGGGTATGTAACGGACTCGGAGAGGCATATGAGTGCGGATGTAACGATATCTCTGCAGGCGATTGCGACTGTGCAGGAAACCAAGAAGATGTGTTTGGTGTGTGTGGAGGCGGGTGTCTAGCCGATGCTGATGGAGATATGGTGTGTGACGATATTGACGACTGTGTAGGGGAGTATGACGAGTGTGGAGAATGCAATGGAGATGGAAGCAGTTGCGCGTTTTCTACGTGTGGCGACGACCTCCTGTACGAAGGGTACGTTTACGCGACCGTAGAGATAGGAGGCCAGTGTTGGTTTGCAGAAAACTGCCGCTACCTGCCTAGCGTTTCTCCAAGTTCTTCCTTTGATAATTCAACGCCATATTACTACGTATATGGATATGAAGGATCGGATGTCACTTCGGCGAAGTCTGAGGCAAACTACGATATATACGGAGCGCTATACAACTGGTCCGCGATCATGCAGCCGGGTATTTGTCCGAGTGGATGGCATATCCCTTCCGATGCGGAATGGTCTCAGCTTACGACTTCCCTAGGAGGAGAGTCTGTAGCGGGTGAGGCGATGAAATCTACTTCAGGTTGGAACAATAGTGGTAACGGTTCGAATTCAAGTGGATTTAACGCCCTTCCAGGTGGTATACAAGCTGGGAACTTCTCTTCTTTAGGGAGTACGGGGTATTGGTGGAGTTCTTCTGCATATAGCAGTACTCAAGCTTGGTACAGATATATTTCTGAATCGAATGATGCGGTAAATTCAGCTCACCCCTTTAAGCGTAATGGAAGTTCTGCGCGCTGTGTGATTGATTAGATTTAAGAAAAACGAGACTCACCCCAGCGACTCGAGGCCGTGGCGCCATTTGCCGTTGCGCAGCATGAGGAAACTTCCGAGTCCGATGAGGGAGAAGTACACCCATTCGACGCGCCAAATGAATTCGATCGGGTAGTATTGCGCTTCGCCAGACATAGAATCGTTCATGGGAGAGGTGAGGTAAAATACTGCGGCGAGATAGGTTCCTGCGCCCATCATTTCGACTAGGAAGGCGCGCTTGGTCCCGCCCGATCCCTCGAGCGTAGCAAGAAGCAGTGAGGATATTGAGAATCCGATGACGGCGATGAAAAGGATCGAAAACGTGCGTGACATGCTTGCAATAGCCTCCGGGTCGTCAAAGAAGATTTGGGAGATGGCATCGGGGTAGAGGATGAACCCGTGCGACATAATGATGACGCCTACGAGATTTAATGTGGCCAGTCGTTTTAAGGCAGGCGTGAGCTCAGCGGTCCTGGATGCGCCTATAAGTTGGGAGACGACGGTGCGGGTGGTTTGGGATATGCCAGAAGAGACCACATAGGCAAGCATAAACGCATTGCGAGCGATGTGAGAAATTTTAAGCTCCGTAGAGCCCACTCTCTCTACGAAGAAGAAGAAAGAGGTCCATGTGCCTACAGTGAGTAATAGTTGCCCCATGAGCGGTCCGGAGATGGCCCACCACGCTTGAATGACTTCGCCGTCGGGACGTTTGGGAAGCTTGAAGAAGCGCGGCTCTACTTTAAGCATGAGCATGACAGCAACAGTGAATCCACAAATTTCTGCAGCAAGCGAAGCGCGGGCCGCGCCTTGATATCCCATGGCGGTAAACCCCAAGTTGCCCTCGATCCATGCATAGTCCAGGATGAGGTTTGTAATGGCAATCGTCAGACTGACCGCGAGGAGGAGGTTTGTGCGGGCGAGTCCCATCCAGTATGCCGTAATCGCACAGGTGACGCCGAAGGGAAGAAATCCCCACGTTCTGATATTAAGGAAGGGTTCGAAAACGTTTCTGACCGCTTCGCTGGAGATAAGCCCGCCTAAAAACCCCGTATTGAGAAGGAGGACGGTGGTGCAGATCAGGACAGCAAGAACGGCATGGATGATCCATCCCATCCTTCCCGTGCGGACTTGTAATGCGTCGTTTCCCTCGCCATTGCGACGTGCGACGAGGATTTGTATGCCGGTTGCGCTTCCGAAAATCAACATGCCGAAAGTGAGATAAATTAACCCGGCATTTCCTGCGCCGTTAATCGCCGACTCGCTCACTCTGGAGAGGAAGAAGTTGTCTGTAAGCAAGACGAGGAATTGAACGAAGGTTCCTATAGAGATAGGAAGCGCGATTTTCAAGAGGCCTAATGTGTCGACATTGAGACGCTTTACTTGCGGCGCGTTCATTTTTCGATCGGCATTTGAAGTCCAGAGTTCTCAAGGATTAAATCCGCCCGTTTGACGGATCGGAATGCCCATTGTAATCTGAGGTACTGCTTCTCATCATGAGAGAGCCCCGCATCAACACCTGCTTCTCGCACGCGGGCGCAAACCCGATTCATCACAATCGCAGAGGCGACAGATATGTTAAAGCTTTCTGAGAACCCGAACATCGGAATCTCCACATAATCGTCTACTTCCGGCATCAGTCGAGATGATATTCCTTTGAATTCTGTCCCCATGACAATCGCAATGGGTTTGTCTATCGGAAGTGTTTCGGGTGTATATCCACCTTCATGTGGGGAGGTGGCGACGATGCGATATCCGCGCTCTCGCAATTTCGCGACACACGCGCCGTGGGGATCTTCTGCGCCCAGGTGCCTGTGTAGGGTAAGCCATCGAGAGGCGCCTTTGGAGACACTTCTGTTCTTAGACCAAACATTGTACGACTCGATCATGTGAATGTCCTGTATCCCCAATCCATCCGCACTGCGCATGACGGCACTGGTGTTCCGGCTTTGGTAAACATCCTCAAGCACCATCGCAACATGCCTCGTCCGGTGCTCTAGAATCTCTTCATACCTCGCCTTCCGCTTCTCAGTCATGAGAGGCTCTAGAACGCTGAGGCAGCTTTGTATTTTTTGAGATTGAGAGGACATGTGATTCACAGTCAAATATGAAGGTTTAAAAGTAAAAAAAAAGCCCCTCCAAAAAGGAGAGGCTTTAATCTTTTATTCAAATGAGATTAAACCGCGAGGCCTGATCCTGCTTTGAATTTTACAACGTTCTTTGCTTTGATCTGAATCTCAGCACCAGTTTGTGGGTTACGACCCTTACGCGCTGGACGGTGAGAAACTGAGAAAGAACCGAATCCTACTAGAGAAACACGGTCACCCTTAGCGAGTGCGCCTTTTGTTGCACTAAGAAATCCTTCTAGAGCACGACCTGAGTCTGCTTTTGAGATGCCGGCACTTGAAGCCATAGCATCAACCAATTCTGCTTTGTTCATGAGAATGATGTTTTTTAAGGTTTAACAATTATAATTACTAATCGTTGCAATGTATGGCGACAAACTCAACGGTGTCAAGGGGTCTAGGCCGTTTATATGCACTTTGTGAACAAAGTCCACTGTTTTGTGAATAAAGTCGAGTGAAATCGGTTGTTTTCACCCTTTTTCACCCCTTTTTCCGAGGTCTGATAACCCAAATTACCAGTGCAGAAGCGGAAATGCCCATCGCAAAAGGGCCATTTATGTCTAAAATAATCCATTGACCTGCGGAAACCAGCGTGGCAACGATGCCAAGCGACACATTTAGGATGTTTAGAAAGTCCGAATCAAAATCGGGAATTCGTTCTGTTTTCATCGAAATAAAGACAATTGAATGAGCGAGTGCTGCGCCAGCCCATCCGACAGCTGCAGGGATTTGATACAGTTGGTAGATTGAAAGCAGAAAGCAAGCAATTGTCAGTGTTGTTAAAATTTTTCTTCTTGTAGCCATAATACGAATGTACATTCGCGGCCATGAATTTCACTTACCGCCCCGAGATACGTTTTGTTGATATTGATTCTTATGGGATTGTTCACAATGCAAATTTCCTGATTTATTTTGAGCAAAGTAGAATCGCGCTGTTCAATAAGATTTCGGAGAAATGGAATTGGTCTGAACACGGCGTGTTGGTCGCTCGGCAGGAAATCGATTACAAGCACCCTGTGAAATTGGGAGATGATCTTGAGATTACAACTTGGGTCGAAAAGATGGGGGGGAAGAGTATCACGTGTGCATATAAAGCGCACATCACGAAAGGCGGTGACAAAATCCTGTGTACAGAATCACGAACAGTGATTGTTTGTTTCAACCACAAGACGAGAGCTACTTGTGCAATTCCTGATTACTGGAGAGAAGCAATCGAGAATTTAAGCTGAATTTTTCTGAGTATACTTTAGGTGAGTAGAGGGTGTTTTTAAGAAAAGGCCCTTCATTACAAAACATAAATATATTAACCGTTTAGCGTTCAAAAAAAGTTGTTTATTTAGAGCGAAGCAAGTATATATTTGCGCACTTATAGTGTCTATTAAAAAATCAAATTAAAATATATGAAGCATTTGCTATTTGTTGCAGGTTTAATCTGTTCATTGGGAGTCCAAGCACAGTTAACCGGCATTTCAGTTGAGACCTACATGGTCCACGATGGTGTTGAAAATACTGAACTAGAAGGGTACACAACATACCATATTTACGCGAACACGACGAATTCTGAAGATTTCGTTTCAGCAGTATTCGGAGACTCTGAAACCCCAATCGCATTTTCTGCGGCGGGTAGCGTTTTTCAGTCTGCCCCTAGTTTTGACTATGGTAACGAGCCAAATCCAGCTCTGTTTTCTGCGATTCCTACGCTTGAGTACGACAGTTGGGTTACGATAGGTATGATGTCTTCTGCAGATGCAGGTGCTGTTAGTAACATAGGCATGACTGCTGCACTGGCGGATTTTTCATCGACAGGTAGTTTCTACATAGACGATCCGATTGGAGGATCATGGTTCTACCCTGGGTTCCCATGTGGAGCAACGCCAATTGTAGATTGTGCTGACCTGTATACTGCGTTCGGTGGCGCTGACAACAAGGTGCTTCTCGCGCAAATCACTACGGATGATTCTTTCTCTGGTGTATTTAACGTGCAAATCTTCGTGAATGGCTTACAGGCAAATACAACGAATTACAATGGTATTGCTTTCAGTTCAGACGTGAATGACACGTTTGGATGTACTGACCCGAATGCTTCTAACTATGACGTTACAGCAACGGTTGACGATCTGTCATGTGTACTTCCTTGTTCACTTGCACTCGTTATAGAATCAACTACTTCTCCAACTTGCAATGGTAATAATGATGGCGCTTTAGTTATCTCATCTACTGGAGCACAAGGTTCAGACGATTACTACTTCGGCGCTGACGATGAGTCACCTTCGAACTTCGGAATATTTAACGACCTCGTTGCGGGTGATTATGAAGTCATTATTGTTGACGGTGCAGGTTGCGAAGTTTCTCAAACTGTAACTGTTCCTGCAACTGAAGCTGTTACTTTGTCTGCAACACTGACATCACCAATTTCATGTAACGATACGAATGACGCTGTTATTACAGTTTCTAATGCAATGGGTGGAGATGGAAATCTTTTATTTCAATTACAGGGCGCGCCAGAAACATCTACAAATGAGTTGACTTTCTCTGGACTAGGTGCTGGAACCTATACTGTGGTTGCTACAGATGGTAATGGGTGTACTGGTAATTCTGTTGCAACATTGGTGAATAACCCGACGGCGATACAAGTATTTGTTACGAACAGCAGTCCTGCTTCATGTTTCGATGTGTCTGATGGGCAGATTGTTGTGAGTGCATTTGGTGGAGCTGTTGAAGCTTCTATTACGTTGTCTGTAAATGGTGAGAGTGGATTGTCAAGTCCGCTTATTGTTCCTGGTGGAGTTTATACAGTAGTTGGAACAGATATTAATGGGTGTTCTGGATCATCTGAAGAGGTTGTCATCGGCCCTGATGAAATTGTTGTGAATGCGATGTCTACAGCTGTTGCATGTACAGATGATGAAAATGGTATGGTTTCATGGGCTCCAGTAGGAGGCGTTGGGAACTTCACTGTCATGGTTTCAGATTCAACGTTTACAGGGAGCTCTTATGATGGGTTACCTGTAGGTACTTATGAGATTCTGGTTGAAGATGGAAACGGATGTTCAACAAGCGAAATGGTTGAGGTCATGAATGCAGATCCTGTTGTGGCAACAGCAACGTCTACTTCCGTGACATGTAGCGGTTCAGCGGATGGAGTTGTTTCAATTGACGCAACTGGAGGTACTGGCACATTTCAATACAGCGACAATGGAAACGATTTTGTAGCTGCGAATGAATTTGATGATTTGGTAGCGGATGATTATACGTTCTATGCACAAGATGAAAATGGATGTATTGCCGAAGCAGAGGTTGTTGTGACGTCACCTGATCCAATTGTCATCGGTGGTTTCCCTTCTGAAGGTGAAGATACTGGTAACGCAGTGATTGACATCAGTGTGACTGGTGGTACACCTGACTACTCTTATGAGTGGACTGGTCCTGGAGTGGATGGAACAACAACTGCTGATCTAGAGGGGCTGAGTTCTGGAACCTACACCGTGGAAGTGACAGATGCTGCTGGTTGTTCAGAAGTTGCAACATTTAACGTTGTCACAGGCATCTATGAACTCGCTGACGGTGTTGAGGCTCAAATCTTCCCTAACCCAAGTACTGGTTTATTCCAAGTGCAGTGGGAGGGTTGGACTGGTGGAACTGTCACGTTCTCTGTTGTAGACGCTCGTGGACGTCAAGTTACACAAGGTGTTTGGGCAGGAGCAGGGTCTTCATTCCTGACGACACTTGACCTTAGTGGTTTTGAGAATGGATTATACCGTTTAAACGTCGTTTCTAACGGCATTCCTACTTCAATCCAGCTCTTGAAGACAAACTAAGATCTGCTATATACGATATTGATAGGGAGGCCGAAAGGTCTCCCTATTTTTATATATAATAATTATAAGCATCCTTTGTATCTTTTCAACGTCTTCTATATAAGCGCATGTTGAATTCCTGCCATTTTGTAAGTCGCATTCTGGTTCTAACGAAATAAATTGCATCGAATCATATTTCCAATGTCAATGAGATTATTTAAATATTTTCTGCTTTCTGTGTGTGTGTTCTTTGGGTCAATCACATTTGGATTGAGTCAGTACACGTTAACAGTCGAGTCTTCAGTTCCTGCTGTTGCACCTGGTACGACTTATCGTTTCTATGTCGACATGGTAGACGCCACAGATCGCATGAGTGCTGTGTTTGGGGATACTGAAACCCCACTGCTCTTGTCTGCTCCAGATGGCGTTTTCAATACATCTTATAATTTGAGTTGGAGTGCCTCTGGCATTAATGCTGCGTTTCTTGGGTTGTTTCCAATCATGGCTGATGATACGTATGCCACCATTGGATTGGAGGGCCCCTCTTCCGAATCAGGACTGCCAAATGCCGTTGACCCTTCTCTTGCTGATGATGGTGCACAACCTTTCGCTCCATTCTTCATGACAGATGGTGCGACTTTGCTTGAAGCAAATACATTAACGGGTGCGTCTTATTTCATTCTGAATACGGCTGACAATGGTCTGCCAGATGCCAACCTTAGGGTTTTAATTATGCAGGTGACGACAACCGGAACAGTCTCTGGAACACTGAACTATCAAGTCTTCCCTTTGGGTGATGGCGACAATCAAATCCAAACCACAATCGATTTCGATGGGGTTGGCATATATACAGCTGAAGTTGGAGGGTGTATGGTCTCATTAGCGTGTAATTACAATCCCTTCGCTACTTTTAGCGATGACAGTTGTGAATTTATCTCTTGTTTGGCCATCGGCTGTACGGATCCCATTGCGTGTAATTACGACCCTCTGGCAGAATATTTAGATGATTCTTGTATTTATTTGAATCCTCCTTATGATTGTGATGGTTTATGCATTAACGATGTGGATGGAGATGATGTGTGTGATGAATTAGAAATTTATGGCTGTACAGATTCGAATGCAACCAATTACGACCCTCAAGCCACAGAGGACAATGGCTTATGCCAAACCGGACTCTGTACACCTGATACTGATCTGCCTTTCTTTGCCTACTTCCCCGACAGTACTTTTCTTTCATGTGATGAATTAATGCCTGCGCCTGAAGAAGACATGCCTGTTGCTGGCGATTTCTGTTCGGCTACAGTTGATATTGTCATTACTTCTTTAGATGGTGGATTTGAATATCCTTTCGGGTGTCTTCAGAGCTATACGTGTCCCAGAACCTTTACTGCGACTGATGAAGCAGGGAATTCTATTTCAGAAACTCAATGGTTTACGATATTAGATACAGAGCCTCCAGTTATAGCTTACCCTTCTGAAACGAATTTGTCTGTTGATCAATCATCAGGAGAAACGGTTCCAGATGCTGATGCATTTGTAATCGATGCCTGTGACAATGCCGCGGAGTGGACATATGAAGACCTCGTTATTTCAGAAGAAATAGGCCAACAAATTATTGAACGCACATATACCGCTTTCGATGGATGTGGAAATACGTCAGAATTTGTCCAAACAATTACCATATTAACGTCTAATCTGGGGTGTATGGATGTGTTTGCATGTAACTATGATGCCACTGCAGAGACAGACGATGGCTCTTGTCTTTACCCCAATCCAGGTGAAGATTGTAATGGGGAGTGTTTGGCTGATGCGGATGGAGATGGGGTGTGTGATGCTTCTGAAATAGATGGTTGTGTTGATGACACCGCCTGTAATTATGATGCGTTGGCCACTGAAGATGATGGGTCTTGTGAATTTTGCTCCTGTTCAGATGGAGGGACTGAAGGGTACGGTCTCGCAGTTGATGTTGTGATGGAACATACTGAGGGTATACTGGCAGGTCAAACCACCTACAGGTTATATGTTACCACACCTCATCCGGATGATTTCTTGTCTGCAATATCTGGTGATGATTTGAATCCACTGAATATTACGTCTACGACAAGTTTCTTTCAGAGTGATGTTGGTTCTGTTCTGGGTTCAAATATAAATCCGGTGTTTTATTCGGCCTTCCCAGAACTGGAGTATGACAGTTGGGTTACAATCGGTCTTGACGCGGGAGCTGGACCAAATGAGTCCAACCCACAGTATATCGAAAGTATAAACTTTTCTTGGGTCTCACAGTTCGAAGCTGGAGGAAATCTGGACATTGATGATTCTGTGGGTGGCGCCTGGTTTGTCCTAGATGTTGTAGGAACAGATAATGCTTATCCAGATGAGAGTCAGAGAATATTAATCGCCCAACTCACAACGGATGGGGATATCGCAGGGACGTTAAACGCCCAGTTTTTTAATTATGGAGATCAAAATGACCTTTCTCGTGTAGCGTTATCATTTGAAGGTTTGACGGGCACCGAAGCACTCACTTGTGGATGTACAGATGTGCTTGCGTGTAATTATTCAGCGGATTTTGATTTCGATGATGGCTCTTGTGAATATGCTGATCCAGGTTATGATTGTCTTGGTGCATGTTTAGATGATGATGATGGTGATGGGGTGTGTAATCCCTTCGAACTCTATGGATGTACTGACTCTGAAGCGTGTAACTACGTCCCCTTCTATACTGAGGAGGATGGCAGTTGTTTTTATGGGTTTGAGTTTTATAACTGTGACGGTGATTGTCTAAACGATGCAGATGGGGATGGGGTTTGTGATGAGTTAGAAATAGAAGGGTGTACGGATCCCCTGGCCTGTAATTTTAACCCTGAAGCCACTGAAGATGATGGATTATGTGGTGGCGATCAAGAAAATGACTTCTGCGCTGGTGCATTTGAGATTCAATGCGGCAGTTCAATAATCGCAAACAACGAAGATTGTGTTGAGGTCGATGATGACCCAGGTTGTGCGACGAGTCCTGTTCCAGATCCTTCTGGGGGGCTTTGGTACTCATTTGAAGGCACAGGTGAATTGATTTCATTAACGACTTGTTCTGAACTTACAAATTTTGACACCTATTTAAGCGTCTATGAAGGCGGTTGTGATGCGCTTTCGTGTGTTGCTGGCAATGATGACCAAAGTGAGCCTAACTACGATGATTTATGCGTTGATATCGCATTTGCGTCCACCTTGGAATTTGATTCTGAATTGGGTGTCAGTTATTTGGTGATGGTCTGTGGCGCTTTTGCTGAAACTGGCACATTTGAACTTATTATGGAGTGTGTTATTCCTGGATGTACAGATTTATCTGCTTGTAATTTCGACGCAGCAGCTACAGTAGATGACGACACGTGTGAGTACTCAAGCTGTGCAGGATGTACTGATGCTTTAGCATGTAATTTCGATTCTCTTGCGGTCATTGATGATGCGTCTTGTGAATATGAGACATGTGCGGGATGTATGGATGCCGCTGCTTGTAATTTTGATTCTGAGGCTACAATACCAAATGCGCTTTGTGTATATCCAGAGATGTTTTATGACTGTATGGGCATCTGTTTAAATGACGCTGATTTAGATGGCGTATGTGATGAACTTGAGATTTTCGGATGTACAGATTCAGATGCATCAAACTATGATGTTTTTGCAACGGAAAACGACGGGAGTTGTGTGTTTTGTGACCTTCAGGTTTCACTTGTTGAGTTAGAAGCGATTGTCTGTCACGGTGATTCCTCTGCTACACTTGAGATCTTGACGGAGAATGCGAACAATGTTATTCTATTCTATGAAGTGAACGGTGAGAGTATAGATGGTCCTGTTATTTCTGGATTGCCTGAAGGAGATTATACCATCACTGTCTTTGATGGTCCGACATGTCAAGCGATATCTAACATTGTCATCTCTGAACCTGACGCAGTTGTACTAAGTTCGAGTGTGACCGATGTCTCTTGTTTCGGATATGATGATGGCGAGGTCTCGCTAACTTTCTCTGTTGGAACCATAGAGAATGCGACTTATAACTTTAACGGTCTTGAAACCAATCTGGGTCAGTATCTTGATGTTTCTCCAGGAGACTATGTCGCATATGGGGTGGATGGCAATGGCTGTATTTCTGATGATGTCTCGGTTCAAGTTACAGGTCCTGACGAATTAACCCTTGAGAGCTTGGTTTCAGATGTTCTGTGTTATGGAGGCAATAGTGGTGAAGTTGAGCTCAGTGGTCTAGGCGGGGAAGGTGAGTATAGTTATTCTTTCAATGGAAATGAATTCTCTGTGGATTCTGTATATACTGATCTCACAGTGGGGGATTATGATGCTTCTGTCATAGATTTAAATGGATGTTCGTTTGACATGGTCGTATCTGTTTCCGAACCTGAAGCGCTCTCGATTACGCTTGAAAATGTTGAGAACAGTACAATAGATTTAAACAACGGAAGCATAGATGTTTCCGTGGATGGTGGAGTGCCAGATTTTGTATTCGTTTGGGTGAATGAAAACGGAGACCTGATAGGTGATACTGAAGATGTGTCGGATATTCCTGGTGGCGTCTTCACTGTGACGGTCACTGATGACAATGGATGTGTTGCTTCATATCCTGGGATTGAAGTGGACGAAGTTGTCGGTGTTTTTGAGCTGGAGCTGATGTCTTTTTCAATGTTGCCAAACCCTGCACATGAATATGTTGTTGTTCAGTTTGACAATGTCACCCAAGGTGCGGACCTTGTCATCAATGACATGAGCGGTCGCGTGGTATTTGAAAAGCGCATAGCGTCCGGAGAAGTTAGCATTCATGTCCCAGTGGCAGATTTGTCATCTGGGCTTTATAGTGTTCGACTTAACTCAGGAAATAGATTTGGAGTGTTGCCTTTGATGATTCAGAGATAAAGAAGAAAAACCCTTTCATGAAAAAAGCCCAGCTAAAGTAACGCTGGGCTTTTTTCATTTCAAAGTAATCAGATTACTTCTTAAATGAATTGATGGCTTCTTTTGAGAAGTCACCGAGAATGAGTCGTCCTGATATTTGAGCCAATGCTTTCAGTTTGTTGTCCCAGTCATCGGTACCTTTCCACAGCACCTTTTTCAGTTCTTTCATCGCTTCGGGAGAGCTAGACGCAAGTTGGGTCGCCAAACGGTGGACTGCAACGTCCATTTCTTCGGTGCTTTCAAAAACTTCAGCGTATAGGCCATACTGAGCTGCCCAAGAAGCTGCTTTCCAAGATGTCGCATCTATAGAAAGTTGAGAAAAACCTGAAGTCCCCACCTTGCGTTCTATTGCGGGGCCGACGACAAATGGTCCTATTCCGATCGCAAGCTCAGAGAGCTTGACAGAAGCGTGTTGGGTTGCAAAACAATGATCTACTGCAGCGGCCAATCCTACGCCGCCACCTACAGCCTTTCCTTGAACCCTTCCGATGATAAATTTGGGACACGTGCGTATCGCATTGATGACATTTGCAAATCCACTGAAAAACTCAAGTCCCTCAGTTTCATTTTTAAGCGCCAAAAGTTCATCAAAGCTTGCCCCAGCACAAAAGGCTCTTTCCCCAGATGATTGAAGGACGATGACGCGTGTGTCTAAATCTACCCCTGCAGAATGGATTGTTTTTGCAAGTTTTGCAAGAATCTCCCCAGGCAGGCTGTTTGAAGCAGGATGAGAAAATGTAACAGTACAAATTCCATCAACGACTTCAGCGTTCACAAAGCCATCCATTATCCTCTTTCTGTAAGTGAGACGTATGGTCTAGACGTGGAACCAGTGTAAACTTGTCTTGGACGACCGATCGGTTCAGACTGTTCAGTCATCTCTTTCCATTGACCGATCCAGCCAGGAAGACGACCAAGTGCAAACATCACAGTGAACATGTCTGTAGGGATGCCTAATGCACGGTAGATAATGCCACTGTAGAAATCTACGTTCGGGTAAAGACCACGTTGAATGAAGTACTCATCACTTAGGGCTACTTGTTCTAATTCCTTTGCGATATCCAGAATCGGGTCGTTTACTCCAAGCGCTTCAAGGACTTCGTCAGCCGCAACTTTAATAATGGTCGCTCGAGGATCAAAATTCTTGTACACCCGATGCCCGAAGCCCATAAGCCTGAAGCTGTCGTTCTTGTCTTTTGCTTTGGCAATCCACTTCTCCAGACCTCCACCATCTTTTCGAATGGTTTCGAGCATTTCTATGACAGCTTGGTTTGCGCCACCGTGAAGTGGTCCCCAAAGTGCTGCGATACCCGCAGAGACTGAGCTGTATAGGTTTGCTTGTGAAGATCCCACGACCCGCACTGTCGCAGTTGAACAGTTCTGTTCGTGGTCAGCGTGAAGGATCAGCAGTTTGTTAAGTGCGCGCTCGACGACAGCATTCATCTCATAGTCCTCAGTCGGCAAGCCAAACATCATTTGTAGGAAGTTGCCGCAATAACTCTTGTCATTGCGAGGATACATGACAGGAAGCCCCTTGTTGTGCTTATAAGCCTGAGCAGCAAGTGTTGGAAGCTTCGCGATAAGACGATGTATTGTCTTTTCAATGTCAGTAACAGAACGATTTGATTCCTGTGATTCCGGATAGAATGTCGAAAGACTTGCAATCATAGAACTAAGCATTCCCATTGGATGTGCACCCTGTGGGAACGCATCAAAGAACCGTTTCATGTTTTCATGTACGAGGGTGTGATGCGTGATTGACTCATCGAAGTAGGCAAGCTCCTCAGTATTCGGCAGGTCGCCATAAATGAGCAAGTATGCCACTTCTAAAAATGTCGCATTCTCGGCCAATTCCTCAATGCTGTAGCCTCTGTATCTTAGGATGCCATTCTCACCATCCAAATAGGTTATCGCACTTTGAGTCGATCCGGTGTTTTTGAATCCAGGATCGAGAGTGATGTATCCAGTTGAACTTCTGAGCTTGCTAATGTCAATTGCTTTTTCGTCCTCAGAGCCAGTAATAACTGGTAAATCGATTTCCTGTCCGTTAAGAATTAGTTTTGCGGTCTCACTCATTTTCGTTCAAATTATTATGCAGGTGTACGTCAATTCCCTCTTGAAAAAGCGGGGTGCAAATATAGCGCAATCAATGCGATAAAAGCAATTGCCTTAATCGTCTCAAATGTTACCAGGTACCTTTAAAATTTGCACTGTGATTATCCCATAGAGGTTGCATCTTGTCTGATGGAATATCACTGGAATAAACTTCGCTGAAAAAAGTCAAAAGAACTTGGAGCTGTTGCGGTTGTTTGTATCCTGAAATAGGCGTGATTACGTCAAATTTCTCGTTGAAATAGACAATCGTGGGGTATGCATTGACTCCGAGCATTCTCGACAGTTCATGGACGCCGTTGCGACCGCGTTTGTTTGGGTCATAGGTAGGATTACTGAAAACCTGCCCTTTAAATGTTACAGGGGTGGGGCTTTCAGCATCAAATTTTACAGCATAAAAGTTTTTATTCACGTATGCGATCAAGTTCTGATTCGTAAATGTGTTTGCCATCATCATTTTACACGGTCCACACCATGCAGTATACACATCCATCATGATGGGACGGGGATCCGCTTTAAGTGCTTCAGTCACCTCTTCTACAGACATCCAATTTATTTTAGAATCCTGAGCATTTAATTCTAAGTTAGAAGACCAAACCAGGACGATTGCAGCGATAAAAAGACGCATTGTTTTTGTTTTTAAATAAAGTAGCAATTTACAAAATAAAAAAGATGGAAGATGTTAATTACTGCCATAGTTGTATTTTGCACCGAATTATAAATTAAAAATCATGTCTTCAACTTCAATTCCGGCCCACCAAAAAGAATTATTTGGCCACCCAGTAGGACTTTACGTTTTGTTTTTCACAGAAATGTGGGAGCGCTTTTCCTACTATGGAATGCGTGCGATCCTCGTGTTATACTTGATTACGGAAGTCCAAGAATCAAATCCTGGGTTAGGTTGGACTGATGCTGAAGCACTTGCGCTATATGGTTGGTACACGATGATGGTATACGTCATGTCAGTGCCAGGCGGCTATATTGCTGATAAATTTTTAGGCCAAAAGAAATCCGTACTTATCGGGGGTATCCTCCTTTTAATTGGTCACAGTACACTTGCAGTGGAGCAAATGTGGGCCTTCTACACCGGTCTGGTCTTCATTGTATTGGGCGTAGGGATGTTAAAGCCAAACATCTCAACGATGGTCGGCGGATTGTATAAGCAGGGCGATATCAGAAGAGATAAAGGGTTTACAATCTTCTATATCGGAATTAATGTCGGTGCGTTTATCTCGAGTTTGGTCGTCGGATATGTCGGTGAGGTATATGGATGGCATTACGGATTCGGTCTCGCTGGAATTGGCATGGGGTTAGGTGTTTTGCAGTATGTGCTAGGTATGAAGTACCTCAGTCAAGTGGGTAACTTTTTAGGCGATGCAAAGGAGAGTCAAGTGGTGATGAAAGCGCCACTTACCAAGGTGGAGAAGGATAGAGTCATTGTGCTTCTGATTTCATTCCTATTGGTCATTTTATTCTGGGGGGCATTTGAGCAAGCTGGCGGTTTGATGAATATCTATACCATGGAGAATACGGACAGGTTTTTGGGAGATTGGCAAGTGCCTGCCTCGTGGTTCCAATCAATCAATGCCATGTTTATCATTTTCTTCGGAACGTCAGTTGCGGTTTTCTGGGCGAATAGGAAGTTAAAGGGGAAGGTCTCTACTTCTTTATTTAAGATGATTGTGGGATTAATTATTATGGGCATAGGCTTCTTCTTTATGACGGGTGCGACTGCTCAGTATGAAGCAACTGGTAGCTCCGCAATGTATTGGTTGGTCTTTGCTTACCTGTTCCATACAATCGGTGAATTGTGCTTATCACCAGTAGCCTTATCATTCGTGACCAAGCTTGCCCCTGTGAAGTACGCTTCGATCATGATGGGCATCTACTTTGCGATGACAGGATTTGGAAGTAAGCTGGCGGGTCTCTTGGGAGAGTGGTCTTCAAGTTTAGGTGCGAGCACAATATTTACAGGGATTGCTGTAACGAGTGTGGGTATAGGTGTTATTGTGTTGTTGATAAGACCCAAGCTTGAGGCATTGACGCACGGTGTTGAGGATGAGGAGTCGGTTGTGAGTTAAAGCATTATCAAAACAAAAGAATCGGGGTGACTTTGCAATTGCAAAGTCNCCCCGATTTCGTTTGAATCAAATTGTTTCAGAACCCTTTAGAAGTTTTCCTTGACGAAATCCATCATCATATCGAAAAGATGCAGTCTCGTATTTCCGCCATAAATGCCGTGGTTGCGATCAGGATAAGCAAAGAAATCGAAGTCCTTGTCAGCGGCGATCAATGCATTCACCATCTCCATTGAGTTTTGGAAGTGGACATTGTCATCTCCTGATCCGTGAACGAGCAAAAGGGCGCCTTCCAGCTTCTCAGCATGGTTTACCGGACTGTTCTCTTCGTAACCAGATTCGTTTTCCTGAGGTGTTTGCATGAAACGCTCCGTGTAAATGGTGTCGTAGTACTTCCAGTTTGTGACAGGAGCGACAGAAATACCTGCGCTGTATACATCTGCACCTTTCGTCATGCACAGAAGGGTCATAAAACCACCATAGCTCCATCCCTGAATACCAATTCTTTTAGCATCTACATACGGTTGTGCGCCGAGGTATTTCGCGAAATCAATAAAGTCTTCAGTCTCTAGCTTGCCCAGTTCTTTGTAAGTGCTATGCTCAAATTTACGGCCGCGAAGCGGTGTGCCGCGTGGGTCAACTGAAGCAACGATGTAGCCTTCTTGCGCGAGGTATTGATAGAACATGAGGTTTGCACCACCCCAGCTGTCGGTTACCGTATTGACGCCTGGGCCTCCGTAAATGGCAACGTAAACAGGGTACGTTTTTGTTTCATCGAAGTTGGGAGGGAGAATTTTCCAGCAATTGAGTTCTACATCGGAATCATTTGTAAACGTAAAGAACGTCTTTTCTGAATAATCATATTCAGAGAGGGTTTCGCGAAGTGAACTGTTGTCCTTTAAAGTTCGCACCGTTTTGCCTTTTCTATTGCGTAGCGTATAAACGGATGGTGTGTTTGCATTGCTGTAGTTGTGGATTCTGTAGGCAAAGTTTGCAGAAAAATCTGCGCTGTGATGTCCAGGTGCGTTGTCTAACGTTGTGACGATGCCCTTTCCATTTACTGCGTGTAGGTGTTGTTGCGTGGGGCCATTCATCGATGAGCTGAAGTAAATCATATCTCGTGCTTCATCGTAGCCGAAAAAATCAACCACATCCCACTCACCTTCAGTAAGCTGAGTGTGGGTGCCATCATAATCGAACTTGTAGATGTGATTGAAGCCATCTCGTTCACTCGTCCAAAGGAAGCTGTGTCCATCATTTAAGAAAATGAGATTATCGTGGATGTCGATGTAGGTGTAGGCTGTTTCCTTAAAAATCTCTTTTGTGCCTATTCTGTTGTTTGGGAACTCACCTTCTGTGAGTAAGAATCGCAAATCGTTTTGGTGCCTGTTCATCGTAAGGATACACAGTGTTTCAGCATCATTTGTCCAAAAGAACCGTGGGATGTAATGCGCGCTTTTCGGAACAGCCACGCCATGGTTGATTCCAGTTTGAACATCGTGGATGTATACTTGAACCTCGCTGTTGTCTTCGCCGGCTTTTGGATATTTGAAGATGTATGGCTCTGGGTATAACCCACCATACACAGGCATATGCATTTGGCGAACGGCTGTTTCATCAAACCTATAGTACGCCAATTTCGTGCCGTCGGGTGACCATTTCATACCGTTGTCATCTCCGAATTCTTCTTCGTAAACCCAATCTGTGGCACCGTTGATAATGCTGTTCGCAAGACCATCGTCGGTGACTTGTACTTCAGTGCCATCCTTCAGATTTGCAATAAACACGTTGTTATTTCTCACAAAGGCGACCTTGTCGGCAGCGGGAGAGAAGGTCGCAAGTCTTTGTTTGCCTTTGGAAAAATCTGTAAGTGGGGTTGCAAGTTCTTTTGACTCGGTGTCGTAAATGTAGAAGTCGGCATAGTATGAGTGACGGTAGAGGGATTCCGTATTCGTCGTCATCAGAATGTATCTTTCGTCCGCGCTGAACGTATAGCTGCTGAAAGATTCACGAGCGTCTTCAAAGGCATCGAGTGCTGTCACAATCGTAGCGATCTTTTTTCCAGACTTGTATGAATACTTTTCAATGTTTGATCCTTTTTCTTGATCATAGTCACTCACAGTGTAGTGAGCTCCATTTGCCATAGATCTAATTCCCCAGACGCCTTCAGAACGGAATTCTCCACCCCAAATTTTTTCGTTTGAGAACGTTTGTGCTGAAATGCTAGATAAAGCAGAGGCGAATATGAGCCCAAACAATACGTAGTTTGTTATTAATTTAGAAATGTTACGACTCATCTTGTATACGGGTTATTTTTGACAACGTCCAAGATAGTAAATAGAGAATGATTGATGACAATGCCTGAGAACTATACTGAAAATTGTAGAAAGATTTTTGAGAAATTATTGCCTTCAGAACGGATCCATTTTGAGGGAGAGGTGATGGATTTTTTTTCAAAAGATGAAACAGAGGATTTGTGTTTCAGGCCCTGGGTAGTGGCTGAGCCACAGTCCGTGGAAGAGGTTTCTTCTCTATTAAAGGCTGCGTTTGATCATGACATTCCCGTCACTCCAGGTGGCGCCAGGACAGGTTTGAGCGGTGGCGCACTTGCTGTAAATGGTGGGCTTGTTTTGTCTCTCAGAAGAATGAATAGAATCTTAAACATTGATTTAAAAAACAATCAAGTTGTCGTTGAACCAGGTGTGATTACGGAAGTTCTTCAAAACGCAGTTGCAGCGAAAGGTCTCTTCTACGCCGTTGATCCAGCCTCAAGGGGAACATGCACCATTGGAGGTAATTTGGCTGAGAACAGTGGAGGACCAAGGGCGGTTAAATATGGCGTTACAAAAGACTGGGTATTGAACTTACAGGTGGTGTTGGCGGATGGTCAGGTGATTGAAACCGGCGCAAATACATTGAAGAACAGCACGGGATATAATTTAACGGCGCTGATGGTGGGGAGTGAAGGAACGCTAGGTGTGATTACACGCGCGACACTTAAGTTGTTGCCCTTACCGAAGTTTTCTGCATTAATGTTCGTGCCATTTAAAAACGTATCGGATGCTTGTCGCACAGTATCTGAGATATTTTTATCAGGAGAAACACCCAGCGCACTTGAGTTTATGGAAAGAGATGCCATGGTTCTTGCGCAGGAATTTACAGGAAATAGAGATCTCCATCTTGATTCAACTGATGAAGCATATCTTTTAATAGAGGTTGATGGCGCGAACGAAGGGGAGATCATGCCTCAGTGCGAAAGGATTCTTTCAGTATTGGAATTGCAAAGCGCAGGAGACGTCCTTTTTGCCCAGTCGTCAGATGAGAAGGATAAGCTTTGGTATTTAAGACGTCGGGTGGGGGAAGCCGTCAAGGCTTCAAGTATTTATAAAGAAGAAGATACAGTTGTTCCTCGTGCGAGGCTTCCTCAATTGATGAATGCAGTTAAAAGCTTGGGGCATGAATATGGATTTCGATCCATTTGTTATGGCCATGCAGGTGATGGGAACCTTCACATCAACATCTTGAGGGATGATTTGAGTGAAGAGATGTGGTCTGACGTTTTACCTGTTGCAATCCGGAAACTATTTACAGAAGTTGTCGCTTTGGGAGGGACTTTGAGTGGAGAACACGGTATCGGTCTGGTTCAGAAAGAGTATATGGACATTGCGCTATCTCCTTCTAACTTGCTTATGCAGAGAGGTATAAAGCGGGTGTTTGACCCAAAAGGTATCTTGAATCCAGGCAAAATATTTCCGAATGAATCACACGAAAGAGTGTGAATAGATAGGAGGAAGTTCATGTGACGGTCTGTTATGAAGTGCTAACTTTCGTTGTAGAAATTAAAGAAACAATCATATGGCACAAGACTTATTGAAGGGAAAAAAAGGCATCATATTTGGCGCGTTAAATGACATGTCCATTGCTTGGAAAGTAGCTGAACAAGCCGTTGCGCAAGGCGCAGAAATCGTATTGACAAATGCACCGATAGCGATGCGGATGGGCACGATAAATGAGCTCGCAGCGAAATGTAACAACTGCCCGGTTATCCCAGCTGATGCTACGAGCGAGGAAGATCTTCAGAAATTATTCGAGGGTGCTTTGTCACATTTCGGAGGCAAAATAGATTTCGTTTTACACAGCATTGGGATGAGTCCAAATGTCAGAAAGGGCCGTCATTATACGGATATAAATTACAAGTTTCTACAGACAACACTTGATGTCAGCGCAATCTCATTGCACAAGACGCTGGCCACTGCAAAGAAGCTCGATGCGCTCAATGAGTGGGGGTCGGTTGTCGCGTTAACGTATATAGCAGCCCAAAGAATCTTCCCTGATTACGGTGACATGGCTGATGCCAAATCGTTGCTTGAAAGTATTACAAGGAGTTTCGGTTATCATTATGGCGTGGACAAGAAGGTGAGGATAAACACCATCTCTCAATCACCAACGATTACTACAGCAGGGTCTGGTGTCAAAGGGTTTGATGAATTCATTGCTTATTCAGAATCAATGTCGCCTCTCGGCAATGCCGACGCTTTGTCATGCGCTGATTACTGTGTGTCGATGTTCAGTGATTTAACCCGTTTTGTCACCATGCAGAATCTATTTCATGATGGCGGTTTCTCCAATACAGGCGTGAGCATGGAGGTGATCTCGAAATTTGAAACTGACGATTAATTTATAAACGTACTTTCATGGAAGTAATCAAATTTGGAGGCAGTTCCTTGTTGAATGCGTCAACGATTCAAAGGGTAGGTGAAATTCTTATCTCTCGCCGGAAAAACAAAAAAATACTCGTGCTCTCCGCAATGGGTGGAATGACGAATGAATTGATTTTGTTAGGCAAGTTGGCTTGTGACGGGGATGCTGAGTACAAATCTGTTTACCAGTCGATAAGAGATATTCACCTAAAGACTTTGATTGAGCTTTCTTCCGCCAAAGACGTGTCCGAAGTAGAGGTTGAAATGAAAGGATTGTTGGATGAGCTTGAGGAGTTGTGTTATGGCATTTATTTGTTGAGAGAATTAAGTGACAGGTCAAGAGACGAGCTCATTGCATTCGGAGAACGACTTTCTATTCCGCTTATCGTGTCTCATCTTCGAAGGTGTGGATTGTTGGTTCGAAGAGTTGATGCAAGGTCTTGGATTAAAACGGATGCGAATCACGGTTCAGCCCATGTGTTGACTGAAACAACAAAGAAAGCCATTGTCGCTGGACTTGAAGATGAATCGGATTCAGATTGGGAAATTCTTGCCATGGAGGGATTTATCGGCATGGCCCCAGATGGGACAACAACAACGCTGGGTAGAGGTGGTTCTGATTATACCGCTGCGCTTATGGCCATTGCAGTTGATGCAGATCATCTTGAAAAATCTACGGATGTGATCGGCATGTTGACCGCCGACCCAAGACAAGTGCCTACTGCTCGAATTATCGATGAGATGAGTTATGCAGAGGCGATGGAACTCTGTCATTTCGGCGCCAAGATTATCTACCCTCCTACGATTGCACCGCTTATGGCGGCTGGCATTCCGCTTATTGTACGCAGTACTTTCGACGGAGATGGAAATGGGACTAGAATTTGTGCGAGCCCTAGATTGGCTGGCCCCGTTCGAGGAATATCTTCTATTGGTGGGATGTCTTTGGTAACTCTATCAGGAGGAAGCATGGTGGGTGTGCCTGGTTTTTCACGCAGATTGTTCATTGCGCTTTCTTTTTCAGGTGTCAATGTGGTCTTAATTACTCAGGGCTCTTCAGAACATAGCATTACGGTTGCAATTCAGGAGAATGAATTGGATGTGGCGCTCAAAGCCCTAAATGAGGAATTTGGATCCGATTTAGAGCTGGGACGGATTGAGGCCTTCCGGACAGAAGAAGGATTGAGCATACTGGCATTGGTAGGAGATGGAATGGACGGTTATACGGGGATTTGTGGAAAAGCTTTTCATTCTCTAGGTCGCAATGGTATTAATATTAAGGCAATTGCACAAGGATCTACTGAACGGAATATTTCTGTTGTTGTGGCGAATTCAGATGTGCCCAAAGCATTAAGAGCGTTACATGGCACATTCTTCGAGTCAGATGTTCGAAGGATACATCTGTTCTGTATGGGTGTTGGAAATGTCGGAGGGACCCTAGTCGATTTTGTGAGGGATCAGCATAAACAACTCCTAGACGAGCGTAACATTGACCTGCGAATATCTGGCCTTGCAAATTCTAAGAAGATGATTTTCGATTCCAAGGGGATTGACTTGAGCGATTGGAGGGGGGCTTTAACGAATGCTGATACAGAGAGTACATTGGAAGGATTTGTTGAGAGAATAAAAGACATGAATCTCGAAAATTCAGCCTTTATAGACAATACAGCATCTGCTGATGTCGCTGCGCTTTACGAATCAGTTCTCAGAAACAGTGTAGGTGTCGTTGCAAGCAACAAAATTGCAGCTGCAGACAGTTATGCGAGGTACGTTGGTCTAAGGGAATTGGCGAGTAGGCATTCAACCGACTATCGATTTGAAACAAATGTTGGTGCAGGACTGCCAGTTATAGATACGATTCATCATTTGGTCTTAAGTGGAGACAAAGTCCACAAAATTGAAGCGGTCTTGAGTGGGACGCTGAACTTTCTTTTTAGTGCCTTTAGCTCTGAAATGACTTTTGAAGATTCTGTGAAGGGTGCAATGGATGCTGGTTATACAGAACCAGATCCTCGCATTGATTTAAGTGGTGTCGATGTTCAGAGAAAGATTTTAATCCTCGCCAGAGAAGCTGGCTTCAAACTCGAAATGTCAGATGTTGAAAATGTTCCTTTTCTTCCGGAACAACTGATGAAGGGGAGTGTCTCACAATTTTTAGAAGCGCTGCCCTCAATAGAAAACAAAATGAAAGGGAAGTTACAGGATGCGCAAGCGCAGGGTAAAAAGCTAAGGTATTTTGCCACATTTGAAAATGGAAAAGCCAAGGTGGGACTGGAGCCATTGGATTCCAATCATCCTTTTTGTTCCCTTGAAGGTTCTGACAATGTCGTAATGTTAACGACTGACAGGTATTCAGGTCGCCCACTCGTCGTTCAAGGAGCTGGTGCTGGTGCGGATGTGACTGCGATGGGTGTATTTGCGGATATTATGAGGTTTTCAGAAAGTAGATAACGTGAATCAAGTAGAAATCATAGCCCCAGCGACTGTTGCAAATCTCAATGTTGGATTTGACGTCTTAGGTCTTGCTTTAAGCTCACCTTCGGAAAGAATGGTGCTGCGAACTTATGAAGGGAATGGCGTGCGTCTTATTTTAGAAGCGAACAGCAATTTGCCTTCTGAGGTGGAATTGAATGTTGCTGGTAAGGCTGCAATGTCAGCACTTCATAAATTGGGGGACCCCTTCGGAGTTGAAATTGAGATCTACAAATCGATTATGCCCGGAAGTGGAATTGGTTCGAGTGCTGCAAGTGCTGCTGCTGCAGTGGTAGGTGTCTGCGAGTTGGCAAAATTAATTGACAAGGATTTGTCTGATATAGATAGACTTGAATCTGCTTTGGATGGTGAGCAAATCGCCAGTGGATCGAGGCATGCTGACAATATCGCACCCGCTCTTTTTGGCGGATTGCGCTTGATAGATCCCGATGGTATATCTCGCAAATTACCTGTGCCAGAGGGATTCCATTTGGTTGTCCTTCACCCTCAAGTGGTCATAAAAACAGCGGAGTCGAGAGCAGTCTTACCTTCGCAGGTGTTGTTACAAGATGCCATTGAGGCTTCAGCGTGGATGGGACGCTTCGTTCAATCATGTTATACGAATGATCTAGCAGGTTTCTCACATTCATTAAAGGATTTGCTCGTGGGCCCTTACAGAAAGCCTCTGTTGCCTGCTTTTGATAAATGTGAACTGGCAGCAATGAAGGCTGGAGCGCTCACTGGTGGAATATCCGGAAGTGGACCCTCAAGCTTTTGGGTTGCCAATTCGAAGGAGAATGCAGATGAGATTGGAAAAGCATTGCAAAAAGTCATGACATCAGAGTCTGTGGATTGTCACATTCACGTGGCCACTGTATCAAATATAGGCGCCCATGCAGTTTAGTAGTTTATCTGATTCGAACATCAAACGGTCTTTTGCAGATGCAGTTGTAGAAGGATTGGCTCCGGATAAAGGGTTGTATTTTCCGGATCATATTCCAGTATTGCCAGAAGCGTTTTGGTTTTCCAATGAAGATAAAGACCCCTGGGATTTTGGCGCGGAGATGCTCGCGCCCTATACGGAAGGGTGTCTCACGAAAATGGAGCTGCGGGAAATTCTGAGAGATGTTCTAGATTTTCCAATCCCACTTCAGGAGATAGAGCATGGTGTTTTCTCTCTTGAGCTTTTTCACGGTCCTACCTCGGCATTTAAGGATGTGGGGGCTAGGTTTCTGTCGAGAGTTCTCAGTCGCATTACAAATCGCAGGCTGACGATATTGGTTGCGACAAGCGGTGACACTGGAAGTGCAGTTGCACATGGTTTTCTTAATGTTCCCAATATTGATGTTGTTATTTTATATCCAAGTGGACGTATTTCGAAAATCCAAGAACAACAACTTACCACCGCCGGCTCAAATATTGTTGCATTAGAAGTCAAGGGGAGTTTTGATCAATGTCAAGAAATGGTGAAGACAGCCTTCCTTGATGCGTCGCTTCAGTCCCAAAGATCCCTGACATCAGCGAATTCGATCAACATCGCGCGTTGGATGCCACAGAGTATTTACTATGCCTGGGCGACTTATCAACTGGGCAAACCAGCAGTATTCTCTGTGCCATCTGGGAATTTCGGAAATATCGCTGCAGGCATTCTTGCAGNAAAAATGGGGATGCCAGTCGCGGGTTTTGTCGCTGCGACTAATGCAAATGATGGTATGGAGAAGTATTTGGCGCCTGATTGTATCTCGGATTTTGAAGCTCGCCCTTCAGTGTCTACAATGTCAAACGCCATGGATGTTGGTGATCCCTCAAATAGACCGCGCGTAGAGGCGCTTTACAACAACGATTTGGCAAAAATGCGGGGTGAGTTGTTCGGCTATAGCCTAGACGATGCAGGGACTTCGGAAGTCATGGCAGCGCTTTCAGACAAATCGAATTACCTTGTTTGTCCGCACACTGCTGTAGGATATGCCGGTTTGAAGTCTTACCAATCAAAATTTGGCAATGCTGATCCTGGCGTTGTTTTGTCAACAGCACATCCGGCCAAGTTTGGAGCGCTCGTGGAGGGAGCAACTCACATTACTCCAGACATGCCTTCGCATTTGAAAGAATGTCTTTTTAAACAAAAGCAAAGCATTGTTATTTCCCCAACTTATGAAGCACTGAAGACCTACCTGCTTTCAGCGTAATAAGATCTTTGTCAATATCCCATCCTCTTGCGGGACAATACTCTCGTCCGTAGAAGATGATTTGAAGATGAAGTTTGTTCCATCTCTCCATCGGAAAAATACGTTTTGCATCTCTCTCTGTCGTTTCAACATTTTTGCCGGTCGTTAACCCCCATCTGTACATCAGTCTGTGTATGTGAGTGTCAACTGGGAATGAAGGGACCCCGAACGCTTGAGCCATGACGACTGATGCCGTTTTGTGTCCTACTCCCGGCAGTGCTTCTAGATGCTCTAATGTATTTGGGACCATGCCATTGTGCTTCTCTATAATGATTTCAGAAAGCCGATGAATGGCCGCTGATTTTCTGGGGGAGAGTCCACATGGTCTAATTATGTTCCGAATAGATTCTACGTCCTGTTTGACCATTTCTTCAGGGGTGGATGCCAGTTCAAAGAGTTCCGGAGTGACTGTGTTGACCCGCTTATCTGTACACTGAGCGGAAAGCAAAACGGCAATCAGTAAGGTATAGGCATCAACATGATCTAAGGGGATGGGCGTAGTGGGGTAGAGGCGCTCCAACTCGGACATGATGAACTCGGCCTTCTCAGCTTTAGTCATTTGTCGTTTAGTTTCATTGTCGCAACAGGGGATTCTCTGTTTAAAATAAAATTATCATCAGAAAAAGGGGTGCTAAGATCGACGACATTTTCTTGGTCTTCATAGACGTCAAAAAACAGGTTTACGCTTAGAAGTATGTCGTCAAATTTCGTCATTGTTAGTGTGTCTGATTCTAGATATAAGTAACAAATGTCATAATCGTATTCGAAGCCAATGAATTCGAAATCAACCTCTTGGGTGTTCATTTTGAAAACAACTTGATGTATGCAATAGTCAGCCACGAGTGAGTCAGTGGAGGCGTGTTGTGTCTCCGATCCGATTTCCAAATCCAGCTTGTCATGAGATCTTTCAATCGCTAGTTCTAAGTCGTCAGTGAAAACATTGATGACAGCTTGAAGCGTTTTGGAATTCTCATTATAATCTACGCTCGATTTAGAAAAGTGGATATCATGAGAAGAACTCGCAATAAACAGTAGTAATATGAGGATTCGAATCATGCCTTAAAGGTATATATTTAGGGCATGCAGGCAATGGATATTTTTGACAACCACAGCGCTGGCGAATTGCTAGATCGATTAAGAAGCGCTAATAGGGTCGTTCTTACAGCACACAGGGGTCCCGATGGGGATGCGGTAGGTTCTACGTTGGCAATGTGGAACCATCTCAAAGATCTTGGGGTTGAATCTACAGTTGTCCTTCCAGATGCTTTTCCAGAATTTCTGAACTGGATGCATGGGAAGTCAGAAATTGTTATGCATTCAGAGGAGCCAAATAGGGCTGAGGCGTTGGTTTTAAAATCTGATGTTCTTTTCATTATGGACTACAATGATTCTTCTAGGGTAGGAGGTTTGCAAGCCGCTCTTGAGTCATCGGACGCTTTCAAGGTCATGATAGATCACCATCAAAATCCCTCTGATTTTGTGGATCTTATGTTCTCAGATGACACATCCAGTTCCACGTGCGAGATGGTGTATAGGCTCATTGAGAGGTGGGGGCAGGCAAAAGACATCTCTGTGAATACAGCTTCTTGTATTTATTGCGGAATAGTGACGGATACTGGGTCGTTTCGTTTCCCATCCTCTTCTCCCAAAACACTTCGAATAGCTGCGGCGCTATGCGAGACAGGGATGGATCATTCAGCGATTCAAACGCGGGTTTACGATAACAATCGTGTGGATCAGCTTAAACTCGTAGGCTATGCCATAAGTTCCAAGCTTGTTGTTTTCCCCGAATTCCACGCCGCAATCATTTCACTTTCTGCAGAAGAATTAAAACGTTTTTCTTATAGAAAAGGCGATACAGAAGGTTTGGTAAATAAGGCTCTAAGTATCGTAGGTGTGAACTTTGCCGCTTTTATTCACGAATCATCTGACAGAGTGAAGATGAGCTTTCGTTCTGTAGGGTCTTTCAGTGTTAGTCAATTCTCTGCAAGTCACTTTGGCGGTGGCGGCCATCACAATGCAGCTGGTGGTGTTTCGTTTGATTCTTTAGAAGACGTTCAGCAGAAAATTATTGATCTTCTCCCCGAATATGCTGCTGATCTTGATTATTCAGACAAGTGACAAGCATCAAAATTTTCTCATCTCGATTTTCTGTCTCTTTCCTAGCACTTGCGGTGTTTGCGTTGGCCATTCAATCCTGCAATTCAAACGACAGAAGTCAAAGTGAATATGGTTCGCTAGAACAACGGCAAAGGAACTTAAGTAAGGCAATGCTCGAATATAATGCTGCGCGTTTGGCCGCTGAACTACAAGTCATCGATTCTCTTTCTGTGGCGTGGGGATGGACACCAGAAGTTATTTCAGGAGGGATTGTTTGCGAGAAAATTGCTTCTTCTTCCGAAGGTCTGTCTTCTGTTCCTGTCTTCGAAGGGGACACGGTTCTATGGGATATCAACGTATCCTTGATCAATGGGGTTTCGTGTTTTTCGATGGACTCGTTGCAGTTTGTCTTGGGGAGTGCGATTCAGCCGAGTGGGTTCGAAGCTATTGCGACAAATGTTTTAAGAGGTGACAGCGTCAGAGCCATGGTGCCTTCTTTAATGGGCTACGGAATCAAAGGGTTGCCAGGAAAAATACCTCCAGGGGCTTTGTTAGTGTTGCGTCTTCGACAATCCTAGCCAGTTCGGAATTGATCGGTTGAGCAAACGAAACACATTCTCAAACCCTTCATCGCCTCCATAGTAAGGGTCAGGTACATCGGCGTCACCGAGTACGAGTTTGACTTTGTTTCTTTCTTCATCATTTCGGGCAAGAGATTGTAGGTCCAGAAGATTCTGTGTGTCCATCGCCAATATTAAATCGAATCTGTCAAAATCAGCTTGACAAAAAACCCTGGATCTCTGTTCCGAGATCTCGATGTTGTTTTCCCTCATTTTAGCGATTGATCTTCTATCTGGAGGGTTTCCACTGTGGTGGTCAATCGTCCCGGCAGAGTCAACTTCTAAATGCAGATTTAATCTACGCGCATGGTGTTCAATAAGACCATGGGCAATGGGCGATCGACAAATGTTGCCAAGACAGACAGCCAATATTTTATATGAAGGTGTGGGCATAAAAAACGGGACCCAATCAGGTCCCGTTGATATTAGTGAATTGATAGTTTCTTTTCAAGGTCGTCTAGATATTTTCTAAAGTGCTTGTCTGTCTCACTGAGGTTGTTAACTGTTCTACATGCATGGAGCACAGTTGCGTGATCCTTGCCTCCGCAATGAAGCCCAATGTTAGCCAAAGATGATTTGGTCATCTTTTTAGAGAAGTACATCGCGATTTGTCTTGCTTGAACAATCTCTCGCTTACGCGTCTTCGATTTGAGAAGTTCAATGGGAAGATCGAAGTAGTCACACACCACTTTCTGAATGTAATCTATGCTTACCTCACGTGCTGTGTTCTTAACAAACTTGTCAATCATTTGACGTGCAAGATCAAGTGTGATTGCTTTTTTATTCAGACTGCTTTGGGCGATCAATGATATCAGTGCGCCTTCTAGTTCTCTGACGTTAGTTGTGATACTATATGCAAGATATTCTACAACTTCTCTAGGCATGTCTATGCCATCGCTGTACATCTTCTTTTCCAGAATTGCCATTCGCGTTTCCAGAGCAGGAGTCTGCAAATCTGCACTAAGTCCCCACTTGAATCGGCTTAACAGTCTTTGCTCCATTCCTTGCATTTCAACTGGTGGCTTGTCAGCTGTGAGTACCAATTGCTTGCCGGTCTGATGAAGGTGGTTGAATATGTGAAAGAATACATCCTGCGTCTTTTCCTTTCCGCTGAAGAATTGTACGTCATCAATAATCAGAACGTCTATCATTTGATAGAAGTGACTGAAGTCATTGACTGTATTGTTTCTGACCGAATCGATAAACTGATGTGTGAATCGTTCAGAGGTCACGTAGAGCGCAGTCTTGTCTGGATTTTGGTTTTTTATTTCAATACCTATCGCATGTGCTAGGTGTGTTTTTCCTAACCCTACGCCGCCATAAATGAGTAGTGGATTAAAGGCTGTTCCGCCAGGTTTATTTGCAACAGCAAATCCTGCAGATCTCGCAAGTCGGTTACACTCCCCCTCGACAAAGTTATCAAATGCATAGTTTGGGTTCAAGTTAGAATCAATCTTCAGTTTCCTTAAGCCAGGAATCACAAAAGGATTCTTGATAGGCGCAGGCTCACCAACAACAGGCATGTTTTGTGCATGATTGCGCGTCGCTGAGCGATGCGTTGTAGGAACCTTAACTGTGTATGGGCTCGCTTGATTTCCCTCAAGTGAGTGTTCCATGATAATGCTGTATTCCAAACGAGCGTCTGGTCCTAATTCTTTGCGAACAGTCTTGCGTAGCAGAGACACATAGTGCTCTTCAAGCCATTCGTAGAAGAATTGAGACGGCACTTGAATTGTAAGTACACTTTCAGATAGCTTTACCGGTTTTATCGGAGCGAACCACGTTTTGAAAGCTTGAGTACTGATATTGTCACTGATAACAGTAAGGCAGTCTGCCCAAACTTTGTTGTGGTCTTGTTCCATAAATTCCTTTTTTTATTTGTGTAATTTGAGAGTGCAATGTTTGACAAAACAATTGTAAAAAAAAATGCCTCGACTATTGTTTTTAAAAATTTTTTGTATCTGAAAATTAATTTATGTTGAGTAGTTTTATATTGATTATATGATTCATATAATTTATAATTTTCTAAAGGTTCATGAAGGCGTTGTTCAGTATTTGAAAAACAGTAATTTAACATTTATCAGGAAATAATTATTACTTAACTGACGGTATGAAATAAAAAATAAATACGGCCATTTTTGTGCAATTTAAGTTGTTTATTTTTTTTTTAAATGAATCATTTTTTTTTGTCAAGCCCATTATTTTTGTTTTTATGGATCATAACTTTACTTCTTTTTGGAAAAAAATAGGCGACAAACGTCGTTTCTGTATCAATCACAGAGTCAGATATTCTGATACCGACAGAATGGATATGGTTTATCATGGTTCTTATGTTCCAATGTTAGAAGCCGCAAGAGTGGATACATTAAGAGCAATAGGTTGGGTGTATTCTGAAATGGAGTCAAATGGCATTTTACTTCCCGTAATCGATCTCAGAGTTAAGTATATGACTCCCGCCCGATATGACCAGGTTTTAAGAATTGAAACGCATATCGTAAGGCCTCCTACTGCCAAATTAGAATTCTGTTTTCATGTGTATCACGAACAGGATTTGTTAGTTAAGGCAAAGGTTGTGCTTGCTTTTGTCAATGCAAATTCGGGTCTTCCTCAACGTGCTCCTTCTGGTTTGGAAAACGCGCTCTTAGAAAATGGGTTAATTCATTCATGAGATTTCCTTTTTTTGGTTTGATTAAATCGTTTTCTAAATCAGGTGCTCCTGCATCTACCCAAGCGGAATACCAAACTGACGCGATTCCCTCTGCAGCCAGATAAAATCTCTCCTCGACCATTCCATCTAATGAGTCATTGTATTCTTTGCAGAACTCTGGAGTTGGGATGAGGCTTAGTGTTCGGCCTCTTGTTCGATAACCCCATACATTTGGTGCGTCGACTCGTTCTCTCACGGCTTTTTCCATCTGGAGTACTACTTCGACGTCTGAATTGCTTGACATGATCCGAGACCAAATCCAATTTCTGATGTCAGAGATATATAAGGCCTCTATTTTTTTTCCACTCCAGTATGGTCTAGAGGTTTCATAAACGTGTGTTTCCCAAAGTGCATGTATGCCTATTTGGCCTGTAAATTGACCATTATAATTTGAGGTTGTATGTAGAGGAACATGTGCATCCCCTATATAATGTCCCAAGTCTGCCAAGAGTCTAAGGACCCGAGACAGGCTGGCTGCGGAACTGTCCCTTGCACCACAATTTGACATCTCAACAACAAGTTGATTGTATACCCTTTCAATACTCCAGGGTAGAATTCCTCTTGACCTCAATGTGTCTTCGCTATAGCGTTCGCATCCTTCGCGCCATCCACATGGTGATATTCCATCAGAATAATCGTCAATGTCGATGTAGTGTCTTGCCGCCTCCTCCTTGACGCCATGTTTGCGTTTGTCCGCGTCTACAGCCCTCATCATTAATTCGTGTTGATGCGCTTTGAAAAATCCAAAAACAGGTGAGGGCAGTGCGGTAATCGCTACAGCATGTAATTCTCGGTGAGGTGTGAACCCCCAACTTAAACATGTCGCTACAGCAGCTACAGTTAATATCTTATTACTATGTTTCCACCGTGTTTTCAACGTCCTTTAAAGGGACTAAAATGCCATCTTTTAANATGGGGATGGTCGATAAGTTATTTGGTGTGAGGCAGAAATTCACGTCTGTATTTAAATTGAGGTTGCGAAGACGCCTTCTATGAGAGCTCGCTTTTAAGTATGAAAAGATGTTTTCTTTTGCCGATCGATAAATAAACTTTGCGGCGACAGAACTATCTTCTTTAGAGGCAAACTTCCCACTTTCCAAAACGCCGTCAATGATTGCTCCAGCGCAAATGGTGTCTTCAAGATTAAACTTATCTTTCCATCCAGATGCCAATACCAATGTGTTTCTTTCCTGGCGAATAAGCCATTCTGTAAGTGCCCCAAGATTGTTCAGCGACCCTATGACAACAGTCTCTTTGTGCTCAGCAATCTTAATCGCCTTTGTTCCATTGGTGGTTGTGAGGACGATTGTTTCTCCTTGAAGTTCTGGGTTTAAAAAAGAAATGGGTGAATTTCCCATGGGGAATCCCTCCACAATTTGGCCCTCCCTTTCTGCAGCTGCGAGATACCCTTTCTTAAGATACCCCCTTGCTTCGTCAACACTGTCAACAGGGATGATTCCTTTTACGCCGTTTTCTATCGCAGCACAGATTGCCGATGTAGCCCTCAATACGTCTATGACGACAATCAGTTCAAACCCTTCTTCATATTGGTAAAATTCACGTGGTGAAAAGCAAGCTTCTATGTGTGGGAGTTCAGATTGCATTTATTTGTCTTTTTGTAGGAATGGGAATCTTACAACTTCTGCTTCGATATCTTTGTTGCGGATTCTTACTGAGAGTTTTTGAGGGGGCTTTGCAAACGCCTTGTCAATGTAGGCCATTCCTATTCCGTAACCTAAACTCGGGCTCATCGTTCCACTTGTAATGACGCCTACAATTTGACCTGATTCATTGACCACTTGATAGCCCTGTCTTGGGATTCCTCTCCCTAAAACCTTCAGCCCAATCATTTTCCTTGCTGGTCCCTCATTTTTAATGTCTTCCAAACGTTTTCTATCGGTAAAATTCTTTGTGAATTTTGTGATCCAACCCAAACCTGCTTCTATCGGATTTGTGGTTTCGTCGATATCGTTGCCGTACAAACAAAACCCCATTTCCATGCGTAATGTATCTCTTGCGCCTAATCCACATGGCATGACATCGGCTTTCAATAAAGCGTTCCAGATTTCAGATGATTTGCTGTTTGGAATATAAAGTTCATATCCTCCGGCACCTGTATATCCAGTTGCCGAGACAATGCACTCTGTGCCCAAAATGTCGGCTCTCATAAAGGTGTAGTATTTTAAATCACCAGGATTAACATCCATGAGTGGCCTTAGTTTTTCTGTCGATTTTGGCCCTTGAAGAGCGATAAGCGTCCATTCATCCGAGGTGTCTTCTAACGTGACATTTAATCCCTGCGCCTTGTCGTTGATAAACGTCCAGTCCTTTTCTCTGTTGCTCGCATTCACAACCAAGAGGTAATCATTTTCTCCTTCTCGATATACAAGAAGGTCATCCACAATGCCACCCTCTCCATTGGGGATACAGCTGTATTGAATTCCCCCATCAGATAACTTTGAAACATCATTTGAAGTGATCGCTTGAAGAAGCCCTGTCGCATCTGGACCCTTTACTGTAAACTCACCCATGTGGCTGACGTCGAACATGCCTACGTCCTCGCGCACTGCTTGATGTTCGATTTTAAGTCCAGCATATGAAACAGGCATGTCATAGCAGGAGTAAGCCACCATCTTCGCACCGAGGTCAAGGTGATTCTGAAATAAGGGTGTTCTAATTAACTCAGTGTTATTCATGGCGCGAAGATAGTCGTGTGACCTTTTTCATCCACCAAGTTTTCACTTCTGGTCCCCCGTGAAAGATACCGTCCAAAACGGAGCATCCACCTATAAAATCATTTCGATCCTCAAAGACCTGTGGGTATCTCTCGAAAGACCAGTTGTCACTCGTGAAGCTTTCTTTTGTGCGAAAGTCATTTGAGGGGTATTTAAGTTCTGAATGTCGCATGAAATGAGAACTTGACGCGACACTTTTTAATTCGAATTCATCTTCCAACCATCTTAAGCTCTCCAAATTGAAGTCAAGAAGAGGGAGGCCCGGTTTGGCATATGTTTCAAAAAAATGAATTAAAGAATGCTCAAAATGTTCAAAGTAGGGGGCAGCCCCGTATCCAGTTCTGAGATGGCGCATTAAAATTGTGGGGCTGATGTCCTCAGTGAACCGTATGTCAGAAAGCGCTCTTGAGGATGCTGTTCGCCGATGAACAGGAAGCGTAATCATCATCTCACCTTGGGCATTTGAAAGACGCATGCGGTTGCGCATGGTTTGTTTCACAAAATGTTCATGAATATCTACAACAATATCTTGACTGTGTGTGTCAGTATTGTATGCGATTTGGCACCATGCCAAACTCGGAAAGGGACAAGCTGGAAGAACAATCAACGGGTATGTTACTTGACGGTTTTAAACATGCGATTCCAGCGAATTTTTGATTCACCATGTTGCGGGACGTTTTGTTTGCTGAACCATGTGAACGAAGCTCTGCCTATGACGTGGTCCTCAGGTACAAATCCCCACATGCGTGAGTCAGCGGATCGATGCCTGTTGTCACCCATCATCCAATAATAGTCCTGTTCGAAGGTATATGTTGTTACTGCTTTGCCATCGATTTCTACTGTTCCATCAGGCTTCTCGACCAAATCATGGTTTTCGTAAGCTGATATCGCTCTGCGATACATATCTAAATTTCGTTCGTTCAATTCAATGGTACGTCCCGCTTTTGGAATATAGATAGGTCCTAAATCGTCAGGGGTCCATTCATTAAATTCTTCCCTGTAGGTATTTGGGAACATGTCCATCCGGCCCTTGCGGTTTACAGTACTCATGAGATCGATGCTTATTGCACCACCGCTGCTTTCCAAAGTTTCAACTTCGCTATTTGTTAATGAAATCAAGGTTGCAATCCCATCTGAAGTGGCTTGTGATGCGCCTATATCCACGTTAGTTAAGCCAAGCATTTTCATCGCTCTTTTCGCCTTCATGGGGCTGGAAAATTGCACTTGGTATTCATATTGTAGATGCTCCGGGTTTTCGATTGCCTTGCCATTAATAACGACTTGTCGATCTATGACAGAGAGAGAATCCCCCGGAAGGCCAATACAACGCTTCACATAGTTCTCCTTTTTATCTATAGGTCGTGCTGACAGTCCTGGTTTTATAAATGCCTTTTCACGGACAGTGCTCATATACTGTTCGGGGTTGAGTGCGAACTTTTCAATGTCTCCTCCAGCAGCACGGATTCCTTCTCTTCTAAGAATGCCATAATAATCATGTCCGGCCAATTCTTTGTCTACAAAAATGGTGTCCCCAGGAGGAAAGCTGAAGACAACTGCATCATAGCGTTCTACACTTCTAACCCCGGGCAGTCTCAAATAAGGAAGAGATAGCCAAGATGTGTAACTAGGTGTCATAGATCCTGGGAGGGTGTTGTGAACAAAGGGGAGGGTAAATGGCGTTTGAGGGACTTTGGCCCCATAACTCATCTTGTTTACAAATAAATAATCACCTACAAGCATGCTGCCTTCCATGGAACCTGTAGGAATCGTAAAGGGTTCGAACGTAAATATTCGGAATGCACTCGCTACAATTGTCGCCCAAAGCAACGCCTCACCCCATTCTCTAAATGTAGACTTCCGAGTCTTACTCCAGCTTCTGGGGCCGATGTATGTGTTTTCTCCCAGTGCCAATTTAGGAATGGCAATCCAAGGCAGCAGTCCCATAAACCATTGGTCTTGTGTGGTTCTCAAGCCAAATGCAATCGAAAGTTCGACATGCATAATGGTCAACATCAGAAGATTGATTCCGGGAACGAGAAGAAAAATAATCCAATACCATGGTCTTTCAATAATTTTAAGAATGGCCAAGCTGTTTAAGCCTGGTATGTAACCATGCCATGGCGTTCCAACTCCAGATTTCTTGATTAAAGCAGGTACGAAAATGAGTTGCTCAGCACAGATTATTCCAAGTAAAATCCAGGGGATTAAGTTCATTGTATTTTAGAAATCAAATCGTTCATATTATAAATTCCATGTGCTCCTTTGGCGTGTTTCTCACTGAGCCAAAGAAGCGCTTGAAAAGCACCCAACGCAAATCCTTGTCTTGATGTTGCTTCGTGACGCAAAGCAAGTACATCTACCTCCGAATTCCATGACAATTCGTGAATACCTACAATTTCTCCTTCACGCACAGAATCAATGGTTGCATCTCCACCATTTGCACGAACGACATCCCGAAGTGTCAATGCTGTGCCGCTGGGAGAATCAACCTTATGAATGTGATGGACATCTTGGATCTGGGCAGAATATTCGGGGAACTTTTTCATTGCCCGTGTCATGTAAGCAGATATCTCATTTAAAAGATGCACGCCAATACTGAAATTGGTTGCGTAAAAGACTGTCCCGCCTGCGTTCTTTATTTCCTCCAACCTGTCATGCCATCCTGTTGTGCCAATCACAACGGGTAAATGTGCGGCAATACATTTTAATGTGTTGTCTACCGCATCTTTTGGCGTTGAACTTTCAAATACGATGTCCGCCCCCAAACCTGAAGCTGTCCATTCATCTTCCTTCTTTATGCGTGCAACGACTTTCCATCCTTTGGCCTCGGCAACCTCAGCCACAGCCGCACCCAATTTGCCATATCCGATGATCGCGACTCTCATTTGTTGTTGATTCGAAGACTTAAACCCACTTGCCAAGGTGTGTGGTGGTTGTTAGGGGATAATTTTGGGGGGAGCACTTTCCAACTTAAATCCTCACTTGCATCAAAGAACTTCATGTGGGAATCTACATTGGCATCTACAATTTGTAGTAGATAGACCCCCAAAAATGCGAGGTAAGACAAATCTCGGTTTCTTCTATATACATAAGCGCCATTTTGGAGGTCGGAAATGGTATATGGATCTCCATCGTTGTCAGTCAAGGTGCTGTTCGTTGTGGTGTCGTCATCTGTTTCATATCCCCAATGTTCAAGAAAAAGATTCATTTGCTTCGTGTTCTCTAGGATAAACCATCCGCTGGTTGCGAGTCCCCCAAGTACAATTGGAACTTTCCAACTCTTTTTATTGATAATCTGACCGGATCCTGGAAGTACTGCAGCCCATTTGGTCGTCTTTTTTACGCGCAATTGTTCTTGGGTTAATAAATCTGTTTCTTGAGCAATTACTGATGTTTCGAGAATAGAAAGCGCACCCATGCACATCACGCATAGATATTTAGCTATAGTATGCATTTGTCGTACTTGCGAAGTTGAATTATTGGGTCAGCTTGTCAAGCAATTCCTGCAATTCATTCATATCCTTGTAATGTAATTCTATTCTGCCTGAAGTATCTCGTGTGGGCTTAATTTTTGTCCCAATCCCGAACTTTAACTTTAAGATGCTCTGAGCTTGCTCTTCGTCGAGGCTTTGTCTTCGCTTGTCAGCAGGAGCTTTAATTGTTTTTTTTCGCCCTCCATCTTTTTTGCAGAGATTCTCAGTTTGTCTTACACTGAACTTCTGAGTGATCGCAAGATTCATGATGAGAATCTGTCTCTCTGGATCGTTTGTTATCGAGAGCAGTGCCTTAGCGTGCCCTTGTGAAAGCGTCCGTTTTGCAAGTTCTATTTTGATTTCTTCTGGCAAGTCCAAAAGACGTAATGAATTTGTGATTGAGACTCTGGCCTTTCCCACGAGTAATGATATCTGCGCGTGAGTTAAGCGACACTCTTCAATGAGTCGCTGATAAGATGTTGCAACCTCAATAGGGTGGAGGTTCTGTCGTTGGACATTTTCTACCAATGCCATCTCCAACAGTTGCACGTCATCAGCTTCGCGAATATAAGCGGGTATTTCTTCCAATCCTGCAGCTTGACCTGCTCTAAATCGACGTTCTCCAGCGATTATTTGATATTTTAGAGCGCTAATTTTCCGAACGGTGATGGGTTGAATAATGCCAAGTTCTCGGATGCTGTTCTCCAACTTCTTAAGAGAACTGGTTTCGAATGATTCTCGTGGTTGGTTTGCATTCCTCACAATATCACCAATCGGAATCATTGCTATTTTCCCAGCCATTTGGCCTATAAAACGTGGTTTTTTGTCGACATCTTTGTTGCCAAAAGCTTTGGAGGCGATTCCGTTTCCCGATAAGATTTGGGTCTTGAGTGCTTCTTTTTCTATGTCTTTCGTTTCGAGTTCAGTTTTGTCGATGTCGCGAATGATATCAGAAATCTTTGATGTTCGATTTGAATTGACATTGTTAAAGTCTGGCATGTCTCCCAATCCCTTTCCCAAACCCCTTCCGATGTTGACTTTTTTTGACATAGCGACTAGCCCACAAGGTCTTTAAGAAACTTTTCGTCATCTCGAAGTTTTGTCATTTCATTGCGCTGAAGGATTTCCCTTGCAAGGTTAAGATAATTCACGGACCCCTTACAATTTGCGTCGTGTATGATGATTGACTCTCCATAGCTTGGAGCCTCTCCAAGTCTGGTGTTTCTGTGTATGACCGTGTTTAGGACAAGGTCTTCAAAATGAATTCGTACTTCCTCAACGACTTGGTTTGCCAGTCTAAGGCGTGTGTCATACATCGTTAATAGAATCCCCTCTACTTCGAGACGAGGGTTGAGTTGGGTTTGGACTATTTTAATTGTGTTAAGCAGCTTGCCTAAGCCCTCTAATGCAAAATATTCACATTGGACAGGAATCATTACTGAATCAGCAGCAGTGAGCGCATTAAGTGTCACAAGTCCCAAGCTTGGTGAGCAGTCTATGACAATGAAATCATAGTTGTCTCTTATCTTCTCGAGTTCATGGTAAAGTTTTCTTTCACGTTGCTTCTGATCTACAAGCTCGATCTCTGCCCCGATAAGATCTAGATTCGCAGGCAATATGTCTAAGTTTGGAGAACTTGTAGACATGATACATTCTTCGATGTTTGATTTCCCAAGAATGACTTCGTAGGTTCCATTTTCAACCGTGTGAGGATCTAAACCTATACCACTTGTGGCATTTGCTTGCGGATCTGAATCTACAAGTAAGGTTTTGTACTCAAGTACACCTAGGCATGCTCCTAAGTTGATTGCAGTTGTTGTTTTTCCAACACCTCCTTTTTGATTTGCGATTGCAATAATTTTTCCCATCAGAATGTATTTTAACCTTAGTTGAGGCTTACGCTAAATTAATATTTGATGGGGTGTGTTCCAGATAAAGTTGTACACACAAAAGCCTATGCCTATAAAGGATTAAGCCCTATTTACGTGAAGAAGATGTGGAAAAAGTCAGGAATTAAAAGGTGCCTTTGTGTTTAAAGGTCTTCAAAATTCACTTCATCATCAGAACTGTCAGTCTCTTTGTTCGTTTCCTGAGTCTTAGAATCACTAGAAACGGAGTCTTCACTTGCGGGTGACTCTTCTGATTTTTCCTCTTTTTGGGTTTCTGAATCGTTTGCTTTTCTCTCTGCAATCGGATCTCGGAATTCTCCAGTGTTCATTAATTCTTTGATCTTGTCTGTCGCGTCAATAAAGCCATCTTCAAACTTTTCGAAATCCTCTCTGTACAAGAAAAGCTTGTGCTTTGAGTAATTTACATTTCCACTGTTGTCGAAGTTTCTCTTGCTCTCTGTGATCGTCATATAGAGATCTTTTCCTCTTGTTTCTTTGACGTCGAAGAAATAAGTGCGCTTTCCAGCTCTCACTCTCACTGAATATAACTCTTCTCTATCTCTATTGTCGTTGTTATTTTCTGACATCTTACTCTCTCAGTTTAGTACGCTATATGGTTTTCAATTCGACAAGTTAAGTATAAAGTTATCTTGTTAGATACACGGATCCACTTTTCGTTCTTGGATATCCTATTTGATCTACCCATACTGCCTCCCAGAGGTATAGCCCATTTGGACAAAAGTGAATGCCATCAGTTCCTTTTTCACCTTGCCATGGATTTGAAGGGTCAGTGGTTTGCCAAACGAGTTCACCCCATCTGTTTACGATTTTTACGCGATATGCGCTGACGCCTAATATGACTGGGAGCCAAACATCATTTATGCCATCACCATCAGGGGTGAATGCTGTGGGTGCATAAAATACAGAACCACTAATACTTACTTCTCCCGCAGCGGTATTTACACATCCTGCCTCATTGATTACTGTTAATGTTATGTTGTAAATTCCTCCATCGCTGTAGATATATTCTCCGTCACAACCTTGCAGGCTTCCTCCATCACCGAAATTGTAAAAGCAATCAACCTCTTGGTCACCTAAATAATCGACGGTAATGACAGGATCTAATATATCTACAACGTTGGGGTCGACATCGAATGCAGCAAATGGAATAGGGTACGTTTGTACCAGGTCAACTTCGAGCATGTCCAGCGTTCTTTCACAATAGCCTCCGGTAGTCATTTCGAGTTGTACCGGGAAGTTTCCGGAGTATAAATACAGATGAACTGGGTTCACCGCGTTTGACGTAGTCCCATCACCAAAATGCCACAGATAAGTTGTTGCAGTAGACGTTGTGCTCAGGTTTGTATATGAAACCTGATGTGGAGGACATCCCAAAAGAGGTCCTGCTGAGAAGTCTATTGTAGGGTCTGGTATTGCTTCTACTTGAGCTGAGAATGATTGTTGGCAACCATCAAGTCCGGGGACTTCTGCAGTTAAAGTGACCTCATAGACACCAGGCTCGGCATACACAAGGTTAGAGATGTTTGTTTCTGACACTTGGGCGCTCACAGTTGTTCCGCCAAAATCCCAGCTGTAGGATGTATTTATATCTACGGATGCGGTTCCCGTCAAAGAGAAGTTATGTGTTGAGAAGCAATTGGGATCTGGCACGTCGAAAACCGGTTGCAACAAATAATAGATGTCCACATTCGCTGTTGTACTGGAAGGGCAGGTAAAGGGAGCAAAAGCTGTCAGTGTAACGGTATAGGATCCAGAATCTGCGTATGTGAATTCGGGTTCGATGTCCGTCGATGAGTCTCCGCCAAAAGGTGATCCGAAATCCCAAAGATAAGTCTCTGAATTAAGGGAGTTATTTTCAAATGAGAAAGTGAGTCCTTGGCAAAAACCAGTTTGATCTTCTATCGAGGCGATGGGTTCAGGTGGGGCAATCCATTCAAAATCAGCTTCTGCCGTACAGCCATGATTGTTTACGGTCAGTGAGATGTCCCATGTGTCCGAATTCCCGAAGTCAACTTCCTCTGGTGAAGCGATGTTAGCAGAAGTTGGGTTGCCGCCATTAAAATCCCAAAAGTAGGTGGCTTCAGGACTCATTGTGCCATTGACATTGAAGTCGAAAGTTTCAGTGCCCGTGATGCAATTAAAGTCTAGAATTTCGATGACAGGGTCTAGAGGCATAAAGACATCAAATATTTGTGATGATGTATCTGCGCAAGGCCAATCTGGATTTGCAATCAATGTAACCTCGTATGTTCCTACATCGGGATACGTAAACTGAGGTTCTAATTCTGTACTTACATCAGTGTCCGTCCCTTCGATTCCAAAGTCCCAAAGGAAATCTTCTCCGTTAATGGATTCATTCACAAATTGAATTGTCTCCCCAATACATAACTGTTCAGGTTGCTGAGGTGTGACGGAAGCGACGATGTTTGGGTCGCATAACGTGACATTAAACTGAAAATCCCGCACGACTTTCCCCAAACTAATTCCATCACGAAATTCTTCAACACAAATTCCCATCGCATATTGTCCAGGGATATTGGGTGTGCCTGTGATGAATCCTGTTACAGGGTCGATAGAGAAAGCCGGGTCAGAAGCGATGGGGTAGGTGGCTGAATATGTTGCATTGTATGGAATTGGCGTATATGGAGGGTTAGATGGTGGGTTTGGGACAGGGCTATCAAAGCCACCTCCACCACCGTTCGGACCACCTCCATCAAAGGGTGCACATAATGAATACACGAGTTCATCACCATCGGGGTCAATCGCTGCGTGGTCAAAAAAGAATTCAAAATTTGCACAAAGCGCAACTGGAGGAAATGTTTGAAAAACTGGAGAGCTATTGTTTGTTGTTGTTTCAAAACTTCCAGGAATGTGAATTGTTGCCGTCATTCCAGGATTGTCAGTGCCTCCTGCATTTGCGAGGTTGCTGATGGAAGGGTTTCTACAACATCTTTGCCACGCGATATCATATCCAGCGGGACTGCTGCCCAGTGTTAATGTCGTTGTATAGGTTGCTTCTTCGACGCACAACTCGGGGGGGGGAGTTCCGCACGGATTGGTCATAATTACAGGCACGTCCAGTACTGAGCCGAAATTTAGAAAAACATCATCAACTTGTTGAAGTTGATTTGTTGCTGATTCGAAAATACCAAGGAATATGATGTCGTCAAAATCTGTTCCTTGTGTATTTGCAGGTCCACATTCTCGATAGACCTTTAATGTGACAAGGTAGTTGCCTCCACCCAAGTCTTCATAGAACATTTCTGAGCCAATGAGGTGTGTGGCGCCAAGTTCAAATGATAGGGTTATCAAAAACAAACCTGTTATTATATTATAGAGTGATCTCACACTATAAAGGTAAGCGTTTTTGTATCTTCACGCCGTGGAAAAAAAGGAAGAAAAGGCAATCGTTCCATTCGTGGATCTCAATTTGCACCCGAATATTGAAGAAGGTTTAAACGCCATGGGTTTCGAAAACGCGACACCCATTCAATCAGAAGCGATACCTCATGTTTTAAATAACAAGGATGTCTTAGGAATTGCACAAACAGGCACTGGAAAGACAGCTGCGTTTCTTCTGCCTACGATGGATATTATCTTGGATACGCCAGACAATGGAAAGGTGAAAGCGTTAATTGTTGTTCCTACAAGAGAGCTGGCTATGCAAATTGATCAGGCTGCTGAAGGTTTTGGTTACTATACTGGCGTGACAAGCTTAGCCATCTATGGTGGCGGTAGTGGCAAAGATTTTGCGAGAGAGACCAAGGCGCTTAAAAAAGGCGCTGACATTGTGATTGTAACGCCTGGTAGAATGTTGTCTCATTTGACTTTGGGATATGTAGATCTTTCTGAACTTGAGGTGTTAATTTTAGACGAGGCAGATCGAATGCTTGATATGGGTTTTCACCAAGACATCATGCGTATCTCATCGCATTGTCGCAAAGGGCGACAAACACTTCTTTTCAGTGCAACGATGCCTGAAAAAATGCGTAGTTTGGCCCACGAGTTGTTGCAAGACCCTGTGACAGTTCAATTGGCGCTGTCAAAGCCAGCAGCGAATGTAAAGCAGAGTGCCTATGTCGTGTTTGAGCATCAAAAAGATGATGTTTTGGTTGATCTGCTTAAGGAGCTGAATGTCAAATCAGGCATTATTTTTACTTCCAGAAAAAGAACGGTCAACCAAGTTGTTGCTGCTTTGAGAAAAGCAGGACTCAAGTGTGGTAAGATTTCTTCAGATCTGAAGCAGGAAGAACGTGAGGAAGTCATGCTGGGTTTTCGCCAAAAGAAAATACCACTTCTCGTAGCAACTGATGTGGTTTCACGTGGCATTGATATTGACAGTATTGAACTTGTCGTAAATTACGATGTTCCACCAAACGAAGAAGATTACGTCCATCGAATCGGTCGTACAGCGAGAGCAAAACGAAAAGGCGAAGCGTTTACTTTAATTACGCCTGATGACATGCGTCGTTTTGGGAATATTGAGAAACTCATTGAACGTACAGTGGATAAGCTTCCTCTGCCATCTAGAGTAGGGTCAGGCCCTGATTACAATCCCAATTTTAGTGGTGGAAGAGGTGGCGGTGGCGGACGAGGAAGGCCAGGCGGCGGACGAGGAAAGTCTGGAGGTGGTGGTTATAAAGGTAATCACAGAAATTCTGGCCCAAGACATCAATCAAATGGTGGTAAAAGCAATCCAAACAAAGGAAGTGGCGGAGGGGGGCGCAGCGTAAGTAATGGTGGTGGAGGTGGAGGTCGAAGGATGAAGGGAAGTAGCAATAGAAAGTAATCGATCCCAAGTTGCCCATCCTTGCCGGGGCCACTTCTTAAAGCATTCTCTTGTTATGCCAGGTTTTTATTTTTCTCGGCTGACTAAGTCTATTGGCGTCAAAACGTAAAAATGTGTGACACCTTTCTTTATCATCAAGGCCAAATGTTTAACAGGAAGGAATAAATTACGTTTGATTATTTATCCTTTCTTGTTTTTTTAAGAAATAGAAAAGTGTCGCGCCTCCAATGAATATGAGCACAGCAATAAGCTCAGCTTGAGTCATGGTGATACCAAGAAAATCAAAGGTTGTATTTACTCGGATTTTCTCAATAAAGAAACGCTCTATTCCGTTGAGCATTAAATATGTAGCGAAGAGAAATCCTGCTGTAGTGAATCTTGATCTAAGTTTCCAGAGAATCGCAAATAGAATGACAGCCATTGTGGTTTCATACAAGGAAGTAGGGTAAACGCCTGTGTCTAGGCATGTGCCATATCCTGGGTAAATGGCCCAAGGATCATATTCTGAAATAAAACGTCCCACACCGTTTACATTGTTGGGAAAGTTGTAACTCCAAGTCCATTCAGGCAACCAGCTTAACCAATTTGGTTGGGGATGTGTGTTGGTGATTCCCCAGTCGCCATCACCTGAGATTTGGCATCCTATGCGACCTATTCCATATCCCAGCATAAGCGCAGGAGATGAGGCGTCGGCAACGTTTAGGAATTTCAGGCCGTAGTGTCTTGAATATAAATAAACGCTCAGTCCTCCTACAATAAGCCCCCCATAAATTGTAAGTCCCCCGATGAATGCATTTAAGCTAGGTTTTTGAAAGAAGGCTATAAATTGGTCCGGGTATTCGATCAAGTGAAAAAGCTTTGCGCCAAGAATCCCCCCAACTGCAGCTACAGTAAGGATGCCCCCAACATGTTCATAGGGAGGCATTTCGATTGACTCAGTTTTGGGACTTGGAAGCGCGTTTCGCCAGCCTTCGTACCACCTCCACCCACCAAGTGACAAGCCCAATGCTAGCCCCATAAAGACACTGCCTTCAGAGGAAAACAGATGTGCCTGAGGGAGAGAGCTGCCATCAAAAAGTGTTCCCGCATGAATGGCGAGGTAAAGAAACTTCCATCCAAAAATAAAGCCAATACATGCCTGGCTTAGAATTTCAATCGGTGTAGCGGGTTTGCCGATGGTAATTTGTGAAGTAGTCGAACTGAATGCGCCAGATTCAGTAAGCCGAATGAATTCTTTCTTTAGGATTAAGCTGGCTGAAATGAATGCCATGGCAACAAAAAAACCAAAGCTATTGACTAACTTTAGGAAGGGCCATTCCAAGCCAAGTAAGTCCTGAAATGCAAAGTATAGATTTGGGTACATGTTTAAATGCTATTCTGTGGGGTTCCGATGACAAAACCATCGGGGTTAATCTGATCCAATCTCAGGTCTGCGGTAAAGTTACCATCAACGGTTTTTGAATCCACGGAAACTCGAACATATTCAGGTGTATAGCCAAACTTAACGCCATCAATTTCCGACGCTTCAATGAGTACTGAACGTGTCTGACCGAGAAAGCGTTCATAATGGGCACGTTGCTTTTTTAAGCTTAAAATACGCAGCTGCTTGTTTCGGTGTTGTCGGGTAGTTGTGGGGACAACATCCTTAATTCTCAATGCTGTAGTTTTTGGACGTTCACTGTAGGTGAATACGTGTAAATAACTTATGTCTAGCGAGTTGACAAAGTCGTACGTTTCTTGAAATAAATTGTCATTCTCCCCTGGGAATCCCACAATGACATCCACGCCTATGCCCGCATTTGGCATCTTCTTCTTGATGTATTCGACCCTTTCTCTGTAGAGCTCTGTCCTATACCTACGTCTCATTGTTGAAAGGATCTCGTCTGATCCTGATTGTAGCGGGATGTGGAAATGCGGCATAAATTTTTCTGAAGAGGCCACAAAGTCAATGATGTCTTCATTGAGCAGATTTGGTTCAATACTTGAAATCCGATACCTCTCAATTTCTTCAACCTTATCAAGCTTGGTGATTAATTGCAAAAGCGTTTCACCATTTGCTTTTCCGAAATCACCAATATTGACGCCAGTGAGTACGATTTCTTTTGCACCTTGTTTCGCAGCCTCCCTGGCTTGCGCTAAGGTTTGTTCTATTGTGCCAGAACGCGACCTTCCTCTGGCCAAAGGAATGGTGCAAAATGCACAGAAGTAATCGCAGCCGTCCTGAACCTTTAAAAAGGTTCTTGTTCTGTCTCCACTTGAAAATCCCGGGATGAAATTTCGGACTTCTTTGATCTCTCCCGCATGGATTTCAGCTCCGGGTTCATCATCTCCATGGATTCTTTTTGATAAATCATCAAGCATGGAGGGCAGATTGAACTTTTCATTTGCGCCAAGGACCAAATCTACGCCGTCAATATTTGCAATTTCTTGAGGTTTGAGTTGTGCGTAACATCCGATAACTACAATGTATGCGTGAGGATTCGATGTAAGTGACCTTCTGACAATGTTTCTGCATTTTGCATCTGCATTGTCAGTGACGCTGCAGGTATTTATCACCACCACATCAGGATTCTCACCAATATTTACTCTTGCAAAACCATTTTCAGAAAGTTGTCGAGCAACCGTTGATGTCTCACTGAAATTAAGTTTACAACCTAATGTATGATACGCTGCAGTTCCTCCTGAAATCATTGTGCGAATTTAATTACAATTTCTTTTAATATGTATGATAATTTATTGATTAACTTGCAGAACCTGTTTTTAAAATAGAAAATCAATTGCCATGCGTAAGTTATTGTTAATCAGCATCCTTGCTGTTATTATCCTAAATCCTTCTTATTTTGTTGCCCAATCGTTCCTCAACGGATCTGCGCTTTTACCTTCTGAATATCACAGTGGAGGTTGTGTCGGGTTCGCGGATATGGATGGGGATGGATTTGATGATGTCATCGTTCTTGACGAAAGCAAAGACCTTCACGTTTTGTATCAAGGCCCTGATGGTTCTTTCAATGATGTTGACTATGGCTCAGTGAGCGGTAGCAGTCAATGGGGCATGTGTGTTGCGGATTTCGACAATGACGGCCACAAAGATGTATTTTCTGGTGGAAGTTATGACGGTGTCCATGTGCAGCATATCACTGCCACAGGGGAGAGTACCCCGATGTCACTTGAGAATGGATCTTTGTATATGCAAGCTTGTAACTGGGCTGACATCAACAACGATGGGTACCTTGATGTTTTTGGATGCCATGATGATGGGTTAAGTCGCATGTGGACAGGTTCAGCAGGAGGTGCATTAACTCCAGCGCCATCTTTAATGCCATTAGAGGATTATTTGTTGGCGGATTATGAGGGGGGGAGCGATCACTCGGGCAATTACGGATCTGTTTTTTCTGATTTTGACAACGATGGTGACATTGACCTTTTCATAGCAAAGTGTCGTCAGTTTGTGAGTGATCCAAATGACCCACGTAGAATCAATCAACTTTGGGTCAATGATGGGAATGGAAATTTCACAGAAGAAGCCAATGAAAGAGGTCTAGTGTTCTATGAGCAAAGCTGGACAGTCGATTTTGCGGACACAGATAACGATGGTGATCTAGATTGTCTGATCACAAATCACAGCACAACACTCTTTCTTTTTGAAAATGACGGATTGGGATATTTCACGAATATTACAGAGGGAAGTGGCCTACAAATCGAGGGCTTCTTTCTTCAAGCGAAGATGGAAGATTTTGACAATGATGGATATGTTGATTTGGTGTACGCTGGAGGAACACATAGTTTCTTGCATAACAATGGAGACAACACATTTACTGAGATTCCAGGAACTTTTCCAGGAGATGATACCATGCACAGTTTTGCTTTCGGGGACGTCAATAGAGATGGAACAGTAGATTTATACGCGAGTTATGGTGATGGGTACGTAAGCCCTGATTCAGATCACGAAGATATTTTGTGGGTGAATGAAGGCAATGACAACAACTGGATCACATTTGAATTGGAAGGTTTTCAATCCAACCAAGATGCAGTAGGTGCGAAAGTTGTCATCACAGGTAATTTCGGAACTCAAATCCGAGAAGTACGTGCAGGAGAAAGTTATGGTATTACGTGTACTTTATCTTGTCACTTCGGTCTGGGAGCAAATGAAGCAGTAGAAACAGCAACGGTCAAATGGCCCAGTGGTTTAGAAACCGTCATCGACAATCCAGCGATCAATCAATATCACACGATTAACGAGGCGCCTTGTTTGGTTGATGTTGCCATTGAATCTTCTGCATACGGATTTTGTCCAGGGGAGTCTGTCGTCATTACAGCTCCTGATGGTTTTGAAACTTATCAGTGGTCAAATGGTGTTGAGGGAGAGAATTCGATTACTGTATCAAATGGAGGTAATTTCAGTTTATTGGTCACAAATGCTGATGGATGTGCGGGTTCTTCAAATGTGCTTTCTGTCGTTGAAGTGGTCGGCGAGCAACCAACAATTGAAATCTCAGGAAGCCTTAACCTATGTGATGGAGGTGTCATTGAGATGTCTGCAAGTAATGCAGAGACGTGGCTTTGGTCTTCAGGAGAAGTAACACAGTCAATCTCCGTGACAACTGAGGGAACATATTCAGTGTCAACCGTAGATATCTGTTCTAATGCCTCTGTTTCAGAAGCATACAATGTCTCCCTATTTGAGTCTCCTGTGGGGCCTCCAACGCTCACTGCTTCTGCTTCAGCATTAGAGTCTCCAGCTTCCGTTACCCTTGAGGCAACAGACGGCGATAACATTCAGTGGTTTGACGCAGAGGTCGAAGGAAACCTTCTTTATTCAGGAGACATATACGAAACAGATGTTCTGGAAGCGTCAACAACATTTTGGGCATCAGCATCTTACATTACGACAGGAGATATTGCTGTAGGAGGGGAGTTGACAAATCAGCAAACAGGACAATACCATTCTAACAGCAACCGTTGGTTAGAATTTGACGCTTATGAAAACCTACTTCTTAGTCGTGTGACTGTTTTTGCAAATGGTTCTTACGACCGCACATTTGAACTCATTGATGCGTCGAATACTGTACTTGCTTCCACAACTGTTTTTGTTGAAGATGGTGAATTCGAAGTCACGCTTAATTTCGAAGTGCCTGCAGGCGATGGTTACGGACTAAGATCAACAAGTGATGACCCTCAACTTTGGCGTGAAGGCACCGATTCAGACCTTTCATATCCATACATGTTAGGTGATTTGGCATCCATCACGAATTCTACTGCTGGACCAGAATTTAGCTACTACTATTTCTTCTACAACTGGCAAGTTGAACCACTCCCCATCGCTTGTGAATCTGACCGCGTCTCTCTGACAATTTCAGTTTCGGGTATAGATGAGCTACTTTCAGCAGACAACTTTTTGCCTTTAGTGAGTCCAAATCCTGTATTGTCGTCTGGCTCAATATCGATCTCTAATTTCCCTTCTTTCCCTTGTGAAGTTGTGATGACAGATACGCAGGGTAGATTGGTGTACTCAGGGGACTCAAAAGACATCAACCTTATGGATGTTCAGGCTGGCACTTATGTTCTGTCAGTTATTCGTAAATCCAATCATTTAACGCTAGGAACATCACGTTTAATCGTTCAATAATTCTCTCCACTTGGTAAAGAACCTTGTCGCTGTATTAACACGTTTTATTCCTCGTACGCTTCTTCAAAGGGTTGCACATTTGGGTTTGCAATCCATAAGTTGGTTCTATTCAGGATCTCGTCTTGAAGACCCTATAGATGGAAGGGGCTATCGGAAGATGCTTCCTTATGGACGTGTTCGTCCCAGACCTGATGCACTTGCGCCACACAGTTTGTCACTCGAGAGGCATCGTGCCTTGTGGATTTATTTTAAAGAGTTTTCTGATTTTTTTGAGAAGCCTTCTCGAATCTTACACATGGCTCCCGAATATTGCTTTATTAAGCGTTTTCGTGGACTCTCTCACCTAGATTACGTGACGGGTGATCTAGATTCCCCTTGGGCTGATCATCATTTTGATGTTCATCGTATTCCATTTGAGGAAGCATCTTTCGACTTTGTGATGGCAAATCACCTCATGGAGCATGTCGATAACGACAGAACTGTATTAAATGAGTTCTATAGAGTCCTTAAGCCTGGTGGTTGGGGAGTCCTTCAAGTTCCTATAGATTGGACAAATCCAAACACTGAAGAAGATCGATCTATCACGGACCCTTCTGAATTAGAACGTCTTTACTGGCAACGTGATCACTTGAGACTTTATGGTTATGAAGATTACCCAGCTCGACTCAAGCAAGCAGGGTTTTCTGTTGAAGTCGTCGATATGAAGGCGCTTTTAGGGCTTGAGCGATACAGCCGTTATGCTTTGGGAGGAGAGAGATGGATTTTTGTCGTCCGTAAATAACAGGTGCAAGAAAGCGCTATACTTCCGTAATCTGTACTTCGTCCAGACCTTCAATGCTTTTTGTAAATACAGCTGAATCTCTGAGCCTCACTGTCACTTCTAGAGTGCATGTGATTTGAAAATCAGTTTTTTCAGGCCTTATGCCAGCTCTTTTCAGGAGACTCATCACCTCACCCATCCGTGCATAAGGATACGTGATGAGAAATGTTTTAATTCTCGTCTTCTCTATAATCGTGCCTTGCTCAATGGCATATGTTGCCGCAGTTCTATATGCATCAATTAATCCGCCCACTCCAAGTTTTGTGCCGCCGAAATAGCGGACGACGACAACAAGCACGTTCGTAAGAGAATTTGATTTAAGTACACCTAGAATAGGCGGCCCGGCAGTGTTTGATGGTTCGCCATCGTCGTTTGTTCTATATCGAGATGCATCGTGCCCCAAACGCCAAGCGTAGCAATGATGACGGGCCGTATGATGCGCGAGTTTGATCACTTCAAGACAGTTTTTAATGTCTTCTTCGGAAGTTACTGGAAATGCATAGCTGAAATGTTTTGAGCCTTTTACTTTATAAAGCCCATCAGATCGTCCTGCAAGTGTTAAATAAGTGTCATCATTTCTAGGCATGACATCCATTTATCCTTCAAAACAAATAGATAAAATGTATGAACGCGTTCGTAATCCCTCCAATGGATTTGCGTAGTCGCTGTCGTCTGGAATGAGTACATTAATCAACCCCATTTCTGTTTTAAGCTCTATCGAAAATTTAAAATATGGAAGAAAAATGTCAATGCCACCTCCCATATCTAAGGAAATGTTAGGCGCTTGAACTCTAAGAATATCGTCATCCTGTAACTGTTGATTCACTTCTTCTTGAGATTGCATATCTCGGCTGTATTTCACGCCGATTAATGAGTATGCTGCAAAATTTGCAATTCGATCCGTACGTATTTTAAGAAGTAAGGGCAAGTCAAGGTTGACGGACTCTGTGCGACGTAGTATTTGACTTATCCCACCAGAACTTTGTGAGAATGAGTAAGCCAAGCCTCTGTCTTGAAAGCTTAGACCTGGCGTGAAACGTAGTCTCAGATGTCTGTTAATGGTTAAAGAAGCAAGTAATGCCAGGTTGAAGCCACCCTGAGGTGAGTTTTCGATTCCATAAAGTCCAGTGCTAAATGCGGTATCCTGTTTTAGATCAAATCTAAAATCTGATTTGTTGCCTGACAGGATAAACCCAAAATGATAACGTTTATTGTCGAACGAAGCGAGGTTCTTTCTGCCACCTTGAGCCAACGATGGCAAAGCCATTAACCCCAGCACAATCCATATGACTAATTTCTGTTTCATTTTTTCACATACATTTTCTTTAACGGGGATTTGAAGTTATTTGTTGCAGTCCCCAAACTTTTGTCCATAGTAAGCTAGCGATAAATGACATGAAAACCCCTAAGAGTAAGTAAACCATAAGCGTGAGTGAAATCTGTGCTTTTGGTGAATAAAATATATCCGCAGCTTCATGCTGAGATGTCACCCAATCTGAAAGCGTCAAATCTCCCAGATTGTTTTTAGTTGATTCTTCTTGGAAATCAGCCTCTGATTCAAAGTGATTGGAGATTGAGACTTTCAGCGTCTCTAATCTTGCGTGTGTCGCTTGTTTAACGATAACATGATGCCAAAGACCTACAGTCAAAGTTGCTCCCAGGGCATATGTGATCACATTCTTTGCGATGTGCTTAAATCCCACAAGAAACACTGGCGTATTTTTCATCGAACGAATGCCACGTGTAGTTGCGAGTATCGCAAGTATTACAAGCGCAGTACCATGATAAAGAAATCCGTATTTAAAAGAGTTTTCAAATGAAACATTTCCCAGAAGAAGATATTTCATGATGATCCATCCCAGCAACGTTAACAATATAATAAGAAAGTTGTTTCTCACTTTTTTCCTATCCGTTCATTGAGTTGAGAAACTCTTCATTTGTCTTGGACGATTCAATTCGTCCCTTCACAAATTCCATGGCTTCTACAGGGTTCATATCCGCAAGGTGCTTTCTTAAAATCCATATACGTTGAAGCGCTTCTTTATCTAAAAGAAGATCCTCTCTTCGTGTTCCTGAAGATTGAATGTCAATGGCTGGGTAAATTCTACGGTTGGCAATTTTCCGGTCAAGCATGAGCTCCATGTTTCCGGTACCCTTAAACTCTTCGAAGATAACTTCATCCATTTTTGACCCTGTATCCACTAAGGCAGTAGCTATAATAGATAGTGAGCCTCCATTTTCAATGTTACGCGCTGCACCAAAGAATCGTTTAGGTTTCTGTAATGCATTTGCTTCAACACCTCCAGATAGAATCTTTCCAGAAGAAGGACTCACAGTATTGTAAGCCCGAGCGAGTCTTGTAATAGAATCTAATAAAATGCAGACATCATGTCCACACTCTACCATTCTTTTTGCTTTTTCTAAAACGAGATTCGCAATACGTACATGTCGGTCTGCAGGCTCGTCGAAAGTGGATGCGATCACCTCCCCATTGACACTTCTCTTCATGTCAGTAACCTCCTCCGGTCGCTCATCGATAAGTAAAATGATGAGGTAAACTTCAGGGTGATTAATCGAAATAGCGTTTGCGAGATCTTTCAGTAACGTTGTTTTACCTGTCTTTGGTTGAGAGACGATCATCCCTCTTTGTCCTTTTCCGATGGGAGAGAACAGGTCCATTAAACGCATTGATGTACCCCCACGTGCAGTGCTTAAATTAAATTTTTCTTGTGGAAAAAGAGGCGTCAAATATTTAAAAGGAACGCGATCTCGAATCCATTCTAAAGATCTTCCATTGACCGACTTGACACTGATGAGCGGGTAAAATTTCTCCCCCTTACGTGGAGGGCGGATGCCTGCAACAACAGTGTCTCCATTCTGAATAGAGAATTGTTTCATCTGTTTTGATGAGACGTATACATCGTCAGGAGAATTGAGGTAATTATAATCTGCTGATCTTAAGATTGTGTGTCCTTCAGGTTGTACCTCTAGGACCCCTTCAATTTCAACAAGGTTGTCAAAATTGTATCCATGCTCCTCAGGTTCTGAAAGGAACTTGTCTTGTTTAGGTCTGTTTCGGTTGTGGTTCGGATTGTTGCGATTTGCGTTTCGATCATTGCGATTTTGACGCTCATCTCTGTCTTCACGTTTGTTGTCGCGTCTGTTATCGCGCCTGTTGTCAGGTTTGTCGTCGCGTTTGTCGTCGCGTCTGTCGTCGCGTTTGTCGTCGCGTCTGTCGTCGCGTCTGTTGTCACGTTTGTCTTCCCGTCTTTCTTGACGTATGTCCTTTGTGTTTTCATCGACAGTTTTAGGACTGTCCTCCTTTTTTCTTCGGTCACGTCTTTCTCTCAAGCTATCTCCTTTCTTATGTTCGCCTTCTTTTGATGCACTTGTGTTTGAATTTCGATTTTCAGGCTTCTTTCTGACAGTGCGACTCTTTGCAGGGCTTTTGTCATCTGATTTCTGTGAAGCTTTGTTTGTGCTTGTTTGCCTTGCAGCAGTTTTTCTTGCTGGCGCTTTTGACTTTTCCGTTGATTTGCCACTGGTTTTAGAAGAAGGAAGTAATGCTTGTTCGTCTAGGATAGAATAGACAAGGTCTTGCTTCTTGAGCTTATCAACACGTTTTACGTCAAGTTTTGAAGCTATCTCTCGGAGGTCGGCGACCTTTTTGCCGTTTAGTTCTATGATGTCGTACATCAGAATAATAAATTTTGTTAGGGAAATGGTGTCCGGTCAACCTTTTTACGTTGCCGCTTAACACCCTGTATCCTTTTATAGGATAAGTCAAATATACTACTTTTATATAGAAATCAAACTATTTTTTCATTTCGACTACTTCTAAATTCATAATGCCCGACGTTGTTATGTCAAACCTCATAATCGTTCTTACCTTATGATTTCCGTAGATTCCAGCCGCACCTGGATTTAAGTGAAGCCCACCAAAAGAAGGGCATCCCTGAGCAATCAGGATGTGTGAATGTCCACATATAAAGATATCAGGCCGGTAGGTTATCAGTTCCGAAAGTATTCCTGGTGCAAACCGTGGAGGCCGTCCTCCGATATGCGTTATCCACACTTTTTGTCCCTCAATTGTGAATTTTAAGTCTTTTGGGAAGGTAATTCGGACATCTCCACCATCAATATTTCCATGAACAGCTCTAAGTGGCGCGATTTTTGAAAGCTGATCTGTTACATGAATTTCTCCAATATCCCCAGCATGCCAAATTTCATCACATTCTTTCAAATGATTCCGAACTCTTTCATCGAGATGACTATGTGTATCAGAAAGCAGACCTATTCTTTTCATACATTCGTGGCGTGAGGGAAATTTTATCTAAGGTAGCTGTTTTTTTAGCGTTGGTCACACTGTGCTGTGCATTGAATCCATTCCAAATTCATGCTCAGGTGTCTCGTAGCGCTCAACGAGCTTATGAAAATGCGCTACAGTCATATTCGTCCTTTGATTTAGACAACACAGTAGTTCAATTGGAGAAGGCGCTCAAAAAGTCTCCAAATTTTCACAAAGCCTGGTTTCTTCTGGCACAAACAAACAGAGATCTTAACCGTGACTCATTAGCCATCATTGCGCTTAATAAAGGTCTGAGCATAAATGACCGCTCGTTTCAGAGGGGGTGGCTAGAACTGGCTGAACTTAATTGGAAACTTGGGAATTATAAGGCGGGAGTTGCCTCTATGGATCGCTTTAGAAACACCGATGTGTTCAGCAAAATCAATGCAGACTCTGTGTTGTCTCAACATTATCGTTGGGTGAACAATGGTCTTGAATTCTCAATCAAAGCGGTATCATTCCCACATACAGATATTGATATTCGGCCGCTGGAAGGACTCGTAAACACTGAGATGCAAGAGTATTATCCAACAATGACATTGGATGGAAATAATATGGTGTTCACGCGTATTGTCCCCAGTTCTTTTGGAAACTTTGAGCATGAAGATTTTTATTTTACCTCTAGAAATGCCACAGAGACTTGGTCTTTTGCGCAGCCATTATACGGCATAAATACAGCATTTAACGAAGGCGCGCCATCCATTTCAGGTGATGGGATGACAATTATATTCACAGCTTGCGCGAGCCCTCGAGATGGATTTGGAGATCGTCAAGGGAAGGGGAGTTGTGACCTGTTTGAGAGTGTTTACAACCCCAACACACAAACATGGTCTTTGGGGGAGAATTTAGGCGCACCAAACTCGGGTGCCTGGGAGAGTCAGCCGACTTTGTCCGCAGATGGGAACTTTTTGGTTTTTGCGCGTGCCCGTCATTCACGTCACCGAGGGAGTGATTTGTTCGGCACAATGCGGGGAGATGATGGGACATGGGGGAAGCCTTTCATCTTACCAGGAAAGATCAATACATCGTTCGAAGAAGAGTCTCCTTTTTTACATCCAGATGGCAAAACCTTGTACTTCAGTAGCAACGGTCATGCTGGTTTGGGAGGGTTGGATATTTTTGTGTCGCGTAAAAGTGAAGACGGACTTTGGGGAACGCCAGTCAATCTGGGGTATCCACTCAATACAAACCGCAATGAAAACAGTCTTCTCGTTGAACCAGGAGGGGAGAAGGCAATATTTGCAACAAATAGGTCCACCCATAATGGCGATTTAGATCTCTGGCAGTTTACGCTACCTCAGGATTCTCGTCCGACTTCTGTGGGCGTACTGTCTGGAATCGTATTGGACCAGACTTCATTACAACCCATTGAAGCAAACGTAGATCTTGTAAATGTTAAAACAGGCGAGTTTGTCGCCTCAGTAACTTCAAAAGCAATGTCTGGTGATGCCAACGGCTTTGTTCTTCCGCTTCCAGAAAATGGACGCTACAGTTTTGAAGTGTCTCGCGAGGGATACATGTTTAAAATTGACGATGTCTTTTCTATTGACACAGCGGATAGCGACAGGCACATTGAAGTGATTCTTGAAAGAATCAAAACAGGCGCTTCAATTTCTATGAAAACAGTAAGATTTGAGAGTGGAAGCGCAGATCTTGCGGAAGGTTATCAAACCGACCTTTCACGTTTGGTGATTTGGCTTCGTTCAAATCCTACTTCTAATGTTCAAATTATAGGGCACACAGATAACATTGGCGCGACGTCCTCGAATAAAGTATTAAGTACTTCTCGCGCGTTATCTGTCATGAATTTCCTTGTGTCAAATTCCATTCACCCTGATCGCCTTTCTTATTCTGGTGTTGGAAGTTTGGACCCTATAGGTACTAATGATACCGAAGAGGGACGCTCACTAAATAGGAGGGTTGAAATCGTCGTTAAATAAACCAGCGTAAAGACACGTAAGCAGTCCTGGGTGGTGCTGGGTTGTATAACTTGCCATAGACACCGTTCAGTTGAGGCCAGTCGCTGTAGTCACTGTTTAAAAGATTGTTTGCGCCCATCTCAACAACAATGTTTTTCGGCAGTTTTAAAACCACAGATGCATTTATCACCATGTAGCTGTCCATCAAGCTTGTTCCATCGTTGTTTAAGGGTGTTTCACCAATATATCGTGAATCTAAATTAATGGATCCCCACTTATGTTGTGACCAAATCTGCAAGCCTCCCGATGATTTGGGTGAACCTGGAAGCGTATTTCCGGAATACGGTGTTTCATCACCGAATGAGTGAAGTGCAAGCGCTCCATAAGCCCTTAATTTAATGTGTTCTATAATATTGTAATTGAGTTCAAACTCGATGCCATTCATCTCCAAACCACCTTCTACATTTTCAAATGCAACAGCATCATTTTCTTGTACAATCTGCATGATCGCAGAATTTACAGTTTGGTGGTAGAAGGTGAGACTCACATTTACATCGTTTGACAGTTGAGCTCGTGTTCCAATTTCTGCACCGAAAGCCGACTCACTGTCCAAATCTGCAATTTGTCCGTCCTCTGGATTAACGAGCTCAAACGCAGTAGGGTCACTAAAGCCGGAGCTTGCCTGAGCGAAGATTGAATATCCAGGCTTCAATTCCCAACTTACACCTATTCTAGGCAGGAAGGTGTTGTGTGATTTGTCACTCAAATAAGGTGTTGCCTCATCCCCATCGATGTCCGAATAGAGCGCACCATTCGTGTTTCTTAATCTGTTACTAAATGACATTTGGGTTTCAACGCGCAGATCATCGCCTACAGTAGCAACCCAACTTGTACTTACAAAATTTTGCTGCGCATCCATTGTTAGATCGTAACGCATTGGTATGTTTGCCCCAAGGTCAGACGGCTCTTCATCCCATTCTGTGATTTGTAAATTGTCATTTAACCGCATAATTGTTGCTTCAAAATCCAAACCCCATGCGTCATTTTGAAATATACTTTTACTTCCAGAGGCAAGAAAGCTATAACCAGATCCCGATTCCTCTTTATATCCATTGTAAAAGGGAGACGTACCATATGGGTTAACTTTAGAAGTGTTTCGACCTAAAACAGAGGCCGATAAGTCCCACCCGCTTGGTGTTTTACGTTCATATTTGTATCCGACCATATCTCGAATGCGATCCACGTGCGCATTGTATTCAAGTCCAGGAGATGCTGTAGGTAGCGTATCTACTTGGCTTTGTTTAATTGCACCCGGCAATGCCCAGCTTCCATGATAATGACAAGCCAAGACAGTATGTATGCCTCCTGATTTGTCATAGAATGATCCACTCAGATTGCCTTGCTTTTTATGGTTCCACTCCCAATCTCTATAGCCAGGATTGTCTGTTAGAACCATTGAAAAATTGATTGCGCCACGCTCAAATCCCTGACTGATTCCGGGGGAAAACCGACGGTTAATCCCTGAAAAACTCAGTCCCTCCTCATTTTCATATCCGTCTCCTCCAGTGCTTCCCATCCGTATGTGTGCCCATGCACCTGTGCCTTTCTTCATGTTTTTTCGGCTGAAAATTTGAAGTGCGCCTCCATATGCACCACCATATGAAGCGGCTGACGGTCCTGTGACGAAATTGACGGATTGAGTGAAGTCTGGGTCGATAAGCTCTAGCGGAGAATTTCCATCGGCTTCTGTTAAAACGAATCCATCGAAAAACAGCATCGTATTTCTAACAGAATAGGGCGACCGCAATGCTGATCCGCGAACATGTAGCCGACGTGATCCACCATCTCCTCGTGTTTCCATCTTGACACTGGGGATGGAATTGAGCGCTTGACTTAGATCAGAACTGGCAAATCCATGGAGTCTTAATGAGTCAATTTCATGAAACACACCCGTCACAAGTTGCGGTGGGGTGTCAAGCCTATATGCCTTTACTTCCGCAGGAGATATAATGGTTTGGGCAGAAATTGATATCGAAAAAAAAGCAGCAATAAAAGAAAAGTAACCTCTCATAAATCTTTACTTCAATGTAAATGTGCGTGTGATTACCTGTGTGCCATTCTGCATAAATAGATAGTATGACCCTCGCGCCATATCTGACACATTTAATTGAGAAGAAAGTGTATTGATTGACCCCTTGACTGCTGTACGTCCACTGTAATCAATCAATTGATATGTCCCACCGATTAATGATTCCGAAACTTCGATAGTCACAACATCAGAAGCCGGATTAGGAAAAATCAGTGCATCTACAAGTTCAGATTCAATGGTGTTGATTCCATCAATCACTCCTGGACGAAATTCCTTAATGATATTCGGCCCATAACCAGGATAGGACGGTCCATTTAGGGCCATGTAAACAGCTCCAGTATTTGGATTGACACATATGTCACGCACCCTTTGGTTAAACTCAGCAAAGTATTGGTCTTCAGATTCAACTTCCAAACCATCTTCGCTCAGGTGAAGAATACTAAGTCTTTTGTTTGGGTCATTAAATCCTCCCATAACAGAAAGAAGTATGGAGTGATTCCAAGCTGGAATCGCTGGGTGGTTGTAGTATTCTATTCCGTTAACGGCGATACAAGGTGCCCAAGATCTTAGAGGCTCTCTCACATTGAACTCTTCACAAAAGGCATTTTCCGCTGCACCACCGCAGGCGCCTTCAACCTCTGGCCATCCATAATTCCTGCCGGCCTCAATGATGTTAAATTCATCCCAGTTGCTCTGCCCGTGCTCTGAGCTGTAAATCGTCCCATCAGGTCCCAAGCAAAGGCCTTGGCTGTTTCTGTGCCCCCAGCTATACACATAACTGCCAGGCCAAGGGTTGTCAGCAGGTACAGATCCATCAAGATTTAACCTGAGCATCTTGCCGTTGTTTGAATTTAGATTCTGAGATGAAGCGCCTCCATCTCCAGCGTCTCCAGTCGTCATAAGAAGCGTGTTGTCAGGTAAGACCAACAATCTAGATCCATTGTGAATCCCACCACCATCAACGGTTAAAAGCACTTCTTCGTTAACTAAAGCAACACCGTTCCAATCAAACACACTTAATTTCTCAGTGGCATTCCATCCGCTTGTTCCTGAATTGTATACAAGATATACCTTCGGATTCGTATCCCAATCTGGATGCATGGCCATTCCTAACAATCCAGCCTCAGATCCATTTCCTCCATAAACATTTAAGTTGAGCACATTTGTGTACGATCCTGTTTCAGGGTCTATTCTCATGACATCTCCAGGTCGTGTTGTGGCCCAAATCATATCGTCCGGTCCCCACAAGATCTCCCATGGTACTTGAAGGCCTGTGACCAAATCGTATTCAGTAAGGATCGTTCCTTCAATATCCCAAGTGTCTTGAGCTATCGATTGGTAAGACAATGAAGCGGTTGCAAAGAGTGCAATGCAAACAAACAGTTTGCGAAAAGTGTAGGTATTCATCATGAAAATAAAAATCTGTGAGCGTTTCAATTCTCCTGCAATTTACATGACTATTGATTTAAAACAGGTAGGTTTTAGCTTTTGTTCATCAATCTTTATGACACGTAAATTCTTTTACGAAGTTAAAGGGAAGTCAGATGGTGAACTCTCAGTTTCAATGACAGTTTCCCCTTAATTTAAAGCTTCGGGGTTAAAAGCAAACAGCTGTGCAGGTTTGTGAAGCACACCTTTCTGTTTTTCATCTAGAGGGACGACATGCTCCATACGCTTGACGTTTTTTCTGAAATTGCGTTTGTCCAGTTTTTTATCTAAAACAAGCTCGTGTAAGTGTTGGAGCTGGCTTAATGTGAATTTTTTCGGAAGCAGTTTAAATCCAATGTGATGTGGTTCTAGTTGTTCTTTCAAAGTTTGTAGCGCAAAGTCTAGTATATGATTGTGATCGAACGCAAGTTCAGGGACTTCTTCAAGTTTCATCCACTGTGTTTTTCCTGCAAATGAAGATGGCGATGGTGTGTAATCATATAACGATACAAGCGCGTAGTAGGCAATTGTTATGACCCTTTTGTTTGGGAATTCTCTATAGGTTTTAAGCCATTCTTGATCTTTGTCCTCCCGAACTCTATTGGGGTCGCCGAAGCTGTGGAATTGTTTTAGAAAAATGTTTTCTATGCTTGTAAGCTCGAGCATCACTCTTGCTGCACAATCATTGAGGGTTTCCTCAGATTGAATCAAGTCTCCTGGCAAAGCCATCTGGAGATGCTTTTCCCTTAGCGCGCCTCCGTCTTGCGTTTTTTGTTCTATTAATAGAACTTTTAAAACCTCACCATCATATCCAAATACCACGCAATCGACACTGACGTCCATTTGTTTTGTTAATCCCATAGTCGAAATATACACGAGAAAGTGTCATTGTTACACTAATATGCGTTTTGTTGTTATCAAAGTTGAAAGTTGTTGTTAATTTGCAGATTGAATTATGATGATTATAAGATGAAGAAAATCGCAGTACTTACATCAGGAGGTGACTCGCCAGGGATGAATGCAGCAATACGTGCTGTAGTTCGATCTGCTGTTTTTCACAACATAGAAGTCATTGGTGTGTTTCAAGGATATCAAGGTTTAGTAGACGGAGATTTCAAGAGGCTCAATGTTCGTTCGGTGGCAAAAATCCTTGGAAGAGGAGGCACCATTCTTAAATCAGCAAGATGTGAGGCCTTTCACACGGTCGAAGGAAGGAAAAAAGCATATGAGAACCTTCAGAAAAATAAAATTGATGGTCTGGTGGTAGTTGGTGGTAATGGAACTTTCACAGGCGCATTGAAATTTTACAATGAGTTTAAATTTCCAATTGTTGGGTTGCCTGGTACAATCGATAATGATTTAGACGGCACTGACAACACGATCGGTTTTGACACAGCGACAAACAATGTCGTTGAAGCAGTTGATAAAATAAGGGACACAGCAGACAGTCACAATCGCCTTTTTTTCGTCGAAGTCATGGGTCGCCACAATGGTTTTATTGCCCTACGTACTGGAATTGCGACAGGCGCAATAGCTGTAATGACTCCTGAAACAAAGATCACTGTAGATGGGTTGGTGCAAGTTTTGGCTGAAGGCCAAAAAAGCAAGAAATCAAGCTCTATCGTTATCGTTGCTGAAGGAAACCCATCGGGAGGTGCGTATATGTTGGCGCAAGAAGTTAAGCAGCGCACAGATCAGTACGATATTAGAATTACAGTGCTCGGTCATTTACAACGCGGTGGGAGCCCCTCTTGCTCAGACAGAGTGCTCGCTTCTCGATTAGGTGTTGAAGCAGTAGAGTCACTCCTGAGCGGAGCTGTTAATGTCATGGTCGGTGTCGTTAATGACCGTTTGGTTCATACTCCTTTTGAAAATGCAATCGCAAATAAAATTGACACATTAAAGGACGAAGTAAGAATAGCCAGTATTCTGTCTATATAATCTTGTCTTTGTCAATCTCTTTTAAACACAAATGAAACAGGCGTCATGTCAAAAAAACAAATAGCAATTAATGGTTTCGGTCGGATAGGTCGTCTTGTATTTAGAATAATACAAGAGCGTGATGATATGGAAGTGGTAAGTATTAATGATTTAACAGATGTTGAAACGTTGGCTCACCTATTAAAGTATGACAGCGCTCAAGGTAGATTTGATGGTGAAGTCACTGTCGACGGCTCGGACATTGTTGTCAACGGTTCTGTTATTAAGGTGCTGACTGAACGTAACCCCGCAAATTTGCCATGGGGCGCAATGAATATCGACGTGGTGGTTGAGTCTACCGGTGTTTTTAGGAGCTACGACTCTGCGTATTCTCACATCGAGGCAGGTGCGAAAAAGGTGATTATTTCTGCGCCAGGTTCAGGCGATTTAAAGACGATTGTCATGGGTGTCAACGATGAGATTTTAGATGGTTCTGAACAAATTGTCAGTAATGCTTCTTGCACTACAAATTGTCTTGCCCCGATGGTCAAAGTGTTAAATGATGAGTTTGGTTTAGAAAGTGGTTTCATTACCACCATTCATGCATACACATCCGACCAAATGCTACAAGATGCGCCGCATTCTGACCTTAGAAGGTCACGTGCTGCAGGTGTGAGTATGATTCCAACATCCACAGGAGCAGCCGCTGCAGTCGGTCTGGTTCTTCCCGAACTGAAAGGAAGGTTAGACGGACTTGCAATTCGCGTTCCAACACTCACAGGTTCAATTACTGACCTCACCGCTGAATTGAGTCAAAATGTGACTGTGGAAGAAGTAAATGCAGTCATGAAAAAAGCTGCAGAGGGTCCATTAAAAGGGGTCATGCAATATTGTGAAGACCCTATCGTAAGTGCAGACATAGTTGGAGATGCACATAGTTGTATCTTTGATTCTGGACTGACCAAAGTTTCAAAAACCAACGTGAAAATTTTTGGTTGGTATGACAATGAATTTGGTTATGCAAGTAGAGTTGTCGATCTAGCAGATCGACTTTAATTATTCCTCCATGATTATTTTAATAGCAGATAGTGGTTCTACAAAAAGCGATTGGCTCGCCATCGATGAATCAGGGAATGAGATAAGACAGTTCAGCACAATGGGCTTCAATCCTTATTTCCATTCATCGGAGATTGTTGAGACAGAGCTCAAAAAGAATTCTGATATGCAAAGTTTGGCACCCAACGTGTCGCGAGTGTACTTCTATGGCGCAGGGTCGAGTTCGCCTGAGATGTGCTCTATCATTGAAAAGGGTTTGCAAAATGTAATGCCAGCCGCAGACATAACTGTAGGGCATGATCTTGAAGGAGCCGCTTTTTCAACTTGGTCTGGAACTTCTGCGATAACTTGTATCTTAGGTACGGGTTCAAATTCATGTTATTTTGATGGTAATGAAGTCTTCGAGGAGGTGCCATCTTTGGCTTATATATTGGGTGATGAGGGAAGTGGAAGCTGGTTCGGGAAACGTTTGTTACAAGCGTTCTTTTACAAGCAACTGCCTAATGAAATTCACGATGATTTCGTTTCTGTATTTAATCTCTCCGTGACAGATGTCACAAGAAAGACGTATACTGAACCGAACCCGAATGTCTTTCTTGCAAGCTTTATGAAATTTATTGCGAAGCATAAAGACTCAGAAGCTGTAAAAGGCTGGTTGCAGGAAGGTTTTGGTGCATTTTTAGACGCACATGTTGCATGTTACAAGAATTATAAGAATGTTCCTGTACATTTTATAGGCAGTGTGGCATACCATTTCCAAGATCAGTTGGTCATTGCATGTGAAGCGAGAGGTATTAAAGTGGGTAATCTTATTAAAAAACCCATCGAGGGGCTCGCCAAATATCATCTTGAGTGTATCCTAAAATGAAGATTTTAGGGTGTTTATTTGACATGGATGGTGTTATAGTTGATACGGCCAAACATCATTATATCGCATGGAAATCTCTTGCTGATGAGTTGGCGATACCCTTTACAGAAGTAGACAACAACGCTTTAAAAGGTCGGTCACGCTTAGATCGTTTGGAGTGTATTTTAAGGTCAGGTAATTTGGAAGTAAGTTCAAAAACAAAGATTGAACTTATGGAGAAGAAAAACCAATTGTATCTTAAAATTATTGATTCACTTGGACCCGGTGACATACGCCCAGGTGTGAAAGAATTGATCTTAGAATTGCGCCAAAAGGGGGTGAGATTATGTTTGTGTTCGTCGAGTAAAAATGCGTCTTCAATATTGAAAAGTATAGGTATTTTAAACTTGTTTGACGGTATTGTAGATGGGAACAATCTGATGTTGTCCAAGCCCGATCCCGAGGTCTTTATTAAAGCTTCTAAATTGCTTGGTTTAACTCCTTCGGCTTGTGTTGTATTCGAAGATGCTGAGTCAGGTATTGAGGCTGCGCGAAGTGGTGGGTTTTTTGCCCTAGGAATAAGTGCGGAAGGGTCACTTAAGAATGCGCATGCAAACGTCAAAGATCTGGCCCACATGTCCCTAGATAAACTTCAGGCTATAGTGGATTCCCATGCGCCAAACTGAAGGGCAACATCTATTTGCTTAATCAGCCCACGTACTGTTTGCTGATCCCGGACTCCCGCCCAAAGCATTTGATGGCATCCATGAGCTTGGTAAGACGTTGTCGTAGTTTATGCCACGCCATTCTAATGATGGCCCTCCGCCATCAGGTTCAGTGGGCCATTCACCATAGTCGCTGTAGCTCACTTTGTCTGATTCCGAACCATCTGATCTTAAGAGTCTGATGGTTTCTCCGCTGTTGTGCAAACCTGAACTGCTTGAAAAAGGAATGATAACAGTAAATGGGGGAGTCGTTTTAGAAAAAGAAGCGGTGTCATTTGCAAAAACAATGTATTCTCCTGCATTAAGCCAAGTGTTTGATGGAACAAGTGCGTTTAGAGCGTCGGCCAAACGCCATGAACTAAGGTCTATGCCAAAAGGATGCGGATTGTACAATTCAATAAATTCCCATTCGGCATCTGTTCCTTGCTGCGTTGATGGATTGTAATGTATTTCAGATATTGAAGGTTCATATGCAGGGAAACCATCACATGACATTCCATAGGTGGATAATAATTCTAACAGATCTTCTCCATCAACAAGACCATTCCCATTAATGTCATTTGGACATTGAGAATAATTACTTTGGCAAAATACCAACTGGAATAAAAGGACGAATGCGAAAGAAAGTAATACATGATGCTTCATTTGTTTTTTACGCAAAGAAGCATATGATTACAAGTGGGTTTTCAGTTGATTTTGTTTGTGTTTACTTAGATTTTGTGCTCGGAATGAAATCGAGTCCTACCGGACAGTGATCAGAGCCCATGACATCATTTAATATAAACGTCTCTGAGATGTCAGAGACAATCCTGTTGCTAGCGAGCATGTAATCTAGACGCCAACCTACATTTTTTTCTCTCGCACCACCACGATAGCTCCACCAACTGTACTTGGTTTTGTTGGGGTTGTTGTTACGCCACGTATCAGTAAATCCAGCTTGAATATGACAGGTCATTCCATCGATTTCCTTTTGTGTGTAGCCAGGTGTTTTGTTGTAGTTGGGGGCAGGTCTCGCAAGGTCGATAGGTTGATGTGCCACGTTGAGGTCTCCACAACAAATGACCGGCTTGTCAGCGTCAAGTTTTTTGAGGAAATCTCTAAATGCAAGGTCCCATGTTTCTCTAAATGGGAGTCTCTTTAAACCAGAGGATGAATTGGGTGTGTATACTGTTACAAAGTGGAAGTCTTCAAATTCCGCATGTAGAACTCGTCCTTCAGTATCGAGTTCAGGAATCCCTATTCCTGCTTGGACGTTTAAGGGTTTTACGCGTGTGATAATTGCAGTTCCAGAATACCCTTTCTTAATTGCAGATGAACTAAATAGGTCATATCCTTCAAGGGATGGAAGTCCGAAGAGTGCTTCCCTCACTTGATCATCCTGAGCTTTCGTTTCTTGTAAGCCGATCACATCAACATTTAAGTTTGACATGATGCTGTCAAAATCTTTTTTTACAATGGCTCTGATGCCATTGACATTCCAACTTATTAATTTCATGCAGGTGGCAAGTAGTTTGGCTTTTTAAGCCAGATTTTTATTTGGTCTAAAAGCACTTCAATTGTTCCGTGTTCTAAAATAACATCTCCAATTTGATATAGGTGATTGAGGTATTCTTCTGAATTTGAAAACTCCTTAGAGGCTTCTAAATTTAAAAACTGAGGGCCATCAGGACAAGGGTGGATTCTAAAAAGAGAATACGCTTTTTCTTCAGTTGAGTAGGCAGTAACCATCATTCCTCCCAAATCATGGCCCAATTCGATGGGCGCTGGTGATCGCATGAAGTAGGCATTCCAGGGGCCCATATACCCCATGCTAAAGTAAGGGTACAGCCAAGGCTTATGCGGAATATTTTCTTTTTTCAACGCGTGAATTAGCTTTTGCGTAGACGATCGAACATCATGTCCAATTGTCTTGTCAGGGTTGAATTTTTCAATTTTTGCCCAGCGTTTTGCAGGCGTATAATACTCCATGTTGCCTAGCTTCAGCTTGTAGTCGAATGACGAATCTTTATCTAGGATATAACCAGGATAGAACCACTTTATTTCTGAGGCCAAACCATACTCTATTTCTTTTAACATCGTCAACTTTCCAAGACTCCATTCTGCGTATTGTTCATCATATAGCCCTAGCAAACTCGCCATGCTGTTGTCTCCCAAATCGAAATAACTCACAGCAATTAACTTCTCGCCGTCATAGATGCAGACTTCACGAGTGTCAAAGACTGTGCTTTGAAAGCCAGCATTTAAATACTCTTGAAGCGTTCCGTGAATAAAGCCTTTAAAACGATGTTTATGTGAGGCGTAAAGGGCCTCCTTTTCTTCATTAGTGCTGGCGATTCCGTAGCATATTTTAAATTTATTTCCTGCTTTACGAATCAATTTTCGTTGCCCTTTTCTGAAACAAAACTTCTCTAAATTTAAACGGATATTTACGACAGAATAAAGGTCATTGTCAAGGCATAGCAAATCCATTTTATAGAGCATCACAGCGCCTCTAAACCATCCAGAGGCAAGATACTGATCGTACCTTATTCTTGAGAGTTGTCTGGGGAAATGTGTTTGAACGAGCATCTAATGTTATTAACTAATATGAGGGTTACAGCCATTTTCTTATCAATCTAGAGACTGTCAAACCTCGACCTTTAAATGGTGGAAAGGTAAGAGGTAGTGCCATAAAACGTGATGTTTGGACGACAAAACTCCTGAGATTTGAGAATTCATCAAAGCTATACTTGCCCGAAGTGCGTCCTATGCCACTGGTTTGAATTCCCCCAAAAGGCAATTCGCAATTTGCGACTTGGATCACAACTTCGTTTACAGCTGTGCTTCCAGCCTTTGTATTTGCAATGAACCAATTTGTGTTTTTGTTACTAGAACTAAATATATAAAGCGCGAGTGGATGTGGGTTTTTTGCAACAATCTCTATTGCCTCTTCTTTTTGTGACCAAGACATTACGGGCAGCACAGGACCGAAAATCTCTTCTTGCATGATGGCCATATCGTTTGTGCAGTCTGTTAAAATACAAGGTGAAATTTTTTGTTTCTCCGCACCGCACTCCAGTACATCCCCAGGTAGATGAAGTTTCGCCCCCATTTTAACGGCGTCATTGATCAGGTTTAATATTCTCGCGTAGTGATGTTGGTTTATAATCTTTCCTAGATCTTCACTTTCAATAGGGTGTTCTCCAAACATGACGGTAACCCTATCTAGGATCTTCTTTACCAACTCTTTTTCAATGCTTTTTTCAACGAGCATATGATCTGGAGCGATACATACTTGGCCTGAATTGATGAATTTTCCCCATGCAATCTTCATGGCAGCATTTTTCATATTTGCTGTTTTGTCTACAATCACCGGGCTTTTTCCTCCCAATTCTAATGTGACGGAGCAAAGTTGTTTTGTTGCTGCCTCCATGACCTTTCTGCCTATACTTGTTCCTCCTGTAAAGCACATGTGATTAAATGGTGATGCTGTAAGACCAGCGGCCACTTCAGGACCCCCAAGTACTACTTTGACAATGTCTTCAGAGAATGCTGAGTTGAGTAACTTCTTGAGCACTTTTGAAGCATGTGGCGTATGTTCAGAGGGCTTCACAATGATGCTGTTTCCTGCTGCGAGAGCACCCACGAGAGGACGTAAAGTCAGCAAGACAGGAAAGTTCCAGGGAGAGATAATCAGCACTTTCCCTTTGGGCTCAGCCAATACAAAATGTCGTGTGCCAATCATCGATAGCGGGGTAGGGACACGCCTTTTTTCCATCCATGATCTAAGGTTTTTTAAAGCGTATTGTATTTCTTTTTTGAGTGGATAGATCTCATGTAGTAGGGCTTCTGCCTCAGGTTTTTCAAGGTCCGTGTAGAGCGCATCAAGAATCTCTTGCTCGTGTTGCTCCACAGAAGACCACAACGCTTTTAACCGTGATTTTCTTTCTTTTAGGTTGCCCGGGATCATTAAGTGATGATTATTTGTTTTCCAACAATTCCTTTAAGCCACCCACTGAGCTCATCAGTCCAGATGCTTCATACGGCATAAATACAGTTTTCTGTCCAGCACCCCCCTCACGAAGGATCTGTTCTAGTGTGTCAATATATTTTATAGAGATAAGGTATTGCGCTGGATCCGCTTTGGTTTTAAGCACGGCTTCCCCAACTTTCTGAATGGCTTGTGCTTCTGCTTCTGCAACTTTAATACGTGCTGTTGCTTCACCTTCGGCATAAAGTATTTTTGCTTGTTTGCTTCCCTCTGCTTTGTTAATTGCGGCTTCTTTTTCTCCCTCAGCATTCAGTACTATCGCCTTTTTTGTTCCCTCAGCTTCGATGATTTGCGCCCTTCGATTTCTCTCAGCTCTCATTTGCTTCTCCATGGCCTCTTTGATGTCTTGAGGAGGGTTAATGTCTTGAAGTTCAACCCGGTTTACTTTGACGCCCCACTTGTTTGTCGCGTCATCCAGTATGATTCTAAGCTTATTGTTGATCGTGTCACGCGATGCAAGACAATCATCCAGTTCAAGTTCTCCGATGACATTTCTTAGGGTTGTCTGAGTGAGCTTTTCAATCGCATTTGGCAGGTTGTTAATCTCATACACAGATTTCACGGGATCTACGATTTGGAAGTAAATCAGTGCATTAATTTCTGTGACGACATTGTCTTTTGTAATTACACTTTGTTTCGGAAAGTCAAAGACCGTTTCTCTCAAATCTATTCGTTCTCGGCTTTTATAGGTTACATATCTTCTTCCTTGCCCATCTTCAACCGCATATCTCCATTGTACTATTCGCGGTTTGTCGATAATGGGAATAATTATATTTATTCCCGCATTTAGCGTGCTGCTGTATTTGCCGAGTCGTTCTATAATCATTGACTCGCTTTGCTTGACGATTCGAATTCCTTTGATGACAATAAGCGCAGCAAAAATGAGAATGAAAGTTGAAATAATGCTTGTGATTTCCATGGTGGGTATATTATGGTTTTTTTACGATTAAAATATTACTGTTGACAGCAACGATTTTGACGGTATCGCCTTTCCGAAGAGTCGTTTCTTTTGATTCTTGTTTTGCTTTCCAATCGTCTCCATCAATCGCACATCTGCCAAATCCACTTTTTGAATTGAAGTCTGTCGTCACGCTAGCGGTCTTTCCAATCAAGGCATCTACACCTGTTTTTAAACCTTCCCCATGAAACAGATGTTTCATGGCAAAGGGACGAAGGAAAATAAAAGACAAAATGGTCGTGACTGAAGCGGCGATGGTTTGGCCTTCCCAAGCCAACCCGAATAAATCTCCAGCCATGCCTCCAAGGGCACCTGCAGCGAGGCATCCAAGGATCATTCCAGGTATGAAAATTTCTCCAATTAAGAGAATGAGGGCGGCAATCGCCCAAAGGTGCCAGGGATCATATATCATGTGATGAAGTTAAGAGGTTTTAGACCAAAGTGCGTGAAGTTTTTCAACTTGTGGTAAAATTCGATCTTCATCGTTGTTATGGATCACAAAATCAGAAAATTCAAGACGTTTTTGCTCTGAAAGTTGGGCGTTGAACTTGCCCAAGATGATTTCTCGGGATTCTGATTTCTCCCCACCATCTCGCTGAAGCACTCTGTTCATTCTTTCTTCTTTGTCCGTAGATACCGTAAGTACTACATCACACCCTTTGTCGCTGCCACTTTCAAACAGTATCGCCGACTCTCTTAATACATAAGTGGTCGTGCTCGGCAATTCCGATAACCAAACTTTAAATGCTTCCCTCACAGCTGGGTGAACAAGTTTGTTCAGGAATTCTATCCCACCATCTTCGTTGAACGCCAATTTGCCAAGTTCTTTTCGGTTAAGATCAACTGATTCTCCTTGCTTATTTGTAATTGCGACTGACTCTCCGAATCGTTCAATGACCGCTTTTCTTACATTTGAGTCATTTGCATAAATCTGATGCGCAGCTTTGTCAGCCTCAAATCTAGGGACGCCAAATGCTTGAAAAACCCTTGCTACAGTTGATTTCCCGGAACCTATTCCACCCGTAAGGCCTACAATGAAGATATCTTTTTTATAATCCTTGGAAAGCATAATGTAAAGGAAAGAAAACCTTACGACCTTTGCACCATATAAATTGAAATAATACATATGGCCCATCTCGTTTCTCCATCACTACTTGCTGCCGATTTTGCAAATCTTCAGCGCGACATAGAATTTGTCAACTCAAGCGACGCAGATTGGTTCCATATCGATGTCATGGATGGCGTTTTCGTTCCGAATATTAGCTTCGGAATGCCAGTTATTAAGGCGATAGCGAAGCATGCGAACAAACCCCTGGATGTTCATCTGATGATTATAGATCCAGATCGGTATCTGGAGGATTTTTCAAATCTAGGCGCAGATATTTTGACGGTCCATATTGAAGCTTGTGACCACCTCCACAGAACGCTGGCGGCGATTCGTGCGCTGGGTATGAAAGCTGGTGTTGCCCTCAATCCGCACACGCCTGTTGAATCTTTAAGTGAGTTGTTACATGATTTTGACCTTGTGTGTCTGATGAGTGTGAACCCAGGATTTGGAGGTCAATCATTCATCGATCGTACCTATGAAAAAGTTCGCAAACTTCGAAAAATGGGTGACGCTGTAGGCGCAAATTTTCACATTGAAATTGATGGGGGAGTGACCACCTCGAACGCCTCAGCCCTTGTAGAAGCGGGTGCCGATGTCCTCGTGGCGGGTTCCGCTATTTTCAGGGCTGAAAATCCCGGTGCTACAACGACGGCAATTAAGAACGCTTAACCTCTTTGGGGCACTCAACAGCTTTCTCCGAATAGTGCCAATAAGAATAACAAATCGTATATATCTGTAGATCCATTTGTGTTAAAATCTACACCGCAATTTGAAAGGCAACCAAATTCAGAAATTAACACCAATATATCGGAGCTACCAATCACACCGTCTCCTGTTAAGTCGCCAGTCAATTCATTTAAAATATGAAATGAACTTGCACAAAGAAACGTTCCCTGATGAGATACTGTGTATTTGTAAAACCCAGTATTTGTTAGGGTCATTTCTGCTGATTCTGACAGCAGAATCTCCAAGGCTTGAGGTGAATCAAAGCCCATATCTTGAGGGTCTATTTCTTGATACGACCAAACAACTTCTGCGCTCTCCCAAAAGGGTGTTGCCGAAACGGTCACTGTTTCATCCCCACAAAGTATAATATCTGATACTTGAGCGCACGCTGAAGCACCTTCTGTGTATAGCAGTCTAGGGTCACCGTCATTTCCAATGTTTAAATCGAAATATTTATCTGTAACCCCACTGGGCCATTCAATTTTTAGAGAATCGACATATGAGGTTTCTCCAAGTCCAAAATGCTCGTAAAGACCCTCTTGCCCCAGGTAATTCTCTCCACAATGTGTGCTTCTTGACTGTGTGACTCCACCTGCATACACATTAATCCAAGATCCTACTCCAGTTGTGTTTGAAACCAAACCTGTGAGGCCGATTTGGGTGTAATTTGCGGGTTCATCCGTAAATCCGGCGTTCATCCAAATTCTAGCCTTGTGGTTGCCGATGTTGTGAACGACAAAATCGATCCATCCATTTCTGTCAAAATCCCCACTTGCTAAGGTATGGGAGTTCAGAAGGTCGGTATAATAGACATCTGTGCTGACGAGATTAAACCCCAATTGCGCATTTGATCCTGCTTCGGAGTTTTCAAAAAGAAAATTTTCTTGGAAGGGATTTAGGGGGTCGTGTTCCGAGATGAAGATGTCTAAATCTGTGTCGTTATCGATATCCATCCAAAGCGCAGCCCAACAAAATTCGATGAGATTAACCCCAAGTAGTTCAGATTCTTCAATGTAAACGCCTGATTGGGTGCCGCGAAACAGCTTGGCCCCTTGAGGATTTGTACCAATTCCTGAGTCAGAGATGTATATGTCGGTGATTCCATCTGAATTATAATCTCCCAATGAAGCTGACATGGCATCCATAGAAATGTCTAAGCCCACTTGACTTGCTATTTCCTCAAATTGTCCGTTTTGTAAATTGTGAAACAATGTGTTTGCACCATCTTTATCGTTGATGACGAATAAATCTTGAAAACCATCTCGGTCCCAGTCATACCAGACTGATTGAAAGGAAGCGCGCGTATAAATTCCTGTGGAAGAAAGTGTTGTGACATCGGTAAATTGAAAATTACCCTCGTTTCTCATTAATACATTTCTGTATTCTGCACTCAAGTTCTCAGAACTTTCATAATATCTACAGATGTAAAGATCAAGGTCTCCATCATTGTCATAATCACCCCAAGAACTGCCTTCTGTAGCAATATTAACTTGCGGTATGTTTGTCATGTAAGTCACATTGACAAATGAGGAGTTGTGAATGTTTTCAATGATTTCTACCCTTCCATCTGCATCGGAGTAGTAAAAGTCCAAATCCCCATCATTATCAATGTCAACCCACATGATTGACTTTGATTCTGTTTGCTGAATAATAGGTAAATGAATAGATGTAAATCCATTTCCTTGATTGTTGATGAAGGTTCTTAATCCGCCAGATGAATTGCCGAATGTCAAATCATCCCATCCATCCATATTCCAATCTACAGTGGACACCCCTGATCCATAAATCCCATCCCAATCATATTGGATGATTCCCCACATAGGCGCACTGTTTGTAAATATTTGTGCCTTTATACAAAAAGGGATGAAAGAAAGAAGAAGAAAATAGAACCTCATGGCACATGTTTTTATGGTTCTACGGCAGCTGTGATGTCCGCTTCTAAGAGAGACGTACACATGGGCTCTAAATTGCTAAAAGCCCCATTTTTTACGATGCATCTGCCTTTGTAATGAATGATCATCGCACATTGCTCGGCCTGGAGGGGTTCATGTCCGCAACTGGACACCAAGCATTCGATCACGTGGTCAAACGTATTGTGGTTGTCGTTGTACACGACAAGTTTCCATACGTCATCAATATTTACCTCCACCAAGACTTCTTCTTCAGTCTCAACTGAGAAGTTTGTTCCTTGGTTTATATTAATCTTGTGCTTCATTTACTGTTACAAAGATAAGGTGTGATAATCCATGCTATTGGCGGACAGTCTCAATGTATTTTTGCACCATGTCAGAAAACAAAAGTAGACACTTTATTCAGCAAATGATTGATGCTGATCTAGCTGCTGGTAAAAATGGGGGAGTGGTACATACGCGTTTCCCCCCAGAGCCTAATGGATACCTCCATATTGGACATGCAAAAGCAATCTGTATTGGTTTTGGATTGGCGAAAGAATATGGTGGGTTGACAAATCTTAGATTTGACGATACAAATCCCATAAAGGAAGAGGTTGAATACGTGGATGCCATACGGGAAGATTTAAATTGGTTAGGGTTTGAACCTAATGGAGGAGAGTATTTTACGAGTGATTACTTCAATGAATTATTCGCTTTAGCTCTTAAGCTTATAGACGATGGAAAAGCGTATGTTGATGATCAAACTTCTGAGCAAATAGCAGAACAAAAAGGCACCCCCACAGAACCAGGAAAACAGAGCCCATATAGAGATCGCAGTCCAGCAGAGAATCGCGATCTTTTCGAACGCATGAAAGCAGGTGAGTTTGTTGCAGGTTCTCGTGTTTTACGAGCAAAAATTGACATGGCAAACGACAATATGCACATGCGTGACCCCCTCATGTATCGCATCATGTTTGCCACCCATCACCGAACTGGAGACGATTGGTGTATTTACCCTATGTACGACTTTGCGCACGGCCAGTCAGACAGTATTGAAGGCATTACGCACAGTTTGTGTACGCTTGAGTTCGAAGTACACAGGCCATTATACGATTGGTATATTAAGAATCTTGACATATTCCCTTCGTCCCAAACTGAATTTGCCCGTCTTAACCTCAACTATACAGTTATGTCTAAGCGTAAACTACTCACCCTCGTTGAGCAAGGCTATGTAGATGGTTGGGATGACCCGAGAATGCCCACAATCAGTGGATTGAGAAGACGAGGTTATACGCCTGCAAGTATTCGTGAGTTTATAGACAGAGTAGGCGTTGCCAAACGAGAAAATATTATCGATGTTAGTCTTTTGGAATGGGCGCTTCGTGACGACCTCAACCGGGTTGCTCCTCGTGTGATGGCAGTTCTTAATCCAATTAAGCTTGTCATTCTGAACTATCCTGAAGGTCAAATTGAGATGTTGCCCTCTGAAAACAATCCCGAGGATCCTGATTCGGGAACAAGAGAACTTCCATTTGGACGGGAGCTCTTTATAGAAGCTGAGGATTTTAAAATTGAGGCAAACCGCAAGTGGTTTCGACTTGCTCCAGGCAAAGTCGTTCGATTAAAAAGTGCGTATAAAGTTGAGTATGCCGACCATGTGTGTGACGATTTAGGACAAGTCACTGAAGTCCATGTGAACTATTTTGAAAATTCAAAATCAGGCTCAGATACCAGTGGAATCAAGGCTAAAGGCACGCTGCACTGGGTTGAATCCAGCCACGCGATCGATGCAGAAGTTCGTCTTTATGATCGATTGTTCGCTGACCCCAACCCCGATGGTCACAAAGAAAAGTCTTATATTGAGTTCCTCAATCCCGAGTCGATTCAAGTGTTAACCAATTGCAAACTGGAACCTTCTCTCAAAAATGCAAAACCAGGAACGACCTATCAGTTTACGCGCCTGGGATACTTCACGCCAGACACAAAGGTGAAAGGTGTATACAACAGAGCTTCAACATTGCGTGACAGCTGGAAAGGTTAGTCATGAAACCCTTTTAAGTCCCATCTCAGCACCGAGTTTGAGCATGAGTTCAAAGGCTTCATCTGGATCGTTTTTGATGTCTCCATCTAGTATCGCTTCTTTGATGGCTTTTTTGATATCTCCGATTGGACGCGAAGGAGATATTCCGAAGGTTTTCATGATCATCTCACCTGTGACGGGTGGTTGGAAATTTCGCACCGAATCATTGTCTTCTACTTCCTTGAGTTTATCGACGACAATGTCATAGTTTTTAAGATATCTAGAGACTTTGGCTTCATTTTTCGACGTGATGTCTGCCCTGCAAAGAATCATTAGTGCATCAATGTCGTCTCCGGCTTCGTTTAGAAGCCTGCGAATTGCGCTATCTGTCACGATTTCCTTTGTGAGTGCTATGGGACGTAGATGCAACAGGACGAGCTTTTGGACAAACTTCATCTTTGCATCCATGGGTAGCTTTAGGCGAGAGAAAATAACTGGCACCATTCTGGCGCCTTTATCTTCATGTCCGTGGAAAGTCCATCCGCTCTTTTTGTCGAAACGCTTTGTAGGTGGTTTGGCGATATCATGGAGTATTGCTGACCAACGGAGCCATAAATCATCACTCTTGGCACATACGTTTTCGAGAACTTGCAGTGTGTGAAAAAAGTTGTCTTTGTGACCTATTCCATTTCGTTTTTCTGCCCCCTGCAAGGCTACCATTTCCGGAAAGAACCGCGCCAATAAGCCAGTGTTTGCAAGAATTTTAAAACCTTTCCCCGGTTTTTTTGTGAGAATTATTTTATTGAGCTCTGTATGGATTCTCTCCATAGAGATAATGTCCAGACGTTCCGCATTTCGCTTCAGTGCTTCTAGGCTTTCAGGAACGATTGTAAATTCCAACTGGGTGGCAAAACGTACCGCTCTCATCATTCTGAGGGGGTCGTCACTGAACGTGATATCAGGGTCCAATGGCGTGCGAATCACGCCGAGGTCTATGTCTCTTAATCCGTTAAATGGATCAATGAGTTCTCCGTAGTTTTTTGAATTTAAGGAGATTGCCATTGCATTAATCGTGAAGTCACGTCGGTTTTGGTCGTCTTCAAGTGTGCCATCTTCAACGACAGGTTTCCGACTTTCTCTTGAGTACGATTCTTTTCGCGCACCGACAAATTCTATTTCTAGGTCTCCGCAGTTAAACATTGCGGTACCGTATGTCTTAAAGACATTGACATGCTTTATTCCGAGTTCTTTTGCGACAGCTTTTGCGAGGTCAATTCCTTTGCCTTCCGTCACAATGTCAATGTCATTTGAAGGTCTCTCAATAATTAAATCTCGAACATATCCGCCGATGACAAAAGCACGTTCCCCGCGCCCGTCAGCAGTTTTGCCTATGGCTTTAAATACTTTGTGTTTGAGGGCTTTTTCGTAATTCACAATTGGAGTAAATGGGATGCAAAGCTAATCTAGAGATTCGATTTTCACTAGATTTAGTCCCTAAGAATTTTAAATCTTTCGGCTGCATCAAAGGAGACGATGAAGGATGACAGATTTGAAGTGCGCTCATTTCTTCTGTGAGCGCTTACAAAGTCAGCCCCTTCAATGATTTTAGAGTCAATATTCTCAAAATTAGAGGGTGTAGGCGTTCCAGATATATTTGCGGAAGTACTCGCTATTGGGCGTCCCAGTCCATGAGCCACAAATTCTACCCAAGGGTCTTTGACCAGACGGACACCTAAAGAACCATCTTCAGCGAGAATACTGTCATCCACGCCTTTCCCTCCAGGCATAACTACAGTTGTGGGCCTGTCGTTGTACTTAAATAGGTCCCATACGGCATCTGGCACATGGTCGAAGTGCTTTTCAACTTGCCCTTCTCCAGCAACTAAAATGAGGATGGGAGTGGCTTCAGATCTGTTTTTCAGCATTCGAAGTTTGCGAACTGCATCAGGGTTTGTTGAATCACATGCAATACCCCACACTGTATCTGAAGCATGTACAATGACATTTCCTGCCCTCAGATTTCTGACGGCTTCTAGCGCATCCTCTTGCCAAGGCGCAGATTTGTTCTTTCGACGACTCATCTTTTAGATAGCCATTCTTCAACGTTATCTTTTATTCTAGACAATGGTGAAAGAGAATCTTCTCCCTGAAATGTGTCACCTGTAATTTTCTCATACAGTTCAATGTATCTTGAGGTAACTCCTGCAATAAAGTCGTCATCAAGTTCTGGAGGACTTTGATTTTCGAGCCCCATAAAGTCATGACTTATCAGCCACTCGCGAACAAATTCCTTGCTGAGTTGCTTTTGGGGCTCTCCGTTTTCTTGGCGCTTTAAATATCCCTCATTGTAAAAATATCGTGAGCTATCTGGTGTGTGTATCTCATCAATGAGAACAAGCTTGTCATTTCTCATGCCAAACTCATATTTTGTATCCACGAGTATGAGTCCTTTCTCTAATGCCATTTCTGTTCCTCTAGCAAAGAGCGCACGGGTCACACGCTCTAATTCTGCATAGATTTGAGGCGTGACAATGTTTCGAGAAATGATGTCAGCAGAAGAAATATCTTCGTCATGACCTTCTTCTGCTTTCGTCGCAGGTGTAATAATGGGGGAGGGGAATCGATCGTGCTCCTTCATTCCCTCTGGCATCGATACCCCACACAATGTTCTCTTTCCCAAAGCATACTCGCGCCAAGCGTGACCTGTAAGATATCCTCTGATTACCATTTCTAGGCGAATGGGCTCGCAGCGATATCCGATTGTTACATTTGGGTCTGGAGTGGCCAATTTCCATGTTGTGATGATATCTGATACAGAATCTAAGAATGTAGAAGCGACTCCATTCAGGACCTGCCCCTTAAAGGGAATTCCGCGTGGCATGACAACATCAAAGGCGCTAATGCGGTCCGATACGACCGCAACCATCAGGTCTTCGCCTATGCCGTACATGTCACGGACCTTGCCGAAGTAGGCCGATGTTTGGCCTGAGAAATTGAAATCAGTCTTCGTTATGGGAGTTGTAGATTTCACATCCATCATTGTTCATCTTTTTCAAAAGCGGTTATTACTGCACGTACAAGTCTGTGCCTCATCACGTCCACTCCGGTAAGTTTAATTGTTGAAATACCTTCGACATCCTTCAGTATGTTTAAAACATGAACAAGGCCTGATTTCTGTCTATATGGAAGGTCTACTTGGCTTTCGTCACCTGTGATAATATACTTTGCATCACGCCCCATTCGTGTTAAGAACATTTTTATTTGAGGAATCGTCGTGTTTTGTGCTTCATCAAGGATGACAAAAGCTTTGTCCAACGTCCTGCCTCTCATAAATGCGAGAGGCGCAACTTCGATCACGCCTTTTTCCAAGAATTCCGCGACTTTTTCATGAGGAATCATGTCAGTAAGCGCGTCGTAAAGTGGCTGTAAGTATGGGTCTAACTTTTCCTTCATGTCCCCAGGAAGAAAACCGAGGTTTTCGCCTGCTTCAACAGCTGGACGCGTTAAGATAATTTTCTTGACCCGCTTTTCTTTGAGCGCTTTTACAGCAAGCGCGACAGCGGTGTACGTTTTCCCTGTTCCAGCAGGTCCTACAGCAAACACCATGTCGTGTTCTGTCACTGCATCAACAAGTTTATACTGATTTGGGGTTCTTGCATACACCTTGTTTCCTGCAGGGCCATGTACAATCACATTGTCGGCCCCGGCATCCTTCATGAATGTGGCTTCGTTCGACTTCGCCAACCTGTCAAGGTCGTCTAAAGTCAGTGTAGAGTAGCGGTCTACATGCCACACAACCATCCTCATTATTTCCTCAAATCTCCCGACATCTTCACGGCTTCCTTTCACAAGGATATCGTGTCCTCGAGAAACTATGCGAAGTTTAGGAGAAAATCGTTGTAACGCGCGTAAATTTGAATTCTCGTTACCAAGAATTACAACCGGGTCTAAGCCCTCAATCGAAATCAGTGTCTCATGCATGTTGAGGACAAAAATAAGTACACCACCTTTGTCTCATGCCTATAATTACATTAACATCTGATTATGGTCCAGAAAGGTACTATGCAGGCATCCTTAGAGGCGCCCTTATAGCTGCTGTGCCTGGTGTTGATGTCGTAGATTTGTCTCACGATGTCAGAAAATTTAATTCTGTGGATGCAGCTTTAATATTGCGCTCGTCTGTGGCTCATTTTCCCAAAGGAACCATTCACATAATCGCAGTACAAACTGAGGCTACTGCTGAACGTCCACATCGTATTGTTCGGATCGAAGATCAGTATTTTATAGGCGCAGATACAGGCGTCTTCCACCTCATTTTTGGAAAAAGTCCAGACGCAGTTTTTGATGTATCCAGTATGATGGCTGATTTCGATTATCCAACTTTTCCAGAACGCGCTATTTTCGTTCCCGCCGCCGCCCATTTGGCCCGTGGAGGCATTCCAGAGCTCTTGGGGCGTCCGGCTTCACTTTCTGTTTCAAAATCGATTTTGCAACCCGCATTTGAAAACCGTGTATTAACGGGTCATGTTATTGATATAGATGGCTTTGGCAATTGTATGACAGATATTGAAAGGAAACATTTTCGAGAAGTAGGCACTGAACGGGAATTTGTAATTGTTATGCGTTCAAGTCGAAGTGACATTAGAAAAATCAGTCACAATTATAGCGATGTTCATGTTGGTGAGCCGGTCGCGCTATTTAATCATTTGGGCTTTTTAGAAATTGCCATAAACCACGGTGCACCTGGTACCGCAAATGGTGGTGCGACTGGGTTGTTGGGAATTAAAATTGACGATGTCATTAGAATAGAGTTTTCAGATTGATTAAATGAAATGACCAGTATTGTTAGAATTGTTAGAATGACTTTTTCAGAATCTTCCAAAATAGATTTTGAAGCTCTTTTTGCAAAACACTCGGACGAAATCTCGTCTCAATCTGGATGTTTTTCTGTGGAGTTGGTTACAGATGCATCAAATCCAAATGTCAAAACAACGATCAGTCGGTGGGACAATGAGGAGAGTTTGAATAATTACAGGAAGTCTGTGTTGTTTGGGAAAGTTTGGCCAGAAACAAAGCAATTATTTTCAGCACCTCCAGAAGTGATTTCGTACATTTCGCATTCAAAATCGCATCTACAATGAGAGCTCTGATTTTTAAAGAAATTCGTGTTTTTTTTAGTTCTTTAATAGGATATGTTGTTATTGCAGCTTTTCTACTGTTAATGGGGCTTTTTCTATGGGTATTTCCTGGCCCTTGGAATATCTTGTCTGGTGGAGTGGCCTCAATGGATCCTTTCTTCACTTTGGCCCCTTGGGTTCTTTTGTTTCTCATTCCCGCGATTACAATGCGGAGTTTTGCTGAAGAACGCAGAAGCGGCACCCTAGAACTTCTTCTCACACGGCCTTTGCTTGAAGGTGAAGTTGTTTTTGCAAAATTCATAGGCGCCTTGGCCCTCATCTTTCTTGCTTTGCTTCCTACACTAGGATTTGTGTGGGTGTTGGGGGAATTGGGGAGCCCTCAATGGAATTTGGATTTGGGTGCTATTTGGGGTTCATATATCGGCTTATTTATGCTAAGCTCTTCAATAGCTGCGATTGGCATATTCACTTCAGCCTCTACCTCTCAACCGCTTGTCGCTTTTCTTTCTGCGATGATTTTCTCTACAGTGGTTTATATCGGGTTTACTGCCCTTGGTGATTTCGCTCTTTTAGGGCAATTGGATTACTACTTTGTCAATTTGGGATTTGAATCACATTATCGTTCTTTAAGTCGCGGTCTAATTGACTCCCGAGATATCGCGTATTTTATTTTTGTGGACGTTTTATTTCTTCTCCTTGCAAGATTTGTTCTCGCACTTGAAAGAGGTCGAATTGGAAGAGAAGGACTCAGGTTATCTTTGGTCGTCTCGATTTTTTGTGTGCTTCTTTTTTCTGCCCATATTGTTCATTTTTCTGTGGATCTTACTTCAGAGAAACGCCATACATTGACGGAGGGCTCACTTCAACTTATGGAAGAACTGAATGCCGACAGCCGTGACGTCATCGTCACCTGTTACCTCACGGGTGATTTCCCCGCCCAGTGGAAACGTCTTGAGAATTCTATTAGAGAAAAACTTGAAGAATTTGCTGTGGCTTCAAGTAACCACCTTCGCTTTCAATTCGTGGATATCTATGAAACAGATGATCCACGATCTCAAGGTCAGAACGAAGAGAAACTGCTCGAACAAGGTGTTTCATTTACGCGGATAGGATATGAAACAGCAGGAGGTAAGACATTTAGAAATATTTGGCCTTCTGCCCTCATCAGTTCAGGAGGAAAAGAAGTGCCTGTCCAGTTCTTCAGGTCAGATACTCCTCAGCCCACAGAAGAAATGATACAGGGTTCCATCAACGCTATTGAATATGAACTGTCGACCTCGCTTCGCAGAGTGTTATTTGATGAAGTGCCAAATATCGCATTTATTGAAGGACATGGCGAGCTGCCAGAAATTGAAGTTGCAGACTTCATGAATTCATTAGATGAAGATTATAATGTTTCTCGGATAAGTCTTGATGGGAAAATAAACATACTCAGCGAACGCCTAGAAGGGATGAAGTATAGGACAAACCGATTTGACCTTATTGTCATTGCTGGGCCAGATTCTACGTTTTCAAACAAAGACAGACTTATTCTTGATCAATTTCTCATGGGTGGAGGTCGGATGCTGTGGATGGTTGATCCTATTCTTACGGATTTGGATTCTCTTCGCTCATCCCAAACAACGATGGCTACGGCGAATCCAATGGGTCTGAATCATCAGTTTTTTGATTATGGCGTTCGATTAAACAAAAATCTTATTATTGACCCACAATGTGCGCCAATTGCCTTTGATGCTGGTCCACAAGGCAACCAAAGAAGCATGCAGCTTTTCAGTTGGTACTTTTCCCCTCTTGCGATTCCTCAAGGCATTTCACATCCAATCACAACGAACCTTGATCCCATTCATTTCGATTTCGTTTCTGGTTTGGATACTGTTTCTACTGATGCAGATCTAAAAAAAACAGTTTTACTGAGAAGTTCTTCCCTTGCTAGGACCTACAAAGCACCAGTCAGGGTTTCAAGTGCTATTGTGGATTTGGAGCCCTCATACTTTAATTCTAACAATACGCCATACACGCCATTTGCTGTCCTCATTGAGGGTTCTTTTAAATCTCATTTTACGGATATTCTTCCTGACACGTTGCTTCGAGATGCAGATTTTGCATTCAGGGCTGAGGGCAGACCTTCTGCCATGGTGGTTATTGGTGATGGAGATGTCGCAAAGAACAAGGTGATTCTCACTCAGGAAGGTCCACAAATTTACCCGCTGGGTTATGACAGATATGCTGGGCGTGTTGTTTACGACAACAAAGAGTTTCTTCGGAATGTTGTCAATCATCTTTTAGATGAAAATTCAATTATCTCTGTGAGATCACGTGCGATTAAACTTCGCTCGCTCGACAATGATAGAATTACATCTTCTCGATTGGGGTGGCAATCTCTCGCTATTGGATTGCCTCTTTTTGTTGTGTTACTTTCAGGCCTTGTTATCTTTAAACATCGTTCAAGCGTTTATGGATCATAATATCGCCTACAATAAGATAATATCGATTGAAATTTAAAACAATGAAATCAAATCTCAGAATACTCATAGTTCTTATTGTTGTCACAATAATTACTGGAATTATTTGGAAAACACAGGACGCCAGAGGAGATTTGTCTTCCAATGTCCAAGCTGATTTCTCAATCTCAGACACAAGCCTAGTCGACAAGATTTTTATCGCTGACAACCAAGGAGGAGCAGCATTGCTAGAAAGGTCACTCGACACAAGGTTTTGGACTTTAAATGGCGAATTCTTGGCACGAAAAGACGCCACAGACCTCCTTCTTAAAACCTTTTCCAGAATTGAAGTCAAGGGGCCTGTTAATGAAAAAATGAGAGGGACAGTAATACGAAATCTTGCAGGAACAGCAAAAAAAGTTGAGATTTATCAGGGTGGAGACACACCCGTTAAGACTTGGTATGTAGGCACATCAACTCCCAGCCATACCGGTACTTATATGGTTCTAGAGTCGCCAGGTCTTGGAATGTCTTCTGAACCTTTTGTAGTGAGTCTTAAAGGTTCAATAGGTTTTCTTTCTACACGGTTTTTTACGGATGTAAACGAATGGAGATATACGGGAGTGTTTGATTTTCCTGGAAGATCTTTGGCTGAAGTGACCGTGGTTCATCACGCTAAGCCATACCATTCATACACCATTAAATCTAACCCCAACGGGGATATCAGTCTTGAAAATGGTTCAGGTACGCTCTTGTCAATTCGAGATACGCTGAAAGTTCAAAATCAATTTTTACGCTTTCGAAAAGTCCATTTCGAATCATATAACAATCACCTTACTGAATCTGGTCAGGAAAGTATCAGAAATACAATTCCTGCGTTTACGATGCTTGTCAAAGGATTTGATGGGAAAAGTTCCAAGTTCGATTTATTTTGGAAACAGACTGAGTCAGGACCAGACGAGGAATACATGTACGGTCTGACTTCAGGTGGTGAGATTGTCCTGGTTCAGAGATATGTTTTCGACCCGTTAATAGAGGTGCTCTCAGATTTCTAAACGCCGTCTGTCAAGTAAGCTTTTCGGCAAAAGCCTCCCAAGAATTTGTTTTGCGTATCGCTGCGTATGCGGGTAGAATATCTTCCGGGGTATGCTTCGCATTGACCCATTCATTTATGGCCCTAGCCAATTCCTTCGACGCGCCAGGTGTGACAAGTTCTCCTGTAACTCCAGGAGTAATGGTCGCGGACAGGTCTCCGACATCACTTGCGATAATGGGTAGATTATAGTGAACAGCTGTGGCTGTGACGCCACTTTGTGAGGCATTTAAATAGGGGAGAACAACCAAGTCTGCAGCGCCGAAGATAAAGGGCAATTTAGAATCTAGAATATATTCATTAAATACATGTATTCTAGATGCAGCCTGACTTGACTGAATTAAGTTTTTATATGGATTCCAAGACCCATAGCACTCACCTGCAATGACAATATGAATGTCCGGGTTAAGCTCTTCAGCGGCTTGAATCAATGTGGAGAGGCCTTTATAGGGCCTAATGATTCCGAAAAACAGAACCGTATGATTTGCTGAACTTGGGAGACCTAAATGTGTGAAAGAGTCCTCACGAGATTCAATTTTTTCGTAATGCGTGTAGAGCGGATGGAAAAGTGTTGTGATATCGAGTTTCGGGGCAAGCTTTTTAACGTCTTCTGTGACTGATTCACTTAAAGTGATGCAGGCGTCTACACGATTTAAGAATCTTTTCGTGAGCCATTTGTCGGACGCTTTTCCGTCATGTGAGGTTGCGTTGTGCATTAACGCAACCACCTTCGTCATTGGAGATTGTTTTTTGAGGGCTTTCGCGACCCCTCTTAATGCAGGAGCGAGTGCTGAATGCCAAAACGGGAGTATGACCAAATCGACATCCCCATGTGCCAGAATTTCAGTCGCTGTTTTACGCCACGAATTAGGCGAAATTGAATCCATGGGTGCATCAGGTCCAGAGGAGGGACGAATCGTGCCCGTTTTTATTTGGGTTTTGCCTGGAAACAAGACGGATGGGTACTGTCGACTCCAATTGTAACAACGTACATCGTGCCCGATGGATTTAAGTGAATTTGCCATCTGGTCATTAAACTGAGCAATACCACCTCGATAGGGATGGAATGTCGAAGCGATGGCTATATTCATGTGTGCAATTTAAGCACCTTATCTTTGTAGCAGAAATTTTGACAAATGAAAGCATATCTTGTTGATGGAATTAGAACACCTATTGGATCTTTTGGTGGGACACTCGCGTCTGTTAGAACAGATGATTTGGCCGCTTTAACTATTTCTGAGTTGTTAAAACGCAATCAAAGTCTTGATCCTGCTTCTGTAGGAGATGTGATTTTAGGGTGTGCAAACCAAGCAGGAGAAGACAATAGAAATGTTGCCCGTATGTCTTTGTTGCTGGCAGGGATGCCTTTTACCGTGCCTGGCGAAACAGTCAACAGGCTCTGTGCTTCGGGATTATCCGCAGCAGTGAATGGCAGTAGAATGTTGTCAATGGGAGACGCAGATGTCGTGATTGCGGGCGGAGTTGAAAACATGACGAGAGGCCCTTGGGTCATGTCGAAAGCCTCTCAGCCTTTCGGTAGAGACAGCAAACTGTTTGACACCAGTTTCGGTTGGAGATTCATCAATCCCAAACTAGAATCAGTATATGGTGTGGATGGCATGGGTGTGACGGCTGAAAATCTTGTTGAGAAATACGGGATTTCTAGAGAAGATCAGGACGCTTTTGCATATCGATCACATATGAAAGCCACTGCGGCAAGAGATGAAGGCAGGTTGTCAGAAGAAATTGTCCCAGTCAAAATCCCAAGACGCAAACAGGATGATTTAATCTTCGAACACGATGAATTTATTAAGTCAGGAACGACAATAGAAATTCTTGCAAAACTTCGCCCCGCCTTCAAAAAAGATGGCGGTTCTGTCACAGCCGGCAATGCCAGCGGTCTGAACGATGGCGCTGCAGCATTGCTTTTCGCAAACGAAAATGGATTAAAAGCGCAGGGCTTAACACCTCTCGCTGAGATTGTTTCTAGTGCTGTTGTAGGAGTAGAACCTCGGGTTATGGGTATAGGCCCCGTAAAAGCGTCAGAAATCGCTTTAACAAGAGCAGGCATCGGGTTCGACGACCTCGATGTGATCGAACTCAATGAAGCTTTTTCTGCGCAAGCGTTGTCATGCATACGTGCGTGGGGTTTGGCAGATGATGACGCAAGAATTAATCCAAATGGAGGTGGTATCTCGCTTGGTCATCCACTCGGTATGACGGGATCAAGGATTTTGCTTTCTGCGGCGAATCATCTGAAGAGAACAGGAGGTGTATATGGATTGGTTACCCTATGTATAGGTGTGGGGCAGGGGTATGCTGTTGTCATTAAGAATACTCAGGTATGATCATGTCCTTTAAGGGAATGATTCCAGTCATTCATCCTTCCTCATATATTCATCCAACTGCTGTGATTCTCGGACACGTGACAATAGGAAAGGACTGCTACATCGGCCCTGGCGCAGTTCTTCGTGGCGATTGGGGTAAGGTCATTGTTGGCGACGGATGCAATGTGCAAGAGAATTGTACTTTGCATATGTTCCCTGGAAAATCTGTGGTGCTTAAAGATGGAGCTCATGTTGGCCATGGTGCTGTTATTCACGGTGCTGAACTTGGAGTGCAGGTCCTCGTCGGCATGAACTCTGTTGTTATGGACGATGTGGTACTTGGAGATGGATCTTTTGTTGGCGCTCTGAGTTTGGTTCCAGCAAACAAAGTTTTTGAACCGAGAAGCCTCATTGTAGGTAACCCAGCTCGCAGAATAAAGGAAGTGAGCGATGAGATGTACACTCATAAGGTTGAGGGGACTGAACTTTACAGGAAGCTTCCATCAGAAATGAATGAGATTTCAAAGGAAGTTGAGCCCTTGTCAGAAGCTCCTACTAACAGGATTGAGGATTTCCCTGATTTCGACACTTGGATGAAGCGTAAAGGGGGGTAATGGGGAGATCTGAGAACCGAAAAATGGAATTTCAGCGCTTCACTGTGAAGGATGAAAAATGTGCCATGAAAATCGGTACTGACGGAGTGCTTTTAGGTGCTTGGGCTTCGCCGCAATCTCCTGATAAGGCATTAAATATTGTAGACGTGGGGTCAGGTTCTGGCGTTGTTGCTTTGATGTTGGCACAACGGTTCGCCGAGTCTAAAGTCACAGCTGTAGAGCTTGAACCACATGCTGTAGAACAATCACGAGAGAATTTCGAAAACAGCCCATTCGATTCAAGAATGAAGTGTGTTGAAGCGTCATTTCAAGACTGGGCGACCGAAAGTGACAACCAATCGTCATTCGATTTGTTGGTGAGCAATCCCCCTTTTTTTAATGGCAAGCCCAAATCACCTTTCCATGCCAGAAATCTTGCTCGGCATGATGATTATTTGAATATTTCAGATTTGTTTGAAGGCGCGGAGAAGGTGTTGAGAGCGGAAGGGGTATTTGGTTTGGTTTGGCCTGTGGAAAGAGAAGCAGATTTAATGGCAGCTGCCAAAATGTGGAAGTTTCATGTGACTCGAAAATGTATGATACGCCCCACGCCTCAGCACAATCCTGTAAGGTTTTTAGTGGAATTTAAAAGAGACATAAGTGGTAATCTAGATGTCCCTTCTCTCATTCTCACAAACATTGTCTTAGAAACAGGAGAGGGGGAAGGTCGTCACTTTACGTCCCAGCACAATGATTTAATGAAGGCGTTTTTTCTTTAAACATAGTGTCTTTGGGGCTACTGAATCACCCTCCAATGACACGTCTTAAATTTTCTAACTGAGCAATCCAGAGCTCTTTGGCATCCTCAACCTCATCTTCTTCAGCAAAATCTGTGATGATCACCGCTCGCTCTCCAGTCATCTCGTCAACCTTGATTCTCAACTCGAAGAAGTTTGAGTCTCCATTCTCTTCATCTTCGATCCATTTGAATTTCACAAATTCGTCTTTTTTCTTAGATACAAGTCTTGCGACTTCTTCACTTCCATCCCAAAGAAAGGTATGGACATCTTTTTTGATATTAACATCATCGCAGAACCATTCTGCCAATCCGCTAGGAGTACTCATACAGTTATAAAGCACACCTTTACTGCTGTTAATAGGGAATTCTATTTGGAACTTCTCTTTCTCCATTGTTTCTATATTCTCCACTTACTTGTCTGGCTGAAAAGCGAATTTTTCGATTTTGTGCAATATACAATTGTCTCGTAGAAATATTTGCCAATAATACCTAAAACCTAATTCACAATTATATCAATCTACAGATATATCGGAATATAAATCTATTCTATGTTCATTTACACAATTCCTTTTCTATGTTGTAAATTTGAAGGATGAAATATTATGATGAGATTTAAGATCTCATTCAAGCACGCCCATATGGCTGTGGGAATAGAATGCCTCGAGATGTATCAATATCTTGGGGCATTTGACTTTTATTCACACTTGGAATTTTCGACTACTTCAGGTATAATCATCGTTAAACACCTTACAACACTGAAGAATTGCTCTTTAAACCAAAAGACACAATCTAAACCAACTTTTTTTCAATTCTTTTTGTATCATGATTGATGTCATATTATTAAATAATTAAGGGGCTTTTATGACGAAAAAATGACGCTTTTTTATTTTTACGAGTGCTAAATTTGGGCATCTATTTACACACAAAATATTAACCATGAGCAGATTATATACCCTAGTTGTTGCAGCCTTTTCTATTTCTTTATGTTTAAACGCCCAGGACGTTGTGTACGACCAACTAAGTATGGCTCCGGGTTATGAAAACATGCTTTTTTACAGTTTAGAAAACGGCCTTGTCGCAGAAGCACCTATGGCTGGTTGGGACTTGTCCTTTGATATCAGGCCCATGGGAAGCACCGTCAACATCAATTGCGGAATGGGTCATACGCTTTACCCTTTTGGGGCTCTCGAAGAATGGGACAACGCAAGCATCGAGGGTTGGGAGCCAACAGATCCATACAGGAATGACCACACAAGCTGGAGTCAAGGAGCTTTTAACCAAGGAAACGACCCTTCAGACAGCTTTGACCTCGGATGGGGAATTTACGATATGATTACACATACCGTCAACACGGACAGGATGTATGTCTTAGAACTTCCCAACGGCGAGTATAAGAAAATAGCTATTCTTTCTCTTGTTTCTGGTGTATATACGTTTAAGTACGCAAATATGGACGGGTCAGAGGAAATCGAGTCCACCATAGATAAATCCAACTACCCTGGAAAACTTTGTGCATACTATAACCTTCAGAACCATGAAACACTAGACTACGAGCCATCTGAAGCGTGGGACTTTATTGCGATGAGATATTTGGACAACATTGGAGGCGGTGTTTATTATGGTGTGACGGGTATTCTTGTGAATTCAGGCGTCAATACACACCAAAAAGATGGTTTGTTTGACCCTTTCTCTGATGGATCCTATGACCCTGAACTTTTGTCAGATTCGACGAACGCAATAGGTCACGACTGGAAGGCTTACTCAATGACTTCAGGTTACTCTGTGGTAGATGATCGGTGCTACTTTGTTTCTGACATCCCGGGCAACATCTGGAGGGTTGTGTTTACAGATTTCGAAGGTATGTCAACAGGAAATATGGAACTTGGAAAAGTGTTAGAGAGCACCTCTGCGATAAATCAAATCCAGGATTTAGCTTTTGAAATCTATCCAAACCCAAGTACTTTTGGTTCTCAGGTAAGGGTTTCTCTTTCAAACTACAACAATGTTTCTATAGCGATACGTACTCTTGCAGGATCGTTAATTAAAACAACAAATCCGACCTCATTAAATCCAATGATTGATGTAAGTGATATCCCTTGCGGTGCGTATTTTGTTGAATGCACGGATGGTAAAAATAGAATGGCCAAAAAACTAATCATTCAATAATGCTATCACGGCTTTTTTTACTAACCACAACACTCTCTATTTCTATAATTTCTTCCGGATTTGCTCAGGAAGACATTCAACTTGTAGAAGTTGAAGAAGTTGTAGTGACGGGGGAAAAAAACGAAGTTTCAAAAAAAAATGCCGTACGAAAAATAAAGGTTATAGGGTCAGATCAGATAAATCAGTCATCAGCCATCAACCTAAGTGATCTGCTTCGAACGCAATTGAACATCCGGATTTCTAACGACCCGATACTTGGTGGAGGCTTGTCGATGAATGGTATGGGTGGTAATAACCTTAAGATTATGGTTGATGGGGTCCCCTTGGTTGGTCGACTTAACGGTGAAATTGACCTTACCCAAATCCAAATCGATCAGTATGAAAGGATAGAAATAGTTGAGGGTCCTTTAGCGGTAGAGTATGGAACAAATTCTCTTGCGGGAACCATTAACTTAATAACCTCACGAAGTTCGGAAGACAAAGCTTCTGCAATGGCGAAGGTGCGCTATGAATCTGTGGGAGTGTATGCTCAAACAGCGAGTTTATCTGGCAGAAAAGGAATATTTAGCGGAAAGCTTCAGCTGAGTCACAACTCTTTTGATGGTTGGTCTTCTTCAGATAAAAACTGGGATTGGATAGAAGACTATTACGCTGACAGCGCAAGGGTGAATACATGGAATCCCAAGGTTCAAAATCAGGCTTCTGCATCAGGAAAAATAATCTTGGACAACGTTTTAATTATACCTAGAGTAGATCTTCTTTCGGAAAACATACAAAACAAAGGGTACCCCAGAGCGCCATACGGAGAGAGTGCGTTCGATGACGAATACGACACTCAAAGGTTCATTCATTCGGTGAATATAAAATCGTATGGAAACAATGAGCTAAAGTGGGATATTTTAGCCTCCTATCAACGATACAACCGAACCAAAAGCTCCTTTAATACCGATCTAACCACCTTGCAGCGAACCCTCTTAGGCGCAGAAATGCAAGACACCACGCGAGTCATAAACTACATGACTAGAGGCACGCGAAATGTGCTGTTTTTCGAAGGGCTTACCGCAAGAATAGGTTGGGATATTTCACATGATTCATATAAAGGAAAAAGAATTGCCAACAGTACAATGTCAATGTCAGATTTTGCTGCATTTTCAATACTAGAGTATCAGTCAAAAAGTACTGTGCAACAACTCGGGCTTCGCAAAGCATACAACTCGGCATTTAAAACACCCCTTTTACCCAGCTACAACGCCCTTCTCAAGCTGGGGGATTTCCGCTATCGATTTTCATATGCAAAAGGCTTCAGATCTCCCACTTTAAAAGAACTTCACTTTATTTTTGTAGACCTCAATCACCAAATTTTTGGCAACGAAAACCTGATTCCGGAAACATCGAACTACCTTCAAGCTTCAGCTTCGTTTTCAAGAAAAAACGAGGCTTCAGTTCGCGTTTTTTACAACAATGTAAGAGATCAAATCAGCTTGGTAGATCAACTGGATGGAACATATAGATATGTTAACTTTTACAGCTTTATCTCAAGGGGTCTAGAATTGAGCGCTTCACATAAGCACAAGAACGTCTACTCGGAAGTGGGCATAAGTTTTATAGGTAGAAAAAACATACTTTTTTTATCCGAAGACACGAACAACTTCACATATACCCCAGAGCTTTCATGTAACGTTTCTTATAACATAACTAAGAACATAAACCTCAATGCAAACTATAAGTTTAATGGGGCTCGAGAGAGATTTGTTGATGATGGAAATGGAGAGGTAGAATCAGTCAAATCCACTCCTTACTCTATCCTTGACACCTCTGTTTCTTTTACGAGCAATCAAGGCAGATACGGCATTCAGTTTGGTGCAAAAAACCTATTCAATGTTACCACAATTAACACTGCTCAATCCTCCTCAGCTCACGGAGGGGGTAGCAATTGGGTTGCTTGGGGAAGAAGCTATGTAGTATCTTGCTCAATACTTTTATAAACTGGAAGAATGAAACGATATGTGACGATCATAGCGAGTCTTGTTTTTTGCGGATGTATAGAAAAAGAACTGCCCATTACTCCCTTGCCTCCAGGCGATCTTGAGATAAATTCACCGAGCATAGGTAGTGATTATAGCACCCAAGTTTATTACAGTTTATCAAGTAATGAAATAGTTGCATCGAATCAGAAAACGGACTGGTGTTTTGCCCTTCAGTTTAAAAATAACAGCGCGATACTGTCACTTAATTCAAGCAGGTATATGAAGACAAGTCTTTTGATGGGTTTAAACTATTCAGCTTTTGTTGACGAAACAACCCTTGAAGCACAACAGTGGAACATCACGCCACCTCAAGGGGCAGACCAAGAAGATCCTCCACTAACATTGCAAGCTAACGGATTGTATATCCTAGACTTGGGAAGAAATGAGGCTGGCGAAAGCCTAGGGTACGCTAGATTTTATGTTCCTGAAGTTTCCGACTGGGAAGCGCCTTTTGAAATTCAAATAGGACCTTTAAACCTTTCGGAATCAGAATTTATCAATATCGATTTGGACCCAAGTGGAAGCAGACTACATTTCAGCGCCCTAACACTTGAACAAAAACAGATTGAGCCAGATCAAGGCACATGGGAACTTTGGTTGACTCAATACACAGAAATTTTAGATGAAGAAACGCAGTATCTAGTTTCCGGTATTCTAACCCCATCACCTCAAGTTCAAGTATATCAATCTACATATGATCTTTGGGACTCTTTGCTTATATCTGATTGGTCTAATATCTCTTTTAATTCTGACTGGAACGAAATTGGATATGATTGGAAGTATTATAATCTTAATGAAGGTAGCTACACGATAGATCAGGATATTATATATTGTATTAAGACACAAGAAGGGAGAGAGTATTTATTAAGAATTCTTGACTTCTATGACCAAAATGGACAAACAGGGTCATTTACGTTTGAGTCGATAGAACGATAAATAATCACTAAGATTCTTAGATATTTATACTTATTGTGTCTTTGACTTTTATTCTGTCATCTTGTATCAAAACATATTCTAAGGTAGTTGCTTACAAACAAGATTCGAGTTAACAATAGACATGTGTAAAGGGCAAATAATTGTGGTTAGGTTTTGGATTTGCACCTATTATAAGAACTGATGTTCATATGCCAATATTATCATGTTGTAATAAAAAAGCCCTCCTAAGTTAGGAGGGCTTTTTGTTTATATGTTGACGAAACGTCTATTCACTTAAAACGTCCACTGTAACTGATCCTGTATGGTTGTCACTTCTGATGTTTAAAATATACATTCCAGAACTTACATTAAGATTGATACGCTGACCTTTTCTTACGTTAAGAAATACGCCAACTTTTTTCCCAAGCTGGTCGAATGCCATAACGTCAGCAACATCATCACCTCCTTCCCAGGTAAGAGTAATATCACCGTAACAAGGGTTAGGGTAGAAATTAACATCGAGTGCTTGAATGTCACTTATGCCATTTATATTTCCAAGCATAGCACTAAGACAAAATGCGCCTTGCGCACTCCATTCCATACCATTTGATGTCCAATGATAGCCATCTAATCTCACATAGTAAGTGACGCCCTCCTGAGTGTCTAATCCAATCTCAGGCCAATACATCGTATTATCTGTATCGACATCTTCGCTACATCCTACAGGGACTAATTCACCGCATTCGCCGGTATATATAGCCATTTGCGCATCAAAACCCCAAAAGTAAGCGAAGACATCATCGCCACAGAACGTGGGGGTAATTGTGTATGGATTTCCATTTCCGGTGAATTTAAACCACACAGAGCCGTCTTCCGTTGGTCCATCCTCCCAGCATTCTATTCCAACATTGTCTGCATTTGGGTCAGGCATGATGTTGCTCCCAAGCAGGGTGTTGTCAAAAGGTCCAACTTGACTAGGGTTCTCTTCAGTAGCAGCAGATAGTAAATCATCCAGTAGGCGTGCATCTGTGCAAGTATTGTGATCTGTCAAAGGATTCAATTTTATTGACGAGAGACAGAAAGCGCCATCAGCAACACCTTGGAATGTGTCACCATCGTTGTAATTAAATCCATCTATCATGAGCCAATAGTCAACACCCACCTCAGTTTTGAAATTAAGAAATGAATAGTACCATCCCCAGTCACCATTCCAGAATCCCATCAGGTCATCATTTGCACCAACGAAAGTAAGGTCGTCACATGCACCGTGATATAGCGCCATTTGGGTGTCATTGGCATAAAAATAAGTGTCACAACTTAAAGTCTTAAGTTGATATGTGCCGCCATCACCCGTGAAGTGAAACCATACAGTTTGATCTACACTCGGCTGTATTCCATTGGGGTCAGCATCAAACCAGTTGCCAATTAAATCGGCGGATAATCCTTCTTCAGCAGTTGCCCCTACATTTGTAAAGGGTCCAACTTCTTGAAGAGTGCCCATGTCATTTCCAATGAGGTCATCGATGTCGATTGCTCCTGAACACATGTCGTTGGCAGGTTGAGCGAAGGCTTGAATGCTAAAAAGCATAAAGCATACGGATAGGATTGAAAAGTATTTGTTTTTCATAAGATAATTTGGTTAAAAAAAATATTTAAGTCTAAACAAAGCTAAAGATATTTTTATCCAGTTGATTTGTTTTTTGATTTTAAGTTATCAAGAATACCTTTTACATATCTTCTTACTTTTCGGTTAGATTGTCACCGTGACAAAGGGATTGACTTGCTATGTCATGTCTTTTTTTTAACAAAACAAGTATATNATATCAAATCGACTCGGTCAAACATGGATTAAATTTGCACCCTCAAATATTTAATTTATGGATTCATTATCTCAATTGGTTCTTGGTGCTGCAGTGGGAGAAGCTGTCTTAGGAAGGAAGCTCGGAAACAAGGCGATACTTTGGGGAGCCATAGGAGGGACCATTCCAGATTTAGATGTGCTTTCGGGACCGTTTATGTCTGAGCTAGGTGAGCTTATTTTTCACAGAGGTATTTCTCATTCATTGTTGTTTTCGGTCCTCTTTGCGATTTTGTTGGGATGGTTGATTCATCGATTTAACAAAACAACATCTCTCGTCACGAGAAAGGAATGGCAGGTGATGCTTTTCCTGGCTTTTTCTACCCACATCATTTTAGATTGTTTTACAGTCTACGGCACGCAGGTTTTTGCACCATTTTCTGACTACCGAGTAAGCTGGGGGACGGTTGCCGTAGTCGATCCTTTGTATACGATACCATTGCTGCTGAGTCTGACAATCACCGCATTTCTGGTTCGAACCAAGGGGTCAAGGAGGGTTGTCAATTATCTCGGGTTGATACTAAGTACGTCTTATTTGTTATTTACGGTATACAACAAGTCGAGAGTTCACAATGTTTTTGAGAATGAATTAAAGGCTCAAAACATTGAGGTGACCAGAAAAATGACGTCTCCCACCATTTTCAACAACATACTTTGGTCGTGTACTGCAGAAGCAAATGACGCATACTATGTCGGACTTTACTCATTCTACGATACTGTTCCAGTAAAATTTTCGCGAATAGAGAAGCAGCATACTTTACTCAACAATATTGATTCAGATTACACCATTTCCAAGTTGCGTTGGTTTTGCGATAATTATTTCAGCCTCAATAATGTTGAGGGTAAATTGTTATTTAACGACCTCAGGTTTGGCGCATACTTTGACAAGGATGGAAATAAAACAGATTATATTTTCAGTTTCCATCTAGAAGAGGAAGATGGCGCGTATGAAATGATTGAGACCATAATCGGTCCTCCAAAAGGTCAAGAGAATGAATACATAGACACTTTTTTTGCTCGTATTTGGGGTTCAAACAGTTGATTTCTGAATGTGCTATTTACTTGTTGACTTATAGATTTAAAAAATTACTAAATCTTCTGTCGATATTTGTGTTCTATGGATTCTAATGGCAACAGACGTTTTACCGTTTCTGCACCTGGCAGAGTGTGTCTTTATGGCGAGCATCAGGATTACTTAGGTATGCCTTCCGTTGTCATGGCGATTAACCTTCGTTGTAGGATTCATATTGAAGAGAGGGAGGATAGAAAGGTGGTGTGGACCAGTCCAAATTTAGGTGTTAAATATTCCGGTGAATTTGATTTAAATAACCTTGAAGAGAGTGAAATAAAGGGGCAGCAAAATCATTTGCTGGCCGCTTTAATTTTGGCAAAAAGAGCAGATCGACTTCCTCAATATGGGTGGAATGCGACGATTGACAGTGATGTTCCTGTACAAGCTGGTTGTAGTAGTTCTTCTGCTCTTTTGGTGGCTTGGATTGCTTCTATGCAAAGGCTTTCAGGACACATCACAACAAACATTGAACTGGCAGGTCAAGCGTTTCAGGCAGAGGTCCGTTATTTCGATGCTCCAGGTGGGAATATGGACCACATCGCTTGTGCTGTGGGGGGGGGCTTACGCGTTGATCCCAGTGAAAATGAAGGCTATGTCAAACTTGGAGAATCATCTTTCGATTTGGTACTCGGCGATTCTAATATGCCGAAGGATACGATAGGAATTCTGGAGAGATGCAAGTTTGACCGCTTGAGTATTCTCCATAAAAATGGTGGGAATTGGGATGAAATAAATTTGGACTCATTAAATGAAGTCGACGCCTCTCTTGTCAAAGGAACCCTTAGAAATAGAGATATAGAACGGATTGCATCAGCGAATTTGTTAGAAGAAAACACATCCACTGAGGAGCTTGGCGCACTGATGTGTGAACATCATTCAATTCTTCGAGATGTCTTAAAAATAAGTACCCCCAAGATTGATAAGATGTGTGATGCGGCGATTCATGCAGGTGCAGTTGGCGCAAAAATATTTGGTTCAGGAGGGGGAGGGTGTATGATTGCGATGGTGCCCAAACACAATGGACAATCAAACGTCACCTTACTTGCCCAAATCACATCTTCTATAGCGCAGATACCAGGTGCAATTTCAACCCAGGTAAAATCTGAACCAGGAGTTGATTGGGGGTTGCATTCCAATATAGTTAACCCTGTTGTTGTTCTTGCTGCGGGTACTTCCAGCAGGATGAAAATGATAGAAGGTGTTGGAGAAGTAGTCGCAAATGAAGTAAGCTCAAGGCCTAAAGCGATGCTTCGTGTAGGACCTGGTGCGGTTCCCTTTTTAGAACTTCTTTTGAAGAGAATCAAAGAAGAGGGAAGCAATTGTGTCATTTTAGTCGTTGGGGAAAATGATCGCATTACAACGCCCTATTTTTCATTAAATCCCATCGAAGGCTTGGAGATTAGATATGTGATTCAAACAATACCTGAGGGTAGGATTAAACCATTGGGTACAGCCGATGCCTTAGAAACGGCGTTGTTGTCAAATCCCGATTTATCGACGCATTCTATTGTTGTATGTAATGGTGATAATATGCCGCCAGTTGGGTCGTTTGGTNAGATTTTTAAATTGAATTGTGGGATGCTTGCATACGACGCATCAAAGTTGGGATTGCCAGAGGACAGGGTTTCTGCGTTTGCTGTCGTTGATATTGATTCCGAAGGTTACCTCATTAAAATTGTGGAGAAACCCACCAAAGCAANGCTCCCAAATTTTATTCAANCTGATGGTGTTTTAAGGGTAAGTATGAACACATTCAAGATGTCATATACAGACTTTTTGGATGCTTTAAAGGACTGCCCATTGGATTCAAAAAGAAACGAAAAGGAACTGCCATTTGCCATTGGCAGATGGGTGAAGGGAAACCCCCACCTTATGGTGGCATTGCCTTTTAAAGGCAGCTTTTTAGACCTTACGCGTCCCTCTGACGTTGAGTTTGTTATGCGCAAGCTTCAGAAACAAGACCAGGGTAAGTCTACGGATTAGCATACTTGAATGGCGACGGAGTCATAACCGCGGGTGATCTCTTTGTATTCTTGGCGTCTTTCGGGACCACATGCTAAGCATAGAATAACATTTAATAACGGTTGCTCTTGGATTAATCAACGTAATTTTGCAAAGTGCAAAATGATGAACCTCCTCGAATGATCTTTTTTCTTGCTGTGCTAGTGCTTTCAGTCGCATTGATTGAGTGGATGGCTTTCAGGCTTGTCAAACGAAGGTGGTCTCAAAAAAGGTGGTGGTCAACAGCAAGTCCAATCTGGATTGTTCTCACTTTTTCATTATGGGTGTCTTTCGCTTTTAGTATCTATAATTATGAGGATTGGACCGTTCGTTTGCCTGGTTTTGTGGGCTTGTTGTCCATGGCGTTTTTCGTCAACTTTTTCCCAAAACTCATTTTGGCAACCTTCCAAGTTCTAGATGATTTCAGATATACTTTTCAATTTGCAGCGAAGAAAATAACCAAATCGGACAAGACGATTCCTCGCGCTACATTTTTGAATTACATCGGGACTGGTTTTGCGGGGATTGCATTCAGTGGTCTGTTATATGGAGTTGTNCAAGGGAAGTATGACTATCGNGTTGAAAATATTAAAGTCAAGTTGAATAATCTCCCCGATGCATTTAAGGGATTACGTATCGTCCAGATTTCGGATGCACATCTTGGTTCATTTGTAGGTCAGCCCAAGCAAGTGCTTGCGGCACTTCAGTCAATTAATGATTTGAAGCCAGATCTGATCTTATTTACAGGTGACCTTGTGAACAGCTCATCTTCTGAAGCGGAGTCCTGGATAGATGCGTTTGCGAGTCTCAATGCACCCATGGGGAAGTTCAGTATTATGGGCAATCATGATTATGCAGAATATGGTGAATTTGCGCCTGGGGAAAGTGAGAAGGATGTGCAACGTCTTCATGAGATTCATGCAGAGATGGGGTTTCGTCTCATGCTTGATGAACACATTAAACTGGAGCGTGACGGTTCCCAAATCGTGCTTGCTGGCGTAGAAAATTGGAGCAAAAGATCTTTTGGACAAAAAGGAAATATTGACAAAGCATTGCATGGAAGTAACTCAGAGCATCTAACAACCATCCTCATGTCCCATGACCCGACACATTTTGAAGAATGTGTGATGAATGGCAAAGCGCCTGTGGATTTAACCTTAAGTGGTCATACACATGGAATGCAAGTTGGTATTCACATTGAATTTCTCGGAATTAACTATTCTCCAGCCAAGTTGCTTTATAAACGTTGGGGTGGACTATACATGGAAGGAGGTCAACTTCTTTATGTGAATCGTGGATTTGGAGTTCTTGCTTTTCGTGGAAGAATTGGCATGCCTCCAGAAATTACAGTACTCGAGCTGGCATAGGTTGTCGTTTAGCCTCGGCACTTTAGATGCAGTCTATTTTAATTTACGTCAAGTACTTGCCTCAAGTTGTAGTATTTTCGCGCCCTCAAACCATGCGTAGTAAATAAACGACTGATGAAAAGAATTAACGAGTACAAAAGACTATTTGAAGTAGAAGGCGCTCTGGAACTTGCATATCTTAAGAAGAAGTATCGTTTACTCGTGAAGGAATGGCATCCGGATAAGTTTCCTGATGGTGGCGAAAAGGCAGTCGAAGCTGAGGCGATGAGTCGTCAAGTCATAGATGGTTATCATTTTCTTGTAAGTATTGCTCCAGAAACAAAGGAGGCAAATATGGACGCGTTTATGACGACCACAACCACGTCCATGATTGATGATTTACAGCACAAGGGCTTGCGTTTGGAAGTTACTTTTACAGATGGAAATACCTATGAATTCTTTGGCGTCAACAAGCAACTTTTTACAAAGCTTTTAAACTCCGACAAACAGATGCGTTTTGCGAAAAGAAAGATTTTCAATACGTGTGTGTATCGCAAGGCAAAAAGTGGTACAAAGGAGGAGTAAGTCAATATGTATAATATTCTGGGAAAGATATTTAAATAACCAAGTACCTTTCACGATATTCACACCATGATTCAAGGTCCATTTAAAAATCCGTTTCTCGTTGCAGTTATACTTATTGCGGTGATTGCCATAGGATCTGTATTGGTGCCTAAGATGCAGGTAGATATTTTACCTGTGTTTCGCAAGTCTGCGATGCAAATCTTAACGCTTTACCCAGGGATGCCCACAGAGGTTGTCGAGAAGGATATTACCAGTAGGATGGAGCGGTGGACGGGTCAGTCTAACGGCATTCTAAAGCAGGAATCGAAATCGCTGATGGGTGTGAGTTTGGTCACGAATCACTACCGTTCAGATATCGATCCCGCAGAAGCTATGGCAAACACTTCTGCATATGCAATGAGCGATATGTACTACCAACCTCCGGGGACGCTGCCCCCCATGGTTCAGCCCTTTGACCCGACAGCTTCTACGCCTTTAATGCTTCTTACAGCCTCTTCAGACACGAAGTCAGGAAAAGAGCTCTATGATGTTGCTTATTACGCATTGCGCCAAATGCTTTCAGGTGTCAAGGGCATCATTGCACCCGCTGCTTACGGTGGGTCAAAACGACGCATTCATATTTACGTAGATCCGATTATGCTTGAGGCGTACAATTTGTCTTCTACAGTCGTCAATGATGCGATTAAGCGCAATACAACAATGATCCCATCGGGTATTGCGGAAATAGGAGATGTAAATTACAGCATTGACGCTCAGGGCATGATTAAGGATGTTGAAGATTTCAATGACATCGTTGTTGCAATTGTTGACGGCAATGCGATTCAAATAAAAGACATCGGTTTTGCCGCAGATGCTTCAGCCATTCAAACCAACCTTGTTCGTGTGGATGGAAAAAACCAAGTGTATTTGCCTATTTTTAAAAGATCTGGTAGCAATACAATAGAAGCGGTTGAAGCCGTTCAGGAAGCATTGCCGAAACTTAAGGAGCGTCTCCCCAAGGATGTAAATCTGAATGTGATTTTTGACCAAAGTTCTTATGTGCGTCGTTCCATCTCTGGGTTGATGTTCGCAGGTTTGGGTGGGCTTATTCTTGTCGCATTTGTTCTTTTTGTCTTTTTAGGAAACATTCGGTTTGCTTCTATCGCTGTTTTTATAATCCCTTTAAGTGTCCTTACGGCTCTTATCGCTTTGTACGGGTTTGGTCAAGGACTTAACTCAATCACTTTAGGGGGGATAGCCCTTGCTCTGGGTCTGCTTGTTGATAATTCAATTGTCATGCTCGAGGATATTGACCGGCGAATTTCGTCTGGTTTAGATTCGATGATTGCGGCAAAGGAGGCTGCTAGTGCAATGGCTGCTCCCGTTTTGGCATCGACGCTCGCCATCGTTGCGGTATTCGTTCCGATTTTATTTTTTGAGGGCATTGCGCGCGACCTGTTTGGTCCTTTGGCGCTGACTGTGACAGCTTGTATGTGTGCATCTTATCTGTTCTCTATTTCGGTTGTTCCAATAACTGCTGGGTTGTTGATGAAAAATAGAGGGCTGAGTGCTTCCACTAAGAATTCCATCTCCGGTTTTAATCGCAGCTTTCGTACCCTTGAATTGACCTATGATAAATCACTTAAGAAAATGATTAAGCGCCCCATGTTTGTCGGAATCCTCATGGTTTCTTTAACATCATTGATGATTATAGGTTTAGGGCAGACAGGATATGAGTTGTTCCCGAAAGAAGATGTAGGACAACTGGAAATTCAGGTTAGAATGCCGTCAGGAACGACATTAAGCGCGTCAGAGATTAACATCGCACGAATGGAGGGCATCGTGAGAAAGGAGCTGAGAGAGGATTTGAATTTGATCATATCTAACATCGGTGTTTTTTATGATTTACCTGCCGCTTACACCCCCAACTCGGGAACCCAAGACGCATTTATTGGTGTGCAATTAAAAGGCAACGCGACGACGTCTACGGATGAATATGCGGCCAGGCTACGTTATAAAATTACCCAGGCATATCCTGGTGTAGAGTTAAGTTTTTATACGGGTGGACTGATGACGGCAGCGCTTAATGAAGGTAAGCCAGCTCCCATAGATGTTCGAATTAAAGGAAANAAACTAGAGGTCCTTAGAGACATTGCAGAACAAGTTAGAGATGAGATTAGATCGGTCGATGGAATCGTTGACGCGCGTGTTTTGCAAAGATTAGATCAACCAACCAAAGAGGTCNATATTGACAGAGAAAGGGCAGCAAGGATGGGCGTTGATCCAGTGGATGCGATTAAAAACATGGTTGCAGCATTTAGCTCAACGGCTACTTTTGACAAATCGTTTTGGATTGATGAAGGAAATGGAAATCATTATTATGTCGGAGTCACTTACCCTGAGTATGAAATTGATGGGGAAGATGTTCTCGGAAGTGTTCTGGTTTCAAGCAGTCTGACAGACAAACCCATTCCATTTAGAAACTTTTCGATTGTTAGAGATAAGAATACAGCTGTTGAAATAAATCACCACAATCTGTCTCGTGTTTACAATGTATATGCCAACGTTGAAGGGAGAGATGTCGGTCGAACTTCAGCTGATATTGAAGCACGTTTATCTGAGATTAGGTCTAACCTGCCTATGGGTTACGCGATGGACCTTGACGGCGAGGTAAGTGTGATGCGAAGCTCATTTGCAAACCTTGGACTGGGATTATTTTTGGCGTTGCTGTTTGCATATTTGATTGTGGTGCCATTATTCAGATCATTCAAACAGCCTATCGGTATGTTGATTGCTTTTCCTCCAGCCCTGTCAGGAGTCGTTGGATTGCTCTATGTCACGGGAACACCACTCAGTATCCAAGCGCTTATGGGTTCTATTATGGTGGTAGGAATCACGGTTTCATATGGCAATCTGCTGGTGGATCGCATTAATCAATTGAGAAGCGTTGGAATGTCTCTTGAGGATGCGCTGACTGAGGGGGCTCGTCAACGTCTTAGACCGATTGTCATGACAGCACTCACAACTGTTCTAGGGTTACTACCTACTGCCATTGGGTTGGGTGGTTCTTCAATTAATGAGCCGCTTGCATTGGCGGTAATAGGAGGGACGTCCATGGCCGCTTTTTTGACGCTGTATGTGGTTCCAGTTGGTTATCGCTTTTTCTCAAAACCTGAACTTAAATAACAATGAATAAAATATATTTATCACTCATTTCTATTTTTCTTTTCATTGGGATCAGCAGTTGTGAAACGAATGACACCGACGCTCAGCATTCAACCGAAACCAGCAAGAAGCAAACGCCTATTTTAGTGGAAACTGTTCTGCCTTCGATGAAGAATTTTCAGAAGGAACTTAGGGTTGTCGGCACTGTAGAGCCACTTCAATCTGTTGATGTACTTCCATTAGAATCAGGTCAAACATCAAGCGTTCTTGTTGATATAGGAGACCGAGTTTNAAAAGGAGACGTGTTGGTGATTCTTGAAAACCCCATTATTGAAAGAAATGTTGAAGCACTTAAAGTTGAAGCTTCTGCGGCTGAAAAACATTTGGCTCGCCTCCATGCAGCCTCAATGGCTGCTGTGGGTCTTATTTCTGCTTCAGAGATTGACAATGCTGAAGCTTCTGCTGCCAGAGCCACTTCTGCACTAAATAATGGCCTTGACCGTCTGCGTTTTCTTGAAGTGAAAGCACCTATTTCTGGCGTAATTACCCACAGGAATATACATCCAGGCACAGTTGTGGAAAATGGTCTGACTTCACCTAACCAATCTCCTATGCTTACGATAGTGTCCTGCGCTGATATTCGCGTCCTTTTGCCATATCCAGAAAGAGACATGCGATTTATTTATGAGGATGCAGACATTGCGCTGACTTTTCCGGACATTGATCTTCATTTAAAGACGAAGGTCAGTCGTGTATCTGCATCCATCAACCCTGATTCTCGAACTGTCGATGTGTTTGTCGATATTTCCTCACCAGACTGTTCGATACGACCTGGGATTTATGTTGAAGGCACGTTGATGGGCGGTTCTCGTGACAGTTTAATGTCATTGCCTTCTGGCGTAAGGTTTGTGGAAAACGGTCTCCCATTTGCCTCCGCAGTCATTCAGGGTATTGTTAAAAAAATACCCCTTACCATTCTCGCTGAAGATAAAAATAACATTGCATTTTCTGCGGATGGAATTGCCGCATCTACTCAATTTATCATTACTGGTCGGAATCTTGTAACTGATGGTGAAACTGTTACAACGAAGGTTAAGAAATGAAATCGTTCATCACATCTTCCCTCTCAATACATATGCCAAACATCATCTGTGTTTACGCATTTTCAATTGTCAGTTTATTTGCCTCACCTCATTCATTTTCGCAGAATTCAACGCCTACTTCGAATCGGACATCGAATACTATACTTACGCCAGAATATGTTGTTGAACTGGCCCTGTCATCTCCTGTTTTCCTCAATGAATCTTCAGCAATGCTTCAGATGGCAGAAGGTGAACTCGAGTCTGCGCGACGATGGTGGATGCCTGTTACAACATTTGGTGCAACCCGTTTTGCACGCAATGGCAATGCACTTAACGCCAACGGTGACATCTTCACGAATGTTGAAGCAAGAAGCGCAGAATTGGGCGTCGGACTTTACTTTAATTCAGATGCAGGTCGAGGTTTTACAGGAGTAGAGACGGCCAAAATCTCGCAGAAGGCGACCATTCAGCAAATAAAGGCTGACCGTGATGCCTTTCTTCTCTCATGTATGAATCTCTTTATTTCTGCTGTATCTGCCACAAAAGAACATGCGGTTTTCTTGACGGCATCCAATGAATTAAGTGAGATAGAAAAGCAGTTTGAAACGCTTGCTGGTTTGGGTTTAATACCCTATTCAGATGCTTTAATGATTCAAGCAGAACGTTTGTCGTTAGAAAGTCAATTGTTCCTTTTGGAATCAACCCTTGAAAGTTTACTTGCTGAATTACAGGGAGCCTTGGGTTTGCCTGTAAAGGTTAGTTTGCAAGCTGATTGGCCGAGTATCGAGAGAACCTTCGGTGTTTCTGTGGCGTCAAATTCTTTGTCCGAAGCGTTTTTGTTAGCTCATCCTCCAGCCCGCCAAGCTCTTCATTACAGAATGGAAGAGGCAGCGTCTGAAAAGAATGAATTAACGAGGGAGGTTTGGTTGCCAGAATTGCGGTTCAGTCCTATGCTTAGTGGTTTCGGAAGTGATTTCGCCACAACATCCCTTGCCTCCAGCACAGAATGGGCAGCAAGTGCTGTTTTTTCATTCCCACTTGAAAACATCATTCCGGGTGGAAAGCGTAAGCAAACAGACGCCAAGATAGACCTCGCAAATGCAAAGGTTGCTGAGTGGGACTTACGTCATTCAGCATACGTTGACGGTTTGATCATGAGAATTTCAGCACTTGAAAAAAGTGTAGATGCTGCAATCGCTTCTTCTCATGCTGCCGATTTAGCGATGTCGGATGTATTGCTTCGAGCTTCTCATGGCATTGTTGATCCAGTTGAGCTACTCCATATAAATGTGCTGAGGTTACAAGCCCATTCGAATTTGCTCTCCTTAAGAGAGATGTTACTTAAGTTAGAATTTGAATTGATTTCAGAAACCAATCCAAGTTGGACAAAATAAAACGCATGCTTAGAAATCCGATTTTTACTTTTATACTTCTGGCCGTCACTTACGCGGTTCCATCCTTAACGTTTTCACAATACTCACTTGTCGTTTTGGAGGAGCCATCTGTGATGAATGGGATGACGAAATTTCGCTTGTACATTCAATTGGCAGACTCAACAGACCAAGTAAGTGCCATATTTGGTACAGATAAGAACCCGATGTCTATTGTTGCTCCAAAAGGCGTTTTTAATAGTCCGTTTAATGCCAGTTGGTCTGCTTCTGGACTTAACCCTAACTTTTTTGAAGCCATGCCTTCGATGGTTGATGATTCTTTTGCAACAATAGGTTTAGATGGTCCAGCTTCTCAAGGTAAAGCCAACTCAGAAGATCCCATTATGGTGGATGATCGTTCAAATCCTTGGGCGGATTTTTTCAAAGTGAACGAGGTTGTCAAGCTTGAGATCAATACCTTGTTAGGGGGCTCTTGGTTTGTTCTTAAAACTGCATCAAATGGTTTCGGCGACGAAAACCTTCGTGTCCTTATCGCTCAAATAACCACCCCTGGTTCAATATCGGGCATTATAAATGCCCAAATATTTCCATTGGGAGATGGTAAAAAAAGTGTGAAAATGTCATTCTCTTTTGATGGGTTTGGCACAACCCCTGGAGCCATTGTCTTAGAGTAATTTACTCGAAGCAGATTTCTCCGAAAGCAGCAAGTATATTCAAGACATCTCCAACAGTCACACTTTCGTCTCCGTCAACATCGTATTGACAGTTTAGAATACATCCGAATTCGGATAAAATAGCAAGCACGTCAGCAACCGTAGTTGATCCGTCTATATTTAAATCTGTAGGGCATTCAACAGTACACGATTGCGGGCCGTAAATTGCGTTTCCTAAAAAGAAGCTACAACTTGGATTGTCTGCAAATGAAACATCTAAATTCAGCCAACTTCCAAGTGCTGGACTTGTTATTGTATATGTCGAACCAGAAGGAGTGAGGGGGTATGGTTCACTATTCACGATAAGGCCACCATCTGAAGATGGAGCTCCCACATAGCTTACAGAAAAATCGACTGAATAATTTCCAGTGGTCGGATCACAACCAGTTGAAGAAATAACGTTGACATCAGAGATTTCACATGGGATATCTGCGCCAGTCCAAAACGCTGCGCCATGCTCTCCAGATCCGATATATTCGAAAGGAGGCAATGCATTTACAAATGTTCCGGCTTCCCAAAACCCCAATTGAACACTGGAAGATTCGTCGATATTTCCCGAACCTCCCCATTGGATGTAGTCCATCAATTGGTTTGTGGGTCCGTAGAGTTGGAGGTCACCATATGTCGGGTCAGCTTCCCAAGCAGTCCATGCAAATTGAGCCTCCTCACCAGATGGGATCACTAAGTTTTGCCCAGAGCCGATCTCTGAGAAAGAATTATAGACACCATTCGAATACACTCCCCAGTCACTGATATCTCCTTCACACGGCGAAGTGTTTTTCACACGGATGACATTGGAATTTGGATTGACGTAATTCAACCTAATCATCGCGCAACATGGGTCTTTCTGAGTATAGCATGCTACCTGAGTTGCAGCACATGTTTCTTCTCCTGTAAAAAAGGCGTTGACATCAACTGTTTGGCCTTCAGCAGGCACATTGACAAGTGTGATGGTTTGAGGACTGAAGTTTATTGTGTGCAAAGTGCCATTAACATTAATAAGACCTATGTCTGGAGCGTTTTCATATTCAATGACAACTTGTTGTGTATATGTGCTGGTTAGCGGATTACATGCGAGTTGATTGCCACCTTGAATGCCTAACATTGCACACTCGGGAGGTTCGTATCCGTCACATCCTGTAAAGCACGATCCACTTCCCTCAATTGCGGGCTGTAATCCATAGGCTTTTACAGTTGGATGGAAATTTAAATTGACAGATCCGCCACCGATGGCATGACAGTAGCTCATGATGGTGCCTGATTGACCTTGAGGATTGTTTGTATACCCACTGCATGAACCTTCTAGGCTTCCGCAATTGTCAATAGGTCCTCCCGGCCATCCACACCAATGTGTGTGATTAGATCCAAGATTGTGTCCAAGTTCATGCGCAACTACATTAAGGTTCCATGAGTAACTTGAGATATTATAGCTTGTTGTTCCAGAAAGATAGCCGCTAAATCCGTAAGCATAGGAGCTACATACAACATCTAAGTATGCAATTCCACCCGTACCTGTATCCCCACGCTTTGTGAGAAGGTGCGTTTCATCTCTTTGAATCGCATTTAAGTTAGGATCTGATAGCCAAATAGATCTAAAAGCGGCCAACATTTCACTTGCCTGTCCCGTGTAGTTAGACATCGGGTCTGGTGTGTTCCAAATATGAACATACGTAGTCTGCAAGAAAACCAAAGCGCCCACTTCTTGTGTATATATTGCTGAAACGCCTGTCATAAGCGCAAGAGCCCAGTCCGTTGCATTAGATACGTTTGAAAATGTAGAATATGTGTATGAATCAATATCAATGGCTACTTCAGCACATCCTGCCATCGATTTGTTTTCACTTCTTGCTGTTTTGCGTATTTCATGTCCGTCGCCAGTTCCGACCTCTTCCATTCCACACTCAAAAGATCTAGATTCAATCGTGTTGTTGACGTCAAAAAGAATATATTTTGAACCAGAGTGTCTTGGATTTTTAGATTCTGGTTTGATTTCGATTTGCATCCCTTCCCACTGAAATGTACCTATCACATGATCTACCATGAAGACCAATGTCCCTGTACCGCCGATCACTTTGTAGGTTTTAATGCGAGGCGCGTAATCGATTTCTTTGAACCCGTCAATTGAATGAATTCCTACAGTGACTGTTGCAGGAAAAGCTTCAAACTGCTCAAAAGATATTTCAATTTCACCTCCATCAAAACCAGGAAGTATGAGTGTTATTTCTTCAGGGTTGTTTTTTCTTAAGTTTTCAAAGACCTCCTCATCTATCTCAAGTCCTACTGTTCTATTAGGGTTAATAGTGATTGGTTTAACGTCAGAAGTAGGAGTGAACAACGTGGTTGATTTGTCAATTGTTTGAGCAGTTAGTTGCGTTTGAAGCAACGAACATAGTGTCATAAGAACGATTAAACAGGTGTTTTTTCTATACATATCAATCATTTAACAAAGGTTGCCGAAAGCGGCAAGTAACAAAAGTAGGTCAGAAACTGTCACTGCTCCATCGCCATCTACGTCTGCAGTACAGTCAGAGAGACAATTGAATTCGCCCAGTATAACTAGGATGTCTGCAACGGTTACGATTCCATCACCATTAATATCTTCAGGACAAGCACATGACACAAATTCGCATGTACCGTCATCTAATGTTGCAGTCGTGTCATAATTGCAGGCAGTCGAGTCTGTACATCCAGCACAACTTGTGTAATCACATGCTCCATCATCTATCGTTGCTGTTGCGTCGTAATTACAAGAATCAGAGTCGGTGCACCCCGCACAGCTTGTGTATTCACATGATCCGTCATCCAAGGTGGCAGTAGCGTCAAAATTACACGCAGCCGTGTCTATACAACCAGGTGTAGCCGGTGTGCCAGTGCATACACCACCAAGGGTCGCAGTCATGTCGTAATCTACACTAGATGAGCTTGTCCATCCATTGATGAGTCTCATCGTCCAAGGCCCAGTGCCAGAAAGTCCAGATGAAGTAAAGTCTACCGTCGTTGTGTATGTGCCACTTGGAGTCACATTCCATCCAGCGGGCCAAGCAGCGGTTCCAGCAGTGCATGAAGAGGCAATGTCATATCCTCCTATAGAAATACATTGTCCACCTGGACTGACCAATTCAAGAAGTAGGTCTCCAGCCCAACTGCTTCCTCCACTTGTGTTTGTGAAGACAAGATTTAGATCTATAGTCGTTAATACCCCAGTTGCTTCTAAGGTAGTCTCAGCACTTTCTGAAGCTGTTAATGAAGCAACAACGTTGATGTCTGATGCGCAGTTGCAGTCAAACCCGACAGGAGGGTAAACACAAGATCCATCATCATAGATCGCTTCTGTCATGAAGTTACATGCAATGGGGTCGGTGCAGCCAGTACAAGATGTCCCTCCACCATCACAGATGCCACAAACATCAACAACCCCACATGAACCATCATCTATTTCAGCAACAGGGTCATAGTTACACGCTGTTGTGTCAGTACAACCATACAGAGAACCACAAGACGCGATGGTTCCAGCACAATCCCCAATACATGATGCTGAGTTTGCGCCTGGAAGGAGGGCGTTATCAATAACTGTTGGATGGAAAGCGAGTGTTACCGATCCCCCGCCTATTGCGTGACAATAGCTCATCATTGTACCGACTTGTGGCGTAGGATTGTTAGTATATCCACCACAACTTCCTTCGAGACTACCGCAGTTGTCAATAGGTCCACCTGGCCATCCACACCAATGTGTGTGATTTGCTCCGAAATTATGTCCGATTTCATGCCCGACTACATTTAAATTCCAATTGTAACTTGGGACATTGAAATTGGTATTGTTATCCATGTAAGCACTAAATGCAACCCCATAAGAATTACAAAGCCCATCAAGCCAAGCAATTCCGCCTGTTCCAGTATTGGGTCGTTTGGTCATGAGGTGAATCAAATCGTGATTTGTAGCGTTAAGGGTAGCGTCGTTCAGCCAAGTTGTTCTCAAAGCATCAAGCATTGCGCCCGCATTCTCAACATAAGCGTTATAAGGGTCAGTTGTGAGCCAAATATTAATATAAGAAGCCTTCAGAGTGACAGCATCATTCAGGGATGATCTGTAAATTTCATCAACACCTGCAAGAATAGATAGCGACCAATTAATTGCGGCATCACAATCCCCGAAAGTGTCATACGTATACTTGTCAATATCAATTGCAATCTCAACACATTCGAGCACCATTGATTTGTTTGATGATCTCTGAGATTTAATCTTATCTGCTTTTTCTTGAGCGATATCATCAGCAGCACAACTAAACTGACTCTCTCCTTTGCTGTCATTTACATCAAATAATATATAATCTCCAGATGAATTCTTGAGGTCTAAAGGACGCAATTCAAACAATCTATTTTTGTAGCGAATAGAGGCTAGGATTTGATGTTTGGAAATAACCATAGACCCCCCAATTCCAGGTCCAGTAATGTCAAATGTTTTAAGATCTGTACTGAAATCTCTCTTGTTAACTTTTACCCCACCTGATCCGTCATCAATTCTTTCACCTATAGGAATGTAAACCGGAAATGGACAGGATTCTAACAACGTAAGTTCAACTTGACCTTCACCCGGCAACAATACAGACCATGAGACGAGAGGGGCATTAATCGCATAGATTTTGGCCAAATCATCCGTCTCCAAATGAAGCCATGTTGTATTCTCTGGATCAATTGTAGGTCCGTCTTGGGTTTCTTTTACATACTCAAAGTTTTCACTTAAGTTTGAATGTGATGCCTGTCCGAATACCATGAGCGAACAACTTAGAAGAAGGAGTGTGAAAGAGAGTCTAAATAGATTGCGGTTCATAAGCTCAGGAATAGGTTCTCCTGATTGACGACTTTACAGCATTAATGGTTGCTTTCGTATCCATTAAAACTGCGTATTCTTTCTTTGACATTTATCCTTATGTTTTCCCAAAACAAATTATAATCACCAACATGCCAATTTTTTTGATGGATTAACGCACCTCCAAAGATGTGTGGTTTGTCTAGCCAAAGGATTCCTCCATTGACTTTGGCTGTCAATTTATGCTTGTATTTAAATTTATTTTTATCGGTTAGGACCCCTAAATGGGCGCTTTTGTGACTCACCTCACTTCCGCAACTCCATGATATCGGATTGATGCAGGAAGCCAAATTACCTTCACCATTTCGTACCAGTTCATTTTTATACCAGTCTGGCGTATAGCCTGTCGCAAAAGTCCTCCAACTACAAAAGCAATTTGTATCCTTATTTGTTTTACAACTAACAATCTTTTTAAAATCACTTTCGTAGATGTCAAACCCGGGAATATAAGCAGCCACAAGTCTTTTGCCTAAAGCTGTGTCATCAAAAAATTCCTGCAGTAAATAGCGAGCAAGAAAAGTGCCTTGACTATGTCCTGCAATGATGATTGGTCGTCCTTCATCAAAGTTCTCTAGCCAATACTCAAACGCAGATTTCACATCTTTATAAGCGAGTTCTAATGCCGGTAGACATAAACTGTCTTCGACCATAAATACGCGATAGTGAGCCTGGCGATATCTAGGAGCAAAGACACGTCCGGAACCTATAAATACAGAAGCTTGATGCTTAATTGGCCACAAGTCAATTTCTCTATTTAAATCCTGATCTTCTATTGAGGCAAGCCAGGGATTTCCTGTGTAATACATTGTCGGGTAGATGTAAAACACGTCAGCACCTAAATCTGACCCACCGTTTTTAATGTCACCCATTAAAGCCCAATGATTTGTTTCACTGTAATCTGGCTCCGGTGGCAAAGGCTGAAGAGAATTAGGGAAATCGTCCCTTTTTTCTTTTACATAACCATCATTTACTGGTGTTTTCTGACATCCCAAAAAAATGATGGCACAAGCCGATATTGTAATAAAAAATTTTAATGACATGTTTTTCAAAGGTATTTATGTTCTTCTTATCACAAAATTATTCGTAATAATAGTTATAATATTTCTTCGATTTTTTATTGCTTAAATATTTAATTTAATAAAAATTGTTAATCTATTGTTAGAGAGTTATTTGAAAATATATGTTAACATAATATATTGCAGCCAAGTTTATCGTGTTTGTCGAATTTTTCACACTACTCGTCGAAGATATAGCAAGTCTTGACTATCTTTTGGGCCTATAAATATGCGTAATAATACAACCATGACTCGTACGTTTAATTTCCTATTAGCTGCAATTTGTTGTAGCTCAATACTTTTCGGTTCTCAAGCAACCGCACAATATACGCTCACCGTTGAATCGAGTACACCTGCTGTTGCAGCAGGAACGACATATCGTTTCTATGTTGACATGACAGATGCGACTGATCGCTTTAGTGCAATCTTTGGTAACGACCAATCTCCTTTATCGATTAATACACCGGAGGGTGCATTTAACTCTTCATTTAATGCGAGTTGGAGTGCTTCAGGTATTAACCCTGCTTTCCTTGGCTTCTTTCCAGAGATGGCAGATGACACTTATGCGACTGTTGGTTTAGACAGTCCAGCTGTTGCCCCTGCAGCAGATCCTTCTCTTGTGGAGGATGCGAGTCAGCCAATCACACCGTTCTTTCTTACAAATGGCGCAACTTCATTGTTGTCAAACACATTAACTGGCGCTTCTTACTACGTACTTAATACAGCATCCAACGGATTGCCTGATGCGGATCTTCGCGTTCTTGTTCTTCAGGTCACCACGACTGGTTCTATAAGTGGTACACTTAATTACCAAGTCTTCCCATTGGGAGTAGGCGCTGATCAAGTTCAGATAAGTATGGATTTTGATGGAGCTGGAACTTTCGGCGGAGATGTCGCTGGTCCTGCTTGTGGTTGTACAGATGCTACTGCATGTAACTACGACGATACAGCGACGTACGACGATGGTTCTTGTGCAGTAAATGACGAGTGTGGTGTTTGTGGCGGATCAGGTATCCCAGAGGGAGACTGTGACTGCGATGGCAACGTATTAGACGAGTGTGGCACATGTGGCGGGTCAGGTATCCCAGAGGGCGACTGTGACTGCGATGGCAACGTACTCGATGAGTGTGGCACATGTGGCGGGTCAGGTATCCCAGAGGGAGACTGTGACTGCGACGGAAACGTACTCGATGAGTGTGGCACATGCGGCGGATCAGGTATCCCAGAGGGAGACTGTGACTGCGACGGCAACGTATTAGACGAGTGTGGCACATGCGGCGGATCAGGTATCCCAGAAGGAGACTGTGACTGCGACGGCAACGTACTCGATGAGTGTGGTACATGTGGTGGATCAGGTATCCCAGAGGGAGACTGTGACTGCGACGGAAACGTCCTCGACGAGTGTGGCGTTTGTGGCGGATCAGGTATCCCAGAGGGCG
>PACT01000011.1 GCA_002700285.1 Crocinitomicaceae bacterium | reverse complement strand
ATGTAAAGAAGAAAACAAAACGTATTCTCTTTTGATGTGGAAACATTTTCTTGAACATTGGGATAAAATTTAATTGATTTTCAAAGATAATACTTGACAGTGTCAACCTCTGACTACTTGATTGAGTCCGAACTTTGCTACGCTCAGCATGAGTTCTTCCCCTGACACTGAGAGGGTGAGTCTAAAACGAACCCTCATCTCAAAGGAAATAGGTACCTCCTTAATGACACGCTCGGCCGTCTTAAACGGCCCGAGCTTACACAGGCAAAGGAAAGATGTAACAGGCCAGACACAAAGTTCAAGTCCAGTGAGCGGCCCTCTTTTTGCTCTGATTTTTGATAGGGGGAAGGGGTGTTAAAAATCAAGCTTAATGAGACGTGAGAACGTCGTGTCATTCTTGATTCACTCCGTCAGTAATTGAGTAGGGGAGTTGCTGAATTTATCAACAGCATCAAGCCCTTTGATAAGAGACAGAAAAAAGTGTCTGAATTCGGCACAACAATGGGAACAACAAATGTTAGTAACCGTCTGTAATGCCTATTTATGTTGAGGGGTGTGTAGCTCTGCCGGGGCTACTAAAGTGATTCTCTGCACTCCTTTGGATGCAGTTTTTTTTCATTCAGACCATCATATCAATGAAAGAATGGATTACATCATCATAAATAACGCGAACGAATAATTTCTAAATGATGCTGCTCATGGCCTGTAATTAGACGCGCCATTTGTCCTACTTCTAAATGAAGTCCATTGAAATGTGCTTGTCGCTTAAGCTGTTCAGAATTGAAACCATTAAACATCAATATTGTCCCCTGTCTTAAGTAATTGTATTCTTTGGTAAAAAGCGCTTTTGTAGCGAGGTTTTCATCAACGTTTCCTGCAAAAATAGTGTGGTCATATCCTGGTAATTCGAACTGTTGGCCACGGGCAAAGCACAATGCACGATAACACATGATACGCTCAGTATCAAGAAGATGATAAAACAATTGCCCCATACTCCACTTGCCATCATCATAAGCATACTTCCATTGATCATCATCTAGGTTCGACACCAATTCGAGCACTTCCTGTCCACTGTTTTGTAGTGCATCCCAAACAACTTCATCCTTGACCTTTGAGATGTAATAGTCAAAATACTCACTGAAATTATGTTTTCTCATGTCTGCATGAATAGGAAAAAAGTGTTGATGGTAAGTGTGAAATAAAAACCAATTGACACTTCATCTCAAGCCTCTCTTTACCTTAAAACAACTTTTTCTCTCTGAATTGATTTGATATTAAGATCTGAGGAGCGAGAAATAATAGTGAATAGACCCGAAGATTGGAGAGTTACAAGTTTGGTTTGTCCTGAAAAAAGCGGCAAATAAGTCACGAGCCGACCACTGCTATCAAAAATTTGACAGGTCGTGTTTTCCAAACCATGCAACTCAATCTGATTAGATGCAGATGAATATGTATAAGTGAAGAGCTGAGCATTATCTGGGGTAAGGTCATCGGTGGATATTGTGGTTCCGCAAAACGTACTCAAGAAGGACCAAATCACAGCGGAAGAATGGATGTCCATATTACCCCACTCGCCAAACCAGTCGTGACCACCACCAATGACTCTATATACCCAGGCTTGATATCCGAAATCTCCATCGGTGTGTTTAACAAGGGCAACGGTGCTTCCGTCCGTTGGATCTAAGTCGGGTAAAGATGTTGTGGATGTTTGTGTACAGTTGTTTGCATTTGCCCAAGACAAAACCACTGCTTCAACACCATCAGCGCCATTCCATGGATTATTTGGGTCAGCACTAGTACTATAATAACTAATCACATTATCATTAGTCCCATGGAGATGCACAACAGGGACAAGCGTTGGCGTGCAGTTCTCAAAATCATAACCACTCATAGTTCCTCCAACAGACCCGATCCCTCGAAAAACATCAGGCGCTTCACAAGCCAATGTGTAGCTCATGTATCCTCCATTAGAGTACCCACAACTATACGTACAATCACTACTAAATCCGTGTTCTACTTGAAGGAATTCGGCAAGTTCAGTTAAGAATAAAACATCGTTGACATTTGAAATCCCGATAAGATTTGCATTCCAATGGTTAACCCCTCCATAATCTGGAAGCCCTTGTGGATAGCAAACAGCAAAACCCTCAGAATCGGCTATTTCATTCATCCCAGAAAAAGAATTCATATCCATATTCGTTCCCCAATATCCATGAAGAACGAAAACAAGGGGAGCGTCATCGTCTAGCCCTTCGGGTGTGTATAGATAGTAAGAGCGTTCAACATCTTCAGATGTAAAAAAAACTTCAGGGTTAAAGCATGTGCCATCGTCTATTGTGGCTCCTTCGGTATAGTTCTCGGCATAAGGATTTGTACACCCAGGCAATTCCCAAGCGCAATCATTTGTCCCTATTTCTAAATCGAATGTCTCATACCCTATATATCCGTCCTCAAGACTTATCGTGATATCCATCTCTGGCAACTCTAAAGTTAAACTTCCTCCGTTCCATCCGTCTCCCCAAGAATCATACATCACGAAGGCGTAGCATCCTGGCTCTAGGCACAGAGTATCCAAACTATTTGAGTAATCCTCAACCCCTTGAAATGACGCCACGAGATTTTCTGAATTGGGCTCTGGGCCATATAATTCCCAGGACATTTCTTCACCCCACTCACCCGTATTACTCGCAGCAACAGCTGGGGTGAAATTACATTCACACACTCCTTGACCAAATGGATTTAAGAGGATTTCATTTTCTCCAATTTGATCAAAGATGTAAGAAAAATAAACATCCTCAGAATCAGACAAAATCGAATATTGTATGTTATCAATGTCATCCTCGCTCGTGATTGATAAATAATAGCATCCCTCTTGGTCAAGACAGGTTGCGCCAACATCCCCTCCAAAGGAGCCCGCTTCCATAGTGTATGTTTCTTCAAACACACTTGACGCGTTTCCGTCTGTGATGCTGATTTCTATACTTNCGCCTTCTTCCGAAAGACCTTCTAGACTAATCCCAATGGGGATGCATCCATATGGCTCATCGGTAGATTCATCGACACGCCAAGGAAACACCTCCAAATCATAAGAACACTCTAAAACATCGTAAAACCCTGTCCACAGCTCAAGCGTACCATAGAATGATTGAACGCTGTAATTAAGCGGTTCTATTAAGTTAAGAGAATGTATGCTGTTGCCAAAAATGCCAAAAAACTGAACTTGTTCCTCGGCAATCAAAACACCCGACTCATTATAAAGCCTCCAGCCAGGGTAATCAAAAATTTCTGACTCATTTTCATTGAATGAGTGCAAGATTAATTCGTTCATGTTGAAGGGATTTACATGAATCCCAGGAACAGACACATCTTCACATTGAGCATTTGCAGGCGCTGAAGCAAATAAAAAACATATCGTAATCGCAAGCGTAAGGTTCTTCTTCATAGGTTCAAGGTACTCAATTTAACCGTTCATCCACGCAACTCATTGATCATTTATGCGTCTTTAAATTGTTGCTAAATCTTGTTGAATGAAAAGCCCTGTCCTCACACTTTTATGTATTTTGACTGTTTTTGGACTGCCTACCGCGCAAGCCCAATGGTTGGAATGGGATGTTCAAACTGAAAGCCGGATGGAATTATTCACTGTGGCGAACAGTGACGAAGAAGAAAAGGATTTGTGGCCAGCGGACTTGAACAAAGACGGCTGGATGGACTTGATTGTGGTTCGAAAAGAACCGTTTTCTGCAGCCTCCGAACCGCCCAAGTCAGATCTTTTGCTTATCAATCAACAAGGCGTACTCGTGGATATGACGTTGGAGTTCGCCCCAGAATTTGTCTCCAATCCCAGTTTTGCACGTGACGTTTATATCGTGGACGTGAACGGCGACACGTGGGATGATGTGGTTATTGCCAATACCTTCGACCAACAACCCATGTTGTACATGAATCTTGGTGAAGATGGCGCTGGAAATTGGTTGGGACTTGCGGACGAGAGCGCGACACGATTCCCTACGCTTGTTTCGGACGACCCCCTTATTTGCGCGGTGTGGTCGGGAGACTTGACTGGCAACGGTGCGCAAGATTTGTACTTCGTAAACTACCGCGTGAATAGCGGAGGGGGCACAGCCAAAGATTTCCTATTGATCAACGACGGCACGGGGCATTTCACTGACGATGGTGCGGCACGAATGGGCGACCTACGAAACAGCGCCTTTGGGACTGCAGGACAAATTCATGACATGGACGGTGATGGCGATTTGGACTTGATTAAAAACACAACGCTCTACGACGTATCTCCATGGAATGCACGAGGCGTCATCGTCATGTTTAACGATGGGACAGGGAACTTCAACACTTGGCAAAATCTCGTTCCCAGCTCCTCGCCGTATATGTTTGAAATCGTGGATTTTAATGGCGACGGTTTGCTCGATCTCTATGTGGTGGACGACGGGGAGGACAAAATATTGACAGCAACATCTCACACCGCCGATGTAAGTTTGGGGTTCAACACCGTCAACCTTGGGTTCAGTTCGTCTAATGGATTCGGGGGCAACGTGCACGCTGCCGATTTGGACCTCGATGGAGATTATGATGTGGTGGTTTCTGACGTTGATGTGGATATCCCGCCCTGCAACAGTGGCCGCCGAATCGCCATTTATGAAAACGTCAGTGGAACCTTCAACGATCCATACGGAAGCACCAACTTCGAATGGGTCACCAACAGCTACGATGTCGCACTTCTAGACATCAACAATGACGGTCTTATCGATATCCTCAGCGGAAAGTGCAACGGATACGATGTCATCATGTCGAACAATTGTGACCTCGTTGCCACATCCGCGGATTACGACTTAGATGGGATACCCGATGCGTGTGATGTATGTCCTACGAATCCCAGTCCCGATTGTACGGAAGTGGTGGACTACCCGATCGTAAGTACCGACCACAGCATGGCGCGCCAATGGAATGAAATGCTGCTAGCGAGTATCCGAGGCGACTACGCCCGACCCACAGTGCACGCCCGCAACCTCTGGCACAGCGCCATGCTGATGTGGGACGCTTGGGCTGTGATGGAACCCTCAGCATGCCCTGCATTTCTGGAGAACGATTACGCAGGATTCTCAGCCCCGTTTGATGGATTTACCCCGTCCACTGACATCGCTACAGCAAGGGACGAAGCCATTGCGTTTGGCATGTACCGGTTGCTGACACACCGATTTGCCAATGCCCCGCAAGCAAATAATCTCATGACGGGATACGAAGTGCACATGGAGACGTTGGGCTACGACGTTAACTTTACCAATACGGACTTCAGTTCAGGCGACGGACGCGCCCTGGGAAACTACTTGGCGTCGCAACTTATTGTGTTTGGTCTTCAAGACGGAGCAAACGAACAAAACGACTTCACCAACACATCCTATACGCCCCTTAACCCGCCCCTTATAGTGGATGTCCCAGGAAACGAAACAGTGCTGGATTTGAATCGTTGGCAGCCGCTCACTCTGGACCTGTTCATCGATCAAAGCGGAAATACCATTCCAGGTGAAACCCCCGATTTTCTTTCTCCAGAATGGGGGCAGGTAACGTCATGGGCTTTAACTGACGAGGACCTAACGTCATATACACGTGACGGATTTGAATACAATGTATACCATGATCCGGGCGGCCCTGCGTTGTATGACATGAACGGGTTGGGCACTTCCGACATCTATCAAGATGGTCACAGCATGGTCGCGCTTTGGTCAGGCATGTTGGACCCCACAGATGGAGTGATGTGGGACATCAGTCCCGCTTCGATTGGAAACAATGACACCTTCCCCACGACTTTGGAAACATACGCCACGTTTTACGATGCCACCAATGGTGGATCGCCAAGTCTTGGTCACAGCATCAATCCATCCACCGGCTTACCTTATGAAACCAACATGGTGCCACGCGGCGATTACGCACGTGTACTTGCCGAGTTCTGGGCAGATGGTCCCGAATCAGAGACACCACCAGGCCATTGGTTCACCATTCTAAACTATGTCAGCGACCACCCTTTACTCGTCAAGCAATTTCAAGGAGAAGGTGTCGTTTTGGACGATCTCGAATGGGATGTTAAAAGCTACCTTGCATTGGGTTCTGCGATGCACGACTGCGCTGTCTCAGCATGGGGAGCCAAGGGTTGGTATGATTCGTCCAGACCGATTACCGCCATCCGCGGCATGGCTGAACTGGGTCAAAGCACTGACGCTTCTGCGGACAATTACCATCCAGGAGGTCTGAATTTGATCCCCGGCTCTATTGAAACTGTAGAACTTGGTGACAATTTGGCGGGCACCTTGGGTGAAAACGTGGGGAAAATTAAACTTCGGGCCTGGAAAGGAAGTTCATCCATCAACAACGTCGATTCGGAATTTGCTGGTGTGGGTTGGGTCCTGGCTGAATCATGGGAGCCGTATCAACGGCCTTCGTTTGTCAGCCCACCATTTGCAGGTTACGTGAGTGGTCACAGCACCTTCTCACGCGCCGCTGCGGAAGTATTGACGGCCTTTACCGGCGATTCATATTTCCCTGGCGGGATGGGTGTTTTCCTTGCACCGGCAAATGAATTTTTGGTCTTTGAAGACGGCCCAAGTGTCGACGTGGAATTGCAATGGGCCACCTATCGAGACGCTTCCGACGAGTGCAGTTTGAGTCGGATTTATGGGGGGATTCATCCCTACTTCGACGACATCCCTGGGCGTTTGATGGGCATTGAAATCGGGTTGGATGCGTATGACCGTTCCGTGTCGTTCTTTGGCGATGGGACAACGAATATCAGCTGCAACAGCGATCTTGGAACATGCCCTGGAGACCTCGACAACGACGGCTTTATCGTGATCGGCGACGTCCTTCTTTTATTAAGTGATTTTGGGTGCACATCGAACTGTTTGGGGGACGTGAACGATGATGGCGCCGTGACGGTTTCTGATTTACTCGACGGCATCTTAGCAAACTTTGGCCAGGCATGCCCTTAAATAAAGATAACAGACTTACCTCACAAGCTTAAACGACTTCACATGATTGTCGCTTTTCAGTTGTAAAATCATGGGCAGTGAGTTCATCGGTATGGTTAGTTCGTTTGAGAACGTACCCGTTTCCAGTGCTCGACCATTCAGGTCATATAAGACGTATGAAGCATCTTCGCCTCTTAAAACCCACGTCGATTCATTGCTAGAAATCGTCCATGGGTTCTCTTCAATTTTAACTCCGTCAACTTGGGAAGTGCCAGATATTTCGCCTTTCAGGTAGTGCACAACGCCGTTCTCAGCGTTTTGATATGCCAGGTGTATATGCTCGCCATCATAGACAATAGAAGGGTGGCGGTTATGTCCGCTTAGCCCTTCCGTCACGTTCACAACAGACATTTCCAAAGCTTGGGGCCCGTCATTTGAAACGGCAACCATGACATTGTATCCACCAGAGTTCCGTTCCCATGCTGCGACGAGCCAGTCTCCAGAACTAGAAATTGAAGGGTGGTTTTCTGAAAACGTATTGCTCGGGTCTATTTGGCCTGTTTCAAGAAATGTAAACGCATTTAAGTCTGCAGAAGACCAGTAAACCCTGCTTCCATTGGGGGCTGACATATACGCAGAAATAAGTGTGCCGTCTTCCATCACAGTAGATGAAGTCCCGGATGCAGGACACGCATTAATGACCCAATCTGTTTCATCAATATCAATAGCGTTGTCCCAGTTCACGCCGTCTGATGATGCTGTAAGCCAGAAGTCACGAAGGTTGTCACCATTGGTTCTCACCACATTGTAATACATACCTTCATACCCAAAAGCATTTGAAGGACAGCACTCACAAACGCCAGGAGTAGCGATTGAGCCGCTTATTGCGGGATCGAAAGCATCAAGATCGGTGTTGAAATGAAGAATCCCTTCTTCAGTAGGGTTTACGCCTAATTTAACCGCCACCCAAGGCAGACCTTCGTCATTGAAAGCGACGTGTGGCATAAAATGATCTTCAGTTGCAGTAGGAGCGATGGCATAGGGTTCGCCCCAAGTATGTCCATCGTCTTCTGAGATGACAACATGGCCCCCAGTAGCCCATTCGCCAAAAATTTGGTAACTCACGGCGACACGATTTTCATGCACAGCCATACGCGGCCCTTCCGATTCACCCATCAAATAGATATTCGTTTCAGAGACAATTTGAATAGGGTCTCCAAAGATTCCGTCTTCCATAATTGACAAATAAAGACCAGCGTTGTCACCAGTTTTGCCATGTAACACCATGGGGTTTCCCGCTTGATTCAGCGCAATACGTGTACACTTATTTCCGAATTCCTCAGAGGAAACATCAATCGGACTTTCCCATGTCATTGTTGGTTGAGCGACTAAAGAGCCTAATGCCAAACAAAACATGCCTAAGGTTATAATAGTTTTCATATAGCACAATTTACTCATTTATCAGATGTAATTTCACCATATGGAAACTTTCATCGGATTTTTTGAAAACCTAGAGTCATGGCACAAGCTNGTTTGGATTGTCGCATGCCTTACAGCAGCTTTAAGCTTTGAATCGTTAACCCCCCTTTTTAAAGGCGGATTTCGAAGCGCGGCACACACGAAAACGAACCTTGTTTTTCTCGCAACACTCGTTTTAATCAATGTCACCGTGGGCGCCCTTACTGTAGGCCTTTTTATTTGGATTGAGGAGACAGGGTGGGGGCTTTTAAATCTGGTGGAATGGCCCATTTGGGCAGAGCTAGTCGTTACGGTAATAGCCTTTGATCTTATTTCTCAATATATCGCACACCTGTTGCTTCACAGAGTGAAGTTTCTTTGGAGGATTCATCTCGTGCATCACAGTGATACGAAAGTGGATGCAACAACAGGAACGAGGCTGCATCCTTTGGACTTTCTTTCTAGAGAAAGCTTTGCGATTTTTGCAGTCTTTGTCATGGGAGCTCCTTTTGCCTTTTATATCTTTTATAGAATACTAACGATTGCATTTACATACTTCAATCACTCCAATATAGGCCTTCCGTTAAGCGTGGATAAGGCCATTAGCTGGGTGATCATTTCGCCCAACACTCACAAATTTCATCACCACTTCGAGGAGCCGTGGACAGATAGGAATTTTGGAAATATTTTCTCTATTTGGGACCGTATTTTCGGTACGTTTGTATACGGTGATGTAGACAAGATTAAATATGGTTTGGATGTAACGGATGACAGCAAATCAGATGATCTGGCCTATCAAATGATGCTCCCAATTAAAAACAATGGTCGCATAAAAATCAATCATTAAGACATGAAATTACTCGCTACGAAGGTGTGTAAAAAGCACGATTTAGGCGTGCATAACAACCTCTTTGGAGGCACGATGCTGAGCTGGGTGGATGAATCTGCTGTCGCTTTTGTGAATGAGGTGTGTCACTGTCCCAACATGGTNACNCTNAAGATGGAAGAAGTGCTTTTNACATCACCTGTGAAGGAAAACAATCTCATCAAGATTTATGGAGAGATTGTGAGCATAGGCAACAAGAGTATTACTGTACAGGTAAATGCCAGNAAGTTCAATGTNTATAGTCACGAGGAGGCTGATGTTTGTACTACACGTCTCATATTTGTTAGACTAGACGATGATGGGACTCCAATCCCTATAGCTGAACATGTAAAAGAAAAGAATCCAGATAAGGTTTTATAAGTTGTAGCTGACCTCCCTGGTGGTGATGCAGCTATTTTAGAAGCTTCAATATCTAAACAAGACTAATCTACTTCCCGTTTTTGAATTCACCTGGAACGGGACTAATACAGGATTGATACTGATCCTTTAGAACGCCATCTCCACTTGAAAGCGGAACATGTATTCTTGGGAAGAGTCATCAGTAAACTGGTTCGTTTCATTGATAAGACTAAAGTCAGTTTGAATCTTCAAGCTATGACCTACAATGTATTTAGAAAGACCAAATGTGATCATTTCTTGAATATCTCTGAGGGACTCTTTTTCAGGAGTAATCATTGTGAATCTAACTGCTGGCTCAAGATTGTTTTCCATTAGGTAGCCAGCTTGAACTGTTATACCAGTTCCAGTGTAGTAGTTATTAATGATGTCACCATCTTCATTGTAGATTCTTTCACCATCTAGAGTCTTATTTGCATACTCACTTAATAAAGAGAATCCCTTGTACTTAACAAATACGTCAGCAAGAACAGTGTTAAGGTTGCAAAGTGCATCGTTAATAACAAGGTCGTTTTCATCTTCTATATAGCTTCCAAGATTACCCCCTGTACGAGCAGCATTCATATTTAAGTCATATGTTACACCAATAGATATTTTCGGAGTGTCCTCACGTTTTAGATCTGAACTAAAGTAGTCTCCTTTGCCAGAGAACTCTCCAAGAGGAAGAACCTCAAGACGTCCTGTGTACTCGAAACCGTTAGCAGGATTAGGATCCTTTTTATTTGTCCTGTTCCTACCCTCACCTTGAGAAATAGCAAGAGCTTGTCTAGTTGCGATTGATCCGATGTTAAACTTGTTGCGGAACTGGATTCCCATATCACGGTCGATGTTGTAACGAGAGTTAACAAGTGAACGATCAACGAATTGAAGTTTTTGAGAAGAGATTACACGCTCGCGGTTACCTGGGAGTTTTGTTTGCCCGATCCATACTTCCATGTTTTTGTAAAAATTCCAACGCACGAATGCATCAAGAATCAGATTTGAAGTGTTGTTAGTATGAATGTTTTCTCCACCGTGGTCCCTATTAGAAAGCCCCAACTCAATTTTGTACTTAACTTTAGGAGAGTAAGCAAAACCAGAAAACTTCAATCTTGAACGACGGATTAACCAGTTTGATGTCATGTCATCCACGAGGTTCTCAGAACCTGCAGGAGCTTCAAACATTAAAAGGCTTTGAACTCTTGCATTGAATTTCATAGAAAAGCTGGAGTCGCTAGCAACAACGTATACGCCCTTGCCAAATTTGCTTTCAATTTTCTGTTGTCCTAGCGCAAAAGTCGATAACAGTAATAATGAAATTACTAGTAGGAATTGTACTTTCTTCATTTGATATTAAAATCCTATTTATTACGAGTACAAATTTCCGCACATTATTTCACGACAATATTAAGCTAATGTTAAGACTAGGTTATATTATTCTCTTTCAGGAACAACTCCTTACAACTCGATAAAACCTCACGTAAAGCCCCATAAGTTCCCCCTTCTTGATGCCAATCCCAATATCACTCAACTCAATAAGAATCGTGTCATTCAAGAGGTTTATTAACACGGGTTCCCGAAGAGGCTAAGCACGACAAGCACATCCGAAACCGTCACAGAACCNTCCCCATCTACATCTGCTGAACAGCCTGTAGTGCATCCAAAATTACTAAGAATGAGAAGGATGTCTGCAACCGTAATAGCGCCATCACCATTCACATCNCCTTGACATACGCAACTTTCATACTCGCATGATCCGTCATCGATATTCGCTGTCGCGTCGAAGTTACAAGCCGTTGCATTTGTACATCCAGGAAAGTCGGGTTCGCCACCTTCTATGCAGAAGTTTACTGTTTCAGTTGATGCGAACTCTCCACCACTAGCAAGTGTTTCTCCTTGAGAAGTTATCACATAATTTCCTGTTCCGTAACTACAGCAAATTCCATCACCGAAACTGTCATTAATGGTCAAGTCGTAGCATCCGTTATCTACACAAACAGTACTTGAGTATGTTGTTGCTGATGATGAGTATGGTCCACCTGTCATTACCACTGATCCATTTGCATCTGCAATACTCCAAGTCGTCTCACCTGGATAGTTGTCGGTAAGAATTGTAAACGTAATTTCTACTCCTCCTATAATACATGAGCCATCATCGATCGTTGCCCCTGGGTCATAGTTACACGCAGCGCTATCAGTACAGCCCGAACATGAGGACCCATCTCCACCACATACTCCACAAACATCATCTTCTGCACACAATCCATTGTCTTCAATTGCATCTGGGTCATAGTTACATGCGTTTGGATCCGTGCAACCCAGGTCGCTGATACTCCCAGATAAGCTTAATAAAAACAAACCTTCTTCAATGTGTGAAACAGCAATCACTCCAGAAGCGAAGTAAGGATAGTTTGACCATGTGCCATTAAATCCAGCGCCATCGCTTGAAGGGTAAAGATCAAAGAATCCAACTTCAGTCATCAGACCACTTGCGATATTATCAAGGTTCGCGATTCGCAATCCAGCTCTGTAATTTGATTGATAGCAAAGATTGTCTTTAATGTATAAATTGTGGTCAATCGCGGGCGTGGTAGAGACAAATGTTCCCAAAAGAAAAGGCGCATCTAAATCTTGAACGTCCCAAATAAATGTGGTTGTATTTACCCCAGTGTTGCTTTCGTCTAATTCGTCACCACTTAGGAAATACTTGTGGTCTTCAGTGAGCCATCCTTGATGGGCGTACTGAGAATTGTAGGTTGTTCTGCTTAATTGAACAGCGTCTGTAGGGTCAGTAACATCGATAACAGTAATTGAATTCTCATTACATGCAAAAGCAATTTCATTACCCGCATAAGTTGCGTCTGGGCCAATGTAGTTTACAACTTGTGCATCATGTGTGTAGCCATCACCTGCAAAGTCACCCATGATAACTGGGTTTAACGGGTCGGAGATATCTACAATATGAAGGCCTCCGCTAAAAGTGTTTGTGCCGACACCATAAGCTCTATCGCTAGCTTCGTTAATTACGATGTTGTGGGCATTTCCCCATCCACTATAGAGCGCATCCTCAGTGAATGTAACAGGCGGATTAACGACATTTCTAAGTTTTGTGAGGTCAAAAATCTGCATTCCGTGTCCACTAGCCTCAGAAACAATGTAAGCGTAGTTCCCATCGACCTTAATATCTCTCCATAAAGAACTCGAACCTGCTGAAGGTAGGTTTCCCAAATAAAGAGGGTTTACTGGATCAGAAATATCGACAAAAGCTGTTCCAGAAGTCCTGCCGAGTAACACGTATTCAGTACCGTCAAGAGGGTCTGTCCAGCCCCAGATATCATTCATATCTCCACCACCGAGAGCAGATCCAGCTGTAAATGATAGAAAATCTACGTTTGAACAAGGGTAGCCAGCTGCCATTCCGTTAACACAAGGGGATTGGGCTGAAAGAGAAGAAAATGCGAGAGTAATCGTCGCTAAAAGGAAAGAAAATAGTTTCATAACAGTAGTTTAACAGCAGATTTAGCCATTTGAAAGACGCATTAAAATTAAATGTGTTGCATCACAAGACAAATTAACATGCGTCACCGAAAGCGGCGAGAATTTCTAAAACATCAGCAACCCCTACAATGCCATCCATATTTAGGTCGTATAGACAACCTGAAGCGCACCCAAATTCGCTGAGGACAGCCAGGAGGTCGCTTACAGTGACAGAACCGTCATTGTCAACGTCTTCAGGACATCCAACCACGACTGACGCTTCAATATTGATCACTTGAGTATAAAAGGCAGCGTTGCCACAGTCGTCTTGTGCGGTGAATGTTCGGTGCACTTCGTACGCCTCTGGGCAAGGCCCACCTACGAGTACGACATCAACTGTAATATTTACCTGTGTGCAGTTGTCAGATGCAGCAGCACTCCCTAAATCAGTTAATTCGCTATCGCATGTTGTTGTGATATCCGAAGGAACAGCGGTAAATATTGGGGGAGTGCTATCTGTAAAAGCAATGGTCTGAGTGAAGGTACTTATGTTTCCACACCCATCGGTTGCTGAATAAGTGCGTGTGACATTCCCCCCAGTGCACCCCAGTCCGGTATCAACGTCTGTAAAACTTAAGGTGACAGGTGAGCATGGGTCAGATGGACTTGCGGTGATTTCATTAAAAGCGTTGAGATCATCACAAGCGACACTCACAAGACTCGGTGTGCCTGAAAAATCTGGCCCTTGGGTATCAGACGTCCCGGCCTCCCAAAGCCATGCGTTATAGACCAACTCTGGGTAGTCAATGTATGGGTTTCGATTTCCTTGTTGGGACTCAATCTTGTCATTGCGCGAAATTTCATTTGCGTCTGCGGGATCATTGAGATGCCATTGATGTAAAGTGGCCATAGGCCCCATATCTGTAATTGACCCTGCCGCCCCTGGGTACATTGTATAGAAGTAGAACGCCGCGCGGGCAACGTCACCTTTGCGATCTTCTCTAGGCTCCCAATCCCCTCCAGAGCTTTCAGACCAAACCTCTTGGTTACTTGGGGCACTTCCCTGTGAGGTATATGTATTGTTTACAGTGCCATACCACTGGGCTTGCCCATCAGACACTTCATTGTATGGCTTGTTCCCTCTCGCGCTATTTGCAGATCCGTGACAAGGTTTAAGGATATGAATGTCAGACTTCATGGGTTCTGATGATCCGAAAAAACTCTGAGGGACCAAATGCTCTGCATTAATCGGATTAGGGTAGGTTACATACCCCCCAGATTGGGTGAAACCGGTGTAAACACACTCTATTTGGCCACCATCATTGTCAATGTAACCATACATCTGTCTCCTCGCTTCATTGTATCCAAGACTGTTGTGATATCCATCAAACCAATTGGTTTGCAACCAGCTTTGGAGTTCAGAAAGATGAATGTCTGTGGGGGGGGCTGCTTGACTCCAAGCAAATCCCCCTGGTGCAAATGAAAGCCCAAATAAAAGGATGAAAGCGGGAAAGATTCGTTTTATCATTGAAGTATACATAATCTATTAATATAATAAAATAGCAGGGCACTATCCTAATGAAATCCATAAGAAATGAGTTGCTTTGAAACCTTTTTAAAAGCATATTGTTCCCCACTCCATCAAGAAGATCAGAAGATCATCAGTTCCTATCGTTCCGTCTAGATTGAAATCTCCTGGACAATTGTCGTCACAAACTTCAGCAAACGAACAGGTTCCATCATCAAGATTAGCCGTTGAATCGAAGTTTAACGCTTCTTGATAGGTACACCCCATTAAGGCATCCGTTTGACACATTAAACCATCTGAAACCGCATATGGGTTGAATTCTGTAAACTCGGGGTTTGAGCAACCAGAGCAGCTTTCCAAACTGTTAAAACACACAACGTCTATGGACATTGGGTTACTGATGTTAATCGATCTTTCGTTAAACTCCTGGACAGAATATTCATCTATATAACGATACACAAACGGTCCTTCAGCGGCTTGAACTTCAAACTTATAAACCCCGAAACTTACATGCACTCCAGAGATCACACCTAGCTCTGTTAAAAGCGAGGCTGCTCCACCGTGTGCGAACATATCGACCCTCAACTCGATAAGAAATAAACATGATCCATCGTCAACCGTGGCTTCGGGATTGAAGTTAATGGCCTCTGAATTGTTGCAATCTGGGATGAAAATAAAATCTGATCCATCACAGTTTTGATCCACTCCGTCGTTTGGTATTTCTGGTGCTCCAAGGTAAATAGAAGCGTCAGTATCGTCGCAATCCCCTTCAGAATCAGACATTCCATCACCATCTTCATCTACACCGTAATAACATGAACCGTCCTCGACCAATACCCCGTTGTCGTAATTCAAGGCGTTGGGGTCACGGCATCCTGCAATGTCAGACAAAGGTATTTTTCGCGCGCGATACACGGTGAAATATTCTCCGAGTTGAATTTCCCAAACAATTTCTCCCTGACTGTTTATCTCAGTAACCAATGTCCCTGCTCCCTGACCTGCGTTTGCATTGCCCCATGCGATGAGTGTATTTCCATTTTCCAGACGTTCAACACTGCCTTGGGCAGGGGAATATATTTCGTTGGGGTGCGAGTATGACCAAACCCTTGTCGCAGTCATTGCGATGGTATCGAGCTCATACTCTACCACTCTTGAATACCCAGGCTGGTTGCCCGAGGAGATGTTGTTGTCGAATAGTAGGATGCGGTTCCCCCCCATGTCATTGACATCGTGCTGTTTTAAAAAACTTCCCCACTCGGGATCATCTATCTGGAAATTGTTTCCATAGGCACCTAATCTCCAATCAATGGTCCAATCAGTGGGGTTGAGCCTAGCGACAGTACTGATGTTGCGAAAACTCATTAATAACCCGCCTTGAGAGTCAATATCAAATGCGTTCCAATGCAGATAATCAACGAGTTGATAAATAAGATTTTCAGACGCGGTCACAGGGATATGCTCGAGCGCATGCCACTCGCGTAAAATATTTTCTTCCACATCCATATGAATCATTCGAGGCTGGATGACTTCAGCATCTTCATATCCCCCGAAGCTACTCAGATCCATAATTACATATTCATTAACGACAAACAGATACGACCCATCTTCAAACCTGTGCACGTCATGGTAGTCGGTTTCGGGGATTATACTCAGACCTAAAGTGTCAGTAGGCGTTAGGTTGTGGTCTACAGTTACCCATTTGCGTATGGAGTAATTGTAGAACACAAATTCGTCATCGCCCCAGGGCTCAAAAATAAAACCGCGGACAGGGGAGTGGCTATTGAAAACCAGTTCAGCATCTTCATCGAATGCGCAAAGATATATTTGGTTTGCGGATTGAACGGGGGCCATTACAATCACTCCTGGTGCAGCCTCCGTTGAGGTTGTGATAACAGTATAACCAGGGTTTTGAGCAAAACAAGATGTTTCGTATAATCCTACCAAAAGGGCAATAAGGCAAAAATATAAAGCATGAATTGATTTCATATTGTCATTGATTCCCATAGCTTAAAGATACGAAAGTAGCGTCAATCCTATTTTTCGACGTCCTCAATGGCATCTTCATCGGTAGAGATTTCAAGAATATCTGAGGCCTCTTTTTTGTCAAGTGTGGCAATCTCNTTNAGTTTTCGAGTCATCACATTCGTTCTTGTATTTCGTAAATCGTACAAAGANTTTGATGCTTTACTCAACTGATCNTCNACTTTTTCGAGTTGTCCAGAGAATTTATTAAANTCAGTTTTAACGGCCTCCAATGTTTTCCAGACCTCGCTGCTTCTTTTCTGGACAGCAAGGGTGCGGAACCCCATTTGTAAGCTATTCATAAGCGCAGAAAGTGTCGTAGGGCCTGTTACTGTAATGCGATATTTTCTCTGCAGAATTTCGAAAAGTCCAGGATGTCTTAGCACTTCGGCGTATAAGCTTTCGACAGGCAAAAACATGATTCCAAAATCTGTTGTATGGGGTGGGTCGATGTATTTTTCACTGATGTCTTTTGCAAAAGCTTCAATGGTTTTTACGAGGACTCTCTGCGCTTGCTCTATGGTGTCTTTTTCTCCCCCTTCATACGCATTCAAAAGTCTGTCGTAATTTTCAATAGGGAATTTAGAATCTACAGGGAGCCAAACTTCATCACCGTGATCTTGTCCTGGCAGTTTGATGGCAAATTCAACATGGGCTTGACTGCCTTTCTTGGTCGCTACATTTTTTGAATACTGATCGGGCGTTAGTATCTGTTCGAGAATGTTTTCAAGCTGATATTCGCCCAACACTCCCCGGGTTTTCACGTTCGACAGCACCTTTTTCAAATCACCGACCCCTTGCGCAATATTTTGCATTTCTCCAAGCCCTTTGTGAACCATCTCCAGCCGTTCACTTACTTGCTTAAATGATTCTCCCAATCTTTTCTCAAGCGTTGACTGCAGCTTCTCATCAACTGTTTTTCTCATCTCACTCAGTTGCTGCGAATTGTCTTCACGAATCGTCTTAAGGTTCTTGTCTATCGTATCCTTAATGTCGGTTTGTTGTTTACTGAAGTCACTAAACTTCTGGCGAACAAGTTCATTGAGACTTTTGTTGTTTTCCTTATTTGTTTCAGAAAAAGCGTTCAAATTTGCCGCGAGTTCCTCTCGGCTTGCCTTGGCAACTTCTCCACTTTCTTTTCGATTTCTCTGAAACTCATCCTTCAAGGTTTCGTCAAACTTGGAAATAGAACGTGTAATCTCCATCAACTTCTCAGTAGGATCGACACTTTTATTTTGTTTAAGCAGTACCATTAAATTTGCAAAAACAAGCAGTATAATTACAGCAAGAAGGACAACAGTGAGATTCATTTATTGTTCAGTGTTTGGAGTGTGATTGCGCAATTTTCTTCGCCCTTTAAAGGTATGTAACCTGTAGACCAAAGCCAAACTTCTATCGGTCTCTCTTATTTTATTTCTAACTTACTGTCATCTAATTTTTGATTCACAAAGAAAGCAATGAGAAACTTACTCCTTCTTCTGGGACTGATTATATTGTTTGGTTGCNTTTCGGACAATCCAATTCAGAACGTCCCCCAAAACCATTCATCTGTGCTTAATACCCCGTATGAACTCCCCTTTTTAAATGAGCTTAAAAAAGGCACCCCACCTTTCGACCTCGACCTCTCATTGGATCAAAATTCGACCTCCTTTTTTACATTGACTGCGACCTTGGGGCTAGACAGTGGCGACTATGTTGTTTCTCCATATACTTCGCAAGAGCTTTTAGGTGTTTATGACATGTCACTCTTAGATTCGACCGATGTACAATTTGTTGGGGAACTCACAGAATTTCCCAAGCCCTCCGCGCTTCGCGTTCACTATGAAGATCAACCAGTCCTCTCTTATACAGGCAGTACAAGGATTTCTCGGTCAGTAGAGATTTTATCAAACGCTGACTTCGAAAGCTATGGGGAGATCTTTTTTGTACATGAACCGAGTTGTTATCCTTACGTAGTAAGCTTTGTGATATCAAGAAAATCAAACACTTTTTCCATCACTAAACTCAGCACATTAAACACTCTTCTTTGATAGAAAAGACGGTCACTAAATTCAGTCAATAAGACTCCGAATTATAAACCTTTGTGATTTTAGAGAGTCAATTAGATTTACTTTTAATGTGTGTATAAAACATCCTTTAATTTCAACCGTTCTGACCTTATGAGATGTATTGGTATTTTTTTAGCAGGCTTTATTTCATTTAATTTGTTAGGACAAACTGACATGGAGATTAAAAAAGATTTTTTTGACGGGTTGAATCCAGAAGAAAAAAGAGTGATCGTAGACAAGGGTACAGAGTACCCATTTTCTGGGAAATATTGCGACCATTATGAAAGCGGCACTTATGTGTGCAAAGCATGTGGCACTCCATTATATAAATCTACTGATAAATTTAAATCTGGTTGCGGATGGCCATCTTTTGACGATGAAATAGAGGGCGCCATCATCCGCGTGAGAGATGGCAGCGCAGGAATGATAAGAACAGAAATCACTTGCGCCAAGTGTCTTGGTCATTTAGGTCACGTCTTTGAAGGCGAGCAGCTTACCGAAAAAAACACGAGACATTGTGTAAATTCAATCAGCATTGTCTTTCAAGCAGATACCCCCCCTCTTTTAGACTAGTTACGCATCACAATAGATTTTTTTATCCGGCTCAGTTTTCACCATGCTTCTTCAGCCATGGCTGCCCGAACACTTGCTTCCGATTGTTGCGACACATCTTTTCTATCCCAGCCGTTTTTACTGATTTCTTCGGGGGAAATCGTATCCAACACTTTTACACTAAGCCTCTTTTTTCTCAATCCTAAGATATTGATGAGGTGCAATACGATAGAGCCGTCAGCGACGAGGTATGTAAAAAACCTCAATTGTTCTTGAGTCAGGGCGCTTCCATTTGCATGAGTCCATCTGAAAGCCAAAGGCTGAACTCCTGAATTTGAGTCGATCGCAATTTTAAAAAAGGGCGTCTTGAATGGATGTATTTCGACACCATCATTTGACTTTCCTTCAGGGAAAAAACTCATATTGACCTGAGACTTTGTAATCATGAGAATGGTGGGATCCAGCAATTCTTGAATGGATTTTCTTCTCGACCGGTCTACAAAGACGAACCCCAATAATCCCATGACCTTCCCTATTATTTTCATGCTTTTGATATCGGTATTTGAGATCACCATACACGGTGAAAGCGCCATGTGAAGCAGAGAATCGATGATTCCTTGGTGGTTACTTACGATGAGTAAATTCGATTTTGAGATTTTGCCTTTGACCGTTAACCGCACACCTACAATCCTCATCAGAAGTCGAGAAAATGGATAAATAATGAGTCTTACATTGTATCTTAAGAAGAAGTGTTGTGGAAGGAAAAAGAAAACAATTCTTAGAACAATACTCAAGGATACGAGCAAAGAGACAGTGAGCAAGATCAGTACCAAACGAATGTAGGCAAGCAGTTTTGAGCTTTTCAGATTGGGTTGAAGTTGTTTCATGAAAGGCAATAATACCCAACAGATGGTTTGATTTTACTCGCACACCCTCCTTTAATGAACTTTCTGTTTTTAATCTAATGGTGTATATCGCGTTTATGCGACCTGTTCATTTTGATTATTTTTGTGTTTACAATCGTACAGACCAGCCCATTGACAATGCGTTCCTATTTGACCCCACATTTGACCCCACAAGCGCTTTTTGGGTTTTTTGAGTGCCAAATCATTCTCGCCCTAAGTTTCATTTTACTCAGCCCACTCAGTTTAAGCGCTCAGGATTCTACAATAACAGGCCTTTCAATTGTGGCGGTGGGCGATATGATGATAGGCACAAACTTCCCTTCAGATGATTACTTACCCCCCTTAGATGGTGCGGAGATTTTTAGCCAAATAAAAACGCATTTGTCCGATGCAGATGTCACATTTGGGAATTTAGAAGGGGTGATTCTTACAGGTGATTATCCCACGACAAAAAAATGTCAGAATCCAAAGAATTGTTATGCCTTTAAAATGCCAGATCATTATGTCGCACATTTTAAAGATGCCGGTTTTGATTTGTTAAGTATCGCAAACAATCACATCAATGATTTTGGAGAAATTGGCATCCGAAATACAACAAAATTGCTTCAAGATGCTGGGATCCATTTTGCCGGCGTGACTGAATATCCCCAATCGATATTTCAGGTGAATGGTTTGACAATCGGCTTTTGTGCGTTTTCTCCAAACCGAGGGACGGTAAGCATCAATAATTTGGCTGTCGCAAGACAAATCGTTCAAGATTTAGAATCAAAAGTGGATATCGTTGTTGTGTCTTTTCATGGAGGTGGTGAAGGGCTAGCGCACCAACATATCACAAAGCAGACGGAAGTTTATCTTGGCGAGAATCGAGGAAATCCATATCAGTTTGCCCGAGACATGATTGATGCAGGTGCAGATATTATTCTAGGTCACGGGCCCCATGTAACGAGAGCCATCGATTTATATAAAAATAAATTTATCGCATATAGCCTTGGGAATTTTTCAACTTATGCGAGATTTAATCTTCAAGGGGAAAAAGGAATCGCTCCTCTTTTAAACATTAATGTAGATGAAAACGGAGACTTTGTAGAGGGTAAAATTGTTTCCATTAAATTGATGGGCGAGGGGATTCCTGTCATCGACCCCACCGATCAAGCCCTGTTAACGATTCAAAACCTCATTTCTACGGATCTCGGGGAAATCGGGCTGGTACTGGACCAGGACGGACGTATTTCACTGAAGGAATAGTTCCATCTCTATAATTTGTATTCATGACGAACCTTGAAGAACAGATTGGGAAAATATGGATTAATTTATTTTAGGCGCCATACTGGATGACTCGCTCTGCTCGTGAGCCAGTATTTTACTCACAACACGACGAAGCCCAAAAGCTGCAGCTTGTTACTGGCTTTTTTGCACCACCCCTTACACAAATTAAATTGTGACGTGCTGTTATAGAAAAAGCCCGCACTCAAACTTCGTTTGCGTGGGGCTTTTGTTTTCTTCGTGGGCCATACTGGATTCGAACCAGTGACTTCTACCATGTCGAGGTAGCACTCTAACCAGCTGAGTTAATGGCCCAGGTTAGGCGGGGTACAAATGTAAGGAGTAGTCGTGGATGATAGGAGGTTTGGAAGTAAAAAATAAACCACATGAAAAAGGTATGGAACAGGAGAAAGGCGGAGGCGCTTTTGTAGGATGCAAGTGAACAAATTATGTGACTTCAAAATCATCGAATCTGAGGCCGAAGTCAAGAGTATCGCTACTCTAAATAGGCCTAGGCCTATTTGTACTTGCGGCAGAACGTTGGCGGTCAGAAAAAAGCTGCGGCTCACCTCTGGGTTAGAGTTGCGACTGAGCAAGTTGAGCTGGCACAGCCCCATATTCTTTAATACGTTTATTCATAACACGAAACCACAGCGGGGGGAAAAGAGCGAGAACCATCATTCCTGGATAGCCTGTGGGCATTTGAGGACTGTTATCGAAGTGCTTGAGGGTTTGGTATTTCTTACTTGAGATGTAATGATGGTCAGAATGACGTGTCACCTCTAACAACAGTATTCGACCGATTGGGTGGTTAGAATTCCAAGAGTGTATGGGTTTCGTTCTTTCAAACCCATCACCCACCTTTAATCTACGCAAACCGTAATGCTCGATATAGTTTACCGTTTCAAGGATAAGGATGCCAATTGTAGCGCCGGCTACAAAGTAAATCATGGTGTCAAATCCGAAGATAAATGCAACAGTGGCGACAAGAGCTATTTGGATGATTTGAAACCGAAGCATTTCATTGTGCCAGCTTAAGACACGCTTTTTTTGTAGTTTCATCTTCGTTTCTTCAAGTCGCCATGCAGACCTCCATCCGCCTATTATACTTCTAAAGAAAAATGAATAAATAATTTCATTATATCTGCTGGAGGCTGGATCTTGATCTGTTGAAACATGTTTGTGGTGACCTCGATTGTGTTCTATGAAAAAATGCATATATAACGTAGAAAGCAAAAGAAGTTTACTCATGAGTTGCTCATACCATGTGTGTCGGTGGCCTAGTTCGTGTGCACCGTTAATTCCAAGACCACCACACGCAAGTCCGTATGCAGTGGTCAGTCCTATTTTTGTGTACAGTGGGAGTGACTCATCACTGACTTGTATTAAAAAGTAAATCAGAATGACACACTGAATAGGGACTAACAGGTAGATGATGAGGTCAAATACAATGTTTTTTTTTACCTGCTCTTCCTCGTCGCCATTGAGATTATACGTCGACCCATTTGTGAATAATTCAATAAATGGAATCAATCCGAATACGAAGAAGAGCGCAAAAAAAGACCAGATACTAGAGGCCCACAATGAAAACAAGATTACGAGTGGTGTTGTGTAAACAAAAAGATACTTGAGCTGAAGGCGTTCCATACGCAAATGTAAAAGCCATTGTTCATACATTTTAGACGGAACCGTACAACTGAACTTCCATTGAGAGAACCTACATCTCTTTTACGATCGCTAAGATTTCATCTAAATAACTTTTGAACCCTTTTTCTGTAAATGTTTCCTCGGTCAATCTTAGATAAAAGTTTTCTACCGTAAGGTTTAAAATCATCCTGGCGAGATGGGGGTTCTCTTCTAAACCAATGGCTCGGGGCCAAAGGTCCAAGAGCGCATCTTCAATAGGTTTATGAGCCTTTTCAAAGCACAATTTATAGCCCTCAAGATCCCTGTGGATTCTTAATTGTCGATTAAAAAATGCGTCTTCTTTGTACTTAAAGAGCACCTCGAAGACATCGGGCACCAAATTCTTACAGCGTTTGATTTGCATAAAGATTTCATGAGATTTTACAACATGAAAACTCAGCAATTCATCTATGAAAATGTCTAAATCCGCAAAACAATGATAGAAAGATGATTTGTTTTTCCCCACCTTTCTGGCCAAGGCTTCAATTTTCAAGGCATTAGGCCCTTCATGAGAAAAGATCGTATATCCAACTTCAAGCCACGGTGTTTTAATCTTAGAATCCATTAACGAAACGATATGGCGCAAGTACTGTGCTATGTATGCGAATAGAGTGTATCCAGCAGCACGTGTCAGAGCCCAAGGTATGAGGATAACAAATGTACGGAGTTGTATGGGATGATAGTTCGCTAGGGCAGAAATAAATCACATTAAAAAGGTATTGTTTACGGTGCAGCGAAAACGTATACTCACTGATTTAGGTGAGGTTATGTTTGTGGACCTTTCGTCCCTGATTTTGGAGCTTAAAGATGAATGTTTTTATAAATTTGTTGGATAAAATTTAATTCTGTTTATTTAAATAAATATGGGATTTAACCTTTGGTCATTTATTTTAGAAAATCTTGAGGCAGCTGGTGGAATAGGAGGTTATGTGTCCATTTCAATCATTGGTTTTTCTTTATTGAGTTTTACTACAAAAAAAAATCATGATAAGCTGTTGGATCAGATTGGACCAAACTGGACTCATCCTATAATTGGTTCATTGTTAGGTGCAATTCCTGGATGTGGAGCAACAATTGTGGTAGCTTCATTATATAAAAACAAAAAAATATCTTTTGGGGGTTTATTTGCTTCTTTCATCAGCACATTAGGTGAGGGATCATTTGTTTTATTGGGGGCTTCAAATGAGGCCAATGTTGCAGGGAACTTAAAAGCATATGCGATCATAACAATTATTGGTTTAATTGTAGGGGTGATATGTGGCTATTTAGCAGACGTTTTAAAGTTTAAAGGCTACTCTTTCATTACTTCTATAAACGATGTAAATACTCATGTTGTCCAAAAGAAGCAAAACCCATTATCAGGCATAGTGATAGAAAAAATAGGGGTTTATTCAATTTTGGCGATGGCTTTATTTTTAACTCCAACCTCTATTATGTCCTTATGGGGTGGGGGTATAGATGCTATTTCAAGTCTAACCTCTGGGGTTTCCGTTTCGCTTACGGTTACCTGTATCATTTTTTACTGTTTAAGCACTGTTGCGTACAAGCATCATGAATTCTATGATAAAACAGATGATATTAAACACATCATTTTACATACAGTTATTGATGTTGCTATGGTTGTGACATACGTGTTTATTGGGTTATTTGTCGCCAATTACATCATTGATGTAGTTATTGGACCTGAGACATTTGATGAATGGATGACATCATCTGTATATATCGTTATATTGTTAGCATCTCTAATAGGAGTAACTCCAGGATGCGGTGGAATGATTGCAGTTGCGGTAGCCTATATAGCAATCCCCAACTTCCCAATGGCCGCATTAATTGCCGCAGCAATAGCAACGAGTGGAGACGGGATCTTCCCTTTGCTTGCACAGAATAAAAAAGATGGATTAATTGTTTCGGCATTCGGATTTGTGATCGCTTTAATTGTCGGTTACGCAACATTAGCTTTAGGATTTTAGATAGCACTCTGTTCAAATGCCCTAATGATTTTGTTTGATTTGGCAAAAATTCCAGAAAAGCGCAAGGCGACCTCAAAAAAATGGATTCAGTTTTGGCGACCCATTTCTCTGAAGTGAATATGATGTGTGAATGTTGCACAGTCCTGAATCTCTGTCTTTAAAATTTATCACATTGAGCAGAATATTTTCTGTGATGCGACCATCCTCCGTTTGGGTATTCAGGTTATAGATTCTTGACCACAGTTCTGACGACAGTTATGCGGGTAAGCGTGCTGGATTTAACAGTGTTGGGATTACCACGCGCAAAGTTACCACCCCTTTAGCAATCCCATTTTAAGGCTAATTTTCATCTTGGCTGAAGCCAGGAATGAGGGTCTTTAGGAGACCTCTCAGAACCTGTTGTTTTCCAGATTTCGAAATGGACCGATGTCCCTTTGGGCCCTGTCCAAGCTTTTCCCAAACGTGTTGCTCGCGCGATGACATCGCCTTTTGAGACCTCAAGTGCTTCGAGATTGCTATATACTGTCCGGTAGCCACCATGCGTAATGATCACTGTTTCACCCGCGCCAGGAAATGAAAAGATACTGCTGACTGTTCCTCCAAAAATAGAAAATACATTCGTGCCCTTTTCAGTGGTGATATCTATCCCGTTACTTTCAACAATAATTCCAGCGATGGTTGGGTGTTTGTGTCGACCAAACTCCTTTGTGACAACTCCTCTCGCCACAGGCCATGGAAAACGGCTTTTGTTTTTTTCAAACTCTTCAGAGATGATTTTACCAGCTGGAGTAAGTGCATACTCTCCAGCTGCAGAAGCTCGTTCAGCCTCTATTTCAGCTTCGATAATTCTCTTGATTTCATTGCTGAGTCGTTTGTATTCTTTTTCTTGAGCTTTGAGTGTTTTCCTGAGACGTACTTCTTCTCCTTTGATCTCAGAGACAAGTTTTGCTCTTTCTATTCTGTCGCCGTTTAGAGCGTCGCGCTCTGACTCCTGATCTTCCAGTGCAACCGAAACGGATGTCTTCTCAGCAGATAGAATTCCTTTTGATGCGGTGAGTGCAGTTTGGGCATCAGCGATTTCAAGCGCTTGTCTTTTACGTACTTCGGCATAAGATTGTAGCATTCTAAAACGCAGCGCCGCCTGACTGAAATCTTCCGCGGCAAAAACAAACATCAAAGGGTTATTTGCAAGTTGCATTCTATATGCTTGCTGAATCATCATTGCATATTCCTCTTTTAAGCCTTCAATATGCCCCTCAAGACTTCTTATCTCTGTGTCGGCTTTCACGACAGACTGCTCCAGGATTCTAATGGTTGACTGGTGATGTCGAATAAGTCGCTCTCTTAATTCTATCTGTCGATCGATGAGAGCGACCTGAGAATTAGCCTCATTCCGAGTGTTCTTTGCTTCTCCGATTAATCTGGATGTGGTTGCGAGTTGGGCTTCAATTTTCTCTTTCTCAGCTGTCAAGGCATCCTTGTCCTGTGTTTGTGCTTGGAGAGCGTAGCACCCCCCACCGCATAAAAACGCCATCACGACCCATCTTTTAATTGATCGGTCCATAACACTAAAGTGATTTACGGCGCTCATAATTTTCAGGGGGATCGAATGGGAGTTCGTATTCTCGATTTATTCTACTGCGTCGAATTTTCAAGGTGCAATCTAAATCGACATCATTTCCGCGCGCGATTATTCGCGTCTTCGTAGGCAGTAACCCCTGACGATGCCCCTCGTCTCCTGAGCGCTTAATTTTGAGACTAAGCCCACTTGACAAATCATTAAACATATCTATTACGGGCATAAATGTGACCCCATCAAACCAGTATCTTCTAATGACCAAATCGTCTTCATCCGTTCGGCTCATCATTCTATTTGCCCTTCGGTCCCCAATGATTACGCCTATAGAGCCTTCAGGGTTTAATGCGATTTCTCGTTCATCAGTTCCACCTAAAAGCTTTTTGACGCGTCTTGGAAATTTCTCTATTAAAATGTAATTGAAGCCATCCACTTGAGAGATAAATTTATCTTCCTGCGGTTTCATCCCCAGCGGCTTTCCAGAAAACAAATCTTGAAAAGTATAGAAATCAAATGGAATTCCTAAGGACTTTTCTAGTTCCGTGTAATTCGCTTCGAAAACAAATTTATTTGAGGGCACTTTACTGATGACTCTAACAGAATCAGGAAGCAGAAGTACCCTTGCAAGCTCCACCCCAAGCGCTGGTGATAGACTGATCCAAATTGCACTGTCTCGGGCCATTCTCACATTCATCGTAAATGAATCTTCTTTCCCTTCGACTTTAATTTCGGCATCTACTTTGAATCCAATCCAGTCCCATTTCAGCGCTCCTTTGTCATATCGCTTCAGTATGTTGTTTGGGTCCCTTGATCTCAAGGGCTTGCCATCTGCAATACGCTGTTCGTTAGAGCATCCCGTCATTACAACAGAACAGATCACAAGTGCTGTTAGACCCCATATCTTAAGATACCCCGTCATATTATTCTTGAAAGCTTTTCGTTCAATCTTTTTTTCCCACCACCACTAATAATTGCCTTTTCCCATAACTCATACGCCTTTTCAGATTGTCCCAATGACCATCGAATGTCGCCTTCTCGCTCTAAGAACACTGCATCAGGAACACCTAGAATGGCTTGGGCGTTTAAAATCCACTCCAAGGCATCAGAATTACGGGTAAGGAGGTGTAAAATTAGCGCATGTGTGTCCATAAAGTTTGGTTCATCAGGGATCATTTCATTTGCCAAAGTGCTCCACTTAAGGGCATCTTGAATGCGCTGGTTGTCAGAGGCCAAAAAATAGGCATGATTGTTCATTACATAAGGCGACTTGTCAAGCAATAGAGATTCTTCGAAGGCATCATATGATTTTTCTTTCTGTCCGAGTTCTCTATAACATTCTCCTAGCTCACCGTATATACTTGCTTCAGTGACAGGTAAATCGATCAAAACGGACAAACCACTTTTAAAGTGTTTTATGGCGGTTTCAAATTCCTTCAGTTGTTTATGACCACCTCCAGAGTATAAATAAAGGAGTGGCTCTAGTGGAAAGACCAAAGCGGCTGCGTCTCCAGCTTTAACCACTGTTTTCCAGTCTTTGAGATGAAAAAGAACACCCAAATAATCGATATGCCCCTCGAGCGAACCGGGATCATTTGCAACCACAGTTGCAAGTGCTTCGCGCGCCTTTTCGATTTGTCCTATATCTAACCAGTGTAAAGCAGCGAAATGCAATAAATCTGGATTGCCTGAATGGGTTTCTAGGGCGACACTAAGAAGTGACTGGAATCTCTTCATGATTTCTGAACCTGGACTAGCAAAATCCAAATAACCCAACATGATCTCAGATTTATCCTTCAAGTCAATATCCTCTGATTCAAATGCCAAAAGTAAAAGCGCGAACGCTTCCTCTGTTCTTCCTAATGCTGTATATGACTCTGCCAAAGGAATGACGCTATTCATATAATATGGATGGTCTGTACGGAGTTTTTCTAAAATCAGAACAGAACGTTCATAGTCTTTATTAAATGCAGCCAAAAGACCACGATGTAAGGCAAAAGTGGGTTCATTTGGGAACTCCAAAGCGGAACGATTTATGAAAAGCTCAAAGCTCTCAATTTCGATATTGGCGTGCGAGATAAGCGCAAATTGATCTAATCTCACATCGACATTCCTCGCGATTTCTTCTTCATAAAATATTAAAAGCTGGTATGCGTACCATGGCTGTGAGGCAGAAATGAAAAAATCAGAGCATTCCCTGAGGGCTTCTAAATCTCCAGGTCTTGCGTTAATCCAAAACTCAAAATCTACGAGTGCTGCATCGTAACTCCCAGTCAATACGAGTGACTTCGCCCTGTGATATCTGTACCAATCGTTTTCTGGCGCGATTTGAATTGCACGGTCTAATTGTGCTGTTGCGGACTCATATCGACCTAAGTCGAAGTCAATTCGTCCAAGATCATAGTGAAAAGAAGCGACATCAGGTGCTTCATCGGCGCATCTTAAGAAACTTGCGTATGCCGCTTCTTTGTCGCCTTTAAGCATGTGGTGGGAACCTTCGAAATAATTACGTTGCAATGTTTCAGATAAAACGCCATCATTTGATAAGACATGTTTCCCCCCTGAACAACCAATCGTGTTGAGTAGGAATAAGCCGAAGGCGAAATATGTAATGTGTTGCTTCACAGTTTATTTTTCACGATTGCCCAAAGTACAGAAGTCTCCAATACTCACGTCTTGTGTTTTGCCATAAATGGCAGCTTTCGCGCCGATCATCGCTCCCTTTAAATTCGCATTTTCAATGTGCGTGTCTCCCTGAATCAATGCGTCGCTAATGACAGAGTCATCAATCTTTGTGTTCGCACCTAGGCTGACATGTGGACCTATGATCGATCGGTTAATTTTCACCCCTGGGCCTATGTAACATGGGGGTGTAATGACACTATCTGTAATTTGAGCTGTTGCATCAATTCCGGTTTTATTATGGAGCCGACCTTCTTTGGAAAGTATTTCTAGAACCCTACGATTTGTCTCAACCGTCACATTTTTATTCCCACAATCCATCCACTCAAGCACTTCCCCTGGAATAAAAGTTAACCCAGACTTGGTCATATTTCTTAGCGCGTCCGGGAGCTGATATTCACCAGAAAGCCGCATGTCATTGTCGATGAGATAGTCTAATTCTTTCTTAAGTCTTGCGCCATCTTTGAAAGCATAAATGCCAATCATTGCAAGATCCCCTACGTATTCTTGCGGCTTTTCGACGTAATCCACGATTCCGCCATTGTCATCTGTGACGATCACGCCAAATGCTGATGGATCTTCAATTTTCTGTACGAAAAGAACACCATCTGCTTCGGGGTTAATTGAGAAATCTGCTCGAAAAAGTGTGTCGGCAAATGCGACAACGACTGGGCCCTCTAAACATTCCGAACCACAAAGAATAGCATGTGCTGTTCCCAGGGGCTCATCTTGATAGCAAATAACACCTTCCGCGCCTTGGCGACGCGCAACTTCAAGCAGATCCTTCTCGCATTCTTCACCAAACCTTCCAGTGACAAAAGCGATTTTCTTCACAGCCACTGGCAACGTTCGAACGATGTCTTCCACGAGTCGTTCAACGATAGGGATTCCAGCAATTGGGATTAACGGCTTAGGTGTTGTTAAGGTGTGAGGACGAAGTCTGCTTCCTCTTCCTGCCATCGGAATGATAATGTTCATCTTTTGCTATTCTCTTTTATTTAATACCTGTACTCCCAAACCCGCCATCTCCCCGATCAGTATCGGTGAGTTCACGCACTTCCTCCCACACCACTTGCTCATATTTTGCAAGTACAATCTGAGCGATTCTTAATCCGTCCTCAACAGTGAATGCGACTTCCCCGTGATTCACAAGTATAACTCCAATATCTCCTCTATAGTCTGCGTCGATGGTCCCTGGAGCATTTAATACTGTGACACCATGTTTGTAAGCCAGTCCAGACCTAGGTCTCACTTGGGCCTCCATTCCCCGAGGCAAAGCCAACTTGATGCCAGTTGGGATGAGGCTGCGTTCTCCAGGTTGAAGCACGACCGGTACGTCTAATGAAGCACGTAAATCCAACCCTGCACTTTGTGGCGTACTATACTGGGGCAGTTGATGTTTCCCATCGTTAATCACAGCGACTTTTACACTCATTTTCCTGGGAATTTTGCACGACGTTTTTCAATAAATGCAGTTGTCCCTTCTCGGAAATCTTCAGTTCCAAAGCACTTGCCAAATTCAGTAATTTCCACTTGATGTCCATCTGTGCCATCCGTATAACCTGCCAAGATAGATTTAATGGCCCCCGCGAGCGCAGTAGGCGCGTTGCGCCCAATCTTCTTCGCCATACCCTGGACTTCGTCCATTAATTCACTTTGTTCCACGACCTTATTTACCAAACCACATGCCAAACCCTCTTCCGCACTAATCATCCCCGCACTTAACACCATTTCCATGGCTTTGCCCTTTCCGACAAGTTGCGCCAATCTTTGAGTACCCCCATACCCTGGGATTACGCCAAGCGAGACCTCAGGAAGTCCTAATTTAGCGTTGGATGAGGCTACGCGTATGTGAGCAGCCATGGCCAATTCTAGGCCCCCACCCAGTGCAAATCCATTGACCGCAGCAATCACAGGTTTTTCACTCCTTTCTATTCTATCAAAGAGACTGGACTGACCCAAAGATGCCAAATCTTTTGCTTGATCAGGAGAGAATTCGGCAAATTCCACAATGTCGGCACCCGCGACAAACGCTTTTTCTCCTGCTCCAGTTAGGATGATCACACGTACCTCAGGCATCGATTGTGCCTCTTCGATTAACTGAGATAAGCGCTTTATCACGCTGCTGTTCAGTGCGTTAAGCTGGCTTGGCCTGTTGATTGTAAGGGTTAGGAACCCATCCTTTAGATTCGATAGAATCAATGCTTCATTGTTGACATCACTCATAATGCCAAATTAAGCACCAGCCGACGGATTTACGCAGTCAATTCACGTCTTCCTGGACGGCTTTCTAACAAGTGCTTTGTGTATGAATTAGAAGGGGAATTAAAAATCTTATCTGCAGTCCCTTCTTCTATAATCCCGCCATCTTTCATCACAATCACCCTGTCACAAACGGCATGAATCACATTTAAATCATGAGAAATAAACAAGTAAGCAAGTGATCTTCTTTTTTGAATGTCGGAAAGCAGCGATAATATTTGGGCTTGGATTCTTACATCCAACGCTGAGACACTCTCATCCAATATGAGAAGCGCCGGTTTTACAGCCAATGCTCTAGCAAGAACGATGCGCTGTCTCATCCCTCCGCTAAAAGATGCCGGATACTTGTCCGTGTCTTCTTTGTTCAACCCAACTTCAACGAGGAGATTGCGAGCCATCTCCATTTTTTTTAATGTTGACAGAGCTTCACCATTTACGGTGGTGCCGATTGCCTCACATAACGCGGTCCCAATAGACATTCTTGGATTTAGTGCGCTGAAGGGGTCTTGAAATACCGGTTGCGCATCTCGCCGAAATGCCCTCATCATTTGTCTGTTTTTAAGGTCCAGCTCGACCCCCTTCCAAATTACGGAACCTCCGTTGGGAGTCTCAAGCCCCAACATCAACCTTCCCAGTGTTGATTTCCCACAACCGCTTTCCCCTACGAGACCTAAGCGTTCTCCTGGCCGTATTTTTAGATTGACACCATCCACGGCTGTAAATCTTTCTTGGACTTTCCCAAACCAGTTCTTTTTTGTGATGTACGACAGTTCCAAATCTTTAACTTCAATGAAGGGCGGTGCGTCTTTGTTGATGTGTTCGATTTGACCCATGTTTCTTTTGGGTTTGACGCTTAGTAAGTCCAAAGTATATGGGTGGGTCGGCTTGTCTAAAACCGCGATACACTTGCCGTGTTCAACAATCTCACCATCTTTCATGACGACGACAAAATCTGCAATATCTCTGACTACATCAAGATCATGTGTTATAAAAAGGATGCCTAAATCACGCTCTTTCTGAAGACGAAGTAACAATTCTAAAATGGTTTTTTGAACCGTTACATCTAATGCGGTTGTAGGCTCATCAGCGACAAGAATTTTCGGGTTACACGCAAGTGCAATCGCGAGCATGACGCGTTGTTTTTGACCCCCGCTTAACTCGTGGGGATATTTATAGATCGCAGTTGCTGGCTCGGGCAATTCGACTTCTTTGAAAAGCGCGAGGACTCTTTTCATGGAGTCAGACCTATCTAATCCCATGTGTACGGCCAATGGTTCAGCAACTTGTTCCCCAACTTTCATGGATGGATTTAAGGAAGACATCGGGTCTTGAAAAACCATGCTAATCTCCCTCCCTACTGGTGTAATCGGCTTTTTATCAGCCGCAACCCAAGTCAACCCGTCTATTCCTTTTACGTGACCTTCAATGACCCTTCCATTTGATGGGAGGAGCCCCATGATTGCTGTAGAAGTCACAGTCTTACCCGACCCCGATTCTCCAACAATTGCCGTGGTCATTCCTTCGTACACGTTAAAGGACACCCCAGATATTACTGTTTTTTCGAACGCGACTCTTAACTGGTCAACTTGAAGCAGAGGTCTCAAAATTATAACGTACCGCGGTTTTCTTGTTCGCGCTCTATGGCCTCGAACAGCGCTTTAAAATTCCCTTTTCCAAATGAAGTCGCGCCATTTCTCTGAATAATCTCAAAAAACATTGTCGGTCTGTCTAACACCGGTTTTGTAAATAACTGAAGCAGGTAGCCGTCTTCATCTCTGTCAATGAGAATACCGAGTTTTCTTAATCCTTCAATGTCCTCGTCAATATCTCCAATACGGTCTAAAATGTCGTCGTAATAATTGTCTGGGACATATAAGAAATCTACACCTCTGGATTTGAGGGCTGTGATTGTTTTAATGATGTCGCTTGTGGCAACGGCGATGTGTTGGCACCCCGAACCTCCATAGTATTCAATATACTCCTCTATTTGCGACTTCTTTTTCCCTTTTGCAGGTTCGTTAATCGGAAACTTAATCCGACCATTGCCATTGCTCATGACCTTGGACATAAGCGCAGTGTATTCTGTAGAGATGTCCTTGTCATCGAACGAAATGATTTGGGCAAATCCCATCACCTCGGCATAAAACTTACCCCACGTATTCATTTCACCCCAGTTCACATTTCCGACCATGTGATCGATGTACAACAGTCCTGTATCGACGGGTTGGTAATCTGGATTCCAGGCGCGATAGCCCGGCATAAATACACCTTTGTAATTATGTCTTTCTACGAATACATGTATCGTTTCTCCATAGGTGTGAATGGCGCTGAGCACGACTTCACCATTGTCGTCTTTTCTAACCTCAGGTTCGAATGCGCTTTTTGCCCCTCTTTTTGTGGTCTCTTCCCAGCTCTTTTTTGCATCCTCAACCCAAAGTGCAATGGTTTTTACACCGTCACCGTGGTCGTTAAGATGTCGATTTAACTCACCTCCAGGACGAAGGGGTGTCGTGAGGACAAGGATGATCTTATTCTGTTTAAGGACATATGAAACAGAATCTGTGCTGCCCGTTTCAAGTCCCTTATATGCGAGAGGCTGAAATCCCCAAGCAGTCATATAGTAGAATGCGCTTTGCTTTGCATTTCCAACAATAAATTCAACATAATCTGTCCCCAGTAAGGGGAGAAAGTCTGAGGCTTCCGGTAGAATCTTGTCAAGGTGAGGGATTGTTTTTTCTGACATATTTATTTTATTTCTTCACCCAAGATTTGTAGTATTCGGGATCTTCTAAGTCGAGTGCTTGTTGCGTGAGATGAAGCGGTTTAAATGTGTCAACCATCACTGCAGTTTCAGGCGTTTCTTTCTTTCCGATGCTTTTTTCTATCGTCCCGGGGTGAGGACCGTGAACAATGCCAGCCGGATGAAGCGTAAGTTGCCCAGGATTCACACCCACTCTGCTCATAAAGTCTCCATCAACATAGTAAAGTAATTCATCCGAATCGATGTTGCTGTGATTATAAGGCGCTGGGATAGCGTCCGGATGGTAATCGTATAGTCTGGGCACAAAACTACAAATCACAAACCCTGCCGCTTCAAAGGTTTGGTGCGTGGGAGGAGGGAGGTGAATTCGACCGGTAATGGGTTCGAAATCTTTGATGTTAAATGCATAGGGGAATAAAACCCCATCCCAACCCACCACATCAAAGGGATGCGCAGCATAGATATAATCGTGAATCAACCCATTTTTCTTAATTTTCACGAGGTAATCACCCAACGCTTCATGAACGACGAGCTCACTTGGAGTTCGGAAGTCACGTTCACAATATGGACTGTTCTCTAAGAGTTGTCCGAAATTATTTCGATAACGTTTAGGTGTGAAAACAGGCGCCGTAGAAGCCACGATAAAGAGTCTGTTGTCATCAGAATTGAATTTAAATCGGTAAATGATTCCCTTCGGGATGACCAAATAATCCCCCTTGCCGAAAACAAGATTTCCGAACATCGTTTCCAAAACCCCGCTTCCATGATGAACGAAAATTGTTTCAGCTTGATCGGAGTTTTTATAGAAAACCTCATCTTCAATTTTCGGAGGAGATGCGAGTTCAATGGTCAGGTCCGAATTGAACATTATGGGGACGCGCGAGTCTAGATAATCCTTGCCCGGCATGACATTAAACCCCTCTAGTTTTCTTGAGTGTAAGTTACATTCGACTGCCATTTTAGGTCGAACATCAACACTGCCCAGAACGTCCTTCACCATCGTCGGGTTGTTGTAATGATATAGGATTGATGTGATCCCTACAAACCCCGCTGTTCCGAAAACCTGTTCACGGTAAAGACTTCCATCTTTTTTGCGAAACTGAACATGTCGCTTATTGGGAATATCCCCCAGTTGCTGATAAAAAGGCATTTTTTCTTAATTAAATACCTCGCTAAGGTAGTTCAGAGAAATTTGATATTTACGCACTTTACAGGCGTTCAATCAACTCTCCTTTGGGTTTATCAGCTTCGCGTACCACGGAAGTTCTCCCTCTTTATCTAACGGCCATTGTAAGCTCAATTTGGTGCCAACCTGTAATGATTCATTTGGATTGAGTCTGTTTTTACGAATGATTGCAGACGTTTTAATGCCATATATCTGAGAGATATCCCAAATGGTTTGGCCTTGACGAACAGTATGCCAAGTATATGCAGCATGATTCTTCTTGGGCTGTAAGTAAATCTTGTCCTCCAGATTGAATACATGACTTTTAGAAACGCCATTGTATTTGCGGAACTGCCAAGGCATCATGTCGAGTTCCTTGGCCAAGCTTTTTTGGGTATCTCCTTCACGTGCGAAAACAAATTGAATCCCATGTTCAGTTGTTCTGATTCGCCTAGCTCCACCATTATTTATGGGAGAATTCCTGGCTTCTCTTGCTTTTGATGCAGAACCAAGTCGGTCAGAAATCACTTGTTGTTCTTTCACAACTTCAGAGTTGTCCTTTGCTTCACCCTTTCCTACTGCTGCTAGCGCATCATGTCCTTCTACATCAAGTACATTTAAGTTGTGGCGTTCAATTAACGTGATCAGTCTTTCAGCGTATTGAGGGTTTGTCGCATAACCACATTTTTTCAACCCTTTTGCCCATCCTTTATAGTCATCGAGCGCCAGTTCAAATAACATCGCGTATCGACTCTTCAGCAAGAACTTACTGTGGTCTTCATAGCTGTCTTTGGGGTGGTCATACACTCTGAAACACTCCCCTTTTTCATCGTCGTCATGATACGTTCGGCCGCCGACCCAATCACTGTGACATTTAATTCCGAAGTGATTGTTAGATTTCAGTGCCAATTGACTTACCCCGTTTCCGCTTTCTAGAATCCCTTGAGCAAGCGTAATACTCGCAGGGATGTTGTATTCGATCATTTGAGAAACGGCTTCTTTTTTCCACTTGTCAATGTAGTCTTCAGAAGACGCATCATCATTTGCAAAAATGCCAAATCCACAAAACAAGACACACGATCCAAGGAGAGAGGAGATACGCAATACAGTTGTTTTAAATAATGACATGAACAGAGGGTATTCGAGAGTAAAGTGCACAAAAGCGTGCCAATTGCAAGGTAAAAACCCACTTGTCACCTTTCACTTGACAGTTGTTTTCTCCTCAACGTGAAAATGTGTAAAACCTTATCTAGCGATACCTTATCCAGGTGTTGCATCAAATTCTTTGACCACCACCCCGGTGCTGTCGGAGAACTGCCAAATCCCAGTTTCAAATCCCTGACTGTAATGCCCCAAAATGTTCACCACGCCATTTGGGTGCCAAGTTTGGTACTTGCCGTCAGTAACACCGTTTGAATAACAATTGATGGACCATTTCATGCCGTTAGGATAGAATGTATCCCAACACCCAATTTTTAAATCCGCGCCATCCCTACTTACAACCCTGCCACGTGTTTGTATTTTAAAATTATTATAATAAGAAATAACCTCAACGGTATCGCCTTTTAGTGATACTCTTTCCTCTTTCACATTGCCGTTGCGCCATGTCGAGGTCACCTCAACGGTCCGGCCTTTATACCCAGTGTCTCCACAACCGATTGTTGCAAAGACAAACATCCATAATGTGACACGCCCTTTCGTCTTCATCGGTTTCTTTCAATCGTAAAATCAAGCATATTAATTAAAGCTTTACGTGCTTCAGTATCTTCAAATACATCAAGCATTTCAACCGCTTCATTTCTTAATACGGTCATTTTAGTTCTTGCATATTCAAGACCTGGACCTTGCAGAATAGCTTGAATGACCTCGTTCACTGCATTCGGATCTTTTGGAGCTCGTTTCACCAGTTTAATTAATCTTTTGCGGGTTCTTCTATCCGCTTTTTCAAGTGTATGTATCAGAGGCAACGTTAATTTCTTCTCTCGGATGTCTTGTCCAGTTGGTTTTCCTGTTTTTTTCCCATCACCCAGATCGAGTAAATCATCTTTTATTTGAAAGGCTAACCCTGTTTTTTCTCCAAAGGTCCACATTGTTTCAATCTGCGCTTGGCTTGCACCTGTTGAAGCTGCTCCGCACGCACAGCACGCAGAAATTAATGATGCAGTTTTTCTTCGGATGATCTCAAAATAAATGTCCTCTGTGATATTGAGATGACGTGCTTTTTCAATTTGTAAAAGTTCCCCTTCACTCATTTCTTTCACAGCTTTCGAAGTGAGTTTTAACAAGTCAAACGCCTCAGCGTCTACCGCGGTGAGGAGTCCTCGCGAAAGTAAATAATCACCTACAAGTACAGCAACTTTCTTTTTCCAAAGTGTTTGAATAGAAAAGAATCCACGCCTCAGGTTACTTTCATCTACAACATCGTCATGCACTAAAGTCGCCGTGTGTAATAACTCAATTAAAGAAGCTGCAGTATATGTTTTATCAGTACACTCGCCATGGATTTTGGCAGACAGAAAAACGAAAATAGGTCTCATTTGTTTGCCCTTTCGCTTCACGATATAACGCATGATTATATCTAAAAGTGGGACATCTGAGCGCAGGGTTTCTCGGAAATGACCAGAAAACGCCTTCATTTCTTCCGCAATCGGCGCTTGAATTTCTTTTATACTAGGCATAGAGGACAAAGGTACGGCTTATCTTTGTCCTATGATTCGATCCATGACAGGCTTTGGTAAAGCCGAAGGCGTAATAGGCAATAGGAAGTATTCGGTTGAGGTGCGTTCGCTCAATAGCAAACAATTTGACCTGAACCTGAGGATGCCATCCGTGTTCAGAGAAAAAGAAATGGGACTCCGTAAGTTGCTGAGAGAAAGTGTCATACGTGGCAAGTGTGATTTTTTCCTAAGCTATGAACAAGACCCTTCCGAAGCCAAGCACGAAATCAACGCGAAACTGGTTCAAACATACATTACGCAACTTGAAGCGCTTGCTGAGGGTGCTGGTTTGAAAGAAGAGAATTTACTCGGGATGGCCATCCGTATGCCAGACGCGCTTCAGTCTCCACAGGAGCAACTTGATGATGACGTTTGGTCTGGCATAGAAAAACTCCTTACCCATGCCCTTGTTGCTTTTAATGAATTTAGGGAGACAGAAGGTGCGGCAACGCTCGAAGACTTTAACAATCGAATCAAAACAATTCGACATGCGTCCATCAATCTAGATCCTCTATTAGATGAGAGACTGGCTCGCATTAAAAGCCGAATCAAAACAAATCTTTCTGAGGCTATCGACAAATCGAAAATAGATGAGAATCGGTTTGAACAAGAGGTGATCTTCTATATTGAAAAAACGGATGTTTCAGAAGAAAGGTCGCGCCTCACAGCGCACTGTGATCACTTCGATGAAATCCTAGCTGATGGTATCGGACAGGGAAAAAAACTCGGTTTTATTGCGCAGGAAATTGGAAGAGAAATTAACACGCTAGGGTCCAAGGCAAACGATGCGGATATTCAGCGTCTCGTTGTGCAAATGAAAGATGAATTAGAGAAAATTAAGGAACAAGTATTAAACGTACTCTAAGATGCCATCAGGAAACCTTCCGCAGGGAAATGGAAAAGCCATCATATTTTCAGCGCCTTCTGGTGCCGGGAAAACGACGCTTGTTAAAAGTTTGATGGAGAATGAGGCGCTCTCATTGGGGTTTAGTATAAGCGCCACGACACGTCAATTAAGAGGAGATGAGGTTGCATCTAAGTCCTACTATTATTTAACACAAAGTGAGTTTGACCTTAAAATCGAAAAAGGGGAATTTATCGAATGGGAAGAGGTATATAAGGGGACACGTTACGGAACACTCTGTTCCGAAGTTGAGAATATGTGGCATAAAGGGTTAACCCCTGTGTTTGATGTTGACGTCATCGGCGGCAAAGCTTTAAAAAAGGTCTTTGGTGATTTGGCTCTCTCAATCTTCATAGCTCCACCTTCCATTGAAGTCTTAGAGAAACGTCTAAGGGGCCGAGGGACTGAAAGCGAAAAAAACATTATCGGGAGGCTTGCAAAATCTGTGTTTGAACTTAACGAAGAAAAGCATTTTGATGTTCGTATTGTCAATGATGATCTCGCCAAAGCTATTTCGGAAACTAAACAAGTGGTCACAAGCTTTTTAAATAAATGACTGGCCATACCAAAATAGGGAAAGTGGGGCTTTATTTCGGCTCATTTAATCCAATTCATTTGGGGCATTTGATCATTGCGAATCACATGTTAATTAGAGCAGATCTAGATGAAATATGGATTGTCGTGACGCCTTCTAGTCCGTTCAAGTTAGACTCTGAGATGATTGCTGAAAAGCACAGACTACAAATGGTGAGGTTGGCTGTTTCTGAAAGCCCCTCAATTTTTGCTTCAGATGTTGAATTTAATCTAGAACGCCCAAGCTACACTGTGGATACATTGGGGATTTTGAGAGAGAAATACCCTCAAATCGTTTTTTCAGTTATCCTTGGTGAAGACAACTATCAAAACCTCCACAAGTGGAAAAATTACAGCGAGATCATCAATCACCATCGCTTGTTGATTTACCCCAGACGTCTCAGTTCTTCAACTTTATCTAGAAAAGATTATCTTGAAAACAGCCAAGCTGTGCTGTACACAAAAGCACCCATGATTGAGATCTCTTCAACCTACATCAGGGAGGCGATATTAAATCAACAGGATGTACAATACCTGTTGCCAGATCCGGTTATTTCCTATATTGGAAACAATCATCTTTATGAATAAAAAGCGCTTTTTGGTTTTTATTCAAAGCGTATTTACGGCATTCATTGCCCGATCTAATCCTATCGTGCAAAAGCGCTCGACTGCTTTTTGAGATTTCATCAAAATTTCTTGAAGTGCCAAACCTTCTTCTTTCGTCCATTGACCCAAGACATGTTCGACTTGTCTGCCGATCCCGAAATCCGCGCCGACACCCACTCTTAAGCGAGGATACACATTGTTCCCAATGACTGATTGAATGCTTTTCAGGCCGTTATGGCCACCATCGCTGCCCTTTGCTCTAAGTCGGATGCCTTCAAAAGGTAAATGGATGTCATCGGCAATGATGAGGATTCTATCTGTGGGTATTTTCTCGGCCTCCATCCAGTATCTCAAAGCCTTGCCACTGAGGTTCATGAACGTTGATGGCTTGAGTAACACCAATGTTCGACCTTTAAAACGAATGGTGGACACTGCGCCGTGACGTTCTGTAGAAAATTTTCCACCGTGTGCCTCAGCGATAGTGTCCACCACCTTAAATCCAATATTATGACGTGTTTCCTCATATTCTGCGCCGGGATTTCCCAGACCGACAATGAGGTGTTTCATAATTCAGCGCTTTCTTTATGCGTCGCCACCTTCAGTACTTTCTTCAGATGCGCCTTCAGCGCCTTCAGCGCCTTCAGCACCTTCAGCGCCCTCAGTTTCACCGTCAACTTCTCCATCCAATACTTCATCTGCAATAGCGAGACGGGTTCTCTTACAAGCGATCAAAAGGACAGATTCGTTGAGTAGGATTTTACATCCTTCGATATTTAGATCTCTCACACGCACGGTTGATCCGATGGTTAATGGAGAGATATCTACCGTGATTGCCTCTGGAATTTTTTCGATAGGTCCTTTCACAGGGACTCTGCGAAATAGTGTCGCGATCCGTCCACCGTTAATAACACCTTGCGCTGTTCCTTCTGACCGTAGTGGTAAGTTTACACGAACCTCTTTCCCAGGGAAAACTTGGAGTAAGTCAATGTGAACGATGCGGTCTGTCACCGGATGAAATTGAATGTCTTGTATGATGCAATTCACCTTATTTCCATCTATATCCAGCTCGATATAGAAAACATCAGGGTTAAATACAAGCTTGTTAATGCTGTTTTCTTCCACAGTGAAGTGGGTTTGGTCTTGGCCTCCGTATAGCACGCCTGGGACAGACCCAGATTTGCGTATTGACGAAGCATCTTTCTTTCCTACGTTCTCTCGAGGAGAACCGCTCAATGATGCAGTTTTCATAACAGTGTAATTATATAATAAAATGTGAACTAATACTCTCGTTGTTCATCAGGCATTTAAGTACCTGAGCAAACTGGTCATGCACAGGCAAGACCGTAATTTTTTCTTGAGGGAAACCCTCTTTAATTGGAATGGTGTCGGTAACGATCAATTCTGTTAAGAAGCTGTCGTTAATTCTGTCGTAAGCAGGACCGCTGAGTACTGCATGCGTACAAATAGCTCTCACCGATAGCGCGCCGTGTTGCATCATTAATTCTGCTGCTTTCGTAAGCGTGCCTGCTGTGTCGCACATGTCGTCGACGATAATGACATCCTTTCCCTTCACCTCACCAATGATGATCATCTCCGCAACCTCGTTTGCAATTTTCCTTTGTTTATAGCATATCGCCATATCGACATTGAGCATATCTGAATAGAATTTTGCTCTTTTTGTGCCGCCAGTGTCCGGTGTGGCAATACAGAGGTTATCTGTTTGGAGGTGGGTTTTAATGTGTTTTAAGAAAAGCGTTGAACCAAATAAATGATCTACAGGCACCTCAAAAAAACCTTGGATTTGATCTGCGTGAAGATCCATTGTAATAACACGATCTACACCTGCAGCCATAAGCATGTTTGCCACAAGTTTCGCCCCGATTGCGACACGTGGCTTGTCTTTTCTATCCTGACGAGCCATCCCGAAATAAGGCATCACGGCTATAATACGCTTAGCACTTGCACGTTTGGCAGCATCTATTAAAAGAAGAAGCTCAAATAGATTGTCCGAAGGAGGAAATGTAGATTGAACAATTACAACCTCCTTTCCTCGAACAGTTTGTTCAATACTGACAGCAAATTCACCGTCAGAAAAACGAGTCGTAGTGGTGGGTACGAGCTCAGTGCCATATGCATCAGCCATCCTCTTCCCAAAACCTAGAGAAGAATCACCAGCAAGAATTTTTATCATTTCAGACACGAGCAACTAATTTTAGAAGGGCGCGAATATACGAAAAATAAAGTTCTTTTTAAGCTTCTGGAGCTATGAGTTTAAAGCCCTTACCATGAACATTGAGGATTTCCAGTCTGTCATCTTCTTTGAGGTGCTTCCTAAGCTTTGCAACATAGACATCCATACTTCGACCATTGAAGTAATTTGCATCTCCCCAGATCGCAGACAACGCATGGTTTCGTTCGAGCAGTCCATTCTTATGTTTGACAAGTAAAAAGAGTAATTCGTTCTCTTTTGTGGTGAGACGATGTTCATTGCCACTCAGGCTGAGTTGCTGTATGTTATAATCAAACTCGAAGTTGCCAATATTGAACGTGGTGACCTCTTCGCCATCTTGAGGCAGAGATGCAGTCCGTCTTAGAATTGCCTTGATCCGAACCAAGAGCTCTTCCATGCTAAATGGTTTGGTCATATAATCATCGGCACCGACTTTAAAGCCCTCGAGCGTATCCTCTTTCATACCTCTTGCGGAGAGGAATAATATCGGAATCTGTTTGCTTTCCTTTCTGATTTCAGTCGCGACTTCAAAGCCATCTTTTCTTGGCATCATGACGTCCAGAATGATGAAATCAAACGTTTCTCGGTGAAACAATTTCAATCCTTCGGCACCATCTTGAGCCCATGTCGTTGCAAATCCTTTTGCGTTGAGGTAGTCGGACAGTAGTTTGCCAAGATTAGGGTCATCCTCACAAAGGAGAACTCGAATGGATGTAGTTTTCATATTAGGGGCTAGGATTGTATTTCAATTTCATAACAAAGGTACTTCCGACATGTGGTTCACTTTCTGCATAAATGGTGCCGTGGTGTCGTTCAACTACGTTTTTCACATAGCTCAAACCGAGGCCAAACCCTTTTACATCATGAACGTTTCCTGTGGGTACTCTAAACAACCTTTCAAAGACCTTGCCAAGAAATTCTTTAGGAATTCCAAGCCCATTGTCTCGGAATCTTAATTCGACTCCTTCATCTGTTTGAGAACTGGAGATCTGTATCTGAGCGCCATCTGGGGAGTATTTAATTGCATTGTCGATAAGGTTGAAAATGACGTTGGTTAAGTGGATGCTGTCGGCTTGAATAATCGGATTTTCAGCTACGATGTTGAGCTCGATTTTCCCCCCTTTTCTACGGACTTGCATTGTTACGTTCCTGACGACTTCTTTGATGATATCGTGAACGTTGACTTGTTGCATATAGAGTTTCATTGATTTAGAATCTGTAAGACTCGCCTGAAGAACCTTTTCAACGAGCACGCCAAGCCGCTTATTCTCTCCCCGAATCATGCCTATATAATGGCTGGTTTGTTCTTCATTTAGGGCCAAGTCTGTGTCTCCCAATGCTTCACTGGCCAATCCAATTGTTGAGATAGGCGTCTTAAGCTCATGCGTCAGATTGTTCATTAAGTCGCGGCGAATTCGAACCAGTTCTTTCGATTTCATCACCGACTTCATCACATAAATGAGTCCTACAGCAATAACCAGAAGCATAAATCCTGACAAGACAAATGCGCCCAATTGAGATTCGAGCAAGTATTTTTTGAGGTTTGGGAAAAAAACGTGCAATTGCAATGGACCGAGGGCAACGTCGTATCCTTCGCCAATTAATTCTTCGCGATAAATCTCATTTTCACCTTCAAGGTATGCTGGCTGTCCATATCTGTCGAAGGCTCCATAGACGGCCTTGGCGGTGATGCCATTTTCCGCAAGGGCCAGTGCGACCAAAGAATCCATAGGGAGCGATTCCATGCGCAGAAGGACGCCACGGGATTGATTATGCATGCCGTCTGCAATGAGAACTTGTCCTTGATCGAAGGATGAGGAATCTGGTGATAATTCGAGATCTTGTGCGTCAAACATGATCCAGTGTGAAATCGTATTGATGGATTGTTCCACGGTTTGGTCAAAAACTTGCTGCCTCAATTCAAGGGCATTGCTCAGCCATTTTACCTGTAAAAAGCTGACACCTACTACAGCCAAAGCAATAATGCCCACCAACCATGATATTTTAATGCCTCTCATTGCATGCAAATTACATCTGAACCCACAATTCAACCATCGTTTCTTTAAACTAGCGTCAATTTTAAAAAGGTTTAACATCTCACCTTCTTACCTTCGCTTTTGTGATACCTAAAGAGACCGTCGAATTAATTCATCAAACTGCCGTCATTGAAGACGTCATAGGTGATTATGTGGAACTGAAAAAGCAGGGGAGTAGCTTCAGGGGGATGAGTCCGTTTACAAATGAGAAGACGCCTTCTTTCTATGTTGTACCAAGCAAAGGCATTTTTAAATGTTTTAGCTCAGGAAAAGGGGGCTCTCTGGCTACTTTTTTAATGGAACAGGAAAAAGTAAGCTACCCTGAAGCCCTTAGAATTCTTGCCAGGCGTTACAATATTGAGATTGAGGAGAGAGACCAAACCCCTGAGGAAATCGTCGCTTCCACTGAGCGAGAAAGCCTTGGTGCAATTACTTCTTGGGCACAGAAATGGTTGACGGACAATCTCCTCAATACAGACGTGGGAAAAGCAGTAGGTCTGAGCTATTTTAAAAAAAGAGGTTTTCGTGATGAGATCCTCGAGAAATTCCAGGTGGGATTTTCTCCTGACGGGTGGGATGTATTTACAAATGCGGCCTTGGGCGCAGGGTATACGGAGGATAGGCTTATCGCAACAGGCTTAAGCTCAAAAAGTCAAAAAAACGGAAAGTTATTTGACTTTTTCAGGGGGCGTGTCATGTTTCCAATCAGGGATGTGACGGGCAGAGTGATTGGGTTTGGCGGGAGAACGCTTAAGACAGAGAAAAAAATAGCCAAGTATTTCAACAGTCCTGAGAGTCCACTTTACGATAAATCAAGGGCGCTGTATGGCATTCACTTGGCCAAGCCGCTTATTAGTAAAGAGGACATGTGTTTTCTTGTTGAGGGTTATACAGATGTGATGGCGATGCACCAAAGCGGTGTGGAAAATGTCGTGTCTTCTAGTGGTACAGCGCTGACGGTGCCTCAAACTCACCTTATACGTCGCTTCACAAAAAACGTCACGGTCCTGTTTGATGGAGATCGAGCAGGGATGACAGCAGCTTTAAGAGGGATTGACATTCTTCTCAAAGAAGGGATGAACGTCAAGGTTGTCACCTTCCCTGATGGTGACGATCCTGACAGCTATTCAAAGAAAGTGAGTTCGAGTGAATTACAGAAGTTCATCAAAGAAGATGCGCAAGATTTCCTCGCATTTAAGTCTGACTTTCTGAGCGAAGAAGCAGGAGATAATCCACAAAAACGTTCGGAACTCGTTCACAGCATCGTGGAATCTATTGCATGCGTTCCCGACGCAATTCAACGTTCAGTCTACATCCAAGCGACAGCCGCACGTATTAAGTTGCCGGAAGATTTGCTTCAAGCTGAAGTGGCCAAGGAGATTCAAAAACGACAGTTCAAAGCGGCGAAAAGATCTGCGCAGACCCAAACATCTCAGACTGGCTCTCCTTTAATTGGTCCTGCTCCCTCTGCCCCCCTTCCTGGAACAGAATACCCCCCACAAAATGTTTCAGAAGATTTGGCGCCGGGGATACCTGCAAGAGTTCGCACAAAGCGTGATATGTTAGAGGACACAATTATCAAACTCTTACTTGAGCATGGAGAGGTTTTAGTAAATGTAGAAATCGAATCTGACCAGCTAGAAGAAGGTGTAGACGGTGGTGAGACAAAACAGGGCGCGGCACCGAACTCCTATACAGAAGTCCCGTTTGCCGAGCTCTTGGTACACCGCATTGAGACCCACAACCTTGAAATGGAGAACGATTCTACAAATTATATTTTATCTAGATATAAGCAAAGTTTAGATGCAGGAACATTGCCTTCAACAAAATCTTTTTTCACAGACACTTCCCCTGAAATTCAAACCAGAGCAGCAAACATGCTTGTGAACAAATACAGTCTAAGTGAAAACTGGGCAAACAAGCATCATATTTTTTCGATTCTAGAAGAAGACGTCCTCGAACAGGCGCTTTCATCAGCGACGACACGCTTGCTTTTGTTTGATGTCCAGAGAAATATTGACACCGTCATTAAAGCACTTTCTTCGAAAGGAATTTCAGATGAAGAGGTGAATAGATTACTGAAAGAAAAGATTAAACTCGACCGAATTGTCAAAGATTTAAATTTAGCATTAGGTGTTGTAATCTTACCCAAATGATCGTTACTCAAATGATAAATGACTTTCTGTCCAAAAGCATTCAATTCGGGAGCTATGTTCTTACGATGGAACGGGCTTTGGCAGTCATCCTTACCCTGATTTTAGGTCACGTTACGTTTATGCTTTTTAAATGGGGATTGCGGCGCGCTTTAAAACTTAAACACATTGAAGAAGGTCGAAGATTTTTGATTGTTCGTTTAATGCGCACACTTATTTATATCATCACGTTTTTCATCGTTATCGAAGTTCTGGGATTTAATCTAACGGTCATTTGGGCAGGCTCGGCTGCATTGCTTGTGGGTGTGGGGATAGGTCTTCAGAGCTTCTTCAATGATGTGATATCTGGCTTCGTTTTGTTATTTGAAGGGGGAGTGCGAGTGGGAGATGAACTTGAGATTGATGGTGATCTTGTCAAAGTAAAAGGGATTGCGCTAAGAGCTACAAGAGTAGAAACTGTAGACGGGGACCTCTTGGTGATGCCCAATTCAAAAATTGCGGGCAACTCGGTCATGAATTTCTCTCAAGGTCTCACATCGACGCGTATTCGTGTCTCGGTAGGTGTTGCGTATGGCAGTGATGTTGAACGAGTTCGTCAGTTGCTGTTAGACGCCATAACTGCACAACCCCAAATCGTCAAATCACCTTCACCTCAGGTCATCTTTTCTGAATTTGGAGATTCTGCGCTCAATTTTGAAGTCCTAGGATGGATTCAGTCACCTTGGAACAGAATGATTATTAAAAGTGACATTCGATTTAGAATTGACAACGTTTTCCGAGAAAACAAGATTAAAATTCCTTTTCCACAGCGCGAGCTATACATCACTAACACTACGCAATCGGACCCGTCATAAGTGAATGCTTCGTGTCACAGAGTCGTTGGAGCGTCTGTTGGAGCGTCTGTTGGAGCGTCTGTTGGATTAAACGTTAATATACACCTAGAAATAAGATTAAGTCGCAGAAACAAATGATGATTCACGGAACACACAACGCAGATGTAGACGACAGGAATAAGGATGTCCTTATTTATGTGAATGGAGAATTGTTCCCGCGCGATGAGGCGAAAATAAGCGTCTTTGACAGTGGATACCTAGTAGGTGATGGTGTCTGGGAGGCCATGCGATTGTATGACGGGAAGTTGGCATTTCTTGATTTGCACTTGAACCGTCTTTGGGATGGTGCAAAAGCTGTAGGGATGGACCTTGGGTTTGACAGAACGTGGCTGGTAGATCAAATTGAAATGGTGCTTGAGGCAAATCAAATGAAAACGGGCGTGCACTTGCGTGTGATGGTGACTCGAGGAATCAAGAAGACGCCATCACAGGATCCGAGATTGACACTTACGGGCCCGAATTTGGTGATTATTGCAGAGTACAAGACTGCAAGTGAAGAAACCAGAAACAAGGGAATTACATTGTTTACAAGTACAGTGAGACGTGGCTCACCAGATACGCTAGACCCAAGGTTAAATTGCCACAGTAAGCTGCACGAAGTTCAAGCGCTGGTGCAGGCGATAGAGGCAGGGGCAGATGAGGCATTGATGCTTGATGTTCGCGGGTTTGTCTCAACGTGCAACTCTACAAATTTCTTTATTGTAAAAGATGGTGAGGTTTGGACCTCAACAGGCGCTTACTGTATGAATGGAATTACCAGGCACAATGTGATAAAAATATGCAAAGAGAATGGCATTGTCTGTAAGCAGAAGGACTTCTCATTGTATGATGTTTATGCAGCTGATGAGGCTTTTGTGACAGGTAGCTTTGGCGGTTTAACACCAGTTAATGTCGTGGATGGTAGAAAAATTGAGGGTCGAGATCTCATCAATACTTTGACTCGTTTATATCAAAAATTGAGATGAAGACTGTTAGGATATGTCTTTGGTCTGGACCTAGGAATATTTCGACTGCGTTGATGTATTCCTTTGCCCAAAGAGAAGATACAATGGTTTTAGATGAGCCGCTATATGCACATTATCTCGCTTCAAGTGAAAAAGCACTCGTAGACAGACATCCTGTTGCTCAAGTCGTGCTTGATACGATGGAGAATGATGGGGCAAAAGTTGTTGACATGATGATGGGAGAATTCCCTTCGGATGTGGTGTTCTTCAAAAATATGACACATCATCTTTTAGATCTAGACAGATCATTTATGGAGGGTGTTGTGAATGTTATTTTAACGAGAGATCCAGTCGACATGCTCCCTTCTTTTGCGAAGGTGATTAAAGACCCCACGATGGCTGATGTTGGGTATAAAGCACATATTGAGCTTTTGGACTCCCTCCTTAAACGTGGGATAGAGCCTGTCATTATTGATTCGAAGAACCTTCTTTTAAACCCCCGTGTAGCATTAACCAAATTGTGTGATGTGGCTGGGATTACATTTGATGAAAGGATGCTCAAATGGGATGCTGGCCCAAGGGCAGAAGATGGCGTATGGGCAGCGTTCTGGTATTCAGGAACGCATCAATCTACAGGCTTTAAGAAGTATCACCAAAAAACAGAACCATTCCCCAACAATCTAAGGCCTCTTTTGCAGGCTTGCCAGCCATGTTACGACATCTTGATCAATCGGATGAACTAACCTTATGCGCTCGGAGATCTATCAGGTGGAGGTTGAGTGTTGATTTGCCCCTGTAGGTGTTTCTCGCAAGTGTAAATACGATATCGAATGAGCGCCAGGCGCGGACTTCATCAATGCGTTCTCCCATACCAAAGCCAATTGCCTCGAATCTTTTTTCAGGATGCGCTGCATCTTGAACAACCAGCTTGAGATGCCTGCCACCGTGTCCCACTGTTCGAGGTGGGATAGATGTAACAGCACCTTGGGCCATCAATACAGGGACTTCATTGCCCGGCCCAAACGGCCCTAAACGTTCAAACTCTTTATACATTGAGGGGTTTAACTCGTGAAGGTGAATCGGCATATGATACGCCACCGAGTGTTGAGGTTTGGCTCCCAACGTTTGTGTATTAATGGCATTGTTCAGGCACGTCGTAAACGCCTCCATGTTTTCACGGCGAATCGTCAGTCCCGCCGCCATGGGGTGCCCTCCGAATTGGTCAATTAAGTGCTTACACGCTTCAAACGCGGCAAGAATATCAATCCCGGGAACGCTTCGTGCACTCCCTGTGAGTACCTCACTTTCTTCAGAGAGCACAATCGCTGGACAATACCGCTGTTCAATAAGTCGACTTGCGACAATACCCAACACCCCTCTGTGCCATCCTTCACCAGTCACCAGAGTACATGATCTGCCTGGAGGCTGTTCAACCATTTGAGAAATAGCCTCTTCAGTAAGGTCTTCATCTAAATCGCGACGTGCTTGGTTTAGCGTTTCAAGATGATTGGCAAGTTCCATGGCTCCGCCTTCATCGTTTGCCATTAATAGCTTTACGGCATCTAAGGCATGTCCAACTCTGCCAGCGGCGTTAATTCGGGGCCCCAAACTGAAACTCATGTCTCTTACAGTTTTGGGAGCCTCTTCTATTCCGGCCACCTGAAGCATTGCTCTAATCCCAGGGCGCATAGACTCGCTGAGGTTGCTCATTCCATGAAAGGCAAGCACCCGGTTTTCGCCTGTAATATCTACCAAATCAGCCCCTATACTCAATGCAAGAAGGTCAAGATGGTCGTAAACGGAGTCCATTGTCAAGCCGATATGAGGAACGAGGGCGGACAACATTTTAAATGCGACTCCTGCACCAGAGAGTTCCTTAAATGGGTAAAGACAGTTTGGTTGTTTTGGATTAAGTAGCGCGAAACAATTTGGAAGCTCAACTGCAGGAAGGTGGTGGTCACACACAATGGTGTCTATCTCAAATTGCGCCGCGTAGTTAAGCACTTCAAAATCTTTTGTCCCACAATCAAGGGTGATGAGAACAGTACATCCAGATTTACGCGCCCTGTCGACTCCTTCTTTTGACACCCCATGGCCTTCTTGATACCTCATCGGAATATATGGGACAATCTGCGCATCCAATCCTTCAAGGAAGGATGACACCATTGCGACAGACGTGATGCCATCAACGTCATAATCCCCGTAAACCATAATCCGTTCATGACCTAAAATGGCTTTATTTAACCTCGTCACTGCCTTTTCCATGTTCAACATGGTGTCAGGATCATGTAGATCTTCCAGTTTAGGATTAAGAAATGTTTCAGTGTGTTCAGAAGTCTCAAACCCTCGCTGTACAAGGATTTTGGTCACCATTTCGGAGAGCCCAAGCGCCTTGCAAAGTGAACTGACTGCCCCTTTTTCAGGTTGGTTTGCGGGTTTCCATTTCAGTTTATCCATCTATATACGACTCTGTTATATCTTTGAGCACGTCGAAAATACGCACAGATAGCACATACAATGAAACAGCACCTCTCTTCTTTCAACACTTTTGTAGCAATTCTTTCAGTGGTCACCCTATTCGCTTCTTGTAGTGGATGTCTTAATGATGACAACTTAATTGGAGAGAATTGTTATGACGGAATTCTTAATAACGGTGAAGAACTTATCGATTGTGGAGGAACGATATGTGACCCATGTGACCCATGTGAGAATGATCTTTGGGATGCCCTTTTGGGAGAGCAGTGGGTAGATTGTGGTGGAGAGTGCGGACCATGTGACCCTTCTTTTAATGGACAACTTGATCCAGGAGAATTAGGAATCGATTGTGGATGTGATGGTTGTCCCGCTTGCCCAGAGCTGTGTGGAGATGGACTTCCAAATGGATTCGAAGAAGGCATCGATTGCGGTGGGCCAAACTGTGACCCTTGTCCAACATGTACAGACGGAGAGATGAATGGCTCTGAGATAGGGGTCGATTGTGGCGGCACAGAATGTGACCCATGTCCTACAACAGGAGATTGTACAAATGGTCTTCAAGACGGTGATGAGCTTTATATTGATTGCGGTGGGTCATCATGTCCCGTTTGTGAAGGTGCCATTAGTTGGAAAGCAAATGGCCAACAATTTATGGGAGATGCTTCTGCCACGGCGACCATGAATGGAACAAGCATAGCGATTGCGGGCGTTTCAGTGACGACAGCACAAATCGGATTCATCATGGCCGAACCTGCCACTGGCTGGGAAAATGGCGTCGTCATTCCAATGAACCTTGCCACTGCGCCTGGCACAGCTGGAGCGTATGAAGCAGTTGGAGGCGCTGAAACATATTCAACTTCCAATGGCGGAAATATTACGATGGAACTCACCTATGTGGTTTCTGGCGCTGGTGGATACGTTACAGGATCATTCAGCGGGAATATGCAAAGCGCCGCCGGCGCCGGAGTTACGATTTCTCAAGGAACTTTTGCGATTCCGATTGACTAATAATACTTGACGCAGGGATTGACATTTGAGTGTGAACAATACATCTGTTCACGTGTAAAAACGGCAACCTGTGTGATGAACTTGCGTTGTTATGCAAGGCTCTATAATTTCTCAACCCTCAAGGAGAGACTCCCGCGTGGGAACGTTCTCTTCGTTACCAACTTTACTTTTAACGGTATTCGTCTTATCGGGCTGTGTCACAGCCAAGCAATTTGAAGAACTTCAGGGAAGATGTGATGAAATAGACAAAGAAAACACGACGCTTCTTCTCAATAGCCAAGACGTAGAGATTGAAGTGGTGGAATTGCGAGGACAAGTCGCTACGCTCACAGAAGTAAGGTCAGAATTGGCAGCTGATACGTCACGAATGGGAAGGTTTGTTGCAGATTCTAAAGATGAGATTGTCCGTTTAAGAGCGTTAAATGATGCCCTTACAGATCAAAGTGGCGGACGTCTATCTACCCTCAATGCTGAAAACAGAGCGCTCTTGGAAGACATACAGAAAATCAGAGAAGAGCTTCAAAGTCGAGAGGACGCGCTTATTGCGCTGGAAAAAGACCTTATAAAGCGCAGTGCTGACTTGGAATCTAGGAGTGCCAGGGTTGAAGAGTTGGAAGACCTATTGGCTTCAAGGGAACGTGCAGCTGAGGCGCTTCGCAAACGTTTGGAGCGTGCACTTTTAGGTTTTGAAGGACGTGGACTTAAAGTGGAACAGCGCAATGGAAAAGTATATGTGAGCCTTGAGGCAGAATTACTTTTTCCATCGGGATCCGCCGAAGTAGATGACAAGGGGCGTTCTCTTTTGGCACAACTGGGCGCAGTTATTGCGGAACAACACGGACTTGAAATTATTATAGAAGGCCACACAGATTCAGACAATCTGGTCTCTCCGAATTTTCCTCACAACAACTGGGAGTTGTCAGTACTTCGTGCAACTTCGGTGCTTTCCATCATCCGTGACCAACCTGGCGTCGACCCCTCAATTTTAACGGCCTCTGGCAGAAGCGAATACCATCCAGTAGATCCAAAGAACAAATCGAGGAATCGTCGAATCGAAGTCATTCTCGCTCCGAAGCTTGATGCTCTGTTTGATCTTTTAGATGAGTAACAGATGTTTGTTAGAGTTTAATACACACGTTTTGTGATTCAGTAAAGAATCGTAATGCGTCGAATCCCCCCTCTCTTCCCACCCCTGAGTTTTTCACGCCTCCGAATGGCGTACGTAGATCTCGGAGCAACCAACAGTTGACCCAGCAGATCCCCGTTTCTAGTTCTGACGCAATCCTGTGCGCTCTTTTGAGGTCATTTGTCCAAACTGTAGCAGCCAACCCGTATTCAGTGCTATTTGCAATTGACACTGCCTCTTCTTCTGACTCAAAAGGCTGTATTGTAACCACGGGGCCGAAGATTTCTTGCTGATTGACAACACAGTCGTGTTTCAGGCCTTCTATAATTGTAGTTTCAACATAATAACCTCCCTCAAGACCGGGCTGATTTTCTGGAGTCGTTTTGTTTCCTCCACAAAGAATTATCCCTCCTTCCTCTCTTGCGAGCGTTATATAGTCTAGAATTTTATCGCGATGTTCTTTTGAAACGACCGCGCCCGTCTTTGTTTTTGGATCCATCGGGTCCCCGACTTTCATTTTCTTTGATTTGGAAACCAAAGCATCTCTGAAGCGCGTATAGATTGATTTCTCTACCAGAATTCGAGATCCGCACAAACAGATTTGGCCTTGATTGGCAAAGGAAGATCGCATGGTCGTCGCCAGTGCATCCTCGAAATCACAATCATCAAAGATGATGGCTGCATTCTTACCCCCCAACTCCAAACTCAATTTCTTAAATCGTGGTGCTGTAACAGAAGCAATATGCGCACCGGTTGCCGTGCCTCCTGTAAAGCTCACAGCAGCTATTTTTGGGTGACGAACCAAAGCATCGCCAACCTCTGTGCCTAACCCGTGTAAGATGTTTAAAACGCCGTCGGGGAACCCAGCTTCTTTTACCCATGTGCTTAATAAATATGCGGTCACAGGTGTTATTTCGGAGGGCTTGGCCACGACGCAGTTCCCCGACGCTAAGGCGGGAGCGATCTTCCAAGTAAACAGGTAAAGCGGAAGATTCCATGGTGAGATGCAAGCGACGACACCAAGGGGTTTTCTGAGCGTGTAATTAATCGCTTCCCCTTCCATAGCGTGTGATTCAGATGCGAAATGCTGAATTGCAGAAGCGTAAAATCGAAGGTTCTTTTCTGCCCTGGGGATATCAACTGCAGCAGCCAAGGAGATGGGTTTACCATTGTCTGTAGACTCTGCCCTTGAGAGCAGATGGGCGTTTTTTGCCACCAAATCCGCAAGTCGATTTAGGCAAGCTGCGCGTTCGCTAGGAGGGGCGTCAGACCAACTTTTAAACGCTTTGCTCGCAGATTTTACAGCGAGATTAACATCTTCAATGCCTGATCTAGGTAGACGCCCATAGACCTTGCCTTTGCTGGGATCAGTCAGCTCAAGCCATTCTCCACCTGTAGCAGAAAGGAGCTTGCCTTGAATGAGATTTAATACTTCCATATATGACTGCAATTTACTTACAAAATCAGTCTGACTTTACTATCTTTGTGCACGTTTTTGCCCTATGGTGTAATGGCAACACATCTGCTTTTGGTGCAGACGTTTCAGGTTCGAGTCCTGGTGGGGCAACCACTCAATTTTATAAAACCTTGTTATCGTGATGATAGCAAGGTTTTTTTTTGCCTATCTGCCTCTGTGTTTCATTTTATTTTAAGTGTTGCATGTTCATAGACAAAAGGATCTCAGTGTTGTATACACAAATAAACTTCCGATATTTGAGGATATGAAAAACCTTTATTTATCCCTTTTAATTTTCGCCCCTCTTTTGATCGCTTCATGTGGATCCACCGAGTCAGATGGCCATGAAACTGCCTATTTGATCGTGGACGCTGTAGAAAATGTTTCTGAAACGCCCCCCATTGCAACAACCCCATGGGAAGGCATATACCTCGGTGATCAAAGCGGATATTTTTTAACCAAGCCATCAGGGGAGCCCATGGTCATTAATGGAAACAAAATACCTGTACCTGGTTCAGCTTATACGATTACTATCACAGGATTGGGAATAGAGGTCATGCAAGTTGCGAAGGACGAGTCTATGGACCCAGTATTTTACATTGGCACTTGTTTGGTTGATGCACAATCCGACACGATGGCCCAATTGAGTTGTACGTGCAAAGAGCAATCTTCAAGCAAATACCCTGCAGAGCCAGAGCTCGATCTCGCCATTAATTTAACAGATCAAACGATGGTGGTCAATGGAAATTTCGGACCTGAATTTACTGGAATTAAACAGTAAGTCACGCCATGTTAATGATGCGTTAAATTTGTTTAGAATGCGCTAAATGGCATAAAAAAAACAATAAAGGCGATAAAAATCATATAAATTAACCCTAAATACAATTAAAAAGCATTAAGGCGTGAGGGCGTCAACTTGCATCTGCAGATCAGCAACGGTTGCTTGAAGATTTTGAATTTCAAGAATCAACAGCTGAATTTCACTCAGGTTATTGTCAATGCCTGATACGAGATCAACTCCATTTGAGGAAATCATGCCGGTGACATTAAAGTCTCCTTTTAATAGCGCATCTGAACTGCTGACCTCAAATATGTTCGATCTGCTAGACGCGTGAACGCCGTTTCCTACAACAAACAAAGTTCCAGCAATGTTTTCTTCGTTATATTCTCCCACTACAGTAGAGTATTGCTGGTCGGCGATCACACTGTTTCCCATCGCTGTCGCGCCTGTCGCTGAAGCCAAAGATGATCTTCCTCCTGCATGACTATAGCTTCCAGAAGAGGTGGTCTGATACCCTTGTGCATGTGATGAAAAGCCATCTGCAGTTGTTTCGTAGCCTTCAGAGTGAGCAGCAGCAGCTAAAGCACTTGTTCCTTCACCTTCAGCGTGGGCACATGTAGAATTTGCGACAGTATATCTATTTTCTGCATGAGAATAAAGTCCGCTCGCAACAGTCCCATATCCTTCTGCGTGAGCTGAGATGTTTAGGGCCTGGGTTTGATAACCCTCACTGTGTGTGTAGTCAAATTGGGCAAGTGTTTGCATGCCTTCAGCGTGTGAGCCTATACCGGAAGAATAAGTTAGCATTCCTTCAGAATGAGACCCAAGGGCTGTCGCTACAGTTGATTCGCCTTGCGCAACAGAACAATCTCCAGATGCGGAACTTCGATTTAACCCCACGGAAAAGGAACCGGTTGCTTCAGAATCCTCTCCTTGCGAAAGTGCACCTTCAATGTTTAATGTTCCAGAAACTTCACCTCCTGCTGAAATTCCCTCCACTGAAGGTAAGTCAGAAAATACAGAAAGGGTAAGTGCCAGTCGTGCCTCTTCTGATGTTGAAGCACCTGTGCCTCCAAATTCTATAGGCAGTGTTCCCTCAGCGATATACGATTCACCAAAATAAGTTAGGAACCCCAATAAATCCACCGCCTCGATCGTCCCGCTTCCATCAACATCGGGATTGTATGGAAGAAGACTGGTGTTGGAAATTTGCGAATAGCCTTTAAGCGTTGCGATCGCGAGCACAAATCCCAAAATTAAAATCTCTTTAAAGTAGTACATGACAGTAGTTTATCGTTTTTTGCATAGCAAATATAAGATTTTGTTATACAAAGTGCAAGTGTTAGATTACATAATTAAAGCCGCCCCTCGTTAAAAGGGCGGCTTTATTAGGTTTAGGCTATCAAATTATTGAATGACAAGTAATTTTTTAGATGTTATAAAACCTCGAGATGTCACACGAACCTGATACATTCCGGCTTCTAAACTATTTGTACCAATTAACACAGTTTGAGGCCAATCCGCGATCACGACTTGTTCAAATGGCTGAAGTACAAGAGAGCCCTCCATCGTCATTACCTCAACTTTAACTGATGCGACCTCCTGAATTGTAAAGGTCAACGTAGTCGTTGAGTTTGTCGGATTAGGAGACAATGCATCGATTGTGATGTAGTCTTTTGCCATCGTGTTTGCAGAACTAGATTCTTCACTTTCTCCCTGTAGGCCTCCCTCATCATTGATGCAAGCCTCACTTGAGATGTCTACTATGTATCCGAATGTTTCTGAGTTTCCAGAGCAGTCAGTCAGTGTGTAATCACGCGTGATTTCGTAAGGAAGGCAACAGTTAAGATCGCCGAATAGGTCACCAGATCCCATGATGCTTTCTCCTTGGAACTCACCGCTGTAGTAGAACCATCCGCTAAATCCGAATTCCGAATTTTTGTTGTTTGCTCCTTCACCGAGTTGGAATCCGAAATATTCGTTACTTGGTTGATGACTCATACTTAGTAAGTTTCCTTCGTAGTCTCCCCAACCAATTAATTGACTTGAGTTCTGAAGAATAGCATAATGCCATAGCGTATGATCTCCAAGTCCACAATCTGATTTAAAGCTGTGGTAGCCTTCTTGTCCACTCCACTCATCCCATGTCATGTCAGCAGAGAAGTCAGCAATGACAGTCCAACCCGCATTTGGGTTAGCGCTAGACACAGCAGTTAACTCAATATGACGTGTTCCATCAGAATAGGTTGACACAAGACCTTCTAGTGTGGTGTAGAATTCATCTCCAGGAAAGTTGAACATGCGAATACTGTGTGCGTCATAATTGTCGCAAGTCTCACCGTCTTCAAGAGCCTGAGGAGTCGTGATCGTACAATATCCAGTAACGTCTCCGGATGGTGCAAATTCTCCATTTGTTTCCTCGGTAAACTCTAAGCCTACTTCAATGTCACAGTTGTCTACGTATGAGATCTCTACAGCATTTGGAATTGTTAAGTTGCCCCAGACATCATCCCAACATACTTCAATGATATCGCCATTATCTAGACCATTAGAGTCTGTGATTTGAGGCGCTTCTGTATCTTGAACAATGATTGTAAATGAATCACTCGTTACATTCCCACACGCGTCAGTCGCAGTCACGGAGACCAAATGTGTGTAGTTGCCACATCCGTCTGTATCAAGCGTATCCCGCGTTTCTTCAATAGAAACAGACCCACAGTTGTCAGAAGCCTCAATTGAATATGGCGCTTCTTCACATTGTGTATTTGAATCTTCAGGGAAGAGCGTGAATACAGGAGCTGTCGTATCCACAACTGTTATTGTCTGCGTTGCACTTGTTGCGTTTCCACATAGATCAGTTGCCGTAAATACACGTGTAAGCACATATGCTTCTGGGCAATCTGTATCGTTTTCTGACGACGATTCGACCGTAATGTCCACTTCACCACAGTTGTCAGTAGCCGTTGCATCTTCTAAAGAGAGTTCGTCAGAACACTCTGCAATGAAGTCTGCAGGGAGGAACGTAAACTCAGGAGCCGTTGTATCTACGATCGTGATTACTTGAGTTGCTATATTCTCATTTCCACACTCGTCCGTTGCAGTGAATGTACGTGTGAGCGTGTATTCATTTGAACAGTCTCCTTCTGTAGTTACCTCTTCAATGGTAACAGTTGTTTCAGTACACAGGTCTGAAGCTGTCGCCAAATCAAGGACCAGTTCATTCGAACATTCAGTCGTGTAATCTTCAGGCACAGATGTAAACTCTGGTGCTGTCGTATCGATGAATGTAATCACCTGCTGCGCCGAAGTCTCATTTCCACAATTGTCTGTCGCTTTAAATGTTCTTATCCAAGAATAAGCGCCGTTACAATCTCCAAGTAAGACCTCCACTTCTACTGTGACCTCAGGATCAGAACAGTTGTCTATAGCTGTTGCGTCCTCAAGAATCAGCTCTTCGCTGCATTCTATTGTGAAGTCAGCAGGTACAGATGTAAATTCTGGCGCTGTTTCATCAAATAGAACGATGATTTGTTGTAATGTAGAACTGTTGCCACAATCGTCCGTAGCAGTATATACTCTAATGAAGGTTCCAACCGGGAGGACACATCCACCGCTTACTGGTGTTTCCTCGTAAGTAATCGTGACTTCGCCACAGTTGTCAGTTGCATCTACAGTAATTACGTCATATTCATCACATGGAAGAGAGACTTCAAGATCTTCCAAACCGAAGTCAGGAGCTGTCGTATCCACAACTGTGATTGTCTGCGTCGCACTTGTCGTGTTTCCACAAAGATCAGTTGCTGTAAACACACGTGTTAGAACATATGCTTGTGGGCATTCCGCATCGTTTTCTGAAGATGACTCGACAGTAATCTCGACGGTACCACAGTTGTCAGTTGCCGCAGCATCTTCTAAAGCGAGTTCATCAGAACACTCTGCTGTGAAATCTTCAGGGAGGAACGTAAACTCAGGAGCCGTTGTGTCAACTATTGTAATCAATTGTGTTGCAGAACTAGAATTCCCACATTCGTCCGTTGCAGTGAATGTACGTGTAAGGGTGTATTCATTTGGACAGTCTCCGTCTGTAGAGATCTCTTCAATGGTCACAGAGGTTTCAGAACATAGGTCTGAAGCTGTCGCCAAATCAAGGATCAGTTCATTTGAACATTCAGTCGTGTAATCTTCAGGCACAGATGTAAACGCTGGCGCTGTCGTATCGATGAATGTAATCACCTGCTGCGCAGAAGTTGCATTTCCACAATTGTCTGTTGCTGTAAACGTTCTTATCCAAGAATAAGCACCGTTACAATCTCCAATCAAGACCTCGATTTCTTCTGAAATATCAGGAGAAGAGCAGTTGTCGGTAGCGATCGCATCCTCAAGAAGAGGTTCCTCACTACACTCTACTGTAATGTCTGCAGGTACAGATGTAAATTCTGGCGCTGTTTCATCAAAAAGGAGAATGATTTGTTCGAATGAAGAACTGTTGCCACAATCATCCGTAGCAGTATATGTTCTGAGTAACGTTCCAACGGGAGAGACACATCCGCCACTCACTTGAGTTTCCTCGTAAGTAATCGTGACTTCGCCACAGTTGTCAGTTGCATCTACAGTAATGACATCATATTCATCACATGGCAGTGTTACTTGATTCTCTTCCAAACCGAAGTCAGGCGCTGTCGTATCTACAACTGTGATTGTCTGCGTCGCGCTTGTCTCATTTCCACAAAGATCAGTTGCTGTATACACACGTGTTAGAACATATGCTTCTGGGCAATCCGTATCATTTGTTGAAGACTCTTCCACAGAAATTTCTACTGAGCCGCAGTTGTCTATCGCTGTTGCCTCTTCTGAAGCGAGGATGTCAGAGCACTCTGCAGTGTAATCTGCAGGGAGGAACGTAAACTCAGGAGCCGTCGTATCAACAACAGAAATTGTTTGATCTACAAAAGAAACATTTCCACATTCATCAGTTGCTGAGAATGTTCGAATCAATGTGTATTCGTTGTCACACTCACCTGCTTCCTCTACGAAAGTCACTTCAACTTGAGCTGTGCTACAAAGATCTGATGCGGTAGCCATCTCAAGTGTCAGCTCTTCATTACACTCAATCGTGTAGTCTGAAGGAACCGTATCAAAAGAAGGACCTGTTGTATCAACAATTAAGATGGTTTGAGAAGCAACCGTGAAGTTGTCACAATCGTCTTCAGCCGTGAATGTGCGCACTAAAGTGTACTCGCCTTCACATGATCCAGGCGTCACCTCTTCTGTGATGACAATCTCAGCAGTTGCACAATTGTCGCTAGCTTCTGCTAATTCAAGAATGAGCTCGTCGCTACACTCACTCGTGTAATCAGCAGGAACATATGTGAATTCAGGAGCTGTTTCATCAACGAGTCTTAAGAACTGTTCAAACATTGAACTGTTTCCACAATCATCAGTTGCTATGTATGTACGCATGTACATTCCTACAGGATGAACACAACCACCACTTACCGCTTGGTCTGTGAAGGTTATTTCGACGTCTCCACCACAGTTGTCTTCCCCAGTTACATAAGTATTTAAATCTGGGTAATTGTCACATTCAATCGTGATTTCAATGTCACCAGTCATGATAGGACCTACATTGTCGTATACGGTGATTGTTTGCTGGTGTGCAGTTGTGTTTCCGCAATCATCAATCCAAGTGTAGGTTCTTAATGCTTGATAGCATCCAGCACCTTCCACATTGACGATGGAGTCATTCACCCAAGTAAATGAGACATCGGTGTCACAATTGTCAGATTCAGTATGAGAACCAAATTCAACATCTGAGGCGTATTCTTCACATGTCACACTCGCATCTTCTATCGAAGCTGTTGGAGCGATCTCATCAAGTAACGTAATTACTTGAACAAGAGACGTGGCATTTTCACAAGCATCCATTGCTGTCCATGTACGATGTATTGTACGTGAACCCTCTGAAATATTGTCGTCGGCATCACAGTCAAATGAAATTAATTCATCTTCGAATGTCACTTCGATCAGATTGTCCCAAAGAGGTCCACAGTTGTCATATGATGTTGCTTGGCCTGTAATACTTACATCAAGATCTGCTTCACAGTTTTCATCAATGGTCCCTGTATAGTCAGCAGGAATCTCTAGAGTAGGTGCAACAAAATCAGTCAATGATACGAACTGTTCCGCTGTCGAAAAGTTTCCGCAATCATCAGTTGCAGTCCAAATTCTCATCCATACGCCAAGGCATCCCCCTGACATGAGTGAACTGTTCACTGAATATGTAATTTCCCCACAATTGTCTTCTGCATAAAGAGGTAACTGAGTAGGGTCGTTGGGGTCGGTTAAGAAATCACAAGCAACAATTTCAAAATTCTCATAAGCTTCAAATACTGGAGCTGTTGTGTCAACAATAGAGATGGTTTGTGTTGCGCTTGTTTCATTTCCACAATCGTCAGTTGCTGTGAATACACGTACAATTGTGAAATTGTCTGTGCATCCTCCTGCAATAGTATCTGTCGTTTCTGTGATCTCAACTGAACCACAATTGTCCACAGCAGAAGAAGAGTCAAACGGATGCGCGTCAGAACATTCAGCCGTATAGTCAGCAGGGATAGAAGTAAACTCTGGACCTGTTGTATCAACAATTGTAATTACTTGTTCAGATGCAGAAGAATTTCCACACTCGTCCGTCGCAGTAAAGGTTCGGGTAATCGTGTAGTTTCCAATACATGAACCAGCTAGCGTATCAGCAGCGTAGACTATTTCCACATCACCACAGTTGTCTTCAGCTGAAGCCAAGTCGAATGGATGCGCGTCTGAGCATTCTGCGGTATAATCTTCAGGAATATTTGTGAACTCAGGAGCGGTTGCGTCCTGGATTGTGATCGTCTGAACTTCTGAAGAAGTATTGTCACAATGATCTGTAGCTGTAAAGGTTCTAAGAATCGTGAAATTACCGATACAATCTCCCGAAATTGTGTCCACAGAGATTGTGAACGTCGGTGCAGAATCACAGTTGTCAGTTGCCATAACGTCTGTGTCGAACGGATGTTCATCCGAACACTCAGCGGTGTAGTCTGCGGGCCAGCTCGTTATAACTGGAGCCACCTCGTCTAGTAAGACAATGATTTGCTCTATAGAAGTAGCGTTTTCACACTCGTCCGTCGCAGTATATGTTCTTAGAAGTGTTCCGATAGGCGTAACACATCCGCCACTTACAGGGACATCAAAATATGTTATTACCACATCCCCACACCCATCAGTTGCATCCACTGTGATGACATCTTGGTTGTCACAAGAAAGTGACGTTTGAGGCAATTCGTCACCAAACTCTGGTGCGATTGTGTCTTCAATAGTGAATGTAGATATCGTTGTACTCACGTTTCCACAGTTGTCACTCGCGGAGAAAGTCACCGTTGCTGACCCAGTTACTCCGCAATCATCAGAAAGCGAATTGAAATCGTTGTTCCATGTAACATCCCCACAATTATCTGTTGCAGACGCGCCGCCGTTCGATGCAATCCATGCTTGCAATTCATCTAAGTTGCCAGCTCCGTCGCACTCAACTGTAGCATTTGCTGAGGCTGGCTCTATAGAAGGAGCCGTTGTGTCTTGGACAAGTATAGATTGTTCCCAAATAGCCGCGTTACCAGTGCAATCTGTTGCACTCCAGCGACGAATGAGCTCGTAACTTTCAGGACAATCACCGTCGATACGGAGTTCACCATCGTAAAGGATTTCAACGGGTGCATCGAGATCGATACAGTTATCTATCGCTGTCAATTCAGAAGGGTCTATAGCTTCAGGCACCATGTCGCATTCAACGATTTGATCTTCAGGACCATTTGTGAATACAGGCGCTTCAGTGTCAACACGAGAAACATGTTGTGTGACCACGGTTGTGTTTCCACAGATTGGATCGATTGCTGCATATACAATGTCAGCAAATTCGCCTCCACATTGTACATCTAGGAATACATCTTCATCCAGGTCTACAATAATATCACCTGAAAGACCTGAAACAGTTTGTCCGTCAACGGTTCCGTTCCAAGCAAACCAACCTCCCAAACCATATCCACAGTTGTGGTTGTTACCTCCAACTCCAAGCTGAAAACGCTTAGATAATGAGACCGGCATATGGTCCAGATAGATTTGACCTTCTAATGTTCCAGTACCTGTAAGGCGAGAGATCGTGTTTTGAAGCGTGTACACTGTAATCCCAGCAGGATCAACAGTACAATTCCAAGCCGTTAATAATGTGTTATAATTTGACTCAGCTAACCAAGGAATTGCGTTTTGTTGATTTTCAAAGAAAACATCAACGGCAAAGGTTTGATCTGCATCAGCCATACACGCAATTTCACCTGTTAAGCGGGCCGTACCCGTTGCTGGGTAACGAACAAGTACAAGGGGTTCTACTTCAACAAAATAGTCACTTGCTGAAACACCGTACATCGAACTTAGTCCATAAATACGGAAAGCCCCATCAACACCAGGCCCGTAAGCGGTCTCAACGTTGTTCGTAATGGTACTCGCTATTGCTTGGTTATATTGACAAAATACTTCGACGTTTTCCCCTGTACAAGGATTGATCGCTTCAACAGTTGGATCACATTCTCCTGGGAGATCTTCCTCACACTGCACACTGTAATCTGAAATATCAGTTGTGAATACAGGTTGGCACCCTTCACAATCAGTTAAGATTCCATCACAATTATATCCTGACTCAGGATATGTACAGCTGTCATCATTAAGGGTCGCTGTTTCATCATAGTTACAAGCCGTAACATCCGTACATCCAAAGATCTCAGAATCGTCACAGACACCATTTAAATTGTCATCTGCGTTACAATCTCCACCACAAACACCTATGGCGTCAAGTTGGCTTCCACTACAATCGCAATCTCCTTCTGGGATATCAGAGCAGCCACAATCATAAACAGCTCCAGGGCCACCACAAACACCACACGCGTCAAGGACATTACCGTCACAATCACAATCATCTGAGGGGATATCAGCACATCCACACTCGTATACTGCGCCTGGTCCATTACACACGCCACACTCATCTAATTCCCCTATACAATCGTCTACCTCGTCGCACAATCCGTCAGAATCCACATCCGTTAAACAATTACCGTCACAGTCAAGGAATTCTACCGCAAATATGCAATTTGTTCCATCATCAAAAGTTGCATTCTCATCATAGTTACAAGCGCTAGAATCAGTACAACCTGCACATGAATCAAAATCACATAATGAATTATCGGTAACTAGTGCATCTGCATCATAGTTACACGCAAGAGATATTGTACATCCTGAACAAGAAGAATTATCACCGCCACAAATGCCGCACTCGTCAATTGCGGTTCCGTCGCAGTCACAGTTTCCCTCTGGGATACCTGATCCGCCACAAACACCACACTCGTCTAATACGTTTCCGTCGCAGTCACAGTCTCCCTCTGGGATACCTGATCCGCCACAAACACCACACGCGTCATTTACTGCACAAGAACCATCGTCGTACATCGCTGTCTCGTCGTAGTTACATGCCGTAGCATCTGTACAACCACATGCGGTACCGAATCCATCTCCGTTATATGTTCCAACGCCATTAAATGGCATACTGATCTGAACTTGATCAGCACCTAATCCCAATGGGAAGACTTGGTAATTAAGAACTCCGCTTATCGAACCAGTCGTTGTGACCTGAAGAACAAGAACGCGCAGATCCGCATCAGGCAATCCGTTAGATGCAGTGTTAAGAACGTAGTAAGAAGATCCAGTTAATGTGTTTGACAACAATGAAGTCGCGCCATTTGTAGTAAAGAAAGGTGTGATAGGTTGACCTGCATCCTCCACAAGAGAAGGATCTGCTGCAGGGGCAACAGCTGGACCATCTAAACCAATCGTCGCATAGGTGTCATCTGCCATATCTGGGAAGAAGGCAAGGAAAGCAGGGTTTATACCTGAAGCACTCCAACTCGAATTTCCAAACGAATTAAAAGCACCATCAGGTGTATTGATTGATAAAGGAAAGTCATTGTTCCCGAAGATTGCACTAAAACGATCGGTAGCATCAGTCATGTCAACATAGAAACGATAAGTCGTTCCTGGTGCAACAGCAGGTGTGCTCGCTTCAACTGTGAGCGTGTAAGCTACAGGCGCACGCAAACAAGAACAATAATCACAAGAACCATCATCTTGAGTCGCTAAGCCATCGTAGTTACATGCAATAGCATCTGTACAACCACTTATTTCAGCATCATCACAAGTTCCATTTCCGTCAGCGTCAGCAGAACAATCTCCACCACAAACGCCAAGGGCGTCTAATACGTTTCCGTCGCAGTCACAATCTCCCTCTGAGATACCTGAACCGCCACATGTGCCACACTCGTCTAATACGTTTCCGTCACAGTCACAGTCGCCCTCAGGGATACCTGATCCACCACATGACCCACACTCGTCTAATACGTTTCCGTCGCAGTCACAGTCTCCTTCTGGGATACCCGATCCGCCACAAACACCACACGCGTCTAATACGTTTCCGTCGCAATCACAGTCGCCCTCTGAGATACCTGACCCGCCACATGTCCCACACTCATCGATTACGTTTCCGTCGCAATCACAATCTCCGTCAGGGATGCCTTCACAAGACCCATCATTAATTGTTGCTTCTGGATTGTAATTACAGGCCGTAGCATCGGTACATCCATTGGGATTGCTAGATAAAATAGGAAGAAGATCACGCCACTCTTGACTTTGATCTGAGTTCATAAATACCTGAAATTGCATTTGGCCTGAAACATCACCATCTGTTGTTAACTGTGCAAGTAGAATTTTAAGATCATCACCTGCAAAAGAAGGTAAATCTGAAGACCCAGCCCCAGGAAATGGAACGAACCAAGCAGAACCGGTAGGGTCGTCAATAAGGATGCTGTTTCCCGCTTCGAAAATTACAAAAGGATCAAAATCACCTACCGCTTGGCTGAGTACTATCCCTTCTGTGCTGTTTTCTGCACCAATGGTCAACCAACTGTCATATTCCATTGTTGGAACAAATTGGAAAAAAGCGGGGTTGATCATTGAACCGAATTGACTTCCAGTATCATTTTGATACCACGATGTTGTTGTCGTAAGCTCAAGCGGATTCAATACAGAACCTGAAACAGAAGATAAATAATCCCCTGAATTTAAGCAATGAAGATAGACTCTGTAGGTTGTTAAACCATCTAATTCACCATAGAGGTCCCCACCATCTGCATGAGACACAAATTCCTCTATACCAACCCAGTAACCATCGGGTGCAGTATCGAAAACGCCTGGAGAAAGAAATTGTGCTTGCGCTGTAAATAACAGACAAAGCGACAAAGAAAAAAAGGATAAAAGTCTACGCATTTGAAAACAGTTTGGTTTAAGATTCAATAGTTAAGCAATTAACGGCGCTAATATATTACATAAAAAATGCAATTCCTATTTATTTGATATT